>JASHOB010000095.1 GCA_030041335.1 Alphaproteobacteria bacterium | reverse complement strand
AGCCTCCCCTCGGTCCGTGAGGCACCGCTCGACCACGCGCTCATCGAGAAGTTGAGCGCGCGACGCTTCTAGCGCGGTTCCTGCTGCGCGAGAAACTTTCGGGCGCTCCTCGCGAGAATTGCGCGCCTTCGTTCGTGGCTTGGCAACGACATGACAATCGATTGGGAGATAACGGTCAGCGCTGAAAATCTCCTCAGTTCCGCTCCAGCACGTTCTTGGGGTCGTTCCGTCGAAGTGCGGCGGAGGTGTCTATGTTACCGTCGGAGACCCGCGATGCTACGCCATGTCGTTCTAGCGGTGACCGCGCTCCTTTCCATGAGAGCGATGGCAGCGAATACACCCGATGCGACGCCCATTCGCTATTGGGACGTTTGGGCGGACCAAAACGGCAGAACACACCAGACGTCGTGCGAGGTAAGGGGTTTCAAGCCGTTTTCGCTTGGCGCGACGGTGCAGCCAATCTATGTCGACAAACTGCCCGAGGAGCCTAGGGCGGTGTGGATCGCACAATTTCCGAAGGGATGGATCGGCACCTGGCACGAGAATCCCGAGCCGCAGTGGATTATTCCGCTCTCTGGACGCTGGTTTGTCGAGACGACAGATGGTGATCGCGTGGAAATGGGACCGGGTGATGCCTCCTTCGGCGGTGACCAAGGCTCGAAGCCCGATGCTTCAGGCCGGCTCGGCCATCTCTCCGGTACTTTGGGGGACGGTCCGGTCACGCTGATGTTCGTGCAAGGCGCCAACGTCTCGGTCGTGCAGGGCTGCCGGTTCCGGTGACGTCCGCCACCATTCCCGCGTCCGCTACTTCTCAGCGTGCTTTTGCTTTCTTAAGACGAACGTCGTCAACATGTTTAGACCAACGGTCTGCTTGAGCTCCGGCACCTTCATCGAACCTGGCCCCCCCGACGCCACCAGCACGTATCGATCGCCATTCTCCACAAACGTTGCCGGGGGCGCCCAAATGACCGCGCCGGTCTCGTATTGCCAAAGCAGGCTGCCCGACTTGCCGTCATAGGCGCCGAAGCGGCCGTCAAGCAGACCGGTGAACACGAGAGATGACTTTGGTTCAGATTGTTGCGACGGCTCATAACTCATAACAAGCGCGCCGCCATTTGCCGGTAGATCGAGCTGCTTTCGCCAATTGAAAATGCCGGTTGAAACATTGACCGCGTTGAACCATCCAGAATTTGGTCCGACTGATATTGGCTCCGAGCCGCCAAGATAAAACTGGCCGGCAACGAACTGCGCGCGGTTGGCGGCACTCCATTTGGCGCATTGGTTGCTGCTAGGTACGAAAAACGTGTTAGTCACCGGATCGTAGGCGCCGCCGTTGAATTCGATCCCTCCGTTCCAGCTTGGGCACGCATAATTGGAACTGCCGACCTGCGGTTGACTATTCTGGTTGTACTGAAAGCTCAGCGGAGTCTTGCTGATAAGCTTGCCGTCTTCGGCGTTGAGGATCCAGAAGTTCCCGGCCTTATCGCCGGCGGCGACGAGTTTCACCGGTCCGCCGCCGATACTACCGGTGAAAAGCACCGGCGGCATGGCCGGGTCATAGTCGTGTGTGTCGTGGGCTGTAAACTGGTAGTACCACTTCAACTTCGGTGCGGAGCCGGATATATCGAGCGCTACCATTGAGTCGGTGTAGAGATTCTTTCCTTGCCGTACGGTGCCGAGAAAATCCGGTGTCGGATTTCCCAGGGTCAAGTAAAGCGTGTCGCTGGCGGGATCGATAGCCATTCCGTTCCACACAGCGCCACCGCCACGCCGCCAGGAATCGCCGCTCCACGTGTCATTTCCAGGTTGGCCCGGCTTTGGAATAGACTGCCACTGCCAGACACGGTCGCCCGTATTTGGATCGAATGCGCTGATGTTGCCGATGCCGCCCCAGTCGCCGTTCGACTCGCCGATGAGGATTTTTCCCTTATAGGGAACCGGCGCCATCGAATAATAGCCGGTCTTAGGATCTTCAACTGTCTGCCTGTCCCAAATTTCCTTGCCGGTTTTCGCATCGAGCGCGGCGAGGTGACCATTGATCATGCCGATAAAGATCTTGCCTTCGTAGATAGCAACACCACGATTGCGCGGAAAACCGACCTGTTGCTTTACACTGGGCCGGTACTGCCACCTGATGTCGCCATTGCTGGCATCTAGGGCGAAGATGTCGTCTCGTCCCGAGGTGACGAAAACCGTCCCGTCCCACACGATCGGCGCGGTTTCCACTGGCTCGCTCCCCGGAAGCTCGAATTTCCACGCAAGCCTCATTTGATCGACGTCTTGCAGACTGATCTCGCTTTCCTTGAGTTGGCGATTGCCGCTGTAGCTGTGTGCGGGCAGAAGCCAATTCGCGCTATCACTGTCTGCGTCGATAAGGGTTTCCGTGGATGGGGCGGGAGCGATTTGGGAGAGCGAAACCTCGCGGTTCGCAAGAATGGCAAAGCTGGCCAGCAGCGGAATCTGGAATGCGCGCATCATGTTACTCCTTATGTATTTTGCTTTGCTGACAGCTCAATCGATCGCGCCCGCAATGACGGCAGTTGACTCCGGAAAAACGGAGATGCCGACAAGTGGCAGATGCAGAGCTAGTCATCGAGCGAGAATCCGATGCTTGAGTCATTGAACATTTCAGGACAAACGAGGTAGCTGTCTTCGACCAGCGCCTATCGCATGGTGGCATTCCAGCGAATAATCAGATGTTTTTTGAGTGCTCCCGCACCCTATTCATGAAAACGGCACCGAGCGAAGTCGCGCTCCGACCGCTCCAAAGGCAGCGCCCACTATTGCTGTAAACACGACCGCGCGGGTGAACCCCGGCAGAAAAACAAATACTGGAAAGCGTCGTACTTCATTGTCCGATTTGATAGGGCAGCACTTCTGATGGACGCTCGCGACGAGCGGGATCGAAAATGGACCCGAGCGTGCAGGCCGCCATCTCCCTCCCTTATGAAGTTGATCTCATTTCAACTCATTTGGATGACGCGGTCCATTGTGCGCTGGTAGGGCGCGTATCGCCTCGCGGGCGGCGGGCCTAAACCATGGTTGGGACGTCGCTTAACGGGTGGCCGCGGGTGCAACTGAACCGCACATTCACGCCGGCGGCAGGGCATTTCCTTGGGCAGCGGCAATGCGCCGGCGCGATAGCTCCCCGCATCGGGAAGGGGGTCATAGTGCGCGGATTCCGATGCAGCAAAATCACGGTCATCATCCGTTTCATTGCTAGTCGGGCAGTCGCTCGTTGCAGCCGGTCAGTAAGGCAGCGTGGCGTCGCGGTGTTCTCTGGCCAGTCTGCTGCGGAATGCACACCGGCTTGACGCCAGCTTGCTTGCACGATGCCATGTTCTGCTCACTGAAGTCGTGATTCGAGCCATAGAGCGCAGCATCGTCGAAAACGATTTAGACCCTTTGGTCTCGAGAGCAGGCGGTCAGCTCATGCCCCCGATGGTTGCTCGAACGCCCCGTGCCATCACGAAGGTCACGCGCTCCAGTTCGGTGACGTCGCCCAGTGGGTCGCCGTCGACGGCGATGATGTCCGCCGACTTGCCGGGGGCCAGGCTTCCGGCGACGTCGGCGATGTCGAGTAGTTCCGCGGCGTTCACGGTTGCGGCCTTAATCGCATCCGCGCTGGTCATTCCGGCTTCGGCCATCAGCGCAAACTCTCGTGCGTTCTGACCGTGTGGTCCGACGCCCATGTCGGTGCCAAAGGTGATCCTGACACCGGCCCGATACGAGCGCGCCAGCGCCTGCTTGATGTGCTCACCGACCCCCAACGCCTTTTCAGTCTGCGCGGGGGTCAGTGCGCCGCCGCGCTGGGCCATCTCCAGCACGGTCATGCCGGCGATGATGGTGGGCGTGTGAAAAGCGCGGTGCTCGAGGAAAAGCTTGATCGACTGGTCATCCAGGAAGCTGCCATGCTCGATCGAATCGACGCCGGCAGCTAGCGCGGCATTGATGCCAGCAGCGCCGTGCGCGTGCGCGCTAACAGGCCGTCCGAGTCGGTGCGCCGTCTCGATAATCGTGCGGATCTCGTCGTCGGTGAACTGCTGGTCGACGCCGGCGCGCAAGTTGGAGAGCACACCGCCGGTGGCGACGAATTTGATCGCGTCCGCCCCCTGCGCCACCTGAGCCCGTACAGCTCGACGGCAGGCATCGATACCATCGCAGACGCCAATGTTCGACTGTATGCAGGCGCATACATCTCCCCGATATCCATAGGCCGGCCCGTGCCCGCCTGTGGGTGACAGTATCGCGCCCACGCACAGGATGCGAGGCCCGGGAACCTTGCCCTCGGCGATCGCCGCACGCAGCGCGTAGATCACCTCCGGGGTGAGCGCACCGACATCGCGAACCGTTGTGAAGCCAGCGGCCAGCGTCACCTGCGCGCGCTGAGCAGCGTCCAAGGCAACCTTGGGGTCGGTATCCTCGACGAGGCGCAGCCGATAGTCGGCGCCCAGTTGCGCGGTCAGATGCACGTGGCAGTCGATCAACCCCGGCAGCACAAACTTATCCTTGAGGTCGATGAGCCGAGCGCCACTCGGCGGATCGATGAAGCCCGAGGCAACGGACTTGATCTTGCCGCCGGCGATCCACACGCTTTGGCCGCGTCTCGGCGCTTCGCCGGGCGTCGCAAGCAGTCTACCGGCATGGATGACCGTCTCGTGGGTTTGCATCGTTTTCGTCGCCTCTTTCTCCGCGAGCTCATCGAGCACCAGGCGCAATGGGCCGGCTCGCGGGATGCTCGTTCACACTACCATCAAAGCAGCCATCGAGGACCAGCCCAAAAGGCGGCTCACCATCAGCCCGAGATATTCCTGAACCGGTAATGTTCGGATGTGGACCTTATAGGCAAAGCCGCCGCGCTTCTCGCCGGGCTGCTCGATGCATAGTCCGTCGGCTCCGTATTTCCGGCCGTGATATAGGCAGCGGATACCGTTTCCCTGACCCAGCCAGCCGTAAGCTGCGAGCCCCGATGCTTGCAACGAAAATCAACGAGATGGGGTGCGCCCGATTGACCACCGTGAATGGTGAACCACTCTTCCAAGATCTGCAGCGGCTTTGCCTTGTCGCACGGAAGCCCGAAGGAAAAAATCGGCCGCCAAAAGCGGCCGATAAACCGACCGGCGGGTGAATTCGGATCGGTCTCGGCGAAGCGAAGGTCCCAACGCTCCTGTAGCGAATCGCCAGCCCGCTCGCATTCCAGCGGCCGTCAATGATTTAGTCTGAATCACGCGTCGCGAAGGATAGGCGGTTTTTTGGGTTTCGATATGTCTTTGCTGAAGATCGCCGATGACTATGAGCAGCCGCTGGCGGGTAATGACGGAACCTTGCGGTATCAGATTTAACCATCGAAGATGCGGAGACCGGAAGACGGGTGTTCTTGGAGCATCTTGGATCGATGTCGGAGCCTGCCCACTGCCGGCGTTGGCAAGCAAAGCCCGCAGCACTCAGTGAGGCCGAAACCGGCCTGTCCTTAGCTTGTGCGAGCGAGCGCTGACTATCCGCTTCCTTTTAGGACGGAGCCCCTGCTTCTTCTTATAGTGCCGATAGATGGCAATGGGAGTGATGGCTAGCTCGGCCGGGATGTCGCGTATCGAGGTGCATCGAGGCAGGGAAGCGGGGGTCGATGGTGCTATCTATAAGTGAGTCCCATGAGGCGCATTCCCGGATGCCATGGGATGGACGCCCGCATCCAGCGAGCACGTCCCGGGATCGTCGTTGACATCAAGACCGGCGTGATAGGATGGATCGGACAAGCCTGCAGCGCTTTTCTATCGCGTCACCTCCGGCCGCGCTGCAGCAACGGGAGTTCGTCGTGAAGCCCCTCATGAACGTCTTCATCGCGCTCAACGTGTGGCTATACCGGCTGAGCGGCGGCCGCGTAATGGGCAAGATGGGCGCCGCGCCGATTCTTCTCCTCACGACGACGGGGCGCAAATCAGGTCGCAGCCGCACGACGCCTCTGTTGTATCTCAAGGATGACGGGAGCCTCGTGCTCGTGGCCTCGCTCGGCGGAGCGCCGAAGCATCCGGCCTGGTTCCTCAACCTGGAGGCCGACCCGGGGGTGACGGTGCAGGTCGGAAGCCAGCGCTCCCGCGCCACCGCACGGCGTGCGAGCGTGGAGGAGAAAGCGCGACTCTGGCCCCGCCTCGTCGCGATGTATCCGCAGTATGCGGACTACCAGAAGCGCACCACTCGCGAAATTCCGGTGGTGATCGTAACTCGGGTGTGACATCGCCAATTGACGCACCCAGGGGGCACCCAGAGCGGCCCATCGATCGCAGCGGAAACCAACCGGTCAGTACAGTGGGTCGTTGCCAGCTCCCGGAAACACGGCGCCGTCCACTTCGGGAATGCCACTGAGTCCATGGAATCCCAATCCTGACAACAGAGATAAAAATCTCATCCCGCTCGCGGTTCGGGGTGTTTTACCTGACCCATGGCCAAGGACTAGCGATGTCGCGGCGCAGCCGGCGAGATTACGTGTTGAGCGACGGTTCCGCCGCTTAGGACGATCCGAGCGGATCGACTACCTCGAAAAATAGGAAGCGATTGAAGTCGGTGTTCCGCGTGCAGATTCGTGCAATCCCGTGCTCACGCGTGAGGATGGCGGTATGTGCCTCATGCCTGAGATTGCCGCTCCGGTGCAGCAGCTCCGCGATCACCTCAGCACTACGTCGGCGTCTGGCGCCGTCAGGGTCAGGACAGTGAGTCCCGGGGAGGCGAGCACTGCCGCGACGAACTGCCAGGCGGCGGCAGCGCTCCAGGGATGCCGCATGACGCGAGAGCGAGTGGTCGCGCGCAGGCATTCGTCAAGAACAGGCCACGTCGTGAACCAAGGGTCGGGTCTGGCGCCCTGCGGCTCCAGCCATCGGCAAGGCGCGTGGAATGGCGATATGAATCGGCGGCGTAGACAAGGACATTTGTGCCGACCGCCGACACCACCGCTCTGCCATCGCCCGATAGAGCGCGCCGCCACTCTGAAAGCTCGACAAAGGGAGAAGGGTTCCTTGCTTTCGGCGCGGACGGAGCAGGAGACGCAGCCCTGTCTCGACCACCTCGGACATGGTGCGCCCTTGGCGCAGCCTCGCGCTTCAGCTGGGTCATGATGGTGTCGTCGATATTGAGCGTGGTTTCATGTGTGGAAACCCATACTCAACAGATGGCGATAGGCAACCTCGTTGATGTACTCGGCTAGTACCGCCGGCACCGACCCCCTCCTCAACTCATTAGTCCGGTCTGTCGGTGCTTCTCGAGATAATGCGGCTTCTCTGGGAATGTTGCTTGATCGGAATTGCGGCGAATGCCGACTAGATCCTATGCAGGCGTAGCGGGCGGAAAGCGGCTACCAGGTCGGTTTCGACCCTACCACCGCTGCATAGGAGATGAGACTGATGGCAGCCCTGACAGTGAACAACCTGCCGCCCGCCGGAGTTCATGATGGCGCGGTACGCTGTGTTCTTGCAATTGAATTGAGCAAGAAGAGTTGGATTGTTGCCATGAACACGCCCTTGTCGGACAAGATCAGCGGCTACACGTTGAAGCCCTGCGACGGGAAGGGGCTCTTGGATCTGTGCGAGCGGATCCGGACGCGGGTTGCCGGAGAAACGAGGAAGCGCGTGGAAATCGGTTCTTGTTACGAAGCGCGCTACGACGGCTTCTGGCTCCACCGTCTGCTCGAAGCCCACGGCATACGCAACTATGACCGACATCAGGGATGTGTGCCGGTGCAGGAGGCCAGTACCGAACTAGACGTTAAACATCTCAGGTCGCAAATCGCTGACTTCGACGATCACGTCGGCCGGAATGTTATTGCGGCGCGCGGCGGCTCGGATAGCGTCGGCACTCGGTGCCTCATAGAGGCAGTAGGTCTTCTTTTTGTCGGGGCTAAGGAACGAGAAGAGCCACTTAACACCTTCCTCGTCGTTCGCGCGTTTGACGGAGCGCGCGATTTCCCCGGTCATCTCAAGCTGCTCGGCAAAGTTTCGTTCAATCAAGAAGCGCGGCATGACCTTCCCTTCTGAATTTGACCTGTTGTTGCGATAAGAACCAAAGATTCATCCGCGAGCTAATTGCTGGCCCCGGAACTATTGATAGAACCGCTAATACGCTCTGTAAGAGCGAACATCTCCAACTTTTTTGCGGTTTCTGCCGCCATCGCAAGCAAATCGGCCGCCCGCGTTTTGTCGCCTTTCCGGCTACGCGTCGATAGCATGACAGCAAATTCGTGACGGCTATGCGCCAACCACGGCCAGCCGCGGATGCGTTCGTTCATCGCCACGGCATATTCGAAATGTTCTTCGGCGGCGGACCAATCGCCAAGCGCGCTCGCAAGGAGGCCGAGATAACGGGCAACCGCACCGTAGCATAGGGTGAAGACTGGTACTGTTGCCACCTGATCTCGGAACGGCAGTAGAGTCATGTAAATGCGTTCGGCATATTCGGACTCGCGGACCCTCGCAGCGACCTCCGCAAGGTAGGTCAACGTCACCAGACGCTTGCCATCCATCGGGACGGAAAAATCCGATTCCGCCATCCGTTCTAAGTTACGCTGCGCTTGTGCTTCAAAACCGAGGTCGCTAGCTATCAGCATCAGGCCGGGGCGCCAAGCCGCGTCTTCAGGGTTCTCGTCGACGAACTGTTTGAGCAACGGCGCGATCTCCGCGAGTCGACCTTGCTCCCGGCGAATAGTGAACATCTGCATACCGTATACGCCTGCTGCTGTTTGGGCATCCGCGCTTTCCTCCACCTTGAGCGCTTCCTCCGCCCTCCGCTCTGCCAGCGCAAAATCGCCGGCCAGAATGGCGTGCATCGCCTGGGAGCCGGCGACGAACCACTTGTCGATGAAATCATGCTCGGCGGCGGCGATCTGTTGATAACGCTCTAGTCCCTTTTCGAAACGATCGAAATCCCCAATCTCCAGGTACGCTGTGAGACTACGGATACAGACATGCTTAATCGATTCGCCGTCGCCAAGCCGATCGGCTACCTGACGAAGTTCGTCTAGGACGTGCCGCCGCACCGGAAATTCCGCCTCCCGCATTGGCTGCGCGCCCACATACATGAGTTGAGACATAAGGGCGCCAAGCAATCCCGGCCCGTCGTTGAGGCGGCGCGCGAGCACGACGGCTCGACGTGCAACATCGCCGGCGCGCTCCGTCGCGCCGGTCATGTTAAGGGCTTGAGCGAGCCCGCCCAACAGGCGACAACGCTCGATCGTTTCCCCGGTCGGCGCAACGGCAAGTGCCTCCTCGAACAAGCCGACGGATTCTTCCCCAGAACCGCTAAACACTTCGGCGGTACCGAATCCGGTCGCGGCCTCAGCAAGGAATGACGGTAGCTTCTCTGTCCTGGCGATTCGAGCGGCCTCCCGGAATGTCCGGATCGCTTGCCGGCTGCCTGATCGGTGTTCCGACTTGCCACGGATCAGCAGCAGCGGCAGCGTTTGGATAGCCCGCTCGTGGTCAAGACATGAAAGTTTCTCAACGAGGCCCAGGCCACGCTGAACGTCGGCGATGGCCTCTTCGAAGGCGGCGCTCGCGAGCGCTCGTTCACCGGCGCGCTGCCAATAGCCGATGGCCCGATCCGGCCGTTCACTCGCGGCAAAATTCTGCGCGATCAATTCCGGCTGTCGTTCAACGATTTCGGGATAGTAGCGCTCAAGCGACTCGGCGATAAGACGGTGATACTGACGACGACGCGAGAGCAGCAGAGACTGATACGCGATTTCCTGGATCAGCCCATGACGAAACAAATACGCGCTTTGCTCCGGCGCCGAGCCCGGCGCCGGCAGGATGATTTCAGCCGCAGCCAGGCGATCAAGCGTCGCTTGCAGTTCGCTTGCGGGCTTGGTCGCGATCAGGGCCAACAGCTTGCGGTCGAATTGCCGTCCGATCGTTGCCGCGATCTGGGCGGTCTCCTTTACCTCCGGCTCCAGCCGGTCGAGGCGCGATAGCAGCGAGCCTTGCAGCGTATCCGGAATCGCCATTGCCTGCGGCGTCTCTTTCAGTTCATAGCGGCCGCCGACATCGTGCAATAATTCGCCTTGCAGCACGGTCTTGGTCAGTTCCTCGACAAACAGGGGAATGCCGTCCGTCTTCGCGACGATCTGATCCACGACGAACGACGGAAGCTGCTTGCCGGCCGTCAGCCTTTCAATCATGGCGACGCGATCGCGCCGCGAAAGGCGGTCGAGGTTAATCTGCAGAAGATGAGGATAGTTCCAACCGGGCTTGAACTCGGGCCGTGCCGTCAACAACACCAGCAGCCGCGCGGAAACCAGCCGCTCCAGAGTCAGCCGCACCAGTTCCTGCGTCGATGGATCGATCCAATGCGCGTCCTCGACAACAAGCAGTACCGGCTGGCGCCGCGTCATCTGCTCCATCATGCCGACCAATACATTCAAGGTTCGCCGCTTGAACGATGGCGCCGAGGCGTCCACGGTCGGATAGCGTCCGGCCGTTGGCATCCCGAACAAGGTCGTGAGAACGAGTGCCGCATCGGCGGCGTCGATACCGAGCTCTTGCAGCCCGGATTCCAGCCGATCGATATCGGACGCGGAGAAAACCTTTTGATCGAGTCCGAACGCACGTTGCAACTGTTGCAACACAGGCCAGAATGGGCTGTCGCAATAGTACGCAGAGCAATGGAACGAGATGACTTGATGTGCATCGGCCCCGATGCTGTCGCGGAACGCCCGCAGCGTGCGCGATTTACCAATGCCCGGCTCGCCGATCAGCATGACACAGCGCATTTCGCCGTCGCAGATCTGATTCCAGCGCTGGCGAAGCATTTCCAGCTCGGCCGTTCGACCGATCAAGGGCGTCAGGCCGCGTCCAACCCGAATCTCAAAGCTGTCCACCGCGCCGGTCTGCGACAGCACACGAAAAACCTCAATGGGACAAGATACGCCCTTCAACTCGCGCCGGCCGAGGCTTTCGACGAGGAACGAGCCCTGGATCAACCGTTCGGTAGCAGGTCCGATAACGACAGTGTCCGGCGGCGCAAGCGATTGAAGCCGGGCTGCCACGATCGGCGTCTCGCCGATGATGGCCTGCCGGTCGCGCGCCGAGCCGGCGCCCACTTCGCCAGCAACCACGAGGCCGGTTTCGATGCCGATGCGCACGCGCAGGCTCACATTCTTTTCGGCTTCAAGACGGTCATTGACCGCGTGCAGCGAAGCGATGGTGGCGAGCGCGGCGCGGACTGCGCGCACGGCATCATCCTCGTGCGCCTTGGGGTAGCCGAAATAAACCAACAGGCCGTCGCCGATGTAATTCGCGATGTGGCCTTCATGCGCCTCAATCGCGTGGACGCAGCCTTGATGAAATAACCCCAGGACGTACCGCATGTCCTCCGGATCGAACCGCTCCGTCAACGGCGTCGATTCGATCAGGTCGATGAACATAACCGTAATCTGGCGCCGTTCCGCTTCGCCGACGAGTCCCCGAGACGGGAGCGAATGCTTCGGCTCGAGCGTTTCAGGCGCGCGCGGCGCGGTTTGTGCTTCCGATAAAGTTGAGAGCGCCCTCAGCAGCCGCTTCCGGTCGCCGAGCGACAGGCCGAGCTCCTTCAGGTCCTGCTCCGACAAGGCGCCCAGTACGTCCCAGTCGACTCCTTGTGAAATGAAGGCGGTGGCGTGCGCGCCCAAGCCAACTTGCGCGAGCCACCGGGTCAATTCGTCGGCCATTTGCGTGGTCCCCGTTCGCTTACGCGGTCCGGATCAACCCCACCCGGGTTTCCCTCTCGGAGCGTACGTCGCGCACTCCGGTCCGGCCGTCGCGATGCTGGCTATCCAGCGGGTCGAATATTCTGGTTTACGCGGAATAAGTTGGCCGGATCATATTTCTTCTTAAGCGTGGCGAGGCGCTGGTAGTTGTCACCATAGGCTGCCCTGACGCGCGCCTCGCCTTCATCGTCCATCATGAAATTCGGGTACGCACCCGCGAGATTGAACGGGTGAACCGCCTCCCAATAGTCCCGTGCCGATTTCTTCAGGACTGAAGCCTGGGCCGGATCGGGATCGACCGCAATTATCGCCATCGACCAGGTTGCGTCGCGGCAATGCCAGGCGGTCGCGTCACTCTTTCGCCGGTGGACGGCGGCATCGATCGGATAAAGGTGCATTCCCGAAAAAACCGTTGGCAGTTTAGCGGCGCACGCGAGATGCGCCTCGATCGCCGCATCCGGCAGCGTCTTCACGAAATCGCCCTTCCAGTACCATTGCAGGCCCTTCGGATAGAGCGCGTCGAACAGCGATTGCAGCACCGGGTAGGGCATTGGCTGCGCCCAATCGACGATCGGCTTGGGCAGTTCTGCGCGCATTGCCTTGACCGCCTTCTCCGCTTCCGTGGTTGGCCCGGTGTGCGAAACCATGAGCAAGCAGACCTTCTTGCTCCAGTGCTCCTGCGGGAAGGGATCGTGCGGCGGAATTACCTGCAGGCCGAGGAAAACATAGAAATCCTCCGGCGCCGTTGGTTGGAACTCCCGGTACCAGCGCATCACCGCGGTGCCATCCCCGAGTTCGAAGGCGAGCGGTCCGGCATAGACAAAGCCGGCCGGGTTGGTGCGGAACAGGAAACTGGTCACGACGCCGAAATTGCCGCCGCCGCCGCGCAGCGCCCAGAACAGGTCGGCGTTCTCCGTCTCGGACGCGGTAGCGAAACGGCCGTCGGCCAATACCACGTCGGCTTCGAGCAGATTGTCGATGGCGAGCCCGTATTTCCGGCTGAGATAGCCGTGGCCGCCACTCAGCGTCAGGCCGGCGACGCCGGTCGTCGAGATAATGCCGAACGGCACGGCCTGGCCGAAGGCATGGGTGGCGTGGTCCACATCGCCGGTGACGCAGCCGGCACCGACCCTCACCGTCCGTTTCGCTGGGTCGACCCTCACTCCCTTCATGTTCGAGAGATCGACGACGAGGCCGTCATCGACACTGCCCAAGCCCGGCCCATTGTGACCGCCACCGCGAACGGCGATGGGGAGCTTGTTGTCGCGCCCGAAATTCACGGCCGCGATCACATCGGCGACGTCGGCGCAGCGCGCGATCAACAGCGGCCGTTTATCGATCATTGCATTGTAGAGCTTTCGCGCCTCGTCATAATCGGGGTGATTGCGCCCAATAGCGGCGCCGCGGAGGCCTTGGGCGAACTTGACAATGGCTTCGTCATTCATCGATTCTCCCCCCCGACACATTCGGTAACACAACCGATGGTCCTACCCTCAACGCTACATCGCGTACCGCGCGTAGTATATGTCCGGTTGTCTTTTTCTATTGCTCGATCGTCCTGGAATCCCGAAAATGCGCGACGAATTGATGCATTCACCCGTAATCGTCGATTCCTTCGCTCGGAGGACGCTGCAATGGATGTCCTTTCCGATGTGCTGAGCGCGGTTCGTCTCACCGGCGCCGTCTTTTTCGATCACCACGCTTATGTGCCCTTCGTCGGCGGGTCGCCGCGATCGGACGCGATCGCCGGCAAGGTGATGCCGGGCGCCGGGCATGTCATCCAATTCCACGCCGTGCTGTCGGGCTCGTGCTGGATCGCACTGACTGAGGACCCCGGCTCGAGCGCCTATCTCGGTGCCGGCGACATCGTCGTGTTCCCGATGGGTGACGCCAACATCATCAGTTCCGCTGCCGGCATGCGCGCCGAGCCGAAGCTGGAGATTTACCAAGCCCCGATCAACCGCCGCCTGCCGTTCGTGTTTCATCACGACGGTACCGGGCCGGAGCAGACTCATTTCATTTGCGGCTATTTCGGCTGCGACGCGTGGCCGTTCAATCCGCTGCTCGAGGCCCTGCCGCGCCTGTTTCGCGCCCAGATGTCGACTGCCGGGCACAGCTGGCTCGCGGACATGCTGCGCGTCGCGGCCGACGAGACCGAGCTCGGCGGCGCCGGCAGCGAGACCATGTTGGCGAAGCTGGCCGAGGTCATGTTCGTCGAGGTCTTGCGCAAGCATGTTGCAGCCCTGCCCAAGGATTCGTCAGGTTGGCTGGCGGGATTGAGGGACCGGCACATTGGACAGGCGATGCAGCTGATCCACGGACAGCCGGCGTGCGCGTGGACTCTCGAAGCCCTGGCCCGCGACGTCGGCCTCTCGCGCTCGGTGTTCGCCGACCGCTTCGCGCACTATGTCGGCGTTTCGCCGATGCACTATTTAGCTCGCTGGCGCATGCAGTTGGCGGCGCGACGGCTAGAAATCCCCGGCGTAAGCGTCGCGCAGGCGGGAGCAGAGGTGGGCTACGACTCCGAAGCCGCCTTCAGCCGTGCCTTCAAGAAATATGTCGGTACCTCGCCGGGCGCGTGGCGAACGGGCCGAGCCGTCAAGCAAGGCGGCTTACACCGGACGGATACCAAACTCGAATCAGATCAGACCGGGAGCTTAGATAAAGACCAAGGCCACGCAAGTAGCTAGACCTACGGAGCCTTCGATCAGATTTGGACTTCGAGGAGTTATAACATAGCGAACGTGACGGTTTGGCACGACTTTATAATTCCGCGTGCCGTTCCGCCGACGCTCATGACATGGAGCGATGGCGATGTCGTTATCTACGACTACGGCGACGAAAACCAATCGATGCTGGCGAAAAAGGCCGCCAAGCGCGAAGCCGGATGCCGACGCTTCGGGCATCGAACAGTGCCGAGCGAGGAGCTGGGCCGTGGTCCGGCGTCGGCCGGGACAGCGAGATAATAATCTCGGTGTGCGCAACCGAACGTGGTTTCTGCCACCTGCCGATGCACAGCCTTAATTCCGCGTTACCCGATCGGTTCGAACCCACGCCGCTTATTGTTGCGGGACCGCGGGCAATCTGCGCCGACGCGGCGCTCGAAATTCACGGGACGATTTGGGACACAGGACGCGGTAAGCACCAGTAAACAGCGGGAACCACCGGTAACTCGAATTTCTGTCTATCAAGGCTTTGGCGCTAAGTCATTGATCTCCAAAGACCCCCGACAAAATACCCAAGCTTAGGACGGGGGTTCGATTCCCTTCACCCGCTCCAATGGAAGCACTGTCCGGACCGGACACATTGGGAACCCGAGGGCTGAATCTGGTAGGGGAGGACGACGCGAATTCGATTGTGAGCATAAGAACGCGCTTATCAAAGCAATGAAGCCTGCTCAGGCGGATAGGTGATCATTGTGCCCTCCACATGCGCGAAGGGTGTCAATTTGTGATCACGATAACTGCTTTCGGACAAGATCTCGACTACCGGAATACCCCGCACGCTAAGGGCGTCGGCCACCAGCGAACGGTGACATCGCCATGGCAAGGCTTCCGCGCACATGATGGCGGTACGTTCTCCTCGGCTCATTTCTATGAGCCTTTCGATCCCGTCCTCGAATGGTTTGGTTTGCATGTAGTCGGCGTAACCACGAAAGCTGTCATTGCGCCAGCCCGCGTTGGGTGAATCCTTGCGCGCGCGCCGCAGACCGCCGAGCGCAGACGCGCCGAAATATCGGATTTTTTCCGGTTTAAGCGCGCTGTGGAGCGCATCCCCGTTGAATTGCGGGTTATGACGCGACCTTGGCAGCGTCCGGATATCGGCAAGAGTTTTGATGCCATAGGCGTGCAGCAGCGAGATGAAGCGCTCGATCGATAGGGTCGAATGGCCAAGGGTGAAGATCGTATCTTTCGCCCACTGTGCCTCCCGCGGGGGAAGCGGCTTGGTCATGATTCAGGCCGTCGCGTCAGCAGCATCGGGCCGTAGATGAGCTCGAACAAACCGAACGCCACGCTCCAGCACGAACCGGCGATCAGAAGCAGTATCGTCACAGCCTCTGTCTGCCAAGAGGCACAGATGCGCGCGGCGGCGGCGATGTTGATCAGGACGAAGACAACAACCGTCGCACGGTTCGCGGTCAGCTCGCGTCCGGTGTGCCCGAGCGTCACGCGCGGCATCACTGCAAGGATCATAACGGCGATGGCGCCTGCCGTGAGGGCGTGGATGGCAGAAGCAAGGGGCACGGCGACGTTAAAGATCGAGAGGCCGAGAAGCAGGGCTCCAAAGACGATCCACGCATAGCCGACGTGTAGAACGAAGAGCAGCTTCTCTGCCCATACGGCCGCACCCCGCCAGCGGGTAAGTCGTACCGCGTTGAGCAGGGCGGCGAAGATCAGAAGTGCGCCTGTCACACGATGCTCGGGAAGAAACGCCCAAAGAATGAGCGCGGCCGCAAGCACGCCGACCGCCGCACTATCGAGCACGTTCTGGGGTGAAGGAAGACGCGGGCTCCTACGCTCGGACAGCCAGTTGCGCGTGAAGTTCGGAATGATGCGTCCACCGATCACGCAAATGAGTAAGATAGGTGCCGCCACGGCGAGGCGCCAGCCAAGGCCGGTCGGCACCCCGACGCCGAGGGATTCGAGGTGCATCAGCAGGTCGGCGACAATCACGAGCGCAAGAGGCGCTGTCACTGCCAGGTTATGCCAGTTTCGGCCAATGACGATTTCGCGAGCTGCGAGGGCGAGAAGGGCCGTCGGAAACGTCAGATCAGCAGCAATCGCCAGCGATGCCGGCATATCCGCCGAAATCAAACAGGCGAGACGGCCGAGCAGCCAGAGGCCCGCGAGTGCCCCGAGGCCAAGCCCGCGCACCGGCAGACGACCGGTCCAGTTGGGAATCGCGGTCAGGAGGAAGCCGGCCGCCGCTGCCGTCATAAAACCGAACAGCATCTCGTGGACATGCCACGCCGCCGGATCGAACCGGGAGGGCAATTGGACATAGCCGAAGAACATCGCGAGCCACAGCACGAGCGCGATAACCGCCCAGCTTCCGGCGATGAAGAACATCAGCCGGAAGGCGCAGTCGAGCACAGCGGGCACCCGCGCGCGGCGGATCCTTCCTGGATCAGCGGTCCGCGCGTTGGAATCCGAATCGTGTACGTGGCTCAGAGGGCCTCGGTTCGAGCCGGAGCAAGGCGGAGCGTCTGCGTCACGCCTTCGCAAGAAGCGCATGGATCATCCCTGGCATGTGCAACGGCAACGATATTCTGTCCTCGCAGGTAGTCGACGCCCTGTGCCTCCGCAAGTCCCTTGATCCGGGCTGCCCATGACCGGCCAGCTAAATCATATCCAAGCCAACGTTGCCGAACTCGGCAACAAACGTCGATAATCGTCTGGGTCGTTCGTCAGATTGTCAACGCGGCCATGACATTGGAGCGGGATGGTCGCTGCGATCACACGCGCGATCGCAACGAGGCGCTTTTGGGGGCGCTCAGATCGTCGGCAGGCGCGGGCCCGAGAATTTGGGTTCGTTTCCGAAATCGCGCGACCGATACCGTTTTGCGTCTCACCGTGACGTCAGCGCCGCCGCCGCAAACGTCGACCGCACAGTGCGCCAGACGAGCGCCTCGTCGGGAATGATGACCGAGGGGAAGCCGACTGCCGCGTCGCAGCGTTTTGGGCGTCGATTATTGTCCGGTCCAAATTGGCGAGGCATTGCACGGTGAATGGCGGGCACGGGCAAGCATCAGGGCAAGCTCGAGACAGAGTTCTGGAGGAAGAGAGTCTGCGTCGGGAACGCGAACTCCACGCCAGACTCTTTGACGAGGTCCATGATCTGCAGCAGCACGGCTTCCCGTGACGCTAGTTCTGATGCGTAATCCTCGACCACAAGATGGAAGATGACCAAGATGTCCAGGCTGCTCTCTGCGAAGTTGTTGAAGCGCACTTCGCAGCTACTGTTCTCGACCCGCGGATTGTTGACGAGAAGCTCTCTGATGCCGGCGACCAATTCTTCAATCTTATCGCGCGACGTAGCGTAGGTGACCTGCACCAGCACCCGCTGGCGACGCTTGGCGCGAACGCTGAGGTTCTCCACAGTCGTGTTTACCACCGTGCTGCTCGGGATCGAGATCAGTGAATTGTCGAGCGTGCGAATGCGGGTGCTGCGGAACCCGACGTCTTCGACTGTGCCTTCGCTCGTGCCGATCCTGACATATTGACCGACGCGGAAAGGCTTCTCCAGGGCAATAAGCAATGAGCCGATCAGGTTGGCAATAGTGCTCTGCGCCGCAAGAGCCACGGCGAGGCCGCCGACGCCGAGGCCTGCAAGCACCGAGTAGCTGGGAAACCCCAGCTCGTCGCCGCCGTACATCAGGATCACAATAGCGGCCACAACGCCGACTAAACGGGTGCCCAGCCTAATGAGCTGACTGTCGAGACTTCGTATGCGCATGCGCTCCGACGCGACGATCATCTCGCCGAGGATTGCAAAGGCGACAAAGAGCAGCCAGGCCGCGCTCAGGAACAACAAAATTGTCCGTGTGTACTCGATGATCATGCGCACGCTGCCGCCGATACGGAGTAGCGCATCCAAGAACGGCACCAGGAGGCCGGCCACGAACACGATCGCCAGGGGGAGCAAGAGCGCGCTCCAGCGAAGCCCTGACGCATCCTCGCTAACATCCGAACGATGTCGTCCCACCCGATGGGCTAGCACGATGATCAACCCACTGACCAGCAACCCGATGGCCAAGCCGAGCCATTGCCAGGCAGTCACGCCCCCTACGCGCACCTTAACCCAGTCAGGGAGACGAAGCATCCATCGGGGTGGGAAGATGAAACTGAACCCGATCGGTGAACTCAGGAAGGCATCATAGATGGTGGCGGTCGCGTTGTGGCTTAGCTTGCGATAGGTCGTGGCCAGAATTTTACCGGGGCCCGGCTGATAGGGCAGGCCCTTGACCCGTTCGTAGAACCCCGGGAGGCGCTCAATTGTCTCCGCCGAAACCAAATATTCACCGGCATGTGGCCCGCGCTCCATCCGAACAATGTCGATTTCCGTGTTCGGCAGCCGCCACCGCTTTGTCGACTGCCGTGTCATCGCCTCCTGGTCAGGTATGTCGGCGAAGGGCGGAACCCGGATCCGATCCAGAATTTCCTTCAACTGCAGAGCGCGCTCCACGGGGACGATATCGCTCAGGACTGGAGGAACGCCGGAGAGATCGAGATAGCGAAAAACCTTCGGCGCCTCGTCGAGCCCCGACAGCTGTTGACGCCGTTCCTCGGTAGTGAGGTAGAGCCTGTCGGAGTCCGCGTAGTCTTCCATCGAATTCTCTAAGCGGTGGTAAATGTCGTCGAAGGTCGCGATGAAGCCCTGCAGCGTGGCGCGCGGGCTTGACGTATCAGGAGGACGCAGCGGGTAATCGTCGCCGGCGTTGGCCGCTGTTGCGATACCAAGGAGGCAGATGGTCAACACGATCCTCGCGAAGAGTCGGGCGGATATTGCACCGACAGGCGGCATTGACGTTCCCCAGATAGTCAGCTTCTTCCCAAGTCGCGTAGTCCGCAGACCGGCCGCATCAGAGGCCATAAGAATCGGCTGCGCAAGCCCGGAACCAAGCGTTCGGCAGAGATCCGAGATCGGGTCTCTTGCGAGACCTTATCGTGAGAGCGACCGCCAGGGCCGCGCACCTCAGCGCCGGTTCGCTTCCCGGCGCGGTTGACCCAAGCCTTGCACCGCTGCCAGCAACTTTCTGAAGCAATAAACTCGCAGCTGCGCCCGACGTTGATGTCACCTATGCCGGTGATGCGACCATCATGATCGATCGAAGTGCCCGACCGATCTCGTCTTCGGTGTCGGGCAAAAATGCGTGCCGAGCGTGCACTTCAACTGGAAAAGCCGCCCGGCTATTGGGTAGCCAAAACGGCGCCATGATGGCGTCTAATTCCTCCGAACAATGCGTCGGCAAGCGCTTTTTGACCGGGATCAAGAACTGCATAGAGAGCTTCCGCCAAGGGAATAATACGCTCCAGGCGTTCAAGCCGCGCCTGCGTCTCTCTTCGATCCGCGTAAAGTTCGTCGATTACGTTGGTCGGATGAATCTTGGCTCGATCGGCGCGGCTTAGGCGAATCCGACGCGCGTTTTCTCGCATAGCCGCGGCGAGCGCATTCCATTGCGGCATCTGCACTTCCGTGATGCGGAGTTTTTGCTTGAGGCTGCTAATTTGTGCATCGACTTGCCTGGCGCGAACGCTCTCGCTGTCGGGCCGGCCGTGAGCGCGATCTTGCTGAGCCGCATGTGCAGGAACCATTGGGGTCACGATCACCGAACCACCCAACAGAACGACGGCAATCCAAATTGCGCGAACGCGCGTGATCAGGGTCGTCATGGTCCTCGACGCATCAATTGTCGAATTCACTCGAATCCCTCCTGTAAATAGACCTATGCTTTTTTCTTAGCAATGGCGCGGCATTTGGCTGTCCTTGGGCCGTCAGTCATCACGGTGCGTATTGACGCGTCGCTTTGAACAGCGTTCGCACTGCGGAGGCCGACAGGTCGCGGTTCGTGCTTGGTTCGCGTCCCCTCGTCCGGCGTGCCGTCTTCGAAAAAACGTCCACATTCGGTGACGACAACCAGGCGTCAGACCTCTTACTCGAGTCCACAGGTCGAGCCGGGTCCCGATCTCGCCTGGAGTGATATTGCGCGCTTCGTTTCCCAGTCATCGTCATCCCGGCGGCGCCACGCCGTTTGCGCCGGTCAGCAATGAAAGGGCAGTCAATTTTCATTGACCCAACGTTGAGCGATGTTCGATGGCCTTCGCGTCAATCGAGCAAAATTGACCGTTTCGATACCGAATGATAGCGTCGCGGCGAGTCGATGCGGTGGCCGCCGGCGCCATGTCGGATCGAAAAATCCCGGAGTGCGTCTCGTTAGGAGGATGTTTAGTGCGGGCGGTG
>JASHOB010000094.1 GCA_030041335.1 Alphaproteobacteria bacterium | reverse complement strand
CGGCCCTCGAAATGGTCGAGGCCGGCGCGCTCCGACAGCATCACCACTTTGCCGCCCCGCGCCACGGTCTCTTCAATGTTGGATTTGGTCTTCTCGAACAGCTCATCCATGGGCGCGAGCACAATGACCGGAACCGCCTCGTCGATCAACGCGATCGGCCCGTGCTTCATCTCCCCGGCGGCATAGCCCTCGGCATGGATATAGGAAATCTCCTTGAGCTTGAGCGCACCCTCGAGCGCCAACGGATAGGAGGTGCCGCGGCCCAAATAGAGCACATCGCGTGCCTCGGCGATGGTGACGGCAAGCTCGGCGATCGCCTGGTCGTAATTGAGGAGATGGCCGGCCCGGCCCGGAACCTCGGCCAGCGCCGCCGACAGCGCCGCTTCGCGGTCGCGGTCGATGGTGCCGTGCGCCCGCGCCAGGGCCAGGGCAAAGCAGGCGAGAACCGCCAATTGCGTGGTAAAGGCCTTGGTCGAGGCGACCCCGATCTCCGGCCCGGCATAGGTGCCGAAGACGACGTCGCTCTCCCGCGCGATCGTGCTTTCCGGCTGGTTGACCACGCTCACAATATGCTGGCCCTGGGCCTTGGCGTAGCGCAGGCTCGCGAGCGTGTCCGCGGTCTCGCCCGACTGCGACACCAGGATCGTCAACCCGCCCTTGGCGAGGGTCGCCTCGCGATAGCGGAATTCGGAGGCGACATCGACCTCGACCGAGAGCCGCGCCACCCGCTCGATCCAATATTTGGCGATGACACCGGCATGATAGGCGGTACCGCAGCCCAGGATGGTGATCTTCGGCACCGCCGCCAGAACGAACGGCAATGGCGGCAGCATCACGTTTCGCGTCGCCGGATTGACATAGGCATTGAGCGTGTCGCCGATCACCGCAGGCTGCTCGAAGATCTCCTTCTTCATGAAATGCGGGTGCCCGCCCTTGCCGATCAGCGCCCCCGACAGCGCCGTCTCCCGCACCGGCCGCTCGACCCGCTCGTTGGCCGCATCGCGGACCACCGCGCCCCCACGGCTCATCTCGACCCAATCGCCTTCCTCAAGGTAGAGGATGTTGCGCGTCATCGGCGCCAGCGCCAAAGCGTCCGAGCCCAGATACATCTCGCCGTCGCCCACGCCCACGGCCAGCGGGCTGTTGCGCCGCGCGCCGATCAGAAGATCCTCCGACCCGGCAAAGAGGATCGCCAACGCAAAGGCGCCTTCGAGCCGCGGCAACGTCTTGGCGACCGCTTCAACCGGGCTCAGCCCCTCGCCCAGATAATGCGTGATGAGCCGCACCACCGTCTCGGTGTCGGTCGCCGTGTAGAAACGATGGCCCAACGCCATCATCTCGTCCTTCAACGCCTGGAAATTCTCGATGATGCCGTTGTGGACCACGGCGACCCGATCGCTCGCGATCGGATGGGCATTGTCCTCCGACGGGATGCCATGCGTCGCCCACCGGGTGTGGCCGATCCCGATCCGCCCTTGAACCGGCGACGCCGCCAGCCGCTCCACCAGCCGGTCGAGCTTGCCCTCGGCGCGCCGGCACGTGATCTTGCCCTCGACCAGCGTCGCGATGCCGGCCGAATCATAGCCCCGGTATTCGAGCCGCCGCAGCCCATCGACCAGCAGCGGCGCCACGTCGTGACGGCCGACAATGCCGATGATGCCGCACATCAGCCGGCGTCGCTCGCTCGCTTGGCGCCACGCCGCGCGCGCCACGCCGCAGCACCCCGCGGCTTGTTCACCTGCCGTGCCCGCCCCAGCGCCATCGCGTCCGCCGGCACGTTCTCGGTAATGGTGCTGCCGGCGGCGATAAAGGCGCCGTCCTCGATCCGGATCGGCGCCACCAAGGACGCATTCGTCCCGACAAAGACATCGGCGCCAATCTCGGTCCGGTGCTTCGCCACACCGTCATAATTGCACGTCACCGTGCCCGCCCCGACATTGGTGCGCGCACCGACGGTAGCATCGCCGAGATAGGCTAAATGATTGGCCTTTGCCCCCGCCTCGAGCCGCGCGTTCTTGACTTCGACGAAATTGCCGATATGGACAGCGGCGCCAAGATCGGCACCGGGCCGCAGCCGCGCGAACGGGCCAATTCGCGCCTGGTTACCGACCGCGGCGCCGGCGATATAGCTGAAACCGAGAATTTCAACGTTCTGGCCGATGGTGACGCCGGGCCCGAACACGGTATAGGGGCCGATGCTGCTGTCCTGCCCAATCCGCGTGTCGGCGGCAAGAAACACGGTTTCGGGCGCCACCATGCTCACCCCCGCTTGCATCAATATGCGGCGCAGGCGCCGCTGCATCAGCGCCTCGACATGCGCAAGATCGGTGCGATCGTTGACACCCGCCATGTCGTCCGCCGGCACTTCCACCGCGCGACACAGAAGACCGCGCCGGCGCGCCGCCGCGACGATGTCGGTCAAATAATATTCGTGCTGAGCGTTGTTGCGATCGACGACGCTTAACAAGCTAAACAATTGATCAGCCGCTACGACAATCGGTCCGGCATTGACGAAGCCGATTGCGCGCTGTGCGTCGTCGCAGTCACGGAGTTCGACAATTGCATCGAGCGTGCCGTCCGGCGCCGCTATCAGACGGCCATAGTCGGCGGGGTCGGCGGGATGCATGCCAGCGACGATAACGTCAGCCGCCGCCTTCGCCCCTAGCAGTGATTCGATCGTGCCTGACGTTATCAGCGGCGAATCGCCATAGAGCACCAGGACATCGCCGGCAAACCCCTTTAGCGTGGTCTGCGCAGCGGCAACGGCGTGCGCCGTGCCATTCGGCTCTCGCTGGACGACCCGCTCGAACCCCGGCGACAGCGGCACGTGTTCTTCCATACCCGGTGCAACCACCACAATCGTGCGCGCCGGCCCGAGCGGCCGCAGCGCTGCCGCGACATGCTCGATCATGGGAAAATGAGCGACCGGATGCAGCACTTTCGGCAGGGCCGACTTCATCCGGCTGCCTTGTCCGGCGGCCAGGATTAGGGCGGCGAAAGGTCGACTCGTCATCGCTCGAAACATAGCCGGGACAAACCAAGAAATGTAATGAAATTTGCGACGGTACCAATAGCGGCCCAGCTTGACAGGCGCACCAGCGCAACCCTTAATCGGCCGCCAGGGGCGCGTAGCTCAGTGGGAGAGCACCGTGTTCACACCGCGGGGGTCGCAAGTTCAATCCTTGCCGCGCCCACCATCGATCCCCTGGCGGCGACCTCAAGCGATGAGAGCGCGTTGGCGGCGCGCCACGCACGCACGGCGCCGCTACCCGCATCAGAACATTTCGGGATAGGCCTGGGACAGGTCCGCTTCGAGATTGTCGACGTCAGTCAGCGCATCGGGCGTTTGCCGATTCGGAATCGCCCGCCCGAGATCGTAGCATAACCAGGCGAGATCGAGCCGGGAGACCCGCGCAAAATGATCGCCAAGCTCGCGGTAAAGCAAAATGATGCTGGGATCGCCAGCAAACGCCGCGTTAAAGGATTTCGCAGCGGCGACGCGGTCGCCGCTTTCGCTGAGGAGCCGCGCCAGGAATACATCGACGACATAGCCGTTCGCCACGTCGTGGCGGTCGAGACCGCCCCAGATGGCGAGCGCCTTGGCGGGCTCGTGATCCTGCAGTGCCGCCGCCTTAAACATCGCCACGGCGCGCGGATCGTCGCCCAACAGGCGCTCGATCTCCTCTTTTTTCCGGCACGAACCGTCTGGGTGAGGAATACATTCCGCCGCCGATCGCCCCCACCGCAGGGCCAGTTCGGTCATGCGCAGGGCGGCCGCGAACCTCTGGCCGTCCGCAAAATCACGAGCGATCGCGGCCTGGTATCGGGCGATCTCTTTTGTCTTATCATTGCCGGGCGACGTTATTGCCTCGAGCATGTGCGGCAGCGCGTCGCGCAGGAGCGCGACGTCGGGATCGTTGGTGCCCCACGGCAGCAGCACCAGCGTCGCATGAGGCGGCATCGGGAAGTCCGCGGAAACAGTGGTAGCGCTCCGTAGCCGCAGCACGATCCTATCGGTGTCGCCCCGCGCTTCGCTGGTGAATGCCAGCACCTTTGGCACCTGCGCGTTGTCGCTAAGCCAACGAGCAATGCTCGGATGCAGTGGTAGGGTGCGACGCAGAAAGGTGCCGTAGCTATGGCTCAGGTTGGTCGGCACGCCCGTGTTGCTCGCAGTGACCGCCGCGACTTCCTGGCCGTTATAGAGGAATTGCGTCCGGTCACCCCCTTGATGCGGCACGATCGCACTCACCGGCTTGCCGGGGGCAATGATGCCGAGTTCGCTTTCGATCCAGAATTGATCGAGGCTTTGCGGCACTTGGCCATCGCTTCCTTTCTTGGTAAGGGCGGCCGCGATGCTCATGCGACGCACCACCTCGATACGCCGGAACATGACATCGCCGTAAAGGGAAAGGTTGACCAATGTGCCGGCTTGACGATCCACGACAAAACGGCGCACCAACTTCAGATCGGTGATCGTCAGGCGATCACCGTCAACAAGAACAAAATAATCCGCTCCGATCCACGCGGTGAGCGGCGCCAGCGCCTCGCCATTCCGGGTGCGGTCGAAGACAAGCTGAAGCTGCGTGTGGTCGGATTGGCTGCCACGCAGCGCGAGGATGACCTTCGCCAGCATCGTTGGATTGGCCGCCGTCGGATAGGGCCGCTCCTGGGCGGAGCAGATTGGCGACCCCAGCCAGAGCAGCACCGCCAGGCCGACGCCAAAGAGGAGCCGCACGCTAGACCGCGTCCGCTTGGCGTTCCGGGAGCGCGCGACGAAACGCCTCGAGCCGCATGCAATTGTCGAAAACGCGGCCGATGGTCGGATAAGGCGCCATGTCGAAACTCGGATAAATTTGCGCGTTAAACACGCCCGGCACCAGGCAGATATCGGCGATACCCGGGCGATCGCCGTGACAGAATTGACCGGTGCGCTGGTCGTCCGCCAGCATCGACTCGATGCCGTCGAAGCCGAGCTTGGTCCAATGGTTCATCCACGACTCCAACGCCTTCTCATCATGGCCGAGGTCGTGGAGGATGTATCGGCGAATGCGCAGATTGTTGACCGGATGGATGTCGCAGGCGATATCCATGGCGATGGCGCGGACGCGGGCACGGTCGGCCGGCAGCTTCGGCAGAAAGGGCGGCTCGGGATGCGTCTCCTCCAGATACTCGATGATCGCCAGCGACTGATCGACCACGACGTCGCCGTCGATCAAAGTCGGTACCGTGCCCATTGGATTGAGCTCGAGGTAGGTCGGCCGGCGCTGCTCGTTGGCGCGCAGATTGATCGGCACCTGTTCGTAGTCGAGGCCTTTCAAATTGAGCGCGATTCGCGTGCGGAACGCCGCCGAGGAGCGAAAGAAACCATAGAGCTTCATGGCAACCAGTCTGACTCGTCGGGAATTGGTGTCAAGCTGGCTGGCGCGTTTGTGCCGTTGCGTCTCCATGTTATAAGGCGCAACGAAGGAGCTGCGGCATGGCCGGAGAAACCATTCTTGTTCTCAACGGGCCGAATCTGAATCTCCTCGGCGTCCGGGAACCGGAGATTTACGGCAACGAGACCTTGGCGGAGATCGAGGAGGCGTGCCTCGAGCGTTGTGCCGAATTGGAGCTCAGGCTTGATTTTCGTCAATCCAATCATGAAGGCGAGCTGGTAACTTGGATTCAGGATGCCCGCGGCAACGCGGCCGCCATCATCATCAACGCGGCAGCATTTTCCCACACCTCGGTCGCGATACACGACGCCCTGAAGTTCGCCGAGCTGCCGGTGATCGAAGTTCACTTGTCCAACATCTTCAAGCGCGAGCCTTTCCGCCACGCCTCCTACATCAGCACGGTGGCCGATGGCATCATTTGCGGCCTCGGTAGCCAGGGCTACCTGCTGGCGCTCGACGCGTTGTGGCGGCTGTTGCACGGGAACGATGAAGAGACGTGATGGCTGACGACACCAAAGGCCTCGATCCGGCGGTCGCCGATCTGGTACGCGCGTTGGCAGCGTTGCTCGACGAAGTCAATCTCACCGAAATCGAGTATGGCGACGGCGACCGCCGGGTGCGTGTCACGCGCGCCTTTACCGCAATTCACACTACGGGAGCGCCCGCCGCGGCGGCCGCGCCAGGCTCGGCGCACACGCCGGCGGTGTCGGAACCATCCGGTACCATCAAGGCGCCGATGGTCGGCACCGTCTACCTCGCACCGCAGCCCGACGCGACACCCTTCATCAAGGTTGGCGATCAGGTCAGCGAGGGACAAACGCTGCTGATCGTCGAGGCGATGAAGGTGATGAATAATATCGCCGCGCCGCGTGCCGGACGCGTCGCCGCCATCCTCGTGACTGACGGCATGCCGGTCGAATATGACCAGCCGCTGCTCGTCCTCGACTAATGTTCGAAAAAGTGCTCATCGCCAATCGCGGCGAGATTGCGCTACGCATCCACCGCGCCTGCCGCGAGATGGGCATTCGTACCGTCGCCGTGCATTCGACCGTCGACGCCAATGCCATGCACGTGCGCCTGGCCGATGAAAGCGTCTGCATCGGCCCGCCCTCGGCCCGCCATTCCTACCTCAACATTCCGGCGATCCTGTCGGCGGCGGCAATCACCGGCGCGGATGCGATCCATCCCGGCGTTGGTTTCCTCGCCGAGAATGCCCGCTTTGCCGACATGGTGACGGAGCACGGTTTCGTCTTCATTGGCCCAAGCTCGGATCATATCCGCCTCATGGGTGACAAGGTGAAGGCGAGACAGGCGGCGCGCGATCTCGGCATTCCCTGCGTCCCAGGCTCCGATGGTGCGGTAGGTGATGCCGAGCACGCCCGTCAGCTGGCCGACGACATCGGTTATCCGATCCTGGTCAAGGCGGCGGGAGGCGGGGGCGGACGCGGCATGCGCGTCGCCGAAGGCGCCATCCAGCTCGGCGAAGCCTTTACTGCCGCCAGCGCCGAAGCGCGCGTGTCGTTTGGCAACGGCGAAGTCTATCTCGAAAAATATCTCGACCAGCCGCGCCACATCGAAGTGCAGATCCTCGCCGATGGTCGGGGCAGCGTGGTGCATCTCGGTGAGCGGGATTGCTCACTGCAGCGCAAACACCAGAAGGTGCTCGAAGAGACGCCCTCTCCGGCTCTGAACGCCCGCGAGCGGGCGGCGGTGATCAAGCTGGCGACGGACGCCGCCGCTCAACTGGGTTATCGCGGTGCCGGCACCTTCGAATTTCTTTATCAAGACGGTGCGTTCTTTTTCATCGAAATGAACACGCGGCTCCAAGTCGAGCATCCCATCTCGGAGATGGTCAGCGGCGTCGATGTCGTGCGTGAACAATTGCGAATCGCCGCGGACTTGCCCCTGTCAATGGGTCAGGCTGACATTGCCCTCGAAGGTCACGCCATCGAATGCCGGATCAACGCGGAGAATGCCGCCAGCTTTCAACCCTCGCCTGGCGAGATCACGACGTACCTGGCACCCGGCGGCCTCGGCGTCCGGGTCGATAGCGCCCTCTATCAGGGGTATGTCGTGCCGCCACACTATGATTCGCTGGTGGCAAAGCTGATTCTCCACGGCGCCAGCCGGAACGAATGCATCATGAGAATGCGCCGTGCGCTCGAGGAATTCGTCATCGCCGGCATCGACACGACAATTCCGCTGCATCAGCAGCTGGCTGGCGAGCCCGATTTCATCGACGGCAATTATGATGTTCATTGGCTCGAGCGCTTTGTGGCACGAGCCCGCGCGTGACAACCCGGCTTGATGGCGACCTCCTGTTGCGCGCCTACGCCGCCGGGATCTTTCCCATGGCCGATTCTGCCGACGCCGCCGAGATTTTCTGGGTCAACCCCGACGAGCGCGGCATTCTGCCGCTCGACGGCTTTCACGTGTCACGCCGCCTCAGGCGCACAGTGCGCGCCGAGCCGTTCGAGATGCGCTGCGATCACGATTTCGCCGCGGTCATGCGAGGCTGTGCCACCCCGACCGAAGGCCGTCCCAAAACCTGGATCAACGAAACGTTGATCGCGGCCTATTCGGACCTCTTTCGCCGCGGCAACGCGCATACGGTCGAGGCCTGGCGCGACAACGAGCTCGTCGGCGGCCTTTATGGCGTGACGCTCGGCGCCGTATTTTTCGGCGAAAGCATGTTCAGCCGCGCCACCGACGCCAGCAAGGTCGCCCTCACCCACCTGGTCGCGCGGCTGAGACTGGGCGGCTTCGCCTTGCTCGACATCCAATTCGTGACGCCGCACTTGCGCCGATTCGGCGCCGTCTCGATTCCACGCCTCCGTTATCGCCAGCTGTTGGCCGCATCCTTGTCGGCGTCGGCCGATTGGCTCGCGCGGCCGTTGCGCGGCAGCGAGGCGCTCGCGGCGCTATTGTGACGCGGGCGATCCGCGGACGGCGGGCGCCGCCGCCTCGGTCTGTTTGCAGTCCAGCACGCTGATGTCATAGACCGGGTTTTCGAGCGCCGACAGCGCCGGCGAGGAAGCGAACATCCAGCCGCTGAAAATCCGCTCCGGCCGTGTCTGCGGCCCGGCATCGGGCGGCAGTTCGTCGATGACGAGAAACGCGGCACTCTCCGGCAGCTCTTCCGGCGGATGCTTGACGCAGGCGCGCGCCGTGATCAGGAGATTGCCGTAGCGCACCTGTCGGTCGACCGGCGCGTCGATGGTGGCAATGCGCGCGGTGGTCTTGTCGAGCCCCTGAAGCACGGCCACCGTCTCCGCCGAGGCTGGGGAAATCGCAACCGCAACGCCACCGACGGCAAGGCAGCAAAACCACTTCAATTCTTCACCTTTTATATGGATTAACAATGGCTTGCGACAGATTCCTTATGACTTCTCTGAACTGAGCCTCGTCACACCCCATCAACACCGCGTCCTCGAGCGCCGCCTGCGCCAGGTCGCGGATCTCTTCCAGGTTTTCGTTGAGAACCTTGATTTTGTCGATGCAACTCACCGGCTCGCCTTCCGGTGTCAGCCAGGTCGGCAGATCGAATTTGAGCTTGTCCATGGAACGTCAGGGTTTCGCTGGTGCGTTATTAGGTTGGCTCGGCTTGTTCTGCCCGCTACTGCCCTGGCTGAAGATATATTGGCCGATTAGCGACTGCAGATCCATCGGCGGCTGGGTGTGGGCGATGGTGCCGCCAGGCTTGATGAAGTCATCTTCATTGCCGGGAGTGAGCGACACAAAGTCGCTGCCGAGCAGCCCCGACGAGGTGATCGCCGCCACCGTGTCCACCGGCAGCTTGATGTCCTGCCGCACACTGAGCGTGACTACCGCCTCAAAGGTTTTGGGATCGAGGACCTGCTGCGTCACGGTGCCGACCTTGATGCCGCTGATCCGCACATCGGCGCCGTCGCGCAGCCCTCCGACCCGGTCGAAGCGCGCCGTCAGTTCGTAGCCCGACACCGCGCGCACTTCGCTGGTCGTGTAGGCAAAGAAAAGGAACAGCGCCGCGACCACGAGGACGACGGCCCCCAACACGGTCTCCACGGCGTTGCGCTTTATCATGGTTCGGGATGCCACGGGTGGTAATCACCACTCGCGGGTGCCCGGTTGCCGCCGCGCAACACCGAGCCAGGCGGACGGTAAGCGAACGGGGTGCCAGTCAGATTCGGCACATGGTCTTTTTCCCAGGCGTAACGTTTGACGCCCGCATCGGTCGGCACCGTGTTGATGGTGTGATGGAGCCACGCGTGCCACATCGGCGGCACCTTGGTCGCCTCGGGCGTGCCGTTGTAGAGAACCCAGCGTTTCTCGCGGCTCTGCCGGCCACCCCCGCGCGGGAATTGGCGCTTGCCCTTCTCGCGATAGTAGCGATTGCCGAATTGGTCGGTGCCGACCAGCTCGCCCCTGAGCCAAGTGAAGAGTCGGGTGCCAATGGTCATGGCCGCGGACTATGGCATCGGCTTCCGCCACCGTCCAGCGCAACACCGCGGCAAGGACCGCTGGCAACGCGGCGGCAGCGACGTCGCATTCGAAGAGACGTTCGCGGGCGCGCCGCTCAAAATAACGGGGGCAAGGCGAGCTCGACCCGGCCGGGCCGCGTTCCGAGCGCGCCGGTCGGGCGAAAGCCCAGCCGCTCCAATACGCGCCATGAGGCACGATTCTCGACCCGGCACTCGGCAATGATCTGCGCCTCCGGACTCGCCCTCCGGAACCATTCAACGATGCCGTGCGCGGCCTCGTAGGCAAAACCTTGACGCTGGAACCGCGTGCCAATCCAGTATCCGATCTCAATGCCGCCGCTAGAGCGGGAATGCGCGCCGATGACTCCGACCAATACATTATCCCGGCGCCGCCAAATGCCGCGGAACAGGTCGCAATCATTCTGGTTGCGCGCAATCAGCGTCTGCGCGTCCATCAAGGTGAACGGGTATCGCAGGAATGAAATTGCGTCGATGATACCAGGGTCGTTGGTCACCTGCCGAAGTGCCTCGGCATCAGCGGGAACGAGCGGCGCGAGCCGCAGCCGCGCCGTTTCAATGTCGGAAAAGCCGGGCACCGAGAGCCTCGAAATCGAGCCGCGTCGCCGACATCACCACGGATCGAATCGTGGCCATGGAAAGGTCATTGCATCAGCCATTGGCGGAGCGCGCCATTGACCTGGTTCGGTCGCTCGAGCGTCGTGAGATGGCCGCAATGCCCAACAATGTGCAGCTCAGCGTAGGGGATCAGTGCCGCCATTTCCTCGGCAAGCGCCGGCGGTGTCAATAAATCTTCACGTCCGCAGAGCACCAGCGTCGGCACGGTGATACGGGCGAGATCGGCACGTCCGTCTCGACGTGCGAATATTGCCTCCTCTTGACGGCGGAAACCCTCGACTCCGATCGATCCCGCCATCTCCGTGATGATCTTCACCAGTGACGCTTCGCCAAGCCGATCGGGATGGATCAGCTGCGGCAGCAAGCGCTCTGTCACACCATGGAAGTGTCCGCGCTGCGAAAGGGCGATGAGGTCGCGCCGCCGCTGGCTCTGCTCCGGCGAATCGGCGCGCGCCGAAGTATCCAACAGCGCCAACCGCGCAACGCGCTCCGGCGCCTGGCGCATGATCTCTTGCGCGACATAGCCGCCCATCGACAGACCGGCCACAGCGAAACGCGGCGGCGCGGCCGCCAGCGTTCGCCGCGCCATGCCCTCGATCGACGCATCGCCGGTTAGGTCGGCAACAATGGGCTCGGCGATGTCGGCGAGGCTCGCCATCTGCGGCTCCCAAAGTCGGCGGTCGCACAACAGGCCCGGGAGTAGCAAGAGTGGAATCTTCTCGGTCATGTGCTCGAACGCTCTATGTTGGATGGTAACCTTCCAGCGTTTTGCCAGAAATAGTTTGACTTTGGCCCTTTCGAACCCCAATTAAGGTAGGTGCACCGCAGCGAACCACGCGGTCTCAACCCAATTTTTAGATCTGAAAGAAAGCAAAGTACCCTTTTCAATGAATTTTTCCGACCTTGGCCTCTCCCACGAGGTCTTACAGGCGGTGGCAGATGCGGGCTATAAAGCCCCTACCCCCATCCAGGAACAGGCCATTCCTCATGTTTTAGCCGGGCGCGATGTGCTTGGTTGCGCGCAAACCGGAACAGGCAAGACGGCCGGCTTCACCCTTCCCATGATCGACATGTTGGCATCGGGACGCAGTCGCGCCCGCATGCCCCGCTCACTGATTCTGGAGCCGACCCGGGAACTCGCGGCGCAAGTCTCAGCGGCCTTCGAGACCTACGGCAAGTATTCCAGACTCAATCAGGCCTTGCTCATCGGCGGTGAAAGCTTCGTCGATCAGGAGCGCAAGCTCGATCGCGGTGTCGACGTGCTCATCGCAACGCCGGGTCGCCTGCTCGATCTCTACGAGCGCGGCAAGATCATTCTCAGCGATACCAAGGTGCTGGTGATCGACGAGGCCGACCGCATGCTCGACATGGGCTTCATACCGGATGTCGAGCGCATCGTTGCGCTGCTGCCGCGGATGCGGCAGACGCTGTTCTTCTCTGCAACAATGCCGCCGGAGATCCGTCGGCTGGCCGACGCCTTCCTCAGCAATCCGAAGGAAGTGGCAGTGGCGCCTCCGGCCTCGCCCGCCGCGACGGTGGCGCAAAGCCTCTTCATGGTTCAGCCCTTCGGCAAACGCGAGGCGCTGCGCCGCCTTCTGCGTCGCGACGACGTCAAGAACGCGCTGATTTTCTGCAACCGCAAGCGTGATGTCGACATTCTCCACCGCTCCCTGACAAAACATGGCTTAAGCGCAGCGGCGTTGCACGGGGACCTGACGCAGTCGAAGCGGACCGAGACCTTGGAGAAGTTCAAGGAAGGCGGTGTGCGCCTTCTGGTCGCGAGCGACGTGGCGGCGCGCGGGCTCGACATCGAGGGCCTGTCGCACGTCTTCAATTTTGACGTGCCCATCCATGCCGAAGATTATGTCCACCGCATCGGCCGTACTGGACGTGCCGGGCGCGCGGGCCACGCGTTCACCCTGGCGACCCCGGACGATTTGCATTTCATCGCCGCCATCGAATCCTTGATCGGCAGGACCATACCCGTCGGCAAGATCGAGGGGATGGAGCCGGCGCTCGATCACGAGCCGACGGTTCCGCTGGCGCGTGGCGGCCATGGCAAGAGCAAGCGGACGCTGCCCGCGTCACGGGCAAAAAAACCGCGTAATCACCAGCCACACAATGATCACCGCAACCAGCCCCGTCATGAGCGTCCGGTGGCGCCGCGCCCCTTGCCGGTAACCATGAGCAGTTTTCCGCTGGTAGCAAATGGCGTGGTTCAGGCGCTGCCCGCGCGACGCCCGGAGCCGACCTTTGCCAAGGATGACCCGAGTGTCATCGGTTTTGGCGACAATCCTCCTGCCTTCTTATTCCGGCCGCGTGTTAAGCTGGCACGATGAAGACGTTGTTCGTCATGGTCAAATGCGACCTCGGCCAGGCCTATAAGGTCGCCGAGGAGGCGGTCGAGACCATTGAACAAGTCTCCGAAGTGCATTCGGTCTCGGGGCAATACGATCTTCTGATGAAGTGCTTTTTGGCCGACGACATGGACATCGGCCATTTTGTCGTCGAACGACTGCAAAAGCTCCCGGGCATCAAGGATACCTTCACGCTCACGGCCTACAAGGCGTTTAGCTAAACGTACCGTCGCCTAAGTCGTGCCGGTCGATTTGCCGGAGAGTTCCGCGTCGAGTTCGGCTTCACGTTGGGCGCGCTGCTTTTCGACGAGGCGGCACGAGAGGATCGAAATTTCGTAAAGTGCCAGCAGCGGCAGCGCCAACGAGCATTGGCTGAAAATATCGGGGGGCGTCAATATCGCCGCTGCGATGAAAATGCCGACGATGGCATAGCGCCGGTTCTTCCTTAGGGTCTGCGACGTGATCAAACCCACCCGGGCCATCAGCGTCAGCAACACCGGCATCTGAAATGCGAAACCGAAGGCGAAGATCAACCGCATGACCAGGGTCAGATACTCGCTGACTTTCGGTTCGAGGGTGACGGCGAGCGTGCCGGCAGCGCCGGGATCCTGGAAGCTGGCGAAGAATCTGAACGCGACCGGAAAAATCACGAAATAGGCCAGGCAGCCGCCGAGAATGAAAAGGATCGGCGTTGCGAACAGGTACGGCAGGAACGCCGCGCGCTCTTTCTTGTAGAGGCCCGGCGCCACGAACATCCAAAGCTGACTCGCGATCACCGGGAAGGACAGGCAGATCGCGGTCCAGAACGCAACGCGCAGATCGGTGAAAAACGCCTCGGTCAGATCGGTATAGATGAAGTGACCGTTGCTGTGTGCTGCGAGAATTCGGGCAAGCGGTACCGCGAGGAATCCATAGATCGTCTTGCTGAAGTACCAAGACGGCGCAAACAGGACGAGAAACGCCAAGACCGAGTAAATCAGCCGCCTTCGCAGCTCGATCAAATGATCCAATAGCGGCATCTTGCCGCCTTCGAGTTCGTCTTCTCTGGCGTCGGACACGGGATTCTGGCACCCAGTTAGCCGTGCGTTCCGGACTTGGCCTCGGATAGCGCTGTTTCAGCCGCCTCCGGCATCGCCCGATTCGCCGGCGGCGCACCAATCGTCGGCAAAGCCAGCTGTGCCGGTTCCGGTTCCTCTGCCGCCGCTGGCGCAGGCGGCGCCGAGGCTGCCGTTTCACCGTGAAGCTCCGGCGCCGACAGGCTCTTTTCGATCTCGCCGGCTGGGTCGATGAAGTTGCCGACGGTGGTGCCGAGATCCGTGTTGACGGCGGCATGCATCGTCTTGCGGACTTCATCGAGCTCGCTGTCGCGTATCATTTGGTCGAGGTGAAACTGGAACTCGCGCGCAACGGCGCGAGCGCGGCCTGCCCATTGACCCGCGGTACGCAAGACGCGCGGCAAGTCCTTGGGGCCGATGACGACCAGCGCCACCACCCCGATCAACAATATCTCAGACCACGAGAAATCAAACATTGAACTCCAGGCCAACCTCACTGGCGGATCGGGCGACGGATAATGGCAGAACCATACCTGGCCCGCAATCAAGCACACATTTGCCGCGGCGCACTCTGTTGGCAAGTGCCCTGGGGTTCGTCTTGACCCCGTTTCATATTATTGCGCGAATAATCGTGATTTTTGCCCGTTAATCCTGTGACCGGGTCGGGCCATCAGAAGGCTCACGCGCCGCCACTATCGTCCTCAGCCTCCTCTTCATCCCGATCCCTTTCCTCGACCGCCGCCGCTGGCGCAAAGGGCAGTGTTTGCGCCGCCGTTTCGGCTACCGTCAGGGGATGTAGACCGACGAGGCCCGTTGCCCTGAGTTCCTCAATGCCGGGCAAATCCCGGCGGTCAGCCAGGCCGAAATGCAACAGGAATGCATCGGTGGTACCCCAAGTAACGGGACGGCCCGGCGTCTCGCGCCTGCCGACCGGCGCAATCCATCCTGTCTCCATCAGCACATCGAGGGTGCCGGAACTCACGGCAACGCCCCGTATGCCTTCGATCTCGGCACGGGTAACCGGCTGGTGGTACGCGATGATTGCCAGGGTCTCGATGCCGGCGCGCGACAACCTGCGCGGCACTACTTTTTCGAGTCCAAGCTTGTCGGCGAGATCGGCAGCGGTACGGAACGTCCAGCCGCCGGCAACAAAGACCAGGTTGACGCCGCGACCGCGATATTCCCTCTCAAGCTCGGCAATGAGCGCCGGGACGTCAGCTCCGTCCGGAAATCGTTCCGCGATAGTAGCGGCATCGAGCGGCGCCGCCGAGGCAAAGAGCAGTGCCTCGATCAGACGCAGCTGCTGGGCGCGATCAGAGGCGCCGGAGACATCGGTGATTTCGCCGTCGCTTGAGCTCATATCACCCCTGGTTTGCTGCGAACGAAAACCGGCCCGAACGAGCGATCTTGGCGCAGCTCGAGCTTCCCGGCGCGGGCCATCTCGAGGCTCGCGGCGAAGGTTGCGGCAATCGCCGACCGTTCGATAAGGCCGCGACCGAGAATCGGCGGCAGAAAACTGATGAGGCTGCGCCATTCCGGCACCCGGCCTACCATGCGCTGCAGCCGCTCCAGCGCCTCCTCCATCGAGTAGAGTTCCGGCGGCACGATGCGCAGCACCGCGTTTTCCTTGCGCTGGCGCAGTTCGCCGTAGGCGCGCAGCAATTCCAGCAAGGTAGCCTCGTAGCGCGGTACCAGGCGGCGCGGCAAACCCTCGGGCGCGCCGCGCCCGAACACGTCGCGATCGAGCCGTGGCAGCGCCATCAACCGCGCCGCAACCCCCCGCATCGCTTCAAGCCGGCGCAATTGATGCGTCAGCATCGCAGCCAGTTCGTCGCCCGTCGGTTGGTCTGGGCCCGGTGGCTCGGGCAGAAGCAGCCGCGACTTAAGATAAGCAAGCCATGCCGCCATCACGAGATAGTCGGCCGCGACCTCGAGCTGCAGACGCCGCGCCGTGGCGATGAAAGCGAGATATTGATCGGCCAGTGCCAGAATGGAAATCTTGGTGAGGTCGACCTTCTGCTCGCGTGCCAGCGTCAATAGCACATCGAGCGGACCTTCGTAGCCGTCGAGATCGACCACCAATTGGTCGCCCTCGGGCGCACCCCCGCGCTCCCTGTCCTCGAACGCCATCGCGTTGATCATGACACTCCGGTCAGCCAGCCGATGCCTTGAACAATCATATCCGCTGGCCAGTATATGATGATTCCCACAATGTCCAGATCGACTCCAATCTCGCGCCCGATCCAAGGCAGGAGGAACAGAACCGCAATGATGATTGCAATGCCGTAACGCTCGGTTCGCGCCAGCGGAAAGGCCAGGAAATTTGGCAACAGGCCGACCGCGACGCGGCCGCCGTCAAGCGGCGGCAGCGGAATCATGTTGAACACCGCCAGCACGACGTTAAACATCACCGCGTTCCGGAGGTTGAGCGCGGCCCATATCTTCGCCACGGCAGGTATTATCGGGATCGCGTAGAACAGCAGCGCCGCCGCGATTGCCATCAGGATGTTGATGGCCGGCCCGGCCATTGCCACCCATACCATGTCCATGCGCGGGTGCCGAAGGCGGCCGAAATTCACCGGCACCGGCTTGGCATAGCCGAAAAGAAAATTGCCGCGCGAGACGAAGAACAGCAGCAGCGGCATCAACACCGTGCCGAACGGATCGATATGCTTCAGCGGATTAAAGGTGACGCGCCCTGCGCGCTTTGCGGTATCGTCGCCGAGCTTGTTGGCAACGAAGCCATGCGCCGCCTCGTGGAGGGTGATGGCGAAAATCGCAGGCAGGGCGAACACCGAAATCTGCTCCAGCAACGAGCCGTATTCGTTCATGATGCGCCCGCCAACAGTTCGCGAAGCCGCGCTTCGGCGGCGGCGCGATCGAACGGCGTCGGCGACGGGCGACCAGCCTCGGCGTCCGCCAACCGGCGGAGCGCGGCTGCTGACAGACGCGGGGTCGCCTTCGCCACTTCGATCATTTCGTCCATATTGCCGTTGCAGTGGAGAACCAAATCGCAACCCGCCGCGAGCGCCGCTGCGGCGCGTGCGGCGAAGCCGCCGCTCAGAGCGCCCATCGACAGATCGTCTGAGATCAGCACACCCGCAAAACCGATGCTACCGCGAATAACCTCGCCGATCACGCGCGGCGACAGCGTCGCCGGCAGATCCGGATCGACCGCTTCGTAGACGACGTGAGCGGTCATGGCCCACGGCATGTCGCGCAGCGCACGGAAAGGCGAAAAATCGCTTTGCTCGAGTTCGGCCCGAGATGCGGTAACGCGCGGCAGCCTGCGATGACTGTCGACGGTGGCACGACCATGCCCGGGAATGTGCTTGATCACAGGCAATATTTGGCCCTCTAACAGACCATCGCAAGCGGCGCGAGAGAGTCGCGAGACCGTTGCGGCATCGCCGCTCCACGCCCGGTCGCCAATCACCGGGTCCGAGCCGGCAAACGACAGGTCGAGCAGCGGAAAACAATCAATCGATAAGCCAAGCTGAGCGAGATCGTGGGCGATCAGGCGCGCAACCGAAAAAGCGGCCGCGGCCGCCCGGTCGCCGCCGAGCGCAGCGATCCGTCGCGGCGGCGGATAGGCAGGCCAATGCGGCGGGCCAAGACGCGCCACCCGCCCGCCCTCTTGATCGATTAAAATCGGCGCGTCGGCCCGTCCAACCGCGTGGCGCAAATCGGTCGCCAGCCGGACCACTTGCGCCGGATCGCTGCAGTTGCGGCTGAACAGGATGAATCCGAGGGGACCGGACGCCTTGAAGAACGCTCGCTCGGCCTCGATCAACCTTTCCCCCGCGCAGCCAAAAATGGCTGCCCGCGGCGGATTACGGTCTGGCAACGATGCACGCAGCTCCGCGCTGGCGCAGCGCATCGCAGATCTGCGATGCCGCATTCGGTGACATCGGACCTGCCATCACCCGGTAATAGAAGCCGCGGTCGCCAAGATTGACGGGGACGATCGAGAAATTCACCGATCCCAGCACATCGCCATAGCTGCGCTTGAGCTTGGCCTCGACCTCGCGCGCATCGCCGGTTGAGCGCAAGGACGCGAGTTGCAGACGATAGCCGCCCGCCCCCGGGGTCATCGGTTTCCGCTTCGTTTCATCGCGATCGGTGGGCCGCTTGGTGCCAGGTTGGGGACCAGCCGCTGACGCCGGGTTCGGCAGCGCCGCGGTGATCGGGTTGGTCACGGGCATCGCCGGCGCGGGGACCGGTTTCTGCTGCGCGGCGGCGGTCTGATCGGCAACGTTGGCCGCCGCCGTCGCGACGCCGTTCGCGCCGGCCGGCACCGCCGCGGCCGCGGCGGCTCGCTGCGCCGGAACCGGCTGCGGCAAAGGCTGTTCCGGCCCAGGCAGGATGTTCTCGACCCGGGGCGGCGATCGCCCGCTGTCATACGATAATGGGTCGATATCGGCCACCTTCATGCCGCCGGGATCGCTTGGCCTCTCGCGCGTGGGTTCGGGGCCGGCGGTCAGGACCGGCACGTCCGAGCCGCCCTGACTTGGCCCGCGCTGAAACGCCCAGGCCCAGGCCAGGGCGACAAAGCCCAGGAACAGTCCGACAACCACCCAAACCCGCGTGCGCCGCCGCCGTGATGGCGTCGCGAAGATCCGTCGATGCCCATAACGGTGAGCCTGGTCTAACGCCATTAACGCATCTCCTCGGCAGGCGTCACGCCAAATACGTTGAGGCCCGATGCTACGACAAAAGCCACCGCCTGCACCAGAGCGAGGCGCGCCGAGGTGACCTCAGGCGAGTCGCTAAGAATGAAGCGCAAGGTCGTATCATCCTTACCTTTATTCCATAAGCCATGGAAGATCGAAGCGAGCTCCTGGAGGTAAAATGCGACGCGATGCGGCTCATGGGTCGCGGCGGCACTCTCAATGAGGCGCGGCCAGCCGGCCAGATACCGGATCAGCGTTAACTCAGCCGAGTCGGCTAGCCGTTCGAGGGGCGCTGCTGCCAGCGATTCAGGGTCGAGGGCAAGACCCGGCATGCTGTTCCCCGCGAGTCGCAAAACCGAGCGGGCGCGGGCATGGGCGTATTGGACATAGAAAACCGGGTTGTCCTTCGACTGTTCGACCACTTTTGCAAAGTCGAAGTCGAGGGTCTGATCGTTGCGGCGCGTCAGCATGACGAAGCGGAACACGTCCTTCCCGACCTGCTCGATAACGTCGCGCAAAGTGACAAAAGTGCCGGCGCGCTTCGACATGCGCACCGGTTCACCCTGGTCAAACAATGAGACGAGCTGGCACAGCTTCACGTCGAGCGTCCCCTGCCCGCCGGTCAGCGCTGTCACCGCCGCCTGCATGCGCTTGACATAGCCGCCATGGTCGGCGCCCCAAACATCGATCATGTCGGCGAAGCCGCGGCGGTATTTGTCGAGGTGATAGGCGATGTCGGCGGCAAAATAGGTCCAAGAACCGTCCGACTTCTTCAGCGGCCGATCGACATCGTCGCCGAACCGGGTGGACCTGAACAAGGTCTGATTGCGCGGCTCCCAATCTTCGGGGAGCTTGCCTTTAGGCGGTTCCAAGATGCCGACATAGACCAGGCCTGCCGCCTCGAGGGTCGCGAGCGCCTGCTCGATTTCTCCCCTTTCGACGATGTCGCGGCGCTCGAAGGTGAATTTGTTGAATGCGATGCCCAAAAGGGCGAGGTCGTCACGGATCGCATCGAGCATCAGCGCAACGGCCTTGGTGCGGAAATGCGGCAGCCATTCCGGTTCCGGCCGGCCGAGCCATTTTTCACCGTCGGTTCGGGCGAAGGTTTTGCCGACGTCGATCAGGTAATCCCCGGGATAGAGCCCTTCGGGTATGGCGCCGATTTCTTCCCCGAGGGCCTCGCGATAGCGCAGATAGGCCGAGCGCGCGAGAGTATCGACCTGGGCGCCGGCATCGTTGACGTAATACTCGCGCGTCACATCGAACCCGGCCTTTTGCAGCAGCGAAGCGAGTGCGTCACCCACCACGGCGCCGCGCCCGTGGCCGACATGCATCGGACCGGTCGGATTCGCCGAAACGAATTCGACGTTGATCTTGCGGCAGTTGCCGATCTGGCAATCGCCATAACCAGGCCCGGCCCGCAAGATTTCGCGCAGACGCTCGTGCCAGAACCCGTCGGCAAGGGTCAGATTGATGAAGCCGGGACCGGCGACTTCGACCTTCGCCACATCGGGATCCGCGCTAAACCGGCCGGCAACGAGTGCCGCCACATCGCGCGGCGTCATGTTTGCGGACTTCGCAACCACCAGCGCCGCATTGGCCGAAATATCGCCGTGCTTGGGGTCACGCGGCGGCTCAACGGTCAGGCCTTTGGTGGCGATGCCGGGTGGCAGTTTGCCCTCGACGACCAGCGCCGGCAGGATGTCGCGCTCGATCTTATCGCGGAAATGATTGAACAGATTCATGGCGTTGCGTCGGGATCAAACAAACGGCGATGTTCGTCGAGCGCATAGCGATCGGTCATGCCGGCAATGTAATCGGCGACGATACGCGCGCGCATCTCGGTGGACTGGCTCGCCGCCTGATGACGCCACTCGCACGGCAGGCAATCAGGTTCGTCCAAGAGCAACGCAAACAATTCCGACACCACCCGCCGCGCCTTCGATGCCATGCGATTGACTCGAAAGTGCCGATACATGTGGTCGAACAGAAACGCCTTGAGCGCTTTGTCGTGGGATTTCATCGTGTCCGAGAACGCCGCCACTGGCGCGGCCAGACCGCGAATATCGTCGGCCCGCTTGGGCTTGGCGGCCTCTAGTCTTCGCGACGTTTCGGCAATCAAGTCTGACACCATCAGGTCGATCATGCGACGAATCGCCTCGTGAATGAGGCGTGCGTCTTCGATCCCCGGATACCGCGAAGCGGTGTCCCGAAACACCGGTCCCGCCAGCGGCACCTGGGCCAGGTCTTTGATGGTGAACAGGCCCGCACGCAGGCCGTCATCGATGTCGTGATTATTATAGGCGATGTCGTCGGAGAGCGCAGCGACCTGCGCCTCGGCAGAGGGATAGGTGGCGAGCGCAAGATCATGATCGCGAACATAGGCGGCAATCGTGTGCGGCACCGCGCCGCGCAAAGGCCCGTTGTGTTTGACCACACCCTCAAGCGTATCCCAGGTCAAGTTCAGTCCGTCGAACTCCGCATAATGTCTTTCGAGCTTCGTCAGCACGCGGAAGGTCTGGTCATTGTGCTCAAATCCGCCATAGGGCCGCATCGCCTCATCGAGTGCTTCGCCGCCGGCGTGACCGAAGGGGGTGTGACCGAGGTCGTGCGCGAGCGCAAGCGCCTCTGCCAGATCGTCGTTGAGACGGAGGGCGCGCGAGACCGAACGGGCGATCTGCGCCACTTCGAGCGAATGGGTCAGCCGCGTGCGATAATGGTCCCCCTCGTGGTAGACAAACACTTGAGTCTTATATTGCAGGCGCCGGAACGCGGTTGAGTGAATGATGCGGTCACGGTCGCGCTGGAACGGCGTCCGCGTCGCGCTTTCCGGCTCGACATGGCGTCGTCCCCGACTGTTTTCGGAGCGGCAAGCATAGGCTGCAAGCGGCGCTGGTTCGCTCATTTGCCGCGCAACCTAAACACGAGACTTGAGCTTGGCAACGTCTCGCGGCAAACGAATGTGGGAACAGCGATGGCTCCCAAACCGTTGTCACCATGGCGGCGTGATGGCGCCGCCGTGTAGCTTGACCGCCATGCTCGCGCCAGTGGCGCCGGCTAAACCAAGGAGTAACCGATGAAACGCCTTTATGTTTGTGGAGCGGCACTCTTACTCCTCGTCGCGCCGGCGCTGTCAATGGCCCAACAACCGCCGCCGCAGCAACAGCAACAGCACAGACAGGGCGGGGGCCGGCCGCCTGCCGGCAGACCCGGACCACAGCACGTCCCGCCACGCGCGCCGCCCCCCAATGCGCAGGTGCACCCTGGGACACGACCGATGCCTGGTCGGCCCCCTGTTGCCGGCACCAGGCCGTATTATGGGCACGGCGCCTATCACCCGCCGCGAGGCAACAGCTTCTACTATGGGGGCCGTTACTATAATCGTGTCCGTGGCGGACCTTGGGCGTGGCCACCGGGCTACGGTTATCGCCGCTTCTATGTCGGCGGTATCTTGCCGGCAATCTTCCTGGGTTCGGCTTACATCTATGCCAATTACGCGGCCCTGGGCTTGGCGCCCCCGTCGCCGGGCTTCGTGTGGGTGCGGTACGGACCAGATCTGGTTCTCGTTAACCAAGCAACGGGTCAGATTGTCAACGTCGCCTACGGCGCGTTCCTGTAGAATCGGTGAGAGGTTGAACGCGAGCACCAGGGGTTTCAATGAACCCCTGGTGCGGGTAGCCTCGGGTGCGAGCTCCCCCCTGTTCGATTGATCAGGCGCGAGGGTTGACCAGAG
>JASHOB010000093.1 GCA_030041335.1 Alphaproteobacteria bacterium | reverse complement strand
TGCTCATCAGGCAAAAGCAAAAACTTAGAAGCCGACGCTATCGAGATCCGAATGAATGCCCCAGCGGCGCCTCGGTGAGATGATGTCAGTGCAGCCAAAAGCCACGAGATCGACCCGTCACCAGGGACCACGATCACATCTGGTTGGGCGTGGCGTTATTGACGGGGTTTCAGATATCCCGCCAATAGAACATAACGCAATCGTCGCGCCAATTTCCCCCGTCGGAAAAGTGTCAAGATCGCCGTGCGGCAGTCGCCGCCATGTACCGACGCATTGTCATGATGGAAGACGGCACCAAGCCGCGTGAATCCATCCAGCCTGGGAGTCCACCGGCGCTCGGCGACGTGGTCGGCCGCGGCGAGTTGCTAGCGTTGCGGTGGAACCCCGATATCGATCTCGACAGTGGCACCCTTACGGTCGCGCGATCGCTCGAGCAGACGAAGGCCATTGGCCTGCGCTTCAAGGGGCCAAAGACGAAGTACGGGCGTCGAACAATCGCCCTGCCCGCCTCTGCGGTCGCCGAACTGCACGCACACCGCAAGGCGCAACTCGAGCTACGGGTTGCAGCCGGTCTTGGCAAAGCACCCGACGATGCCCTGGTCTTTGGGCATTACACAGGCGAGCCCCGGAGCCCCAACGCCACGACGAAGGAATGGATAAGGCTGGTGACAGACCTGAAGCTGCCAAACGTGACGCTGCACGCATTGAGGCACACGCACGCCAGCCAGCTTATCGCTGCCGGCACCGACGTGGTTACCGTCAGCCGGCGGCTCGGGCATGGCTCGCCAGCGATCACGCTGAAGGTCAACGCGCACCAATTCGAAAAGAAGTCCGACGCCAAGGCGGCTGCCATCGTCGATGCGTCGCTGTCGGGCCTGTGAGAACGCGCCATGTACAAATTCCGGGGTGCTCCGGTGGCAATCCGGTGGCAAAATGGCCTTCGGGCCGACAATGGCCAATGCCAAGTGCATGATATTAAATGCGGATGGGTGGCCGAGTGGTTTAAGGCACCGGTCTTGAAAACCGGCGTGGGTGAATGCTCACCGTGGGTTCGAATCCCACCCCATCCGCCACTTTCAAGAGATATTGTTAGGTATTTCAAAGTGATAGCAATTTCGATCATTAATCTACCCATCAATATACCCATCATCGTGCATCAAAAGTGCGGTGTCCGCGCTCGGCTCTCGCCTCTTGATCCGACGACTTGACAGCCATCGCAACCAGGCACGCGATGCCGAACGCTATTTCCCTGTTCGCATCAGAGTTGCGAGGGACAAGTTGGGCCGCGACCGGCAGTACCAGGACATGTGCCAATGGCTGGACGAGCAAATTGGTGTGGCCAATTGGTTTCACGTCGAAGAGCGGCTGCCGACGCTACCGGATACTCTGCTCTTCTATTTCGTCGCCGTCGTAGATGCACAAGTCTTCATCGACCGATTCTCGTGCGGTGTGTGGATGCAGGGGGAGTGGCCGCATGGAGGTGCTGCGCGCAGCAACGAGAGCGACATGCGCTGGGTCGGTGATTTGCATAGGACGCGCTAAGCCTCATGGGCTGGCACTACGCCTTTCATTGATCAATCTAACGATGATGGGGCGTCAACTCGAGGAGCCTATTTTCGACCGCTCTCAACGCCGCGTTCCAATCCTGTGATCTCGAGTCGTCCTCCATTTCCTGGATAGCATCAATGGCATCCGCTATCGCCTCAGCGCGCCCCTGAAGCAACCCCCGGGTATACTCGTTATCTGCCATTGTCCCTTCCCCGTTTGCGCATCATGACTTATGCCGTCGCTATTACCAACGGTGACAAAAAGGACCGGGCGTGAAGCCGGGCCAGTGTTATGAACTCATGGCGGGCGGGGGCTTCACGCTTGATCTGCTGAAGGGCCTCGCTCTTGCCATCGTAAAAAGTCAGGTCAAAAGATCAAGACGCACACCGGTCTGGAGATCTGACGACCACCGTGCCCCGCCGCGCCTTCTATTCTGCCCCCAAATTCCGCCGCTGGCTGCGCAGCCTGTCGCCGCGCGAAGAGTTGATCGCCAGGAAGCCGCAATTTTTGGGGATGAGCGGGCGGTAGTTCGCCGAATCATCATAACCCCGAGTGGACCTTTCTCGATTGGTCCTTCCTCAAACATCTCGGGAAACCTGCCGCCAGCGTCAATTGCAGTTCCGCAGTGATTGGCTGCTGGCGGCGCATTTTCTAAATAGGAGAGGCAAAACATTGGACGCCGTCATTCGAAAAGTCCGCAACAGTCAACTTAGCGAGCTAATGCTGTGGGCTCGGAAGGTCATCGTCACACTCGAAGCTACGGAGGGAGGATCGGCGGGAAAAGCCTTGCATGATATGGGTTGGGACGAGCGGGAAGAAGATCTCAAGGCTAAGCTCGAACGGCTCATTGTTTGCGCCGATCGAGCAATCAAAAAAGGCGGCATATTCACTGTGTAGCGCAGGCGGAGCTATTACTCGGTTATTGAGCGGGCCAAGGCTGAGATAAGCAAGCCAAAGGTATAATTGGCCGCTAGCCCGTGAAGTAGGAGGCCGAACTCCCCTGCCGGCAGTGGAGCGGGGTGAAGGAGGAGATCGCAGTCAGCCGGTTCGAGATTCCGTTAACTAGTTTCCCACTCTCTCCCGGGAGCAAGCTAACGCATCATTAAACTCTCTCAGGAGCGGTACGCATGACTATCTCTGTGGGACCGGTCGAGCTGAGCAATGATGGTTGCGATAAGAATCTGAGGCCTGGTTTCAGCTTTCTTACCTGGGATCAACTCGTGCTGCACCTTGTCTATGATACGCAGGAAAAGGCAGACGCGGCCAGGGACGCGATAAAGGCTGGAAAAGAGTCGATCGAGGCGTTGCTCGCCGCATCGTCGATCTGGGCGAACGGCAAGCAGTGGCCCAAATGAGTTCGAAGCACGAAAATAGTCCGTCGTCGGGCTGCATTGTTCCTGACTTGACTCGCGAGGCGGGAGATCGCGGGCGATGGCTGGACTCTCACTCCGCTATCGCGAATGAGCGAAATCAATGTTGCTAGGACCCCCCTAACTCCATATCAGCGAGGAAACAAAAGCTGCACCTGGAAGCGGAGGG
>JASHOB010000092.1 GCA_030041335.1 Alphaproteobacteria bacterium | reverse complement strand
CTCCAACCCACCGTCCAATTCTTGATGGCGGGAATGATGTTCTGGCCTTGCGCCGCGATCCACTCCGGCGGCGCGAAATGCGCATGCACATCGATACGGTGGGGTTGGTTATGGACGTCGCTCATTGCTTACTCCCCTTCGGCTTATCGTCTTCGGCGGCGAACGTGGTCTTGTGACCCCACGTGGTCTCGTAATCGCGCTTCTTGCTCTCCGGCAGGAAGCGCTCCTCGATCTCGCGGATTGTGCCCTGCCCGACCAGCGCGCCGAAATCGGCGCGGCCCCATTTGCTGCGGCGGTTGGCGGCGTCCCATTCCTGGAGCGCCACCGTGCCCCGTTCGCGGAAATCATTGAGCACTTGCCATGAGGCTTGCAAACCTGCGGTCGCCGCGATCACCGGGTAGAGCGCGATCTTCACGCCCAACGCGCCATACTCCTCGATCGTCGGTGCCGCGTCTTTTCCGCCCCAAATCGCCAGCACTGGCCCCGGGATCTCGGCGCAAGCGCGCCTCACGTCGTCTCGCGTCTCGACCGAATTGAGCCATACGAAATCGGCGCCACCTTCCTTGATATACCGGGTGCAGCGCTCCACCGCTTCCCTGAAGTTGCTGCCCTCAGCACCCAGAATGTCGCAGCGGGCACAGATGGCGAAGGCCGGGTCGAGTTCGTCGCGCGCGGCAACGGCCGCCTTGATCTTGCCGACCGCTTCGTCGATCGAGATGCAGCGCCTGCCGGCGACAGTCGCCGATTTTTTCGGCGCTTCCTGGTCCTCGATCTGCAGCGCCGCGACGCCCGCGCGCACGCATTCCTGGACGGCGTAATAGACATTGACCGCATTGCCGAAGCCGGTATCGGCATCGATAAGGATCGGAATATCAGCGCGTGCCGCCATGTGCCGCGCGTGATCGACGAGATCGCGCAAGCCGATGATGCCGTTATCGGGAACGCCATAGAGAAAGGCGGAAAGCTGCGACCCGGCGAGGAAGAAGCACTCAAAGCCTGCCATTTGGGCAAGCCGTGCATAGAGCGGGCTGAAGCCGCCGGGCATGACGGTAACCCCCGGTCGCGCCAGCAACTCGCGGAACTTCAGTCGCTTGGCGTGCGCGGCATCGGCAAATCGGTCTGCCATATCTCGCCCTCCCATTTTAGTGCATCAATTTCGGCGCCGAGGAGCACTGCCAGGCTCGATAAATAGAGCCAGATCAGTAGCGCCACCGGCGCGCTCAACGATCCATAGATGACGTTATAGCCACCGACCCGGCTGAGGTAATAGGAATAGGCGACGGAGAACGCCAGCCATAACCCTGTCGCAAGGCATGAGCCGCGATTGAGCCAGCGTTGTGGAGGACGATCTGGCGCGAGGCTGTAGAGCCGCGTTAGGGCCGCTATCATCAGCGCCGCCAGGATTGGCCACCGCAAATAGTCGATGGCGTGACGCCAGCCCCGGCTCAGGGGCACGACGTAATAGATCAGGAGGGGCGTCAGCGCGACCAGCACGAAGGTGACGGCAACAAACGAGAGAATTGCCGCGACCAGAAGAAGTCCGACGCTATGTCGGTGCAAGAGGCGGCGGCTTTCTCTTTTGCCGTAAATGACGTTGAGCGAAGCGATGAGCGAGGCGACGGTGGCGCGCCCGCTGGTAACGGTGAACAACAAGGAGAGAATGAGTGCCACCCCGGGATTCTGGCGCTGGAACGTCAGGAACCCGCGGACGTCGGTGGACAGCAGGCGCAATATCGCGGTCGGCAACAGGCCCGACGCGAAACCCAAATGGCGCTCGATGGTCACAGGATCCGCCACCAGCCCGTAGCACGACAGAATCACACCGAAGCCGGGGAACGCGGTCAGCAGGCTGAAAAACGCAATCGCCGCTGCGGCACTGGAGACATTGTCGGCGGCGCATTTATTGCTAAGCCGCCAAAGACTCGCCGCGAAATTGCCGCGCAGAAGAAGGGACTCGGCACGATTGAGGCTCGATAGCATGCCCATTTCTCGCCGCGGATTATGCTCTTTTGCGCTGCTCGCGGGAAATTTACCGATTCGACCGCGCCAAGCTGTCGCATCTCGCATCAATCTCCTACCGGAATGTGGCGATAGGCACTATCTGATGCGTCTCCACAAACTTCGTTCCCGAGAGACGATGTATCCCATTGCACTGGTCGCGCGGCGCGCGCGCGTTTTTCTTCTACTGCCGATTTTCTGGGTTGTTGCCACGTCAATACCACCGGCATTGGCACAACCTGCTCGGCAGGTCTCGAGCGGCGCGGTTTGCAACAACTCGGAGAAAGTGCAGCTTCTCGCCAAAATCTCCAACACGCGTGATAATGATGTTCAATGTTTGGGCATCAAGCTCGACGGCAATGCCTTTGAGGCGCTCAGAATCGAGACCCACCGTATCGTCGGTGCGTCAGATGCCACCATCGCCGACCATGTCAAGGTCACGGAATTTCCTGTGGCCGAGATCGAGAGCCGACAAGGGGCTGTTCTAGACGGGGCGCAGGGCCACAACGCGGTCATCCTGCAGGGGCACGCATCGCCTTCTGGCAGGAATGTCGAGCTGGTCACCAGTTATCTCTATAACGGTCTTACGGGTGAATATCGGAGCTGCCGGGTCACCCTCGACCAAAGCGCCGATGCCGCGTGGCGTCTCGTCAACCAATACAACGAAACCGTATCTAACATCGTCGTCAGGACGCGCAACGTTCCGCTGCTGGGGACGATCGGTATTGCCAATCTTGACGGGGCATGCACGCGGACGTGATGCGCTAATCCGCGCGGACCTCGTGCTGTTCGCGGTCTCTGACGATCGCCGTCAGCGGCACAAGCTGCAGACCCTTTCCTGGCAAGCTCGCGATCCATGCCTTAAGGGCGTCGAGGGTCAGGTCGTGAGGATGGCCAACGGCGACGGCGGTGCCGCGCTGCCGAGCGATTGCCTCCAATTGCGAGAGCCTGTCGTTTACCGAGGAGACGGTTACATCGTCATCCAAGAGAACATCCCGAGTGACCGTGGGCACGCCCTTGCGTGCCGCGTCGCTCAGCGCGCTTGCCCCGCCGGTACGCGAATCGAGAAACATAAGGCCACGAGCCTTCAATTCGTCGATCACCGCCTCGGTCGATTCGGGGTCGGACGACAGACGATTGCCCAGATGGTTGTCCACGCCGACATAGCCGCTGAAGCGGCTTAGGTCCCAACGGAGGCGTCGCAGCAGCTCGGCATGGGGCGACTCAGCGGTGCTCGACGTTTGCGTGACAAGTTTCGGCCGCAGGATCGGCTCCATCGGCACATGAACGACGAGCTCATGGCCGGCGCGGCGCGC
>JASHOB010000091.1 GCA_030041335.1 Alphaproteobacteria bacterium | reverse complement strand
CATCCTCGCTCGCATCGAAATCGCACCAATCCGTGCCGTTGAACACCCGCCACCGTGACGCGACGTACCCGATCGTGCATGCTGTATTGGCTCGTTTATGAGACATGTAAAGTGAACAGAACATTGCTGCCTCTCGCAAGGCCTAATGTTTAGGCCGTTCATCGCTCGTGGCTGCAATAACTACGCCTACTTGAGTGACGATGTATGTGGCGCACTTCACATTTGCCAGCGGGCCGTCCCGCCCTTTTTTCCTCGACGTTTCTCCGTGCCGTAAAGCGGCGCCGCGGCGGCGCCGCTCGGCCAAGGACGCGTGCGGCACAAGGTGCCGCGCGGTCGATTGACCGTGCGCGGCAATGTCTTCGCGCAAAGGACGTCGGTGCGTGCGTTGCCGCTGCCGGCGAGCAGGCGGGTTCGGTTTGTCGCGATCGCCGACGGGTGGCGCCGGCGCTCCGATCAGACTTAGGCGACGACGCTGGCGTGGCTTCAGAACATTTCGGTAGTTGCTGTGACCGACGGACCTGCAATCACCGGATGCGACTATTGCCGCACCTTGTGCAGGACGAAGCTGGTATATGGCGTGTCGCCAAAATAGTAAGTCCCGGTAATTTGATTCGGTCCCGTCATCTCCAGTCGTATCGCGTGTGACGAGTCGCCGACAGGCCGCGCGATGATGCCATTATCGGTGATACGCAGGGTCCATCTGCGACTGCCGCAATAGAGAAATTCGATGTCGTCGCCTTTGACGCTCAGCACGGTGGTGCAGTTGCTGGTTATCGGCGGTAACCACTCCCCGTCCCAATCTTGCAATTGCGCCACGCCGGGGGCGGCTCCAAGGGCGCTCAGAAGAATGGCGGTCAGGCCGGCCTCGAGAGTCTTTCTCATCCCTTATTCGCAATGCCTCGGAGCAGCAGTTGGACGCGATCTTGATTGCGCGGCCCGCGGGAGCATCTGCTCCGTGCTGACGCTAAAATTGATCTCTCACCGGCCGGCTACTGCCGCCTCGATTGCATCGAACCGGCTCGGTTCATCGAATATTATGTATACCAAAGCCAGGTGTCCCTCGGAAAATTCGCGCGGCAGCGATCGGCGGACATGGCGCTTCCTTGGCACCAGCGATCCGACGGTGCTGGCCGATCGCGGTCCCTGTCCGCTGTTGGATCGCCGAAGCAAATTGGCACCCAGCCAAACCGGGCTTCCCGCGCGGTGGCGCGTGGTGATCCTTTATGTCGCACGACATTGGGCCCCCTTCTCCGATGCTCGAGGGAGGCGATTGCGCTTAGGGCCTGGTCAGAGATCAGTAGGCGCGCGATGAAGGGAATGACATTCCCCGATGGCGACGTTATCTAGAATTCGCGGCAAAGGCGGCGCTTTGGGTTCCGGTTTCTCTCGGTCCTTCTCCCCGCTAATCCGATGCCCCCGGTGACGACGAGGGGGCGACCTTCACCTGACAAGCGAGCGAGCCATTCTCGCCTTTGGCACCAGCCATCGTTCGGCATCACCCTCCTCGATGCCGAGCTCACGCATCCGCGACAACGCCTCGCCGAGAGTGATCCTCCGCGCACGCGGATTGGGAGTGGTGCCGCGATAAAGGCGTACAATTTCGGTTACCGCGGCAACCCAATCCTCCGCCGTTTGCGGCCTCATGGTCTTTCCCACCCATGGCGGTGGTATTCCTTCCCGAATGGCATTCTCATTTGTTCCTCCTGAAATCTTGTTTGACGATCGGCAGATGCCTTGCCTCAAGCTCGCTCTCGGCGCATCAGGCCCTAAATGGCAGCGTCGCCCCTGCAATTACGCACGGAGGATGCGGCCGCCCAATTTCTCGACCAGTGACTTGGCGGTCCGATAGTGCATCTGCCTGTCCTTGAACGCCTGTCTGCCTTGCTCTGTCCAGTTCAGGAAGACAATAAAAGTCATCATATCGCCGCCTCCCGCTTGCATGCGAACGCGCTTTGGTTGGGCTGACTCGGACTAGGCCACCGCGCTTTGGGGCGACGATAAGGCACCGGCGCAAATGTCACAAGTCCACCCCCATATTCGGCCGGAGAAGCGCTAGGCGAGCGGCAACGGCGTCAATCGGCGCCGATTGGTCGCCCGTGAGCGCCGCTACGCGTCGACATCAGGTGACCAGGCTGGACTCTCTGGCGCAATGGTAGCGAAGGCTTTCAAATTGGGAACAAGCAGCACGCTATTGGCGTATAAGGGAACCGCAAGATTGCGACGTGAAAAGCTCGTCCAATTTGAACGGTCGAAATTGTCGCTGGTGGAATTGATTTCCACCGTTTCCGCATTGAGGTCGAAGATGCGATTGTCACTCATGAGTACATTCCTGTTATTCGGATTTGTCGGCCATGCCTTGGCCGAGGAGAGCGCGGCGCAAGCCGATAAGGACGCAGTCAATATCTTCAACTCCACCTGCGGCTGGTGCCATCAAGGCGGGGGCCGTGCTGCGGGCGGCATCGGTCCGAAGCTGATGGACTCATCGCGGAGCGACGAATTCATTTTGAATCGCATCCGCAACGGCAGCGAAGGCAAGATGCCGGCGTTCGGCGGCAACTTGAACGATGCCCAAATTCACGCCCTCTTGCGCTACATCCGCCATCTGAAGCCGGAATGACGGGAATGCGGCAAGGCGAATGCGAGGCGCCCGATCAACCAGATGACGGGTTGGTGGGGGAGAAAGTCGTTTCAGCCCAAGCCCGGCCCCTGATGTGGCGGTCAGTGGCTTTCGTCGGCGAAGGGCCGTTGTGGCGTCGCCACTCCTGCATCGCAGGGCCCTGCCTTCTCGCCGTGTTGGCATTGTTCTCGATCTTCATCGCCGGTTCGGCCTTGGCACGGCCGCTCGATCAAGTGCGCGAGAGTGGCGTCATTGCGCTCTGCGCCCATCCCAATGCCCTGCCATTTTCGGCCAAGGATGGCGACCGGCACGGCTTTCAGATCGAACTTGGAGAGGCGATCGCACGAGAGGTCGGCGTCCGGCTCGAGACTCATTGGGCGGTCGCGGCCTACGATCTTAGTCGCGCTGATTGTGATTTCGTGCTCGATGCCATCGCCGATCCCGAGGCGCAGGCCGAAAGCCGGCTCGAATTGTCGAAGCCCTACGGCAGCAGCGGCATAGCTTTAGCGGTGCGGGGCGATAACGGCGCGATCCACTCGCTCGCCGATCTGGCCGCGGCCGGCAAGATCGGCATCTTGCCAGGCTCGATGGCAGCAATGTACCTGGACGAGCATGGTATCCACACCTCGCCCGCGGGGTTTGAGGCCGATTTGCTCGACGAGGTGGCGGCGGGCGAACTGGTTGGTGCGGCCGTAACCCCGACGGCGGTGGGCTATTACAATACCCAACACACCCTGCACCCCATGAAGGCGATCGCCATGTTCGCAGCAGTAGGCGAGCTCAACTGGAACCTGGCGGTCGGCATGGCGAAGCCGGACGCAGCGTTGACGGCGGCGATCAACGCGGCGCTCGACCGACTGGTCGGGGCGGGGGCGGTCAAGGCGATCTATGCGCGCTATGGCGTCGAACTTGCGCCGCCGCGATGAGGCAAGACGGCACCGGCCCTGACCTGGGACTGCCGGCGGCGGCCGAGTCCCGGAACGGGCGCCTTGAGCCGCGGCCTAGGGGACGAGAACAACCCGTCCGCTGATCTTGCCGGCGCGCAGATCGTCAAGCACCAGATTGGCGTCACGTAAAGGCCGGGTCGCGACCGGTATCGGCGGCACTTTGCCGTCCTGGACCAAAGTCATCAGCTGTTTCAGCTCCTCGAGCGA
>JASHOB010000090.1 GCA_030041335.1 Alphaproteobacteria bacterium | reverse complement strand
ATCCGACGCCGATCGAGCCAGCTGCTTTTTGTGATGTCGCCCTCCAGATCACCGAGGTGCTGTCGTCCAAATGCGAATCGCGAGAAAGGCGGCGATTGTTAGTCCGGTTCGAGCCGAGAGGGCAACTGGTAACTCGGCATCAAGTTCGCCCCATCCCCCCCCGTGCGATACCAGCCCGGGCGCCTGACCGGTCCTGGCCGCCAGGATGTTCCCGCGAGCACGGTTGCGTCTTCGATATCGTCGCCAAGTGCATTATTGGCAGGACGATGCGGCGCCCCGCCCGGTGCGCCGCGCGCTAGAGATCGGCAGCAGTCCTCGATCCGGGCAGCGAGACCCTGTTCGGGAATTCTCAGAAAGCGATTCAATGCTTGCCAAGAATGCTATCATCTGATAGATATACGTATCCTATCGCTTGATAGGTATTGGCAAGGAGGAAACCGTGGCCACCTCAATCGCCGAACTCGATGGCAAGATCGCGGCCCAAGCCGTCCAAATCCCCTCGATGTATGGTCGTATCGACTTTTCCATCACGCCGGAGCGCTTCACGATTGCGCCCGACGCCGAGACCTTTCTGGCGCCGGAGTTTTCGGTGTGGCGGCCGGAATTGCTGGCCAACGCGGAACGGGTGGCACGCATCAGGGCCTACACCATGATCGGGGACATCGTCGCCGACGCTTACGCCGCGCTGACGCCTTCGCACGGCTTCCGGAAATTGGTGACCATGCTGACAGAGGCCTGCGACCACGGGGTGGAGAACGTCAAGGGCGCGCCGCCTGAACTGGTCCGCTTCATCGAGGCGATGGCACGGCTTCCCCCGTGGCTCGATATGAAGCTGGTCGAGGAAGGTGCCAGGATCGAACGCAACGCCTATGCGCACCGGGCGCCGTTCGTGATCCGCGGCGCCCTGATCGGCACCTTTATGAACAAATATGCCGCGCTGCCGATGGCGCTCACCGGCGCCTTGTCGAACGAATCCTCGGCCCGCCGCACGAAGGAGACGGCGACTTTCTTCACCACCACGGTGATGCCCGGCGCGCTCGACCGTCACGGCGCCGCCTTCAAGGCGGCGGCGATGGTGCGCCTGATGCATGCCATGGTGCGGTTCAACATCCTGAGACACGGCGACCGCTGGAACGCCGAGATCTACGGCATCCCGATTCCCCAGGTCGATCAGATGCCGGCGGGCATGATCTCGATCTTCCTGATCGCGCAAGCGGCGCTCCGGGACGGCCGCGCGGCGTTCACCCCGGCCGAACGCGCGCGCGCCGAGTTGGCGCGTTACCGCTGCTTCCTCTTGGGCCTGCCGGAGGAGCTGCTGGCCGACACGCCGCAAGGCGTCGTCGATATTTTCCTCACGCGCCACGCCACGCTGCGCCACGGCTTCGACGATACCTGCCGCGGGCTGGTCCGCGCGACGATGACGGCCGACCTGACGCCGGACCATTCATTGCCGAGCCGCATCCATGCCTGGCTCGAGCACGGCTTCGCCAAAATGTTTTTCGTCACGAACGTCACGCGCGGCGACAAAGAGAAGGCGGCCGAGGTCGGTGTCCGGCTCGGTCTCGCCGACTATCTCGGCGCCATCGCGGCGGGCCTTCTCATCGCGTCGCGGATGACCGTCTACGGGCTCGCCGCCCGCATCCCCGGGCTTCGCGACGCGGCCGACCGCTCGCTGGTCCGCAAGCTGACAAAGCAGCTCGCAAGCTACGGCCATGCCGAATTCACGACCAACGCCGACCGATACCGCCCCGCGCATGCCTGAGGAGCCCGTACGAGAACTGGCAATGGCGACGTTCGGACCTTGCCCATGTGTCCCCTCTGATGCTCGCCCGGTCGGGATCTTCGGCATGGGGGACGGGGCCATCCGCTGTGCATCGCGCGATGGCCTGAGGTATGGCTGGCTCATCACGGCGCTGGCACAAGAGCAAGACGCTCGGGACTGAGCAGACACTCACTAGCGGCGAGGGGCTCAAATGATCTATTTTTGGCACCGCTGAAATGTTGGCGTGAGCCGATACCGAGCCCGGTTTTCAGAGGTCCGCGCTAACGCGTTGGGGTCCCCGTAGCTCAGGTGGATAGAGCAACAGTTTCCTAAACTGTGGGTCGCGTGTTCGAGTCACGCCGGGGACGCCAATTTTTAGATCTATTATAGTTCGGCCGTGTTTCGTGATGGCCACGGCAACCCGCAAAATGGATTTGTTGCGTATTTGCAGCACTTGAGGCGAAGGCACGAATCGATGGCTCGATTGACGACAAAGCAGGACAATTCTGGGGTGCCCCCATTCTATCGCATCGCGCGGGTGGTCTCGGCCGCTGCCGTAATTTGCGCAGTCTTGTGTAACGAGGCCCACGCTGCTAAGGCCTGCTTGCAGCAGTCCGACATCTCCAAATGGGAGGTGCTTGGCGTCAACCGGTTGGTTGCCCATCAGGGTTCACGCTACTTAGCGTTTGTAATCCTTGACCGTCGTTGTCCGGCGGTTAGACCTGGACGCCCCTTAACGCTCCGGTTCTTCAGCCCGTCGATATGCCCCAATGACCTTGTCAAAGTTAATGGCACAGACTGTCATCTGCGGGAGATAGAACCCGTGAGGCAACACTGACCAAATACAAAAGTCTGAAGCGTGGGAAGCGGCGGCGTGGGAAGCGGCGATCAATGGCGGCGTAGGATGACGCAAGCGACCACCCCATATGAGCCAGACCTCGACCGTGAGGTGCTGTCCCACCAATTCGGTGCCGACGATCGCATCGCCGATTTTGTCGCGCAAAGCCGCTGCGCAAGAAGCGCAGTTCCGGGCGACCAAGCATTGCTCGTCTTTCCGCCGTTTCGGTTCGTCAATGGGTATCAGCTCAATTTCTGGGCCGCGGGTGGTGTCCACGAGCCGTCGATGATGGCGGTCTTCGGCCAATATGCACGCAGGTACAACGAAAAATCGCCATCCTTTGGCGACGGCAGCCAGTTCGCGCGCCAGGCTTCAGGTGGCGGATCGACCTGCACGTAGATTGTGAGCGAGCCATCTGGAGCGTATTGCAGCGTCTTGTTCTTGGTACCGAGCGAATAGCGCTTGAGCGGGTTCGGGGCGAAGAAATGATGCTCGTTGTAGAGCGTCAGCGACCAGAACCCGTCAACCGGCGGGGTCTGATCCTTCTCAAAGGTCACCGTGTAACGGCTGGCACCGTTCAACCGCGTACCGGCGCTGTCGAGATCTTGATAGTAGTATTTCGTCTCGCCCGGCGCGTTGACGAGAATGTTGGATCTGGCAACCGCTGTTCGGGTGAAGTAGTCGACGCCGAAGTCCGCCCCATTGGAAATGGCGCTCCAATGAAACGGTAGCTGTTCGCCCCAGTTGCGAAATTGGAGCAGGGGTGTGATCAGCTGGTCCTCGGTTTCGGCCGCGGCCTTGATCATTGCGGGCTTCAGAGCCGGATTGGACTTTAGGGCATCGAGCAAGGCACGGGCTTGTGCGTAACGTGCCTCTTCGCCCGGAAGCGGTGGCGCGTCGGCGAGAACGACCGGCAGCTCGTCAAAGAACCTGTCGGGGAAGACCCATTTTGTTTCTCCGCTGCCGGTCGCGATAGCCGCCACCTTGGGTATTTTGCTCCAGTCCTTGCTCTTCATCGCGCCGTCGTATTCGGAGAGCGGGTACATCATGACCCGACGCAATACGTTCTGGATGGCCTGCCTATCTTCCGGTGTGTCGTCCATGAAAATGCGTGGCGCGGCGAAGCCGGTATTTGTTGGCGAACGGAACGCCTTCGTAATGCCCTTCGGGACCTCGCCACGCCAGTCCGGGCCGACGAGCAGATAGAAGCCGGGGGTTGTCCCGTACATCTTGCCAAGTTGAACAAAGCCGTCCGTGCGCAGATCAACCATCTGATAGACCCAGAACCGGTAGCCGAAATCCGGCACTTGAACGACGACGGGCGAAAAATCGAGCGCCATCGAGCCGGCGCCGTAAACTACGTCCTGGTTAGGACACGCGACCATGCGTTGGTCCGGATCGATGTAGTCGGTGAGCATCGCAAAACGGTTGAGGGGCGCGGTTGGTACGGGACCGGCCATCACGAAATCTTTCACGTCTTTAAGGGCAAGTCGCCTGTTGTAGATGTTCACCATCGGCCATGCCCAGAAATAGACATCGCGTGCGACGAGCTTCGCGTATTCTTCCGTGATCTTGACGCGGCCACTCGGACCGGGGGGCATCGCCAATGCCCACCCGGGCGATGGCGTGTCCGCGCTGCTGGCTCTCTTCATCGGCTCACTCCCGGGAGGCGCTCGTCAAAACGACGGCTCGAAGCTGCACACGCCTGCTTTGCCTGCGGCGTTCGCGGTTGAAAGGTTAGAAGCTCGGTTCCGGCCGTGGGCGGACCCATCGTCAAAGTTTAACAGTCCCTGGAACCGGGTGGCATCGGGGTAAACCCTGATCGATTTTCTTACCTTCGGATCATGTCGTTGATGTCGAGACGGTCGATCGCCCATTGTCGCCCGTCGAGGTGCGGCGCTCGTGGCGAAATCGCAGGTCGACTCATGGCTCGCGCGGTTCGCAAGTCCGGAATGAAAGAAGTGCGGCTCTCGGAGATCAAGAATGATCTGTCGCGCCTTCTGCCCAAAGCGGAAAAGCGGAAGATTGTCATCACGCGGCATGGGAGGCCCGCCGGCGTATTGATCGGCTTCGAATCGGAAGACGATTGGTTCGAGTGTCGACTGGAGAACGATCCGCGCTTCGAGCGGCGCATCGCCGCCGCGCGTGGCAGCATCCGCGCCGGTCATGGCATCCGAACCTCGCAAGACACCTGCAAAGTAAGACCAAGCGGACGACGTTGATGCGGTATCGGACGGCAGCATTAGAAAGCGTGGTGGGTCCTTTTGCTGCCGCATGCCGCCCGTTGACCCTATCGAAGTTCAGCTGAAGGAACGGCAGCGCAAAAATGCTGCGACGCACGGTCTGCGTAGGGCCCGGGGGGTTTTGTCGCCGGATTGAGCGCCCGCAAATCAACTTGACCAGCACATTGTTCGCCAAGCCAGCAAACGACGCGGCGCCCGAAATACCTGGCCGAAATAGCTTGCCGCTTTTGAGTCGGGCGCGCGTCTAAGCTGCTGCTTCTTGCTCTTAAACCGGTCAACCGCTCACGGCGTGCTCCTCGGCCGGCCACATTCGGGGAGTGTCCCCAATCACAGGTGCAACATTAGGAAGGGAACGCTGTTCAGCTGCTCGGCTGGCCCACAACCCGTGCCTCAATGATCCGCGTAAGCCCGGCGACCGTGCCTCCGGCGCGTTCGATGAGAGCGGCGAATTCTTCCCGCTCGGTCAGCAACACACTCGTGCCCTCGACGTCGACGTCGACGATCTTGAAGGCATCGCCGGTGCGATGCAGCAGCCAGTCAACATCCCACCGGGCATCGGCGTCCCGACAGATCGGCTCGCTGCGATAGACGGTGGTCGCCAAGCAGACGCCAGGCCTGCTGGCGCGGTCGTGATCGAACAGCGTCTTCACTTCAATGTCGTCGCCATTTTGGGTGGTGCGGATGACCTTGAGGGTCGTGCCGCTGAAATAGGGCAGGGCTTTCGCGTAGGTGTGTGCAATGTAGTTTGCATACACCTCGGCAAAATGCTGACGCTCGATATCAGTCGACCCGTTCCAATAGCGGCCGAGCACAAACCGGGCAGCACGGGCGACATCCACGTTTTGCCGCACCAGCGCCTCGAAGAGACCTTCTCGCTGCCCCTGATCGACCCGCGCATCGCTCAACATTTGAAGCCCGGCGGAGATCGTTTCCATGATGAACTTGCTCGCTGCCACATTAACGCCGGGTTCGGTCGCGCCGGCACTGCCCGGCGCCAGCAGCAAATTTATCCCCAATACGCCGGAAAGCACGATCCGCCACCAGCCCGGGCTTAAATCATGGGAAGGAGCCGGTGTTGGCAAGGGAATGGTTGATAGCGGCGATAGCACCGGCGAAATACCCGCGGCTGTCGCCATTGTTATGGCGCCGAGGAAGTTTGGTGCGTTCGATGTCAGCATCGCAGTCACTCCTCTCCTTGAGCAACGACCTGCACATCTCATGGAGGAACGGGCAGCGGTGTCCGAACCTAGGGCGCTTCTGCTCGCGCTAGACCGATCTTTTCGCGACTACGATCGACCAAAGCTCTGAGCCGCTATTGGCCCGCCCAGGCGTTTGATCGAGTGCGACTTTGTTCCGGTCATCGCTGTTGTCCTCACGCCCTCATTTTTGCTCAGGGGACGCTTGCGGAGTGTGACGTAGCTCACAAACGGAAAAATTATCGATCGACGGGTGTCCCGCGCTCACAGCGGCGCCCAGCACCGGCTCGAGGAAGCCGGGACGATCGGCGACGAGGTGGGTGCCCTGTTCTATGAGACGACATCGGTGTTGGATTGACGCCGCGGACGACACCTAGATCACCTGCGCATGGCCGCGCGCGCGGATCGATTGGACCGCTGGCTGTGCCGACGAACGCCATCCGCAGATCAGATCGAGCGGTCTGCGACCAATGGGTTTACGATGACAAGTCCGGTGAACCGATTGAAGTCGTGGTCGGCCGACCACAACTCGCGCACGCCGTGCTCACGACATAACGCGGCGATGCGCGCGTCCTGGACCTGTGCCCCGGCGACCCGGCCACCGGCGAGCAGCGCTCGCAACTCAGGCCAGTGCGACGTCGACTCGGCCCAGAGAACGAGCGTCGGCGATCCGACCCATGCATCCACTTGGTCGAGAGCCCGAGACAATGGCGTGGGCGGCGCGTAGATGCGCGGATGCGTCACGATGGCAAGGAACTCAGACACGTATGGCCAGGAATCGACCACGTTGCCGGTCCCGGCGAGCTCCGCCAGCCGCTCGAAGGCGGC
>JASHOB010000089.1 GCA_030041335.1 Alphaproteobacteria bacterium | reverse complement strand
CTGCCCGCATCGCTGCGCCAGTTTGTTCTATGGCCGCAATGAGGAAGGCGGCATCCGCTGCATCTATCACGGCTGGAAATATGACGTTGACGGCAAGTGCCTCGACCAGCCCAACCTGCCGCCGCACCAGGTCTTCAAGGACAAGGTCCACGCCAAGTCTTACAGGGCGGCCGAGCGCAACGGCGTTATCTATGTGTATATGGGCGCGGCCGACAAGGCGCCGCCGCTCCCTGACATCGCCGCGACGCACATCCCCGAAAGTGAGGCTACAATCACCTTTGCCTTGCGTGAGTGCAATTGGCTGCAGGGGCTCGAAGGCGACGTCGACACATCGCACCTCAATTTTCTGCATTACGGTGCCGCCAGCGCGGACGATTTTGCCCCAACCGATGCCGCGCGCTTTGGCCAGATCCGGCGCGATCCGGAATATCAGGTCGAAGAACACGAACTCGGCACCGTCTATGGCGCCTACCGTCCCGCCGACGATGGCAGCTTCTATTGGCGCATCGCGCATTTTCTGTTTCCATGCTGGACGCTGGCGCCGTTCATCGCGTTCGAGCATTATCGCATCGCCCGTGCCTGGGTGCCGCTTGACGATAGCCATATGATGTTTGTGATGATCGGCCCGAAAGCGGGACCCGGTTCAGTTGCGCCAATCGAGCGTGTCTTGCCAAACACAACCGATTGGCTCGGCCGCTTTCGCCTGGCGCAGACTGCGGCGAACGACTATTTGATCGACCGCACGGCGCAGCGTACCCGTTCTTACACCGGGATCGAGGGTATCCATCAACAGGACCAAGCCGTAACCGAAAGCATGGGGCCGATCACCGACTATTCCTTCGAGCATCTCGCTGCCAGCGACCGCATGGTGATGGCGACGAGGCGGCGCTTGCTTGGCGCGGCTAAGGCGCTCGCGGCGAATGGAACGCTACCGCCGGGCAGCGGTCCGGCCGGCGCCGAAGTTTATGGCCGGATGCGCGGTGGCTATTTCCTGGCACCGGAGACACGCGCCTGGGCGGACGTCTACCGCCTCCAACTTGCCACTGTGCAGGCCGCCGGCGCCGCCGAAGCGGCGGAGTAGTTTCCGTCGCGCACAAAACGCGCCAGCGAAGCCGTTAGGGAAGCGCATTTCGGGTCGATAGAAATCCAGCGCTTCTATCCAACCGAGAGTCCAGCCGCCTTCCATTTCGGAAACCTACCTCCTGCAAATAATATGTGGCGCATTTAAACGTTATTCATCTGTCTGTCTGTGCCACTACAAATAATAGGTCCAATCTATACTCTAAAATCCCGCTTGATCCCAACAATTGTTGCACTTATATCGGATCATAACAGTGTCCCGGATCGGCTACATCATCAACGAGCTTTAATGATCGCGACGAAACGACATCGTCCTTGGCTCGAATTGTTCGAGCGACATCGCCGGTTTTCTACACCTGGAAATCCCGACCACCAAATCGGACGGGCTTGCCGTCAAGTACAGCCGGAAATTGCTGCCAGCATTCGATTTCGATATGACCGATATGCTGTGAGGTGAGGGATAAACCCCTCAACGTCCCATAAGTAGTTCCGTGCGGCAGAGCCCGAACCGATTCTCGATCGTCCGTCGGAAGGTGTTGAAGGGGGGTTATGCCTCCCCGTGCGATACGCTCAAGAGCAGCGCGTACATCAGGATCGCAGCCACATCCAACGTGCCGACGACAACAGATAGAGAATGCGCTATTGCCGCTGGTCCATGAAAAAAGCGGTCCGAAACCGCTGCAAAGATCGTGGGCCCGAAGGCGGTGCCACAAATCCCGACCCAAAAGAAGTGGAACGACGTGATCTTTCCGGCCATCTCCGGCGGTGCCAGCTCAGCCACGAAATTTGTTCCGATCGTAAACATACACGTGCCGATGAGCATGTAGAGACCGAGCAGAATCCAAGCGACCGTCACGCTCGGCGCCATAGGCATCAACACCCCGGGCCCGAGCGTAAGGATAGCAACAATAAATCCGAAGGTCGGAATAGGATGCTTCACTCCCGCCTCCCGCAAGCGATCCAGGATAGCGCCGGAGGCAAACTGGCTCGAGGTAGCAAGGACAAGCGTCAAGAATCCCATGGTAAATCCGATCTCCGGACGCGAAAGATGCCAGACACGACCCAACATGGCCGGGACCCAGATGCCATAACCGATGAACATGGTGATCGTGATCCCGTTGACCGCGAAGAGAGGAACAAAAATTTTCCAGCGTCGCCACATGTAGCGGAGCGCATCACCTAAGCCCAAATCCTCTCGTCGCGCCAGGAGCGCCACCGTGCGCTTCGGCTCCGCCACGGTGAAAAGTAAAACGATAAGTGGCAGTGGGGCGAACGCGCCGGCGATCAGAACGAGTTGCCATGATCTGATCGTGCCCAATAATGGCACTGTAACCGACACCGCATCGCCGATGAGCCGGAGAATTGTTCCGCCGCCGAGCAGTGCGGCCGCTCCACCGATGTTTGCACCCATTGCCCAAATGGCAACAGCGCGGGCCCTCTTGTTTGCAGGAAATGCGTCGCGGATGATGGACATCGAGGCAGGTCCGACAACCGACTCACCGGTGCCCATCGCAACCCGACCGGCGAACATGATTCCGTAAGAATAGGCGAAGCCGCAAAGTGCCGTAGCGGCCGACCACAGCGCAATGCCAAGGGCCATGATGCCGCGCCGCGGGAACCGATCGACCAGCACTCCCGCAACGAGACCGAACGTCGAAAAAGCCAAGACAAACGCCAAGCCCACGAGAAGGCTCATTTGCGTGTCGCTGATGTGCAAATCGCGCTCAATTTGGTTGATCAGCAACGGCAACGAAGATCGATCAACAAAGGCAACCGCATTGGTCGCGCAAAGCAATCCGGCCGTATACCAAAGTTGGAGGGATGAAGCAGCGTTTGTGGCTCGCGTATCCGTCGTGCTGCGGATCGGTTGATCCGTCATGACACCTCCTGTCTCGTTCGCCGTCCAGACTCTTGCATGCTGCGGCATGGACTTCCGTGCGAGAAACTACACGATTCCTCGGATCGATCGTCCCGATTCGATGAGTGCCGCTTGTCGTGAGACTTTGTCTTGGAAGCCGCGTCAGATGTGCCGGCACCGTTGATAGAGTAGACCCAGTCGGTTCGCCAGTGGTGGAACTCGGTCGCGTATTCAGCCGGTGTCAAGGGCTCGCCTCAACGCGCGAGCGACTTCGCGCCGCTGCTATTCACGAGGCCGCCGTCCGCACTCTCGATATCGCTTTACATGGGGACCGACCGCGCGCGAGCAGAAGCTCCGCTCGATGACGATGATCGGATTTTAGCATGATTGAGTAATCGAATGTGCATGAAAGCGTGGGGACCTGCATGTCGGCGAAACAATAAACAATACCGTCGCTCCCGGCTCGATGAATTCCAAGCGATCGCCAGCTGCATCTACGCCAATTTTGCCGACGTCGTACCTGCGGCATACACTGCCGCGCAACGTCAATGTCCTATCGGCCCAGTTGATCAACGAGGGAGTGAAGGGCGTCGATTTTGCTGGAAAAACAACGTCGATTCAATGACTTGGTTTACGCCATTGATGACGCATTCAGGATCGTCAATTAAGTTCGATAACGCCGTCAGCAATCAGGGCGCCGGGCATGGCGAGAACTTGATCGGCACCGTGCAAGGCGCTGAACTCGTCGACCGGCAAGGCCGGGAGGATGGCAGCCCACTGGTGAAATCACGTGGCCCACACTCTTGAATAAGAATTTGATTTCACCTGAAATGGCCCCTGTCTCGCATGTCGATATAGTGTGGTCTCGCGCGTCACATGGTAGACGCGCACGAGTTGCGCTGTTGCCGATGGAGGTTGTCGATGGCCGAGCCATTTGCTGTTCACCGTGAAGTGCAGATCGAGGCGCCACCCGCCGTCGTGTTCGCCTTTCTCACCGACCCCGACAAGATTCTGCGCTGGATGGGAACCGACGCGACCGTAGAGCCGCATGTCGACGGGCTCTATCTCGTCAACGTGACAGGGGCGAACATCGCACAAGGCCGCTTCACCGAGGTCATTCCGGTGCATCGCCTCGCTTATACCTTCGGTTGGAAGGAACGCGCGGACATACCGCCGGGATCGAGCCTGATAGAAATAGATCTGCTCGAACGGGATGGCGGGACGTTGCTGCGTCTGATCCACAGCGGCCTTCCTGACGCCGATGCGTGTGCTGCGCACGAGAAAGGTTGGAACCATTATCTGGGCAGGCTGGCCATCGCCGTCGTGGGCGGCGATCCCGGCCCGGATTCGCATCGCACGGTTTAAGGTGATTGAAAGGAGCCAAAAGTTGCGTCAAAGCGGCTGGATGGTTTTCCGCTTAAAGCGGACGAGAAGGCATTCCGCTCAAACAAGGCATCGCTTTTAGGTTGCCCAGCGTTCGTGGCGCCGCGGCTCACTGTCGTTCCCCTGCATCGCGCCTTACGCCTTTGGCATCAACCGTTTTTGACAACGAGCCTCGCGCCTCCTTCGACCAAGCGTCTGGCGATGGCCGCTGCGGAGCCAGCGCCGCCGACGACGCTTCCCACTTTGTTATCGAGTCTCAGGCGTTTTCTCGACCTCTCTGTCGCCTCGACCGCAATTCCGATCAAGCAACACTCCCTAACAAACCGCATAATCGTTGAGAATAAGCAACGGGCCGGATCAAATTAGGAGAAGCAGGTTGATGAAGGCTCAAGATTTTCATTTGGCAAATGGTCCGATGAACGGCACTGGCGACGCAGCGCCTGCACTGCGGGATTTGCCCCACAGCATCCGATCGTTGTGCGAGATTGTTCAGGGAGTGTTGATCCATCGGGACATTGCACCGTGGCTTTATGAGCTGAAGCTTTCCAGCGACAAGCGTGCTCTTGCAAACATCCGTCCTGTTGCCCGGATGATCGCGGAGATCGAGAGGCGCAACGCGAAACCACTGCGTGAGACGCGTGCTCCGGCGGAGCGCATGCCCTGCGTGTGCTGGCACTTCTCGAGTTTCATCGCCGCGATCTTGCGTGCACAGGGCGTGCCCGCGCGTGCCCGTTGCGGGTTCGGCACCTATTTCAACCCAGGTCGGTTCGAAGACCACTGGGTCGCGGAATATTGGAACATGGCCGAGCGTCGCTGGGTGCTCGTCGACGCCCAGCTCGACGACGTGCAGCGAAGGACCTTCCGTGTCGACTTCGATCCTACCAATGTGCCGCATGACCGCTTCGTCCTTGCCGGCGATGCCTGGCAACAATGCCGCGACGGCCGCGCCGATCCGGACCTTTTCGGCTTGTCATTGATCAACGAGCATGGCCTCTGGTGGATCGCGCAGAACCTCATCCGCGATCTCGCGTCGCTCAACCGCGTCGAGATGCTGCCTTGGGACGTCTGGGGCATGATGCCGGGGCCGGCCTCGACCCTCTCGGCCGAGGACCGAACGTTCCTTGATCGAGTTGCCGGGCTCACGCTGGGCGGTGACGACGTGATTGCGGCACTTCAAGAGATCTACGACGACCCGCGCGTCAAAGTCTCGCACAAGGTTTTCAATGCCGATCGCAAGATCGACGAAGAATTGACCTTCTGACTCCGCCAGTCGCCGCTATCCTCAGGTCTCGCCTCAAACGCTCACGCCTGCACGTCTTCCGTGACGCTCCGACCGATCGGTATTGTTCTACAGCTGAATTTTCATAGCAATATCAATATCCTACTG
>JASHOB010000088.1 GCA_030041335.1 Alphaproteobacteria bacterium | reverse complement strand
CTGGAAATCGATGGCATGACGCGTGCCGATCTCGGTAAAGGCGTTGCCCAGCCGGTCGCCGTCGAGTACGCGCTGAAAATAGCGGCTCTTTTGCTCGGTCGTCCCGGCTAGCCGAAGGGCCTCCACCATATAGAAGTGATTTTGCGGGATCTGTCCGAGATTGGCATCCGCTGCCGAGATGGTGGCGACCACCTCCGCCAATGTCACGTTCGAGACTCCTGCGCCGCCAAATGCCTTGGGCACGGTGATCGCCCAGAGCCCGCTTTGCGAGAAGCGGTCGACCTCAACGATGGGCAATCGGCGGTCGCGGTCGCGTTCCACGGCTGCCGGTAGAAAGTCTTCGGCGACTCGGCGAGCCACGGCGATTGCCTCGGCATCGTCGGCAATGCGATGGGCTTTGTTCTTGCGAGAAGGAATATGCGGCGCTGGACGATGCTTCGTCGGCGCCGCCTGTTGATGCGCTCTGCGCTCCGTACCGGTCACAACGATTCCTCGGGCTTCAAAGCCAGGCATGGCGTGCCGGCTTCACGCCGTTCAGGCGGTAGTTGCCGATATGGAAATATTTCCAGCGCACGGGATCGTGCAGCGTGTGTGTCCTGGCATTGCGCCAATGACGGTCAAGGTTGTAAGCAGCAAGCGTCGACCGCGTCCCGCCGAGTTCGAACAGCTTATTGGTCGCCAAAATCGCTGCCTCGGTCGACAGCACCTTCGATTCTGCGGTGGCGATCGCGGCATCCGCCACGGTATCCGCATTCGGTTCCGCCAGCGCGATGTCGATCAGCCGCCCCGCTTTCTCCAGGATCGACTCGGCTGCGTGCAATCGCACTTCAAGATCGCCGATTGCGGCGATGGTGAACCAATCTTCGCTCGCCGCATTCTGTCCGCTATCCGCCCACGGTCGCGCCCTGCTTCGGACGAACTCGATCGTGTCGGCGATCGCCCCTTCGGCAATTCCGGTATCGACAGCCGCCTGAATGATCTGAGCTATCGGGCCGGCGGCGGTTGGGCGGTCGAAGGCGCGATGCGCGGCCAACACGTGGCTGGCCGGAACGCGAACATTCTCGATGATGACGGTGCCAGACGCGGTGGTACGTTGGCCGAAGCTCGACCAGTCGTTGATAATGGTAAGACCGGGCGCGTTACGATCGGCAAAGGCGAGCTGTGCCCGGCCTTCCTCGTCGACGCCGACGATGGGAACGACGTGAGCAAGAAGCGCGCCGGTAGAGTAGAATTTGCGACCGTTGCAAGTATAGAAATCGCCGCTTTTGGTAACCTTGGTCTCGAACTCGGTGACGGTGCGGCTGCCGGATTCTGAAAAGGCGTTGCCGTACCGTATTCCTCTCAGCACGTCGCCGAAGAACAGACGCTTTTGTTCCTCGGTACTGTCGATGGCGACGAAGGCAACGATAGCCAAATGGTTTTGCGGGATTTGGCCCAATGACGGATCCGCCGCCGAAATGATCTTGATCACATTGGCGAGAGTTGCGTACGAGACCTCCGCTCCGCCGTAGGCCTTGGGTACGTTTATGCCCCACAGACCGCTTTGCGAGAACTGATCGAGCTCAGCGAGAGGCAAAATACCCTCGCGGTCGCGGAAGGCCGCTTCCTTGCCAAACTCGTTTGCGAGCCCGTGCGCAATTTCGATTGCCTCGGCATCGCTTTTGATCACATGAGCGGGTACGGTTGGCCGCGGACGAGGCGGCAACGCGGTGTCCGGGGTGTTGACCCGTGGTGCGTCGCGAAGCTGGGTTACGGTCATCTGCAGCCTCCTAGGCGGCCTTGGCAGTCGGACGGTCATCACGCAAGAGGGGGATGACTTCACGGCCGAATGCTGGGAGCTCGTCGGTGAAATTGAGATAAGCGGTCAGTATCAGATCGACGCCGACCGCCTCGTACTCGCGGATGCGTTCTGCGATCAGCTCGGGAGGACCAAACAGTCGTGTCTTGAAGCCATCATTGGGCTGTACGAGATTGGCGTAATCGGAATTCGTCCACATCCCGATTCGTTCAGGGCTCGATTGCCCGGCATGCCTTACTTGGTCGCTGAAGGCCTGGACGATCTGGCGATCGGCGCCGGCGATGATCGCCTCAATTTGTTCGAAGGCTTCGGCCTCGGTCGGACGCTGGACGACAAAGCCGTTGAGGCCGAATTTCACGCTTCGCCCTGCCGCCGCCGCGAGGGCGCGAACCTCATCGATCTGCTCCTTCACACCTTCCACGCTGTTGCCGTTGATGAAATACCAGTCCGAGTATTTTGCAGCCATCCGGCGCGCGGCCTTGGAGTTGCCGCCCTGGAAAATCTCAGGGTGAGGTTTAGAAGTGGGCCTCGGTTTCAGCCAACCATCGTTGATGCGATAGAAATCGCCCTTAAAGTTGACAAGCTCTTGCGTCCATAGCCCCTTCAACACCTGGATAAATTCTTCCGAGCGCCGATATCGCTCGTCATGATCGAGCCACGGTTCGCCAAAGGCACGAAATTCATCCTTAAACCAACCAGTAAGCACGTTGATA
>JASHOB010000087.1 GCA_030041335.1 Alphaproteobacteria bacterium | reverse complement strand
GCGTGTTCTATCGCGACGCCGACGGCGCGGTCTTCCACACTTATTCTTGCTTTGCGCGCGGCCTCGACATGCTGAACGCGGCCTACCACTATCTCGACTTAACGCCCAAGGGACGCGACGAAGACGCCCTGCCCTATCCGCAGGATTGGGTCCGGCTCCACGACCGCTATCAAGACCCCTAGGCGGCACCGATGACTTTGCTTTGACCGTCAGCGCGACGATTCCGGCGCGCCCCCGGGCGGTCTGCGATGCCTGGATCGACGCCAAAGGAAACGGTCGAATGACCGGCGGCACCGGCGCTGCCGGCTCAAATGCCGGATCACCGCAGTCCCATTAAAAGCCCGTTGGGTGGCGCACGAAAAGACCAATCCTCGATGCGACGGGAAGAGCTAAAAGCTGGCCGCCTCCTTCGCCTTTCACCGACCGCATTGCTGTCGCGAATGAACGTTTATCGAGGTAAACCGCGGCTGCGTACTCCGCTGAGGCGGCCCCGGTCACCTTGCGGGCGCTGTGGATCGAAAATTCCACGCGCCACAATACCAGCCGCTGATTGATCGCTGCGACGATCCGGTCCGCTTTCTTGAGGAAGCACGCTCATCACCATCCGCGCCGCGATCGAGCGGCGTCTTTGCTTAGAGCTTGTCGACATCCAGGATCGCCTGGGCGAAGGCGTTGGGAGCCTCTTGCGGTAGGTTGTGCCCGATGCCGCCGGTTATGGTGCGGTGGGTGTACTTGCCCGAGAACTTGCTCGCATAGGCGCCGCTGTCTGGATGCGGAGCGCCGTTGGCGTCGCCTTCGAGGGTGATGGTGGGTACGGCGATGGTGGGCGCCACCGCAAGCCGTTTCTCCAGTTCGTCGTATTTGGCTTCCCCATTCGCAAGGCCCTGTCGCCAGCGGTAATTGTGGATGACAATCGCCACGTGGTCCGGGTTTTCGAACGCCGCGGCCGAGCGGTCGAAGGTGGCGTCGTCAAAATTCCACTTTGGGGACGCGAGGCGCCAAATCAGCTTGGCGAAATCATGACGGTACTTGTCGTAGCCGGCTCGGCCACGGTCGGTCGCAAAATAGAACTGGTACCACCACGCGAATTCCGCCTGCGGGGGCAGTGGAACCTTGCCGGCTTCCTGGCTGCCGATGAGGTAACCGCTGACCGAGACGAGCGCCTTGCAGCGATCTGGCCAGAGCGCCGCCATGATATCCGCGGTGCGGGCGCCCCAATCGAAGCCAGCGACAATCGCCTTTTGGATTCTTAACGCATCCATCAAGGCAAGGATATCGAGCGCCACCACAGATTGCTGGCCGTTCCGGAAGGTCTCGCTCGAAAGAAACCGGGTCGTTCCATAACCACGGAGATAAGGGATAATCACCCGATAACCGTGTGACGCCAAGATGGGGGCGACATCGACGAAGCTATAAATGTCGTAGGGCCACCCATGTAGCAGAATGACGGCCGGCCCGTTTGCGGGCCCCGCCTCTGCATAGCCGATATTGAGAAGGCCCGCGTTGATTTGCTTCAGCGGGGCAAAGGAATGGGAGGGGCCGGTGGCGGGAGCAGCGCGATTTTGGCCGGGCGTTTGGGCGTGAGCTGGGCCAGCAGTAGCGAATTCGGCGGCGGCGAGGGCGGCTAAGCCCAATAGCGTGCGGCGGGATTGGTCAATCGTCTCAGACATTTAGCTCACCTCGTTCCGCGGTCATGGCGACTGTGCCGATCAGTTTTGCCAGTCATGTTCACCAGCAGACATCGCGTCCTGGTCATCGATGCCTCCTTCGGGCACCGGCTTGTCGTAGCCGGGTGGTAGGATGAGGAACTTGCCTCCTTTGCCACCTTCCCTGCCCGGCAGTCCGACATCGCCGAAAAAAGCGTGTCCACCGATAACCGGTCCGGGGATTGGCCGCTGCCAGAAATCGAGCAGGATGCCTTGTAACCCGGGCGGCGCCTCAAACACCATGGCGCCATCCCGCCCGAGATCGAGATAGCTCATCGCGTAAATAACGTCGGAGTTGGGCGTCGTCACCAAAGTCCGCGCGTCGAGCCGCTTCTTCGACACCGGCAGGATGTTGTAGCCGGCGCCGAAAGCCTTCTCCGAACCGATCTTCATGCCGAGGGTGTTAATGAGCGGCAGGGCCCAGAGATAGATTTGCGTAGCCCGCTGGAACAGCAATTCGTCCCTGAGCAGTTTGCTGGTCGCGGTTGGTCGGTTTTCGACCATGGCGCTGTTGGCGAGCGCATCGTAGCGGTCGATCTGCGCGTGCGCAGGGAGCATGGCGGTGACCACCATGAGTACCGTTCCAACAAGCGAGACCACCGCGGGTGAACCGTATGAGCCTTCCCGCATGGCGGGTTCCTCCCACGATAGTGGCACCAACATTACGAGGGTACCATCAGCGCATCGGAATAACTCAGAGCATTCTCGGCGTTCCAGAGCATCCTCAGCTGGCGTTCGTACGTCCGCGGCCACATGCCTTTGGGCCGAGGTGAAAACGCTGCATCCCCCGTCAGAAGAGCCGCCGAGGCGCCGCTTGATCGTGCCGGTGCTCCGCATGGCTCGCGCAAAAGACCTGCTTTCTTAGGCTCGCCATGCCTTCGCAAATTTCCATGTTGATCGACGGTCCCATCGGAATGCCGGGCCTGCGTCGGCAACGCCAAACGCTGCTTCGAGACCTTTCAACGGCGGGAAAGGCGTCGGCGGTATCGATACACGTAAGGAACCCTTGCGCAGCTTGGAAGACGCGGCGCCGTTCAGGCGGGACTACCGCGATGACTTCCTCGGTGCGGCGCTTGGACCGGTCGAGCAGGAAGTCGCGGTCCTCGGGTTGTTGCTGCGGAGCCGCCTCTTCAGCATGTCGACGAATGACTTGGCCAGCGTGACTTAGGTCACAGACAGAAATCTCACCATCGCGTATGAAATCATTGCTCTTCTGGCACGCTAGGCCTGCTTATTCAGGGAGGCGACCACGAATCGACATCGGCTGAGACGCGTCCTTGCCCTGATCGCGCTCACGCTTCTCATGACGGGCGGAGGAGCGCGCGCCGCTGGCGCGGTCACATGGTCAACGACCGATCTCCGCTCGGGCGCGCCGCTCCCCTCCGGCACGGTAAGCGTCAATCATGTGATGGTGACGTGGCAGGTCGGGAACTATTGGTCCGGTAGTTTGCGGATCTACGGTCTGCTCTGCACCCCGACCTCGCTGCCGGCGCCCCATCCCGTCGCCATCCTCAACCATGGCCTGTCATGGGTACAGACCGGCCCCTTCCAATATTATTACCCGGCAATTGAAGCGAACGGGTGGATTGGTTGCACGAACATGGCCGGAAACGGGTGGCTTACCGCGATCACGACGTACCGCGGCGAGATCATCGGTGCCACCACCAACAGCGGGTTCCCCTCTCCCTACACCGGGTTCAATGCGACCTCCGACGGCGGGCTCGAGCTCTGCCTGGGCGAAGTCGACGATGTCCTCAATCTTCTCGCCGCCGTGACGGCGTTGCCAATTGCCAATGCAAACCAGGTGTTGATGTGGGGTCATTCGCTTGGTTCGTGCATCACGGAACGGGCGATCGAGCGCGGCGCCCTCGCTCGGGTCGCGGTTTCGCTTGACGGTCCCACCGATTTCACGACCTGGACCAACAACAATCCAATCCTCGCCCCCACGGTGGCCGCCCAGGACGCGCGCTCGTCCGCGTGGTCGGGCAACAATCCGGCCGCGCTCACCAACGTGAAGTTTCTCCGCATCCAGGCGGAAGGCGACACGACGGTGACCCCCGATCAGGCCTGCGAACTCGCGTCAAAGCTCATGGGAAGCGCGAACTACTATCTCTATTCTGCAATCAGCCCTCCGGGCGTCTATTGGGGGTCGCCCAAGGAATGCTCCGCCTTTGCGATGCCATGGAGGAAAGGTCAGCTCCTTCCCGACGAGGTCGCGGGACAGCAATGGACCTCGCCGACGCTCCTGGTGTACAGCGGCCTCAATCATTCGACGATCCGCGGCAAGGCTTGGCCGGAGTTCAGGAGCTTCGTCAACGCTGTCGCCAATAGCGGCGGCTGGGGCGCATCGATCCCGGCGCAGTACTCGCCGTTCGAGAACTGACCCTCGACCCGACCCACCCCTTCTGCAAAGCGGGCGGCAAGACGCATCACTTCGAGCCGATAAAGCGCTACTTGGCGGCGAAGAAATCGCGTTTGCGGCTTGGATTATGACGCGACACGGCGATAAATACGCGGCGTGTCGCCGTTACCCAGCCCTCGTCACGTCCTGGTGATTTTTAATCCGGCTGCCGGCCCGCGCCGGCGGCGGAAGCTCAAACGCGTGTTGGCGGAGCTGCGCGAGCGCGGCTGCAGCGTGACGTTGCGCGCGACCGAGGCGCGCGGCGACGCCGAGGCAATCGCGCGCGCGGCCGAAGCGGGGGCCTGCGATGTCGTCGCCGTCGCCGGCGGTGACGGCACCATCAACGAAGTCATCAACGGCCTCGCCGATCGTCAACTGCCGCTCGCCCTGATCCCGCTTGGGACCGCCAATGTCTTGGCCAACGAAATCGGCCTGCGCGGCGATCCCGGCACCGTGGCCCGCGCCATCGCCGAGGGCGTTCCGCGTCAAATCTATCTCGGCCAGGCCAACGGGCGGCGCTTCGCCATGATGCTCGGTATCGGCATCGACGCGCGCATCGTCGAGGGAATCGATCCCCGCTTGAAACGCATCGTCGGCAAATTCGCCTATGTCGTGAGCGGCGTTCTTGCCGTGTTGCGCTATCGCTCGGTCCGCTACCGTATTTCGATTGATGGCGCGCTCTATACCAGCGCTTCGGCGATTATTGCCAAGGGCCGTTTCTACGGCGGCCGCTTCGTGCTCGCGCGGGGCGCCCGACTCGACGTGTCTTCGCTCCATGTCGTGCTCCTGGAACGGCCGGGACGCTGGAACGTGCTGCGCTATGGAGTGGCGATCGCGCTGCGGCGCATCCACCGTCTTGGTGATGTCCGCATTATCGAGGCGCGCACCGTGGCCGTCGAAGGACCCGTGGGCGAACCGGCACAAGCCGATGGCGATCTCGCCGGCACCTTGCCATTGGCCGTCGGCCTCGCGAGAGAGCCGCTCCTGCTGATCGGCGGCTAATGCAGCGCGGCGCAGGCACGCTGAATGCGGGCGCAGGCCGTTTCCAGCACCTCGGTTGAGGCAGCGTAGGAAATACGGAAATGGGGGCTGAGCCCAAAGGCCGCTCCCTGCACCACGGCGACCCCTTCGCTCTCAAGCAGATAGGTAATAAAGTCGGTGTCGTTCTCGATCGCCTTGCCTTCGGGCGTGCGCTTGCCGATCGCGCCTTGGCATGACGGATAGACGTAAAAGGCCCCTTCGGGATTGGGGCAGTGGAGGCCGCTCGCCTGATTGATCATCGAGACGACCAGGTCGCGCCGCGCCTTGAAGATCGCGTTGTGCCGGGGGATAAACTCCTGGGGCCCGTTCAGCGCCTCGACCGACGCTGCCTGGCTGATTGAGGACGCGTTCGAGGTCGACTGCGATTGCAGCATGGTCATCGCGGCAATCAGCTCTTTGGGGCCGCCGGCGTAGCCGATGCGCCACCCGGTCATGCAATAGGCCTTCGATACGCCGTTGAGCGTCAAGGTGCGCGGATAAAGCCGCGGCTCGACCTGGGCGATGGTCCAGAACTCGAAATCGTCGTAGAGCACGTGCTCGTACATATCGTCGCTCAAGATCCACACCTGAGGGTGACGCAGCAGCACGTCGGCAAGGGCGCGCAATTCCGCTTTGGTATAGGCGGCACCCGAGGGGTTGGACGGCGAATTCAGAATGAGCCATTTCGTGCGCCGCGTGATCGCGCTCTCGAGACTGTCGGGCGTCAGCTTGAAACCCAGTTGTGCCGGACACGCAACCGAGACCGGCGTCGCTTCCGCCAGCGCGACGATGTCGGGATAGGTCACCCAATAGGGCGCGGGAATGATGACCTCGTCGCCGGCATCGAGCGTCGCCAGCAGCGCGTTGAACAGCACCTGCTTGCCGCCGGTCGAGACGATGATCTGGTTCGGCGCGTAATCGAGCCCGTTTTCGCGCTTGAACTTGGCGCCGATCGCCTGCTTCAGCGCCGGCGTGCCGCCGGTGTCGGTGTAGCGTGTGTCACCCCGATCGATCGCGGTTTTCGCCGCCGCGCAAATGTTGGCGGGCGTGTCGAAATCGGGCTCGCCGGCCGAAAGACTGATAATGTCCTTACCGGCCGCCTTCAACGCGCGGGCGCGGTCGGTGGCGGCGAGCGTAGGCGACGGTTGAATGCGCGACAGCCGCGTGGCCAGGAATGACATGGGCTTATCCGGCTAAAAAATGGGCGGCAAGATAAGCAGAAATTCGTGGCCGCCGCCATAGCTCGCTGCGGAAGCGGAGTCGGTGCAACTGCCGCCGGGTCCATTCCCTCTATCGTCGTAAGTGCCAATCAACCGGGAGCAATTGCAATGCAAGAGTGGAGCGCTCCACTCAGTGCTGCATCCGCGCTGCCCGTGCTTGTCATGCGTCATCCGCAAATCAGACCACATGATCACGACAAGCTCCGGGTTTGGACGGCGTTGTTTCCCTGCTCCGCACGGGTGTAGCGTGGTGCGAGTATTTTCCCCGCGAACGTCGATCCCTTGACGTCTGGGAAGGGGCGGAGACACGAGATGGACACTCGGCTCCCCGCAGTGCGGCAATTCAGAGCCTTCGATGGGTTGACCGGCATGTCGCCGCGCCAGCCGACGGCCGCTTTGAAGTCGGACGTCCGTAACGTCCTGGCAACCAGCAGCGCGGGACGGCGTTGGCGTCATCACGGATCATCATGGATCCTGGCCGCGCCGCTCCCATTTCTGGTTGTGTGCGGTCTCCCGGGCTTGGCAACCGCGCAGACAACGTGCACAGTCTCCGGCAGTACCGTTACCCTCACCAGCGGAAGTTGTGTGATCGCTCCGAACACGACGCTGACCGGCTCGCCGGCGGTCAGAGCGACCACCGGCGCGGTAATAACCACCAACAACGTCACCATCAGTCCTAACAATGGCGGCAGCATCGGTGGTCTGGCCGAGACGAACGGCACGCTCAACTTCAGCGCCGGATCGAGCATCAACGGCAACTGGAGTACGGCGGCCACGGCGCAGAGTCGGGGCGAGATCAGTTTCGAGCCCGGATCAGTCATCAATCCTCCATACGGTGGCGGCGTGATTGCGCTGCTGGCCAACGCCACGGGTTCGAGCATTGTGGCTACCGGTCTTACCGTGAACTTGAACGGCGCAGGAAACAATGTCGGCGCCAAGGCAATAGGCGGCGGCCTTATCACGCTGCAAGACGGCACCGCCATCAACTACGGCGCCGGTGGCGGCGGCAACACGGCGCTATGGGCAACAGGTGGCAACATCACCGCTACCGGTACGACCGTGTCGATGCCCGGTGGCGGGGGCGGGGATGTCGGTGGGCGCGCCGACGCCGGCAGCACCCTCACGTTGGACGGAAGTACCATCACGGTCGGGGGCAACGGCGGCGGCGAAATTGGTTTGTGGGCGAATGGCGGCGCGGTGACGGCCACTGGTACGCAGGTGACGATTTCCGGCGGTGGGAGCGATATCGGCGCGAAGGCGGCGAGTGGCGGCACCATCACCCTTGATGATGGCGTGTCGATTTCTGCACCGAGATCAAGTAACGGCGAGATCGGGCTGCAATCGACCGGCGCCGGCAGCATGCTCACCGCAGCCGGCGTGACCGTGACGGTTCCGAACAGCAATTCGGGGAGAGGCGGCCAAGCAGTCGCTGGCGGCACAATCGACCTCGAGGGTGGAAGCTCCATCGCCACCGGCGGCAGTTCGGCGATCGGACTCGAGGCAAGCGGCGGCACCATTTCCGCGATCGCCACCGACGTGACGACGACCGGCAGCAGTGCTCCAGGAGCACAAGCAGACAGCGCTGGCACACTGAGCATAATGATCGGTAGCACCGTCACCACCTCCGGCGCCTCCTCGGCCGGCTTGCTCGCGACCGGCACCGGATCGTCGATCACGGCCAGCGATGTAACGGTCAACACCAGCGGTAATGGCGCTAATGGTACACAAGTGTCCGCTGGCGCCACGCTCACCGGCACCGATGTCGATGTGAACGCCTCGGGCACTGGCGCCGCCGCGCTGCTCATGAACGCCGGCACAGGCACAACCAACACCGCGAGTTTCACCGATGGCACGCTCTATAGCACGGGAGGGCCTGCGATTTCAGTCACCGGCGGCACCGCCGCCATCACCCTCGCCGGCACCGACGTCCTGGGTAACGGTCTGTGGTTCACCGGCACCGGCTCCAGCACCGCCGACATCACCGCCTCGGGAGCGACGATGACGGGTGCGGCAACCACCGCCGCCGGGAGCGTTTCGAACCTGACGATGCGGGATGGTTCCGTGTGGACGATGACCGGCAGCTCCAACGTCACCAACCTCGTCAACGATGCGAGTGTGATCGACTTTACCGCGCCCAGCACCAATCCGACGGCATCCTCGAGCTACAAGACACTAGCCGTCGTAAATTACACCGGCGTCGGCGGTTTGATCGTGCTCAACACCTATGAGGACACGGATGGCTCGCCGTCCGACGAATTGGTGATCAACGGCGGTACCGCCGACAACTCATTGTTGCGCATCGTCGACACTACCGGTCCTGGAGCCGAGACGAGAGCGAACGGTATCGAGGTTGTGGATGTGATCAACGGCGGCACGACGGCAACCGGTGCATTCGCGCTCGCTGCTCCCGTCGTGGCTGGAACATACGAATATTACCTGTTCCGCGGCGGCCTCGAGGGCACCGATCCCAATGACTGGTTCCTCCGCTCGGACTTTGTTGTGCCGCCGCCGCCAGGGGAGACACTACCGCCGGGAGAGACACTGCCGACGCCGGGGGAGACGCTACCGCCGGGGGCGACACCGCCACCGCTGCCGCCGGAAGCATATCCGCCATTTCCGCCCGATCCGCCGCCGGCGCAGTTGCCACCGGGCGTGTACCCAATCATCGGTCCGACATTTGCGGATTACGGGGTGGTGCAGCCGATTGCGCGGGAGTTGGGCATGACGATGCTCGGCACCTTGCACGAACGCATTGGCGATACACTGACGTTAGCGAATGCCGGCACCGGTCCGGTGGGACCGGTCCAGTCCGCCTGGGGCCGCTTCTTTGGCGCGCAGATCGACAATAGCTACCAGGCCTTTGCCGCGCCCAATGCCAACGGCCAGATCTTTGGTTTCCAGGCCGGGCTCGATCTGTGGCGCGGCAGTTTCATTCCCGAGCAGCGCGACGCGTCGGGTCTCTATTTTGCTTATGGCAATGCCAATCTGAACGTGAACGGTCTGGTGACCAACGCGGCGGCCACGGCCTATGTGCGAAGCCCGGTCGGAACGCTGGGCCTCAACGGCTATTCGGTTGGTGGCTATTGGACGCATTACGGTCCCGGCAACTGGTATTTCGACGCGGTGGTTCAGGGCACGATCTACGGCGGCAGCGCCGATGCGCAATTCAGCGAGACAGGCTTCACCAGCAAATTGCCGACCGACGGAACGGGCGTCATCACGTCTCTCGAGGCGGGTTATCCGGTGGCGCTGCCGGCGCTGGGCCCGCGTTTCGTTCTCGAGCCGCAAGCGCAGATTCTGTGGCAGCATGTCGGCTTCAATCAGGCTAACGACGGGTTGGAGACGGTTGCGCTTGGCACCACCTCCGGGGTCACCGGGCGGCTTGGGATACGCGGCCAGTGGACCATCGGGAGCGTGAATGATCAGGTCTGGCAACCTTATTGGCGCGCTAATTTCTGGCGGGCCTGGGGCGGCAACGCGGCGACGAACTTTGCCGACTCAGGAGTCCTGGTGCCGCTCGTGGAGCAGGCGACCTGGGGCGAGGTCGCTGCTGGCGTCACCTTCAAATACACGCAGAGACTGAGCTATTACGCCCAGTTCGGCTATCAGTTTGCCCTCACCAGCAACACCGGCATCAGCGGTTTCATCGGCGACATGGGCCTCAGATACACGTGGTAAATGGTCGGCACAGACCATCGAGAACGATGTCAGACTGAATAATCCAAGCGACCGCGGTCTCTCGCTTGCCGAGCGACTGCTTCACCGACGCTTCCAACACGCTCGGGGCGCTGGTGATGGCCGGCCTTCGCCGCTGTTCGGCCTTGGCAACCGCCCAAACCGAGGCATGGCCTAAGGCCGCTTGCGGCAGCGGGAGGACGACGGGTGGCGTCCGCTCGGTCGACGGAAGCTATTGGTTGGTCAGCGGCATTGGGGCGCCGACGGGCCCATTGGCCGGCGCGAACGCGCGACCATAGGGCGGCACCCCCATCATCGAGGTAGCGGGTGGCTGGTTGCGCAGCGGCGTGATGACAATTTCGACGCGGCGGTTGCGCGGCTCGCGGACGCCGTCGGCGGTTCGGATGGCGGGGTTGCTCTTGCCCAGCGCCCGGACGCTGATCGCGCGCGGATCGATACCGCGCCTGATCATGTAACGGCTGACGGTGTCGGCGCGCTGCCGCGACAGCACCAAATTGTACCGGCTGGTGCCGGCAAGATCCGTGTTGCCGATCACCACAATGCGCGCCGGACCACCGGACCGCGCCACGGCGATGGCGTTATCCACGACCTGCCGCGCCTCAACCGTCAGATTGTATTGGTCGAACCTGAAATAAACGGTGAACTCGCGCGGCGGCACCGCCACCGGGGGCGGCACGACATAGACCGCGGTCGGTACGATATAGGCGGGATAGAAATAGGGCGGATAGTAGTAGCGAGCATAGCCAAAGGGCGCATAGCGCCAGCCATAAACGGGCCAACGGCCGTACCAGCCGAAGCCAAAGCGCCCCGGGGCGCCAAAACCATGGCCGCGGCCAAAACCATAACCATAGAAATGACCGCGTCCGGCCTGCGCTTCGGCGCTCCCGGCAAGCGCCAGCGTCGCGAGGGCCGCGACAAACCACGCGAGCAAGAACGCGCGAGCCCTAGGGCCGATCCGGCCCAGCCGTCGATTGAGCAAAATCACGTGCACCTCCAGGCCGCTGAGCGCCTCCGCGCCCCTCGAGATTATTCGGCCTTCCCTCGTTCGGACGCAAGCCCGACCGTCGGTGATAGGCGGCTAAGCCGGTTCGCGTCCCCACAGAACCTTGGTGGCGCGCCGCGCGCCTTCCGCCATCGCCTCGAACTTGGCCCAGCAGATCGACGGATGGCCGACGCGCGAGAGGCCGCAATCGGTGCCCGCGATGACATTCTCGCGGCCGACCAGTCGCGCGTAGCGCACCAGGCGCTCGGCAACAAGATCGGGATGCTCGATGAAGTCGCTGAAGTGGCCGATCACGCCCGGCACCAAAGTGGCGCCGTCCGGCAGCTTGACTTCTTCGAACACGCGCCACTCATGGGCGTGGCAGGGGTTGGAGGCTTCGATCGAATAGCTCTCCGCCGGTACGGTGAAGATCAGGTCGATGATCTCCCTGAGCGGAATATCGTCATGGTGGGGACCGTGAAAGCTGCCCCAGCAGACGTGAAGCCGTACCAGTTCAGGCGGGATCCCTTTGAGCGCGTGCCTGAGGGCCGCCACGCGCATTTCGGCGTAGCGCCGGTAGGCCGCTTTATCCATGTCGGGAAAAATGTTCCAGCCGTCGGGAAGATCGGGATCGTCAAGATGAAGGACCAGGCCCGCGCCGGTGATCGCCCGGTATTCTTCGTTGAGGCAATCGGCGATCGCAAAAACCAGCGCCTCCTGCGTCGGATAATAATCGTTAATCATCCAATGCTCGGCGGTGCCGGGCGTGTTGGTGGGCACGAAGAGCTCGGCAACGTTCTTGCCGTGAGCGGCGGCCTTGAGATTGGCGATGTCGCGCGCCACTTGCTGGTGGCCGGTATAGCTGAGCGGCGCCACGCAATGCGGCAGGCCGCCGGCGATCGTCGGCCGCTGATAGACCGCTTCGAAGTAAGCCGGAAACTTGCGCGCGTCGCGCGCGATCATGTTGAGGCGATATTGATAGCTCTTCGGATCGGGTGGCCGCATTTCGAGACCGGAGACCCGGTCCATGACGTAATTGGTGAAATTCACTTTGCCGAACTCGCCGTCGTTGACACTGTCGAGCCCGACTTCGATCTGCTTCTCGACGATGGCATTGACCGCGCCCGGCAATTCGGCATCGAGCCGCGTCGGGTCCGCGATCCTGCCGTCCCGCCTTGTGGTCAACAGTTCGCGGATCAGCGCCGGCCGTGGCAGCGAGCCGGCATGCGTCGTCATGATCCGATTGGTGCTGCGCATCGTCGCCATTGTCGCCCCCGTCCAACGCCTTAGGGCGGCCGCCACGACTGCGCGCCCGCCGCCTCGGCGCCGGCGCCGTTCGATGCGCGTCGCGACGCCGATTTTTCGAACACCATGATGCGGCGGATCGCGTCGGGCGAGAAGCGCAATATCGCCTTGCCAGATATCCTCGATCGCCCGCGCGTAGCGCCGCGTCTAATGCGATGCAAGGCACGCGATCACCTAAACCTGAAATGAGCGGTTGACCGGCGGCGGAGACGAGGCTCAACATGAACAACGCTCGCGTTGCTCCGAGGCTGGTCCACGCTGACGCGAGGTTGACAGGCAATTGCCGAGACTAGTCCACGCCGTGGCGGCGGCTGCGGATGTTGCGAATGACGGTGGAGACGGGAATGAAATATATCTGCGACGCGCCGGGAAATCGGATTTGGTTTCGCATCGAGACCGAGATCGAAGCGGTTCAGGAATCGACCCTGATGCGCCATGCCGTCGAGCGCTACTTCCGCAAGGAATGGGAGAAGGCGGCGCAGACCTTCCGTCCGATCTCGAAGATCGAGATCGAGCAGCAGATCGGGCTGAACGCCCATATTCAGAAGGAAATGCCAGTCTTCCTCACGCTACGCGACGGCGCGGGCCAAGGGCTGGCGACCGCCATGTTGCCGCCGCACGGGGTCGACGGGAGCGGTGACGGTTTCCGCCCGATCATTGTCGGACCCAACAATACCGACCCTTATCCGCTCCACGGCGATGCGATCGCGAAATTGGGAGAGCATTTTGGACTGACGCTCGACCGCGACCGTTGCTTTCCCTATCGGCGCTCGTGACATGGACGAGCCGCTTTGGCAACCGACCGCGAGCTGGCTCGAACGCGCCAATATGAGCCGCTTTGCCCGCGCTGCCGAGCGACGCTGGCTGCACAAATTCGGCGATTACGAAACACTGCATCGCTGGTCTTACCGGGAACCCCGCGAATTCTGGAGCACGTTGTGGGAGTTCGCCGACATCACGGGCGATCCCGGCGATACGGTGGTGGTCGACGGCAACCGCATGCCGGGCGCCCGGTTCTTCCCCAAAGGCAAGTTGAATTTCGCCGAAAATCTTCTGCGCCGGCGCGACAACAGCGACGCAATCGTGTTCCGCGGCGAGGATCGGGTGCGTCGCCGCCTCAGCCATCGCCAGCTCCACGATGCGGTGTCGCGCTTCGCTCAGGCGTTGCTGGCCCATGGCGTCACGCCCGGCGATCGCGTCGCCGGCTATCTGCCCAACATGCCGGAGACGGTGATCGCCTGTCTCGGCACCGCCGCGATCGGCGCGGTCTGGTCTTCCTGCTCGCCCGATTTCGGCGTCAAAGGCGTGCTCGACCGGTTCGGCCAGATCGAGCCCAAAGTGCTGATATTGGCGGACGGCTATTTCTATAACGGCAAGTGGTTCGACAATCTCAGCAAGGCGCGCGAGATCG
>JASHOB010000086.1 GCA_030041335.1 Alphaproteobacteria bacterium | reverse complement strand
CCGTGTGCCGTTCGACACTCCAGCCAATTGGCGCAGCGAGCGGCGGTCGGTGTATTGGACTAATGTGCTACTGCTCGCGGTGTTCATCGGCGCAGGACTTTTACTCGGTTTCGGGCGCGTTGCCATGGTGCAGGGACCGATTGTTGTGGTCGCGGCCATCATCGGTGTCTGGCTGTTCGCGGTGCAACATCGCTTTGACGATACTTTGTGGGCACGTCAAGCAGATTGGGATTTCACGACGGCCGCGCTGGAAGGCTCATCCTATCTCCGGCTGCCGCGGGTGTTGAATTGGTTCACTGGAAACATAGGTTACCACCACATTCATCATCTGGCGCCCCGCGTGCCGAATTACCGGCTGCGTGCTTGTTACGACGCCGTTCCGGCGCTGCGCGCAGTTCCATCGCTTTCGCTGGGACGGGCGCTGAAATCGGTGCGGCTCGCCCTGTGGGACGAGGATCGCCGATGCCTGATCCGATTTTGCGCGCGCTAGATCGGGTCGCGCTAATAAATCCTTGACGTTGAGCAGGCTGCGGGCGAACTGAAGGTAAAGCCATATTGCTTGGCGAACATCTCGGGCGGGAAACGATACCGGGCGTAGCTGATCTGTTCATCGGTGTGGGGCTACCGGTCGCCGAGAACGCCGCAAGCCCAGAGCGGCGTGACACTGGCCGCCGAAGCGATCAGTGAATAAATCTCCGCCCGCCGGCCCGGTCATGCCATACTCCGCTAACTCCCATGAAAAGCGCAACTTACCGAGTCGTTCGACGAGGCACCGAAAAGTTCACGCTTGAAGCGCAGAACGGATATGGCGGTTGGCGTGTTATTGAAGAATTTCGGAATCTAGGCGAGGCCCACGCGAAAAAGGCAAAGCTTGAGAAAATTGCCGTCGAGGCTGACGCCGCGCCCATACCGCGGAGCGACACATTGCGGCGTTTAGTTGGCGCATCCGACTTTGGAAGGCGTGCCGCGATAGTTCACAATCTCGCACGTGCCGAGCGACATGTTCTCGACGGCGACCGACGACTGAAGCAGCAGCTTCGGCTTGTTGAGGCCTTGCCTTCCGGTAGTAATGAATTGGTTGCGGCGACCCAGGTTCTCGAAAAATTCAAGCGGTGGTTGGACCTGTTAATCGCTGAACGCGACCGGTTCGCCGCAGATCTTGCCAAGACGCCACCGGTTTAGGAGATGCCTCTCTATATCATTCAATTCCTAGATCCTGCGGAGAACGTGCGCGCGACGGCTGAACTCGAATGCGCCGATGATGCCGAAGCGATCAAGGAGGTACACGAACGCGCAGCTTCCGGCTATTGCTTTGGTTTCGATACCTGGGAGGCCGAACGGCTCGTTTATCAGCAGCGACGCCGGTGATTATGCGGGGCGCACGTGAAACTCAATATATCAAACCTGGGCACAGACCGATGATCCTCCAACGTCCGTTTGGTGGCGCGCGCGGTTGCATGAGTTGCCGCCATGCCCCATATAAACGTATAGGAACATCGCGTTCGCCCCAATTGGGGTCTCATCATTCCCCCGAAAGTCCACGTCGCGCCGCGACCAGTGTCGCGCTCGCCGCGGCCCGGAGAATTCCGTGTTCGAGCCAAACTACAACCAACAGCGCGCCGAGCGGCGCCGGAGCCAGCAGGTCAAACATGAGGCGAAGCTGCGGTAACAGCAGGAGGCGGTCGCTGCGCGCCGGACCGCACGCGCCGAGACGGTGCCGGCTGACGAAACGAAGACCTCCGATGGCAAATAAAAAACGGGTTCCGAGCACCTTCGTCGCCTTCGATGTCGTCTACGAGGGCGGCAGTCGCAGTTCGAATCGTCGTGTGCCTGGCTCGATTCTCGGCGGTCCCGACGGTGACCTTCCAGCGACGGCAGCAATCGAAGAACAAGACCGGGAAATCGAAAAGCAATCCGGTCGGCCGTGTCCCGCTATCAGGTCCATCGTTCGCTCGGTGTTCTGATCGACAACTCAAAGGGTGCATCATGCTCGAATCGAAACGCGCCACGATCGAAGGCGCGACGCAGACGGCGAACGAGAAATTCGCCCGGGCCGAGGAGCGCGAGGCCGAATTCCGCCGCGATCGCCAGAAGCAGCGGGACGACGATGCCGCCAAGACCATGAGGCTGCGGGCCCTACGCCTGGCCAAAGAAGCGGCAGAAAGGGAAGCGCGCGCCAAGGCAGCTAACGAGAAACCCCGGAAGCTGAAGCAGGCGACAACAGCCGGCTGAGCCCCAATGCGGGCGGCCCGTCAGGCAGCGAGCTTCGCAAGATGAACGTCGACAAGACGCGTTCCACATCGAACATAACGCGAGCGGCCATGGTCACACACAGTAATCTTTTGCGGGTGTGGAAAGGGTCTCCTTTGAGGATGAACGATCTCAAGGACGCAAGGCAGGTTATAGTCGGCGATACCTGCGACAAGATCGATCGCGCTACCGAAAGCCTGTTGCAGTTTATTGGCAGATGATTTTCGCAACTGATGACAAATATGCCGGCTGCCTGGATGAGCTTGCTCGTCTCCGTCTCGAATCGATCGAATCCGATATCCATGAGAGCGCACGAAATAATCCCGTCATTCCGAAAAGCTTTAAGCACGCAGGGCGTGTTGACGGAGCATGGACAAAAGGCAACCCGTGGGGTATTCGCCACGAGTTTAGCGACGGGCTGGCGCTTGGCTGAAGTGGCTGCGGTGGATTGGCTGATTGGGGAAGGCTTTGTGCGATTCGCGCACGCAGCTGAGCGGACGACGCCGAAACGTGCGGTTGCTGACGGGAATCGCAAGCGCCCCCGCCAAGACCGTGACCGTACAATCAGACCGGGTTAGATCAGGTCCCACCATCAATTTGAAAGGCAAACCAATGGCTACTGGAACAGTAAAGTGGTTCAACTTCCAAAAAGGCTTCGGGTTCATCCAGCCGGATGACGGATCGAAGGATGTGTTTGTTCATATCTCGGCCGTTGAGCGGTCTGGGATCGGCAACCTCAACGAGGGCCAGAAGCTAAGTTACGAGCTCGAGACCGGCAGGAATGGCAAAAGCTCGGCCGTCGCGCTTAAGGCGCGATAGCTCTTAAGGAGCGCGGGGGCTTTGTGCGGCGCGCTATGCCGCTTCCTCGGAGGACAGCAATTTGGCGCATCACAAATATTCGGTAGGGCAGATCGTTACCTTCGCCCCAGATCGCAATACTGACGCAGTGGCACGTGGGGCATATATAATCGTGCGGACTCTACCGGAAGCCGGCGGAATGCCCCAATACCGGATCAAAGCCAAAATAGACGGACAAGAGCGGGTTGTCCGCGAAGACCAGCTCAATCGACAATCCTCGTGACTAACCGCGCGCACGTGGCGACTTCATCGCGACTACCCAGACCCCGAGGAACATGAAAATTAGGATCAGCTGCCACCATCGGCTGCCCTGTTCAACTGTAATGGCTAGCACATCAGTCATGTGGTCCCAATAACACTGATTCGCGCCGTCGCAACGGCGGCACGGAGTCTGGGCATTGCTGGCGATCTCACGTCTAGCCCGATGCACGGCCCTTTTGTGATTTGACGAGGAGATAAAGCGGCTTCACGATTAGCCTCATTCCAGATAGAAATTACTCCACTAAGGACCTCTACGGCCCCTGTGTCGGGCTCCCGGAATGGCGGCCTCTTTTTTTGCTCCTTGGCGGACTTACTTGCGGCATCGGCGCCGAACCTGGTCCCGCAGCCTAGCCAATTCACGCTTTCCATCGCCCTGTGGTCGGGCTCTTCTTTTTGTCATGAAGCTGCAATATGTGTGATCACTAAGCGAATTGGCGCTCTGCCCCGGCCCCAAAGGCCAGGGCTTTTTTATGATTTGACGAAGAGATTTGGAGGCGTCGCGATTGCCTCACCCAATAGAGTGTTTAGGCCGCCGCGTCGCACCCCTCGGATCGGCGGCCGCTTTTGGCTTCGGTCGGCTCGTCAGCCAAGTTCTCAATGCGCCCCCGCCCTCCACAACACGATATGTGACCATGTTCGGAGTATGGCGTGCAGTCGTCGAGCCGGAACCGGCCAGTATCACTTATCCATTTGGTTGCTGCTCATGAAGGACGAGGCATTCTACAAAGAGCGTGCTCAAGAAGCTCGGATGTTGGCCGATCAAGTTCGCGATGATGACGAGCTCAGGGAAGGATGGCTTCGGATCGCCCAGCCACCCACGGTCTCCCGCGTGACCTGGCGGAAACTTCAAGTTCTCCTTGCGCGCCGAGGGTTCGCGGGTAATTCAGCGCCCCCAAAGATCGCAATCACAGAGCTCGATGGGAAATGAAGATGGATCATCGGATTGATGAGTCGGAGTTATTGGGCGCGGTCCAGTCACATAGTCGACACGAATGGAAACGATAAACGCGGCTTGCTGGTCGTCAGCAGAAGATATCTCGTAACCTCTGCTGAGGGGGCGCGGGCGCTCTGCGCCGTCGGACAGATCGAGCGTCGCGTCATAGAGTTTGGCCGGCAACCCTTGCCGGTGGCGCCGTCGCGTTGAAAAATGGCAGAGATGGGCTTGGGCCTTCTCATAACTGGAATATGGGCAAACGGCATTCCCCCGCGTGGCAATTGAGCTTCTGGTCGTCGATGTCGCATTCTCCGCATGTGCCGGAACAGCGCTCGGCGTCGAAACTTGGAGGTACGTTAAACCGAAGGCCATGCTGATCGCGGAAGCGGCGCTGTGATGACGATCAACCAGTTGAACCTGCGCGAGCTGGTGGCCTACGCGCTGCCTGCAATCCCGACGGCCGCGCTCGCCCTGCCGCTGACGGTCTATGTGGCACCCTTTTATGCCGTTCAGGTCGGGCTTGGCACCGGTCTCGTCGGCTTTCTCTTCTTTGCCGTGCGTCTCGTTGATATCGCATTCGATCCGTTGATCGGGCTCGCTGGAGACCGCACCGAGACGCGGTGGGGGCGACGCCGGCCTTGGCTTGTGGGGATCGTTCCACCGATGCTGGCGGTGCTCTACGCTTTCTTCAATCCCCCGCAGCGCCCGGACGCGCTCTATTTGACGCTCTGCCTGATTGCGGTCTACCTCGGGTTTTCCGTACTGACAATCAGCCACATGGCTTGGGGTGCGGAGCTTTCCAGTGCCTACCATGAACGCAGCCGCATCGCCGGCGCGCGCCAAATCGCTTTCATCGCGGGCATGCTTCTGGTGTTGGTCCTGCCTGCGATCCTCGAATTGCGTTTCGGCGCGGGCGCGCGCCAGAAGGTGGCGGCGATGGGCTGGTTCGTCATAGCGGCACTTCCGCTCGCCATCGGGCTCGCGGTTTCTTTGGCGGGTGAACCGCGTCACCCGCCACCGAGCGGTTTCGGCGCGCGTGCAGCTTGGGCTTGGCTGCGCTGTAGTCGCATCCTGCGGGCAGTTCTCGCGGCCGATCTCGCGATCGGGCTTGCCACCAGCATACCCGCTGCGCTCTACGTCTTCCTCGTCGAAGGGACCCTCGAACTGAAGCAGTCGAGCACCCTTCTGCTCTGCTACTTTGTTGCGGGCCTCGTCGGTGCGCCCGTGTGGATCCGGCTAAGCTACAGCTTCGGCAAGCACCGCACGCTGGCCGGCGCCGCGCTGTTCGGGTCGGCCACTCTGCCCCTGTTTTTGCTCATTCCACGTGACGGAACGGG
>JASHOB010000085.1 GCA_030041335.1 Alphaproteobacteria bacterium | reverse complement strand
TCCTCGCCGAAGCGATCGTGCGCACGATGGTGAGAGAGTGCGGTCTGCCGGCGGTGATCGTCAACCCATCGACGCCGATCGGTCCCCGCGACATCAAGCCGACGCCGACCGGCCGTCTCGTCGTCGAGGCAGCGTCTGGCCGCATGCCGGCGTTCGTTGATACCGGCCTCAATCTCGTTCATGTCGATGATGTCGCCCTCGGTCATGTGCTGGCTGAGGAGCGTGGTCGGGTCGGCGAACGCTACATTCTCGGCGGGGAAAACCTGACGCTGCGCGAGATCCTCCGTCGTATCGCGGCGCTCGTCGGACGCCGGCCGCCACGCATCAGCCTGCCGATCGGCCCCTTGATGCCGGTCGCCGCGATCGCCGAGGCGGTCGCGCGCGTCAGCGGCAAGGAACCGTTCGTCACGCGCGATGGTTTGCGCCTCGCGCGGAAGACGATGTTTTTCTCCTCCGAACGGGCGATAAGCGAGTTGGGTTATGCGCCCCGGCCGGTGGATCAGGCGTTGTCCGACGCCGTCATCTGGTTTCGCCGCGCGGGAGTGCTGCGGTGACCGTGGCGACCGCATCGGGATTGATTTCGCTGGCCGCGTCGCTGGTCCTGTTGCTGATGCGCGGCACATTTTGGTGGCCGCGCGTGCCGCCGGCCATACGAGAGCCGGTACGTTGGCCTTCCGTCTGCGCCATCGTACCGGCGCGCGACGAGGCCGCGCTCATCGAACAATCCATGGCCTCGCTGCTGCGCCAGGACTATCCGGGAGCATTTTCCGTCGTCCTGGTCGACGACCACAGCAGTGACGGCACGCCCGACATCGTGAACCGGTTGCCCGGCAGCGATCACTTGCGCATTGTCGGCGCCCCGCCTCTGCCGCTCGGCTGGAGCGGAAAATTGTCGGCGATGAACCGCGGTGTTCAAGAAGCCGGCAACGCGGAATTAATCCTGTTTACCGATGCGGATATTTTGCACCATCCGACGAATCTGCGCGAGATGGCGGCGCGGCTCGAACGTGAGAATCGGGACCTCGTCTCGCTTATGGTCAAGCTGCATTGCCAAAGCATCGGCGAACGCCTTTTGATTCCAGCCTTCGTGTTCTTCTTCGCCATGCTTTATCCCTTTCGTTGGGTCCGCGACTCGAGCCGCAAAACCGCCGCCGCGGCCGGCGGCTGCATGCTGATCCGGGCCCGAGCGCTGGAGCGGATAGGGGGTATCGCCGCCATCAAAAGCGCGTCGATCGACGACTGTGCGCTGGCGCGCGCGGTGAAGGACACGGGCGGTTCGCTGCGCCTCGACCTGACGAACGCGACGGCAAGCATCCGACCATATCCGTCCCTCGGTTCAATCTGGAACATGGTTGCGCGCAACGCCTTTGCGCAATTACGCTATTCGCCGTCATTGCTCGCCGGCACCGTGATCGGCATGGCGATCGTCTATCTGCTGCCACCGGTGCTGCTGGTTGCCGACATCGACGTCGCGCGGTGGCTGGGCGCGGCCGGCTGGGCGCTGATGAGTCTCTCATATCTGCCGACCGTCCGGTTCTATCGCCTGTCACCCGTCTGGGCGATCTTGCTGCCGGTGACGACGTTGATTTATCTCGGCGCGACGATAGCATCGGCCTGGCAGCACTATCGGGGGCGCGGCGGCTTATGGAAGGGGCGGGTGGAGTGGCGGAGCGTGCGCTAAACCTTGTCGAGACGCCATCGGGCAAGAATGCCGGCGACGAGAACTTTCCGGTCGGCTCGTTTCTGATCCGGCGCGATTTGCGCCCGCATGTTCACGCTTTCTATCGTTTTGCGCGGCAGGCGGACGATATCGCCGACAATCCTGCTCTCGCACCCGACGACAAGGTCCGGCGGCTCGACCGCATGGGCGAGATTTTGGACGGCGTGGCCGGCTCCGACTCGCCCGCCGCCGTCGCCATGAGGCAGAGCCTGCACGACACCGGCGTCACGGCACAGCATTGTCACGATGTGCTGCGTGCCTTCCGCCTCGATGCCACCAAGAAGCGGTACCGCGACTGGGACGATCTCATGGAGTATTGCCGCTACTCCGCGTCGCCTGTCGGCCGGCAGGTCCTCGACCTTCACGGCGAAGACCGCGCCAACTGGCCCGCTAACGACGCGCTGTGCTCCGCCTTGCAGGTGCTCAATCATTTGCAGGATTGCGGTGCCGATTATCGCGCGCTCGATCGCGTCTATCTGCCCGAAAGCGAACTTGCCGCCATGGGTGCGACGATCGCCGAGCTTGACGGCCCGCGCCTGAGCACCGGGTTGACCGCGGTCAAGGACCGGCTGCTCGACGCCACCCTGGTGCTGATTGCCCGGGCCCATGAATTTCCGGACGGGGTTAAGAGCTGGGGTCTGCGTTGTGAAGTCGCCGCCATCCTCGCGCTCGCTTCGCGCCTCGCCGCCCATCTGCGGAGGCGAGATCCATTGGCCACACGGGTCAAGCTCAGCAAGAGCGACTTTCTTGCCGCGCTTTTTCTCGGCACGTGGCGGGGGAGTTGGCGGTGACCGCGGCGCTCGCCGAAGCCTCGCCCGCAGCGCTCAAAGCGGAAATCCGCGATAAGGTCCAGGCCGCCGGCTCGTCGTTCTATTGGGCGATGCGGCTCCTGCCGCCGGCCCGGCGCGACGCCATGTTTGCGGTCTATGCTTATTGCCGCGAAGTAGACGATATCGCCGACAGTGATGCCTCGCCGGTTGCCAAACAGGCCGGTCTCGCGGTGTGGCGGGCCGAAGTGGCGGCGATCTTCGCCGGTTCGGCCAAGACGGCTCTCGGCCGAGTCCTGGCCGAGCTGGTGCCAACCTACCATCTGCGCGAGATCGACTTCCTGTCGATCATCGACGGCATGGAGATGGACGCGGTGGAGGATATTCGCGCGCCAAGCCTCGCCGATCTCGATCTCTATTGCGATCGCGTCGCGAGCGCCGTCGGCCGTTTATCGGTACGCATTTTCGGCGACGACCGGCCCGGGGCGGATGACGTCGCCCATCATCTAGGTCGTGCCCTGCAGCTGACCAATATTCTGCGCGATTTGGTCGAAGACGGCGAGCGCGGCCGGCTTTATCTGCCCAAGGAACTGCTGGCGGCGCATGGCATAGCGGACCGCGAGCCGCTGGCGGCCCTGCGCCATCCGTCGCTTCCGCTGGCGTGCAATGATCTCGCCGCCGTTGCCGACAGGCATTTTGTCGAAGCCGAGCGCGCGATGCGCCGATGCTCCCGACGCGCGATGCGCCCGGCCGCGGTCATGCGCGCCGTCTATCAAGAATTGCTGCGACGACTGCGCCGCGGGGGGTGGCGTGATCTAGCCGCGCCGGTAAGCGTGCCAAATACCCTGAAGCTGCTGCTCGCATTGCGCTACGGCCTAATGTGACGCGCCCGCAACAGGCTCACGTCGTCGGTGCCGGCCTTGCCGGTCTCGCGGCAGCCGTTCGGCTGAGCGAAGCCGGGGTCGGCGTCGTCCTACACGAAGCCTCGCCGCAGGCCGGCGGGCGTTGCCGTTCCTATCTTGACGCGACCCTCGGCTGCCGCATCGATAACGGCAACCATCTTCTGGTCGCCGGCAATAAATCGGCGATGGCATACATCGACGCCAGCGCCGCCCGCGACACGCTGATCGGGCCGGAAGAGGCGGTCTACGCGTTTCTCGACGTCGCGAATGGCGAGCGTTGGACCTTCCGTCCTAATGCCGGACGGGTGCCGTGGTGGCTGTTTCAGCGGTCGCGGCGGGTTCCGGGCATGCGGCTCGCGGATTATTTCCAGGGCTTTCGTCTCATGGCCGCCGCTCCCGACGACCTCGTGACCGAACTCTTGCCGCCCGGCACTGCGATTTATCGGCGACTATGGCATCCGTTGGCGCAGGCTGCCCTCAACATCAAGCCGGCTCAGGGCTCCGCCCAGTTGCTGGCGCGGGTGCTGCGCGAGACCATCGGCGCCGGCGGCGCCGCCTGCCGGCCCCTGGTGCCGCGGGTCGGCTTATCGGAGAGTCTGGTCGATCCCACCTTGGCGACGCTGGCAAGGCAGGGGGCGACGATCCGTTACGGTCGTTTGCTGCGCGCCATTGAGAATCGCGACGACCGAATCACGAGGCTGCGCTTCGACGACGGCGACGAAGTGATCGCCGATAGGCAAGCCGTGGTCCTCGCCGTGCCACCGGCGGCGGCCACGCGCCTGTTGCCGGCGATCGTCACCCCCGACGAATTCCGCGCCATTCTCAATGCTCATTTCCTGTGTTCGGTACCCGACCACGCGCCGCTCTTTGTCGGCGTAATCGGCGGCACCGCGGAATGGGTGTTTCGCAAGCGCCAGGTCCTCTCCGTCACCATCAGCGCGGCCGACCGTTTCGTGGACATGCCATCGGAGGAACTGGCGCCACTCTTGTGGCGCGATGTCTGCCACGCTTACGACCTGGGCGAACGGCCAATGCCGCGCTGGCAAATCGTCAAAGAACGCCGCGCCACCTTCGCGGCAACGCCTGAACAGCAGCGCAAGCGGCCGACGACACAAACGCGCTGGCGCAATCTTGTCCTCGCCGGCGATTGGATAAATACTGGCTTGCCCGCAACGATCGAAAGCGCCATTCGCTCCGGCTTTGCGGCGGCACACGAGCTGAATGGTGGGACCCTTTGAGCCGCGGCGAGACGATCGAATCTGAATCCGATGACGCCATGTCGGACGTCGGACGTGCGGGCGAGACAGAGCGGCAGGACCTGGCGAACGCCATCACGCGCGCCACGAGCGCCCTCTTGGCGTTGCAGCAGTCCGACGGGCATTGGGTGTTCGAGCTCGAGGCCGATGCCACGATTCCGGCCGAATATATTCTGCTGCAGCATTATCTCGACGAGATCGTGCCGGAAGAGCAGTCGAAGTTGGCCCAATATCTGCGCGCCATTCAGGGCGAGCATGGCGGCTGGCCGCTTTTTCACGGCGGGGCCTTCGATATCTCGGCAAGCGTGAAAGCCTATTTCGCGCTGAAGGCCTTCGGAGATCCGGTCGACGCGCCGCACATGGCGCAAGCGCGCCACGCCATCCTGGAACGAGGGGGTGCCGCTCGAAGCAACGTCTTCACGCGCGCCATGCTCGCCCTGTTCGGCGAACTCGCATGGACCGCCGTGCCGGTCATGCCGGTGGAGATCATGCTGCTGCCGCGCTGGTTCCCGTTCCATCTCAGCAAGATTTCCTACTGGTCGCGCACCGTGCTGGCGCCGCTGCTGGTGCTGATGGCGAAAAAGCCGCGCGCAAAGAATCCGCGTGACGTCCACATTGCCGAACTCTTTGTGCCCGGGAGCCAAGCTACGCCTCCGCGCGCGTCCGGCTCGGTCTGGGCGTTGGTGTTTAACCGCTTGGATGACGTGTTGCGGCTCTTCGAGACCCGTATGCCGCGCCGCACCCGCGAGCGCGCCGTCGCCGCCGCGGTTGCCTTTGTCACGGCGCGGCTCAACGGCGAAGACGGCATTGGCGGCATTTTCCCCGCGATGGCCAATGCCGTCATGATGTTTGAATGCCTGGGCATGCCGAAGAACGATCCGATCCTGGTCACGGCCAAGCGGGCGATTCGCAAATTGCTGACCGCGGATCCCCGCCGTTCCTATTGCCAGCCTTGCGTCTCCCCGGTGTGGGACACCGGGCTGGCGACGCTCGCGCTGATGGAAGCCGGCGGCGATATGGCTGAGGCCGCCGTTCGCCGCGGGCTCGATTGGTTGGTAACCAAGCAGGAATTGAACGTGAGCGGCGACTGGGCGGTGTCGCGGCCGCAGACGCGCCCCGGCGGCTGGGCGTTCCAATATGCCAACCCCTATTATCCCGATGTCGACGACACGGCGGCGGTCGCGATGGCGCTCGACCGGTTCGATCGTGCGCGTTATCGCGAACCAATCGCGCGTGCCGCCGAGTGGATCACCGGAATGCAAAGCAAGAACGGCGGCTGGGGGGCATTCGACGCCGATAACGCCTATTACTATCTCAACTATATTCCCTTCGCCGATCATGGCGCGCTGCTCGATCCCCCGACGGTGGACGTCTCGGCGCGCTGCCTCGGCTTTCTCGGTCAGATCGAGTCTCAAGACACGGCGGCGTTCGCGCGCGGCCTCGACTTCCTGCTGCGCGAACAGGAGCCCGACGGATCTTGGTTCGGCCGCTGGGGCACCAACTATATTTACGGTACCTGGTCGGCGCTGAGCGCGTTGCGGCGCGCCGGTCTGAAGCGCGACGCGCCGGCGATGCGGCGCGCCGTCGCTTGGCTCCTGTCGAAACAGCGAGCCGATGGGGGTTGGGGAGAGGATGGCAGATCCTATTGGCCCTCGGAGCCCCATGGCGAAGGCAGGGAAAGCACGGCGTCGCAGACCGCTTGGGCCATGCTGGCGTTGATGGCGGCGGGTGAGCCGGCGCACCCCGCGGTGGTGCGGGGTGCCCGATACCTGATGATGACGCAGCAGCCGCACGGGCTCTGGGACGAGGACGCCTACACCGCGGTCGGCTTTCCCCGCGTCTTTTACTTGCGCTACCACGGTTATCGCGCCTATTTCCCGCTGTGGGCGCTGGCGCGGTACCGCAACCTCGGGCGGGGCGCCCAAACACCGGTCTGGGGGATCTAGCTTGTGGTGCGGTTTGCGCCGAGCTATTGAGTATCCCCAGGAAGTCTACGGGGTCAGATGTCAACCATCATCGTAACCGGCCTCGAGGTGGAGGCGCGAATCGCCCGGCGCGCAGGCTTGCCCGTCATCGTTGTTGCCGGCAAGCCGGATCGGCGGGCCGGACTTATTGCGCAGACGATTGCATCGGGGGCGACAGGGCTCATCAGTTTCGGTATTGCTGGCGGCCTCGATCCAAACCTCGCGCCGGGGACCGTGCTGTTGCCTGAAACGGTGCATACCGATCGGGGCGAAACTTTTTACGCCGATGCGGCGTGGCGCAAGCGATTGCTCGCCCATATCCCTGGTGCAGTATCGGGCGCGATTTACGGCGGCGAGGCCGTGGTGACGCGCGCTGCCGAGAAGCGCATGCTCTTCGGCAGCACCAAGGCCACAGCCGTCGATCTTGAAAGCGGGCCGGTGGCGCGCGCCGCGACCGGAGCGGGTGTCCCGTTCGTGGTTTTGCGATCGGTCGCCGACCCGGCGCATCGCAATCTGCCGCGCGCGGCGGTGCTGGGATTGAATGACGAAGGCAAGGTGGCCTACGCCACAGTGCTCGGCCAAGCGGTGCGCAACCTACACCAATTCCCGGCGCTCCTGTCGATTGCCTTCGAGACGCGGCGCGCCCTGGCGGCAATGCACGCCATCGCCGTGCCGTCACCGGGATTTCATGCGCTTCCGGTGGAGGCTTGAGCCGAACCACCCGCTCATGGTCGCGCGGCGTTTTGCCAATCGTCCGCTAATTCGTCGTACATCCCAATTCCTCGTATAAAGGTGCCATGAGTTCGACCGATTTTGCGGCTGAAACGAGGGTCGGCCGCGCCGAGCTGCGCACGGTATACGCCGGATTGATGATGGTGATCGGCCTGGGTGCCCTCGATCAAAGCATCGTCGCCACGGCTCTGCCCCGGATCGTCGGCGATCTTGGCGGCATCACACGCCTCTCCTGGGTGGTCACCGCTTATGTTCTGACATCGACCGCGACCATGCCGCTTTACGGCAAGCTCAGCGACCAATACGGCCGCAAGCCCATGATCTATGTCGCGGTCGGGATCTTTCTCATCGGCTCGGCGCTGAGCGGCCTTGCCCAGACCATGACGCAGCTCATCCTCTTCCGTGCCGTTCAGGGACTGGGTGCCGGCGGTTTTCTGCCGTTGGCCCAGATCACGATTGGCGACCTGGTGTCGATGCGCCGGCGTGGTCGTTATCAGGGCCTCTTTGCCTCGATCTTTGCGGTCAGTTCGGTGGCCGGCCCCGTGCTGGGCGGGCTTATTACCGACTGGCTGTCTTGGCATTGGATTTTCTATGTCAACATCCCGTTCGGTGCGCTCGCAATGGGCATGATCACGGTGGCGCTGCATCGCCCGCAGATCAAGCGCGGGCGGCGGATCGACTATTGGGGCGCCATTCTGCTGACGACGGCGACGACGTTGCTGTTGCTGGCGCTCAGTCTGGGCGGCAACGCCTATTCCTGGCAATCGCCCGAGATTCTCGGTCTTGCTTTGGCCACGCTGGTCACCGGAATCCTGTTCGTGATTCGCGAGCGCCTGGCGCCGGAGCCGATCCTGCCGCTTCATCTTTTCACCAACCGTGTCTTCGTCATCGCCTGTCTTGTCCTGAGCCTGACCTTTATGGCCATGATGGGAGCGGGCACGTTTTTTCCCGTGTTCTTCCAGCTGGTGCTCGGCGTGGCGCCGGCCAAATCGGGCCTCCTAAGCGGCCCCTTCATGCTTGGCATCGTCGTGTCTTCGTCGATCGGCGGCCGCATGGTGGCACGAACCGGCCGCTACAAGCCGTTCCAGCTCGTCGGCGTCTCAACCGCGCTTTGCGCCTATATCGCGCTGACCGCCGGCGCATGGTTGGGCGGCGGCATCGCCGCGATCGAGCCGGCGCTGATCGCGCTCGGCCTCGGTCTCGGGCTGGTGACACCGAACATGACGATCGCCGTGCAGAATGCGCTCGGCCGCGAAGATATGGGCGTCGGTACGGCAGCCTCGGCTTTTTTCCGGTCCCTCGGCGGGGTGATCGGCGTTGCCGGGTCAGGGGCGATCATGTCGGCGCAGTTGCGCGCACAACTTGCATTGGGCGCCAACCAGGATGTCAGCGTGGCGCTCAAGGGCGGGCTGGAGCAGCTGCGGGCGCTCTCCGGCGAGGCCCACGAGGCGGCTGTCGCGATCTATCGGCACGCCCTGACGATGACGTTTCTCTCTGATGTTTTTGTCATCGCCGCCGCGCTCACCGTCTTGTTTTTTCTACCGGAATTGCCACTCCGCTCGTTCCGTGGGCAGGCATCGCCCGCCAAAGCCGCAGAGGGCGACTGATGGGCCTTTTATTTGCCTATTTTTTGTGCGAATAGCCTGTTTTCCCGGCGTAGCCGCGCCACTAGGTTTGGGAAAGTGACGAGCCAAGATTGGCACGGCTCATGCTTGAGGGAGCCAAGGGCTTGGCGGTAGTCGCCGGGTCGCGCAGTTTTTCTGCAGGTAGGTCACGGATGAAAAAAATCGAAGCGATCATCAAGCCTTTTAAGCTCGACGAGGTGAAGGAAGCGCTCCACGAGGTTGGCATTCAGGGTATCACGGTCACCGAGGCGAAGGGTTTCGGCCGGCAAAAGGGTCACACGGAACTGTATCGTGGTGCCGAATACGTGGTCGACTTCCTGCCGAAGGTAAAAATCGAAGTGGTGATGGAGGATTCGCTGGTCGAGCGTGCGATGGAAGCGATTCAGCAATCGGCTCATACCGGGCGCATCGGCGACGGCAAAATCTTCGTGACGACAGTGGAGGAAGCGGTCCGGATCCGGACCGGCGAACGCGGCAAGGACGCGATTTGAGCGGGCATGCAGGTCGACCGGAATGGCGCAGCCGGTGACTCTGCAAGTGAGATGAAGCGCTAGGCGCCTGGGGTGCGAAGCCGCGCGGCGGTTTCGGGGGGATAACAATCAGATTGAAGGATAGGAACAAGCGATGTCCGACATTGATAAAGTCATGGGGTTGATCAAGGAACACGATGTCAAATTCGTCGATTTCCGCTTCACCGACCCGCGCGGCAAGTGGCAGCATCTGGCTCACGCTGTCCGCACCATTACACCCGACTTCCTCGCCGGCGGCGTCATGTTCGACGGCTCGTCGATCGCCGGCTGGAAGGTGATCAACGACAGCGACATGGTGCTGATGCCGGATTGCGCGACGGCGACCCTCGATCCGTTTGCGGCGCAAACTTCGCTCGTGATTTTCTGCGACGTGCACGAGCCTGGGACCGGACAGCCCTACGGCCGCGACCCGCGCTCGATCGCCAAGAAGGCCGAGGCCTATCTCAAATCCTCGGGCATCGGCGATGCCGCCTACTTCGGACCTGAAGCCGAATTCTTCATCTTCGACGAGGTCCGCTTCAAAAACGCGATGAACATGTCGTACTACGAGATCGCGTCGGACGAGGGGCCCTATTCGAGTGACCTGAAATTACCCGACGGCAATAGCGGCCACCGCCCGCCGATCAAGGGCGGCTATTTCCCCGTGCCTCCGGTCGATGCGCAGTCCGACATCCGCGCCGAGATGCTGTCGGTGATGGGCGAGATGGGCCTCAAGATTGAAAAGCATCATCACGAAGTGGCCCCGTCGCAGGCCGAGCTGGGCGCCGAGTTCAACACCCTGACACGCACCGCAGACGGTATGCAGATCTACAAATATGTGGCGCAGATGGTGGCGGCACAGTACGGCAAGACCGTCACCTTCATGCCCAAGCCCATCAAGGGCGATAACGGTTCCGGCATGCATGTCCACCAGTCGGTGTGGAAGAGCGAAAAACCGCTGTTCGCGGGCTCGGGTTATGCCGATCTTTCCGACTTCGCCCTTTACTACATCGGCGGCGTCATCAAGCACGCCAAGGCCATCAACGCCTTCACCAATCCGACTACCAACAGTTACAAGCGCCTCATTCCAGGTTTCGAGGCGCCGGTGCTGCTGGCTTATTCCTCGAAGAACCGGTCGGCCGCATGCCGCATTCCCTACGTCTCGAGCCCAAAGGCAAAACGCGTCGAAGTGCGGTTCCCGGATCCGGCCGCCAACCCTTACCTCGGCTTTGCCGCGATGCTGATGGCAGGGATCGACGGCGTGCAGAACAAGATCCATCCGGGCGATCCGATCGACAAAAACCTGTACGACCTGCCGCCGGAGGAATTGAAGGACGTGCCGACGGTCTGCGGCTCGCTGCGCGAGGCGATCGAGCACATGCGTGCCGACCACGCCTTCCTCACCAAAGGCGACGTGTTCTCGGCGGACTTCCTCGACAGCTATATCGAGCTCAAATACGAGGAAATCTACAAGTTCGAACACACCCCGCATCCGATCGAGTTCGAAATGTACTACAGCGTGTGATGAACGGCTGAGCTTGAGTTCGCCGACGCCCCCGTCACCGACCGGCGGGGGCGTTTTTCATGGCCGAACAATCGACCGTCGCCCGACTGCCGGCCAAGCATCGCGGCCGCCGTCTCGGCGTTGCGCGGAGAAACGATGGTGCGGCCGGAGGGATTTGAACCCCCACAGGTTGCCCTAACGGATCCTAAGTCCGTCGCGTCTACCAATTCCGCCACGACCGCGTGGCCCTATCCGTCTATAGCGAGAGACGGCGGATCCGCCAAGCCGATCGTTAGCGCATTCTCCGATGAGGGACGGGCAACCGGTGACGATCATTCCGTTGCGCAATTACCCGCCTCGGTTTAATTACCATGGCCCGGCCACGTCCTTGGCGCGGGCGAGGCTTTCCTCGCTCGTGGTCTCTCGCGAAGAGCGGCGGCCGCCTAGGCGCCAAGCACGGGCCCTTAGCGTCACCCCCCGTGCTCCCTCGTGCAGCGCCCAGGCGTCCACACGGATCGTATGGGGTGGTCCGGGCTCAGTTCGGCCCGCGAGTCCCCGATGGGTCCCATTGGAGAAATTTTATGGCTCTTAACGTATTGATATTAATTACTATTTAGAAGTGCGGCGAACCGCGGCCGGCGCCGGGTCCGGCCACCACAAACGCAGGGATGCAGTTGCGTTTGCCCCGACGAGGCTCTCTCCACCACATAGGTCCAACCGAGAATGCAAGTCACGGAAACCAATACCGACGGTCTGAAACACGAGTTCAAGATCGTCATTCCCGCGGGCGATATCGCGGAGCGTATCGATCGCCGCCTTACCGAGATCGGCCGCCAGGCGCGGCTCCCCGGTTTTCGCCCGGGCAAGGCGCCTATGTCGGTGTTGAAGACGCGGTTCCTCCCGCATGTTCGTGGCGAGGTGGTGCAGGACGCCGTCAACCAAGGCGCCGACGAGGCCCTCAAAGACCGGAACCTGCGACCGGCGATGCAGCCCAAGGTCGAGATTACCGCCTTCGACGAGGGGAAGGACTTGGAGTACACGCTGGCGATCGAGGCGCTGCCGGAGATCGAGCCGATGGATTTCGGCGCCATCGCGCTCGAACGGTGGAAGCCGGAGATTCCCGACAGCGAAGTCGATCAAGCGCTGGAACGGCTGGCCCGGCGTCAGCGTCGGGACGAGCCCGTTGATCGCCCCGCCGAGAACGGCGACCTCGTTGTGATCGATTTCAAGGGCGAGGTTGACGGCAACGAGTTTCCCGGCGGCTCAGCCAGCGGCTATCGCCTCGAGTTGGGTTCAGGTGGCTTCATTCCAGGTTTCGAAGACCAGCTCGCCGGCGCCGGACCCGGGGAGGAGCGCGCCGTCGCGGTAACCTTCCCTGCCGATTACGGCGTCGCCGATCTTGCCGGCAAGGCCGCCAAGTTCGCGGTCACGGTGAAGGAAGTCCGCGGCTTCCAGCAGCAGCCGATCGACGACACGCTCGCAACCGCCCTCGGCATGGAGAACCTCGCCGAGCTGCGGCAAATGGTGCGCGACCAGAGCGAGCGCGAATATTCGGGACTGGCGCGCCAGCGGTTGAAGCGCCAGCTGCTGGATCAGCTCGCCAGCCATCACGATTTTCCGGTGCCGCCTGGCATGGTTGAAGGCGAGTTCGAGACCATCTGGAAGCAATACGAATTACAGCGCGAGCGTGCCAAGCGAAGCGGCGTCACCGATTTCAACGAAGGCAAGAGCGATGACGATGTGCGCGCCGAGTTCCACCGGATGGCGGAACGGCGGGTGCGGCTCGGCCTGCTCCTTTCAGAAGTGGCCAAGCGACACAATATCTCCGTTACGCAGGATGAAGTTAACCAGGCTCTGGTGGCGGAGGCGCGCCGTTTCCCGGGGCAGGAGCGCAAGGTGGTGGAATATTATCGGAACGAGCCGGGAGCGATCGACGGGTTGCGCGCCCCGATCTTGGAGGACAAGGTCGTCGATCACATTCTCGCCTCGGCCGAGGTCAGCGAACGCTCCGTGCCGGCGGCCGAGTTGGTCGCGGCGGAAGATCAGGCGGCAAAGGATCAGGACCATGGAGTCGAGTAAGATCTTTATGAATACGCTCGTACCGATGGTGGTCGAGCAGACCAACCGCGGCGAGCGCGCATTCGACATTTACTCGCGGCTCCTGAAGGAGCGCATCATTTTCCTGGTCGGACCGGTCGACGACAACGTCGCCAGTCTGGTATGCGCGCAGTTGTTGTTCCTCGAAGCCGATAACCCGACCAAGGACATCAACTTCTACATTAACTCGCCGGGCGGCGTGGTCAGTTCCGGCCTCGCGATCTACGATACGATGCAATATATCCGGCCGGATGTGGCGACCATGTGCATCGGCCAGGCCGCCTCGATGGGCTCGCTCCTGCTCGCCGCCGGAGCCAAGGGTAAGCGTTACTGCCTGCCCAATTCGCGGGTAATGGTCCACCAGCCCTCGGGCGGTGCGCAAGGCCAGGTGACCGACATCGAGATCCAGGCCCGCGAGATGGTCAATACCCGCAAACGTCTTAACGAAATCTACGTGCGCCACACCGGTCAGAATTACGACGCGATCGCCGCCGCGCTCGAGCGCGACAATTTCATGTCGCCGGAAGAGGCAAAGGCGTTCGGGCTCGTCGACGATGTCATGTTCTCGCGTCCGGTTACCGCTGAGGAGATAAAGACTCGCCTTTGAAGGGATAAGTTAAAATCGCGCACATGATGAACCACCTCGATTAACATCAGGACGCAAGTAATTGTTGATCGCAATCGGATACTCATGGTGAAATTGGCTTTGGCGTTTGCCGGTTCGCGGGGGATTGCCCGCGGCATCGGGCCGGCGTCGACGGAGTGCTCATGACGAAAGCGAGCAGCGGCGATTCCAAAAACACCCTTTACTGCTCTTTCTGCGGAAAAAGTCAGCATGAGGTGCGGAAGCTTATCGCCGGCCCGACGGTGTTCATCTGCGATGAATGCGTCGAGCTTTGCATGGACATCATCCGCGAAGAGCATCGCACGACGCTGGTCAAGTCGCGCGACGGGGTCCCCACGCCACGCGACATTTGCAAGGTGCTCGACGATTACGTCATCGGTCAGGGCCACGCGAAGCGGGTACTGTCGGTGGCGGTCCACAACCACTACAAGCGGCTCGCGCACGGCGCCAAGAACAACGAAGTGGAAATCGCCAAATCGAATATTCTGCTGGTGGGGCCCACCGGCTCGGGCAAGACCTTGTTGGCCCAAACGCTCGCCCGCATCATCGACGTGCCGTTTACGATGGCCGATGCGACGACGCTTACCGAGGCCGGCTATGTCGGCGAGGACGTCGAGAACATTATTCTGAAGCTGCTGCAGGCCGCCGATTATAATGTCGAGCGCGCGCAGCGCGGCATCGTCTATATCGACGAGGTCGACAAGATCAGCCGCAAATCGGACAACCCCTCGATCACCCGCGATGTGTCGGGGGAGGGCGTACAGCAGGCTCTGCTCAAAATCATGGAAGGCACGATCGCCTCCGTGCCGCCCCAAGGTGGTCGCAAGCATCCGCAGCAGGAATTCCTGCAAGTCGACACCACCAACATTCTTTTCATCTGCGGCGGCGCATTTGCCGGTTTGGAGAAGTTGATTTCACAGCGCCGTCAGGGCACCTCGATCGGTTTTGGCGCCGAAGTGCGCGGACCGGAGGAACGCAAGACCGGGGAGATTCTGAAGGATCTCGAACCGGAGGATTTGCTGAAGTTCGGGCTGATCCCCGAATTCGTCGGCCGCTTGCCTGTGGTCGCGACGTTGGACGACCTTGACGAGGGAGCGTTGGTCGACATCCTGACAAAGCCGAAGAACGCGCTGGTGAAACAGTATCAGCGGCTGTTCGACATGGAGGATGTCCGCCTCGAGTTCAATGACGAGGCGATGAAGGCGATCGCCCACAAGGCGATTCTGCGCAAGACCGGCGCCCGGGGGCTGCGCTCGATCATGGAAGCGATCCTGCTCGAGCCGATGTTCGATCTGCCGGGTCTCGAGGGGGTAACTGGCATGGTGATCAACCGCGAGGTCGTCGAAGGCCGGGCGCAGCCGCTCTACATTTACTCTGATCGGCGGGGCGACGTCGGCACGCCTGCCTAGAATCCGAGTCACGGCGCCACGGTCGCTAACGCTTTCGTAAAAGCTTAATCTTGAATATGTGGCGACTTATGCCACCTTATTATGGCGGGTGGCCGCTTTTTGGCGCCTGCCGAGACTGAGAGGTGTCATGTTCGAGCTTCCTCGGGGTACGTTGTATCCGGTATTGCCGCTGCGAGACATCGTCGTCTTTCCGCATATGATCGTGCCGTTGTTCGTCGGTCGCGAGAAATCCGTCCGTGCGCTCGAAGACGTGATGAAGGACGACAAGCAGATTCTGCTTGTTACCCAGAAGAACGCCGAGCAAAACGAGCCTGCGACCGGCGACCTATTCGGCGTTGGCACCATCGGCACGGTGCTGCAGCTGCTGAAACTGCCCGATGGCACCGTCAAGGTGCTGGTCGAGGGCAGTCAGCGCGCGCGCATTCTGCGCTTCGCCGACAATCCCGCTTTCTTTCAGGCTTTTGCGGAGCCGTTGAAGGAGCAGACCGCGGAGAACCAGGAGCTGGAGGCGCTGGCTCGCACCGCGGTCACGCAGTTTGAGCAATACATCAAGCTCAACAAGAAGATCCCGCCGGAGGTGCTGGTCTCGATCAACCAGATCGACGATCCGTCCAAGCTCGCCGACACGCTCGCTTCTCACCTGGCACTGAAGATTCCGGAAAAGCAGGAGATCCTCGAGGCCGATTCGGTCTCGGCACGGCTCGAAAAGATCTTCGGCTACATGGAAAGCGAGATCGGCGTCCTGCAGGTGGAAAAACGCATCCGCAGCCGCGTCAAGCGCCAGATGGAAAAGACGCAGCGCGAGTACTACCTCAACGAACAGCTGAAGGCGATCCAAAAGGAACTCGGCGAGGGTGACGAGGGCAAGGACGAACTAGGCGAGCTCGAGCAGCGGATCAGCAAGACCAAGCTGTCGAAAGAAGCGCGCGAAAAGGCAATGACGGAAGTGCGCAAGCTGCGCACAATGTCGCCGATGTCGGCGGAAGCCACCGTCGTGCGCAACTATCTCGACTGGATGCTGTCGATCCCGTGGCAGAAACGCAGCAAGGTGAAGCGGGACATCGCCGCCGCGGAGCGCGTCCTCAATGCCGACCATTTCGGTCTCGAAAAGGTCAAGGAGCGCATCCTCGAATATCTTGCCGTGCAACAGCGCGTCCACAAGGTCAAAGGTCCGATCCTGTGCCTGGTCGGTCCTCCGGGCGTCGGTAAGACCTCGCTCGGCAAATCGATCGCGCGTGCGACCGGGCGCAATTTCGTCCGGATGTCGCTCGGCGGCGTACGCGACGAGGCCGAGATTCGCGGTCATCGACGGACCTATATCGGTTCCATGCCGGGCAAAATCATCCAGGGCATGAAGAAGGCCAAGACCTCGAACCCGTTGTTCCTGTTGGACGAAGTCGACAAGCTCGGCACCGATTGGCGCGGCGACCCGTCGTCGGCGCTGCTCGAAGTGCTCGATCCTGAACAGAACTCGACTTTCAACGATCACTATCTCGAAGTCGACTACGACCTCTCCGACGTCATGTTCGTCACCACCGCCAACACGCTGCGCATGCCGCAGCCGTTGCTGGACCGGATGGAACTGATTCGCCTTCCCGGATACACGGAGGACGAAAAGGTCGAGATCGCCAAGCGTCACCTCATTCCGAAGCAGGTGTCTCAGCACGGTCTCAAGAAGCAGGAATGGTCAATCACCGACGACGCATTGCGCGACATGATCCGCTACTACACGCGGGAAGCAGGCGTGCGAAATCTCGAGCGCGAGATTGCCAATCTGACACGAAAGGCCATCAAGGAGCTTCTCATGAAGAAGCTCGAGAAGGTCGCGGTGACACGACGCAACCTCGAAAAATTCGCCGGGGTACGCAAGTTCCGCTTTGGCGAGGTAGAAGAGACCGATCTGGTCGGGGTCACCACCGGCTTGGCCTGGACCGAGGTGGGCGGCGAGCTCTTGTCGATCGAGGCGGTAACGGTCCCGGGCAAGGGCAGGGTAACGGCAACCGGCAAGCTCGGCGACGTCATGAAAGAATCGGTGCAGGCGGCGGAGAGCTACGTCAAGTCGCGCTCTTACGCTTTCGGCATTTCGCCGACCATATTCGAGCGCAAGGACATTCACGTCCACGTGCCCGAAGGCGCGACGCCGAAGGACGGGCCGTCGGCCGGTGTCGCGATGGTGACCTCGATTGTGTCGGTGTTGAGCGGCATTCCCGTGCGCCGCGACATCGCAATGACCGGCGAGATCACGCTCCGGGGCCGCGTGTTGCCCATCGGCGGCCTCAAAGAGAAACTCTTGGCGGCATTGCGCGGCGGCCTCAAGACCGCGTTGATACCGAAGGAGAATGAGAAGGATTTGGCGGAAATTCCGGAAAATGTGAAACGCGGTCTGACGATCATTCCCGTCGGCACGGTCGATGAGTTGCTGCTCCACGCGCTCACCAAGAAGCTCGTCCCGATCGAATGGAAGGAGGAGACCGATGAACGTCCATCGGTCGTGCCTCCAGCGGTCGAAGGCGGCGAAGAGCATCCGGGTTTGATCACACACTAACAGACGGTTAATTGCAGCCGTCGGCTCCTCGACCGCGGGGCGCGCCCTTCGTGATTGACGCGACAAAGTTTCGCGATCTAGATTTCTGACGCTCGGCGTGCCTGGGGCCGCCTCGCAACCGTGCCAACCAAACGATGGGGGCTGTGTTGAACAAGGTCGAACTCGTTGACGCCGTCTCGGCAAGTTCGGGTCTCTCGAAAAATGACGCGGCAAAAGCCGTTGAGGCGGTGCTCGATTCGATCGTGGCCGAGTTGCGGAAGGGTGAGGAAGTGCGCCTCGTCGGCTTTGGTACCTTCCTGGTAACCAATCGCGCCGCCTCCGAAGGCCGCAATCCGCGCACCGGCGAGCCGGTTCACATTCCGGCATCGAAGCAGCCGAAGTTTCGCGCCGGCAAGGGCCTTAAGGAAGAAGTGAATAAGTAAAATAGGATCGCCGACGAGCTCGATTGAGGCGATGCCGGCAAACGGACGCAACCGTCGCGTTTACGCGAGGTTCACCGCTTAGCGGTTTGCCTCTTTGCGCGGCGTGCTCAATTGCTCGAGATAGGCGATGAGGTCGCGCCGCGTATTGGCGTCGAGCACGCGAATCGGCATTTTTGCTCCCGGCACGAAGGTCTGAGGATCGGCGAGCCAACGGTCGAGCGTATCGATGCCCCACACGAGCTTCGATGCGCGCAACGCCGAAGAATATGGGTAGTCCGCCACGGTGCCCGCATGCCGACCGAACACGCCGCCCAACATCGGCCCGGCCATGTTGCGGTGGGGCGCATGGCAAGCGGCGCAACGCTCGGCGAAGAGCGCCTCGCCGCGCTTCGCATCGGGCGCTGCATGCGGGTCGAAGCGTGACAAGTCCTGGATGTCGGTCGGCTGTGCCGCGGGAAAAAATGTGTAGGACAAGGTGATGTTGGCGAGGTCCGAGGCGTTGGCGTCGTTGGCCAGCGCCGGATCGACATAGAAATCGACGGGCATTTTGGCATCCTCGCCGGCTGCCAGCCGTTCGTCGCTGAAACAGAAGCACTGAATCTTGTTGAAATAGGGACCCGCCTTGTCGGGCGTGACGTTAAAAGTGGCGTGCGCGATCAGAGGCTTGTCACTCAAATTCTTGGCATAAAAGAACACCAGCTTTTCCTCGCCGAGACGCACCGTCACGTGTCGCTGCAGCGGTCGAAACTGCCAGGGCAGGCCGTTGGCAACCTGCGCGTCAAAGCTCACCGTCACGGTTCGGGTCGATTCTTGCGCGGTATCGGCGAGGACGCGCTGCGTGGCGCCGCCATAACCCGTTGCCGCACAAAATAGGCGATAGAGCGTCACTGAATAGCTCACCAGTACGCCCATACCGGCGATCGCGCATAGGAGCGGAATCAGAACGATAAGGTTCTTGCCGCGCCTGCCGATCACGGCACGTCCTTCATCGTATCCGCCCGCCCGCCCGCGTCCGGCCTCGTTGCTCCGATCATCGCCACCTCAACTTGCACCCTGAGCGGTGGCGCATGCGCGAACTTCAGTGCGAGTGGAATATGGTCGACGTGCTTCAGAGGACGCTTCAATCCCATCAGCATGACGTGGCCGCCACCGGGTTTGAGTTCCGCAGCGTCACATAGACCGCGCCCGACTTGGCGCCCGGCGGGGTCGCGCGTGCCCATATCGACAGCATCCCGATGTCGCGCGAATTCTGCGCGAACGCGTCCGCCGCGATCAACAGCGTTATCGCCCAAAGCAGGCGCTTCATGACTTGCTTCCGAGCAACTCCCGAAGGTCACCCGCGAGCTTATCGCCGCTTTCGCTCGCCGGCAGCACCCTCAGCAGCTCACCTTGCCCGTCCATGACGTAAAGCAGCGAAGAATGGTCGACCAGATAGCCACCAGGCACATCATGCTTGCGGTAGTAGACACCGAACTCTTTGGCCACTCCGGCAATCGTCTTGGCGTCGCTGGTCAGCCCCTGGATGCGCGGGTCGAATGCCTTGACGTAATTCGCCATCACTTGCGGCGTATCGCGTTCCGGGTCCACGGAAATGAAGAGCGGGGCGATCCGATCCGCGGCGGCTCCAAGCTTGGCCATCGCCTGGCCGATATTGTTGAGTGTCGTCGGGCAGGCGTCGGGACAGTAGGTGTAGCCGAAATAGATCAGCATCAGCTTGCCGCGGAAACTCTCTCCGGTGACAGTCCGGCCGTTGTTGGCGTCGACCAGGGCGAACGGTCCACCGAGATCGAGCGACGCCGAAGCCGGCCGCTCGCGCCACGAAACCGCGGCAACGGCAACGAGCGCCGCCGCCGCTCCGATTGCCAAGGCAAGAATGCCAATTATGGGCTTCTTGGTCATGGCGCAATGCTACGCCTTGGACAATCCCGCGCCAACACGCGCCCCTGCGACATTTGTGCTATGGTATAGCGTGGGGCAGGGCGATTAGCTCAGCGGTAGAGCGCCTCGTTTACACCGAGGATGTCGGCGGTTCGATCCCGTCATCGCCCACCATCGGCGTTGATGCTCGGGGACCCTTGCCGGAAGACACGGCTCTTTTTTGTCACTGGGGCCGTCATTGGTCGCGGATTACCGTCATGAGCCAGCTCTTGAGGAACAAGCAGCATGACCATGGCGCGCGATCAGAATCCGTTCGACCTACTGCTTGCCAGGACGGCAAAGAACCAAGCCAGTGAACAAGGTGACGCGGAGGGGCGGCGAGGCCGAGGCCGCTTTGCCATCCATGATCCCATGGGGGAGCTGATCCACATTCCCGCGGCCGACGACGAGGACTACACCTATTTTTCGCTCCGCGACGCCGGGGCCATCCGCCAATATTACGACGAGAACGGCTATGTCGTGATCCGCGGCCTGATCCCTGGCGGATTGTGCGATCAGGCGCTCACGGCGTTCGAGCGCGAGGTCAAGCCGTATCCGGGTCACATCTACCGTCAGACCACCGCCAACCCCGAGCGACACGCCTTCACCGATTGGGGTTTGATGCTCAATCCGATCCTCAATGTGCAAAGCCTCGACACCAGAAACTTTTCTCGGTTCAAGGAAGCAGGTCTCGCGATGCTGACCCATTCGCGGACCCAGGAAGCGGTCCGCACCATCCTCGCAGAACCCGGGAAGATCGTGCAATCGATGTATTTCGATGGCAACCCCGCCACCTGGCCCCACCAAGACACTTACTATCTCGACGCCGAAGACATCGGTCGCATGACCGCCGCGTGGTTCGCGGTGCTCGACATTGCGCCGGGCGCCGGCCGCTTTTTCATATATCCCAAGAGCCACCGCATCGACATGGCCAAGAATGGCGGCAATTTCGACATCGCCTTCAACCACGCGCGGTACAAGAAGCTGGTCGTCGAGGTCATCCGCAATCACCAGCTCGAATGCCGGGCGCCGGCGTTGCGGCAGGGCGACGTACTGTTCTGGTCGGCCAAGACCATCCACGGTAGTTTGGAGACCACGCAGCCCCGTTTTGCGCGCAGCTCATTTACCGCGCACTACATTCCCTCGAGCTCGCGATTCCTGCAGTACCAGACCCGGATTCGCCGCCTCAACTGCATTACCGTCAATGGCATGGAAGTCCACCGGCCCAAGGACTTGGCGCGCCAGTCACAACGTGCGATCTTCTGGATCGAAACGCATTATCCCCGCACATTCCAGACGGTGAAGAAGCTGGCGATCAAGGCGGTGACGCGATAACCGCGGGGTGCGCCGAAAACCGCCGCCTCGATCGCTGCAATCGGCGGATTTCAAATCGCCGTGCCGGTCATCATTTGTTGCGGTCGAGCTTCAAGAGCCGGCGCGCATTGCCTTCGTAAATCGCCCGGCGCTCGAACGGCGACAGATCGAGACGATCGATGATTTCATTGGTCCAGCGGATATAGGCAGTACCTTTCTCCGGGTCGAACGGCATGTCCGAGGCATAGAGGCAGTGGTCGACACCGAAGAACTTTAGTCCCGTCTTGGTTCCCTCAAACGCGCCGAACATCGCGGTATCGGCATAGAAGTTCTTGAAGTAGTCGACCGGACGCTTGCCCTTGGCCCTCATGTTCTTGACGAGCGAAAAATAATCCTCATCCGAGGTGCGCGTGCCGAGCTGGTCCCAACCTGGCCCGACCCGCCCTTCAAAATAGGGAATCATGCCGCCCATATGGTGGGTGATGATCTTGATGTCGGGGTGTTTGTCGAACAGTCCCTCGAATACCATGTGCGCCATCGCGACGCTGGTCTCATAGGGCCAGCCGAAGGTCCACCAGATTTCGAAACGGCTCTTTTTCTCGGTCTTATAGTCCGGGAAGCTGGCGTCACGAATCGGGTGCATCCAGATCGGCAGATCGTATTCTGCCATGATGTCGAACAGCGGCTCCGTCGTCTTGCTATAAACCGGCGCGCCGTTGATGTTGGTGTAGATCTGGACGCCGACCGCGCCCAGCTTGTCGATTGCGCGTCTCGCCTCCTGCACCGCGGCGTCAATATCGTTCATCGGCAAGCAGGCGATGAAGCCGGGGAAGCGGTCGGGATATTTGCCGACCAGCGCCGCCTGCTCGTCATTGGCGATCTTCGCCAGCTCCGCTGCCAGCCGCGGCTCGGCAAAATTCTCCACCGGAGGTCCCGAAAGGCAGATGATCTGCTGGTAGTCGTCGAACAAGTCCATCATGCGGAACCTGACGTCGAGGTCGACGATCGATGGCACGTTGCGGACACGCTTGAACATATCCTTGGCGTCGGGCAGCACGTCGACCATGCGGTCGTAGAACGGCTTGGGGAACAAGTGATTAAATATATCGAGCTTCATGGCGCCGATTGACTTCTGGTGGTTGGCATTGGCGGTATCAAACCACGGCGTGGCACGCCGCCGCAACCGTTGGTCTGGAGTTTGCCGCAGTGCGAAATCGGTGGGCCAACGGCTTGGGCAAATACCCACGGAGCCGGGCTCATTCCTCATGTTGCAGCGGCGAAAATAGGGCTTGGCACCGTCCGGCCCGATGCTTGACTCCGGGGGGTCAGCGGGTTACGAGATGCCGTCGCGCTCGATAGCCGAGGCGAGGATGCGGCTCAGGATTCGGGGGCGTAGCTCAGTTGGTTAGAGCGCCGGCCTGTCACGCCGGAGGTCGCGGGTTCGAGCCCCGTCGCTCCCGCCACCCCGCGAGTGCCGTCTTTGGAGTGGTGCGATGAACGAGCTGTTGCACGGGTATTTGCCGATTCTGATTTTTCTCATCATCGCGGGGGGGGTGGCCCTTGTCATCCTGGGGGCATCGCTGGTGCTGGCGCGGCAGAATCCCGATTCCGAAAAACTTTCACCCTATGAATGCGGCTTCGAACCGTTCGCCGATGCGCGGGCCAAATTCGATGTGCGCTTTTACCTCGTCGCCATCCTTTTCATCATCTTCGACCTCGAGGTCGCTTTCCTATTTCCATGGGCGGTGTCCCTTGCCCATATTGGGTTGTTCGGCTTCTTTTCCATGATTGTGTTCCTTGCCGTTCTGACGATCGGTTTTATCTATGAATGGCGAAAGGGAGCGTTGGAATGGGAGTGACTGCGACACAGGACGTCCTCCTCAGGCGTGCCCTCGGCGAAGTCGAGGACAAAGGGTTTCTCGTCGCCAAGCTCGACGACGTGGTGAATTGGGCGCGGACCGGCTCGCTGTGGCCGATGACGTTTGGCCTGGCATGCTGCGCCGTCGAAATGATGCATACGATCGGCGCGCGCTACGATCTCGACCGCTTCGGTATTTTTCCGCGCGCTTCGCCGCGCCAGTCCGATTTGATGATTGTCGCGGGCACGCTGTGCAACAAAATGGCGCCGGCGTTGCGCAAGGTCTACGACCAGATGGCCGAACCGCGTTGGGTGATTTCCATGGGCTCGTGCGCCAATGGCGGCGGCTACTACCACTACTCCTATTCCGTGGTGCGCGGCTGCGATCGCGTGGTGCCGGTCGACATCTATGTGCCCGGCTGTCCGCCAACGGCGGAGGCGCTGCTATACGGCATCTTGCAATTGCAGAAAAAGATTAAACGCGAGCGCGTGTTCGCACGCTGACATCGGTGATGGCTGAGGCGCTGTTGCAGACGGGGGAAATGATCGCCGCCGCAATTCCGGACGCGGTGGTGAGCAATAGCGTTCGCAACGGTCAGGCGATCATCACGGTCAAGCGCGATTCGATCATCCCCGTTTTGACCAAGCTGCGCGACGATCCGGCGCTGCATTTCGAGCTATTGATCGATATCGCCGGCGTCGATTATCCGGATCGTGAGGCGCGCTTCGAAGTTGTCTACCAGCTCTTGAGCCTGAAGCATAACCGGCGGGTGCGGGTGAAGGTCACCACCGACGAAACCACGGCGGTGCCATCGGTCAGCGGCGTCTACAGCAGCGCCGGCTGGTACGAGCGCGAGACCTGGGATTTGTTCGGGGTGTATTTTTCCGATCATCCCGATCTCCGGCGCATCCTCACCGACTATGGCTTTGAGGGCCACCCGATGCGGAAGGATTTTCCGCTGACCGGCTATGTCGAGGTCCGCTACGACGAAGAACAGCGTCGCGTCGTCTACGAGCCGGTCAAGCTTAAGCAGGAATTCCGCAGCTTCGATTTCCTGTCGCCGTGGGAGGGCATGAACAAGATTCTGCCGGGGGACGAAAAAGCGGGCGAGGCCAAGAAATGAGCGAAGCCAGCGATCTTGAGACTCAGATCAAGAGCTTCACGGTGAATTTTGGACCGCAGCATCCGGCAGCGCACGGGGTGCTGCGCCTCGTCCTGGAAATGGACGGCGAAGTGGTGCAACGCGCCGACCCGCACATCGGCCTGCTTCATCGTGGCACGGAAAAGCTGATCGAGTACAAGACCTACCTCCAGGCAGTGCCCTATTTCGACCGCCTCGACTACGTCTCGCCGATGTGCCAGGAACACACTTTCGCGCTGGCGGTCGAACGACTTCTCGGCATCGAAGCGCCCCCCAGGGCACAGTATATCCGCGTCTTGTTCGCCGAGATCACGCGCATCCTCAATCATCTTCTGGCGGTGCAGGCGATGGCGTTGGACACCGGCGCCATCACGCCGTTCTTTTGGTATTTCGAAGAACGGGAAAAGCTGCTCGAGTTTCATGAGCGCGTCTCCGGCGCGCGCTTTCACGCGGCGTATTTCCGCCCGGGTGGCGTGCATCAGGACCTGCCGGCGGGCCTGACCGACGACATCGTGGCGTTCACGGAACAATTCCCCGCCAAGATCGACGACCTCGAGCAGTTATTGTCGGATAATCGCATCTTCAAGGAGCGCACCGTCGATATCGGCATCATCTCCGCCAAAGACGCCATGGATTGGGGCATGACGGGACCGATGCTTCGCGGCTCGGGCGTGCCCTGGGACCTGCGCAAGGCGCAGCCCTACGACGCCTATGAGGCGATGGATTTTGACATTCCGGTCGGCAAGCATGGCGACAATTGGGACCGTTATCTGGTGCGCATCGAGGAGATGCGGCAATCGGCCAGGATCATTCGCCAGGCAATCGAAAAAATGCCGGAGGGCCCGGTGGCGGTGAACAACCACAAGGTGACGCCGCCGAAACGGGCCGAAATGAAATATTCGATGGAAGCGCTGATCCATCACTTCAAGCTTTATACCGAGGGTTATCACGTTCCCGCCGGCGAGACTTACACGGCGACCGAGGCCCCGAAGGGCGAGTTTGGCGTCTACGTCGTGTCGGACGGGTCGAATCGGCCTTATCGCTGCAAGATTCGCGCGCCGAGCTTCGCGTTCTTGCAGGCGACCGACTTCATGTGCAAGGGCCACATGCTTGCCGATCTGGTCGCGACCATCGGGTCGATGGACATCGTTTTCGGGGAGATCGACCGGTGAGCGAGCACGTCGACACCACTCCCATCGTGCAACCG
>JASHOB010000084.1 GCA_030041335.1 Alphaproteobacteria bacterium | reverse complement strand
CTTTGAAATTCGAGAAGGTGAGAAAGACCGGACTGCTGGAAGCGAACCCGACGATCAGCAAGACCAGGGCCAGCATCAGGATATTGTTGACCGCAAACTCGACGCGGTAGCCGCGGCGGGCACTGGCGTGCGAGACTTTGTTGGCGTGCACGGGCTCGGCGGGTGTCACGACGTTTCTGCTCTCGATTTCTCGATCTGGTGGGCGAACGAGATCATGTGCTCCTCGGTGATCTCGTCGCCTTCAAGTAGGGCAGCGATCTTACCGCCCGAAAGCACGAGGACGCGGTGTGCGAGTTGCATTAACTCCTCGGGCTCCGAGGAGGTGACCAAAACTGCTCGACCTTCGCTATCGGCCGCCACGGCACGAATCGCATCATAGATATCGCGCCGCGCACCGACATCTACACCTTGGGTTGGTTCGTCCAGCATAAGCAGCCGACAGCACCGCGCTTCACTGAGCCAGCGGCCAAGAACGATCTTCTGCTGGTTGCCGCCCGAGAAGCGTCGGACTTCGAGCTCATAACGGCGCGGCCTTAGGTCGAGGCGGCCCATCACCCGATCGAAAACGCGCCGTTCGTGCTGCCGACGACGAAGGCCAAACCGACCAAGCACGGCGAAATTCGGCAGGAGCGCGTTCTCCCCAGCGCTAAGCGAACCCAATATGCTCTTGCGCAGCCGATCGGAGGGCACCAGCGCGATTCCGGCAGCCACCGATGCGGCTGGATCGCGCGCCCAGATAACCTCGCCTCTCACAGCCATCCGTCCCCCCATTCGTCGGTTAGCGCCGAACAACGCCTCAAGCAACTCCGTCCTTCCCGACCCAACTAGCCCAAACACGCCGACGATTTCGCCGGCCCGGAGACGAAAGGAGATCGGACCGATGCCCGAGGCGATCAGATTTGTGACCTCGAGTGCCGGCACCTTTGCTTGGTCCGCGGCCCTTGGCATCAGGACCCGGTCACTGCGCACTGAACGGCCGACGATCGCATCGACCAAGTTATCCTGGCGTAAGTCGGCGATGCGGCCGGTAAGCGCGACCTCGCCGCCCCGTAGCACCGTGACGTGGTCCGCCAGGGTGAAGACTTCGCCCAAGCGGTGGGTAACATAGAGGATTGGGAGGTTGCGGTTCTTGAGTGCAAGCAGATAGCGACCCAGGGTCTCGGCCTCCCGCTCGGAAAGGGCCGCCGTCGGCTCGTCGAGGATGAGCACCTGTGGCTGCGATCGCAGCGCTTTGGTGATTTCGACGATTTGCAGCTCGGCATTGCTAAGCCGGGCGAGTTTGGCGCCGGGGTCTATGCCAGCGCCAAGTTCGGCCAGCCAGCGTTTTGCCTCGCTTCGCTGAGCTACGCGCCGGATGAACGGACCGACACGGAGCTCCTGGCCAAGAAAGATATTGTCGACAACATTCAAACTCAGCGCGAGCGAGAGATCCTGATAAATTACCGCAACGCCAGATTGCCGCGACGTCTTCGGCGACAAGGCCAGATGCCGCTGATTGCCAATCACAATCGTTCCACTGTCGGGCGCGATCGCGCCCGACAGACATTTGATCAGAGTCGATTTGCCGGCTCCGTTCGCGCCCAGAAGGGCATGAATTTCGCCGTCAGCCACCGCAAGATCGACGCCCTTGAGCACCTCGACGCCGCCGTAGCTCTTTCTCAACCCATAGACGGCAAATGACATGACGGGTTTCTCGTCATCGGCGCCGGGCGACTGATCGGCGGCGCCGAGCGGCACAGCTGATGTGGCGGTGCTGCCGCACTGATCTAGCCGCCAGCCCCCTGCTCATTAAGATAAGCCTGCGCTTTGGGCGACTTTTCAGTGACTAACTCCAGGGGCACAATCGTGTCACCCTTGTTCTCGCCTTTCACCAGGGCATCGGCCGTGGTGACGATCGCGTCACCCACAGCTTTGAGCGGGATCGCCATCGAGGCCCGATAGACCGTGCCTCCCTGACGCAGCAGCTTGAGTGCGGGAACCGTCCCGTCCATCCCACCGATAAACCCCTTGGGATCGTCCTTGTCTTTGCCTGCAGCGAGCCAAGCCTTGTAAGCACCTTCCGTGGCAGGGTCCTCGACGCCGAGAATGACATTGATGTTGGGATGCGCCTCGAGGATGGAACGCGTCGTGTTGAGTCCCTCGGTCGGCGTAATCGCATCCTGGAAGGCCACGATCTCGGCCTTGGGTGCCTCCTGTAGAAGCCCTTCCTTGATGCCCTTGCCGCGAAGCTGGCCCCAGCTTCCCTTTTCATAGCCGAGGATCGCTACCTTGGCCGTGCCGCCAAGCGTCTTGGTGATCCACTGGCCGGCGTAGGCCCCGAGCTTATGGCCGTCGTTATACTGGGCATAGCCCACGGTCGCGTCCTGATTCTTCAACTTGTCACCGTAAGTGATCCATTTGATTCCAGCCTCACGAGCTTGTTTAGCGATGGCCTCGAACACTGGTGGCTGCAGGACGACGCAAGTGATCACCGCAACCTTCTGCTGGATCCAGGTCTTTAGTGTGTTGACCTGCTTGTTCAGATCCGTACCGGGATCGTCGACAACGACCGTGTACCCCATCTCCTTGCCCTTGACCTTCGACTCTTCCAGCGACGTGATGACCGCGCCAATTGTCGAGGAGTTGGGAAAGCTGATGGCGATGATCTTTTCCGGCGCCGCATGTCCACTCGCGGACCCGAGTAGGAACATCCCGATGCCGAGCGAGGCCGCTATACTAGGGCGCAAGGCACGCGCCCATGCAGGGTGTGTCCAAGCGGCAAGAGTGTCGAACAGCATTTCAGGCTCCCTCTGTCTCCAAGCTGTGCCCGCGGACCGATTCCGCCTTGGCCTCTTGTTCGTCACCTGGGTCGAGCGGCGAAATCCGCAGCGTTTCGCCGACGACGTCGATGTTGGAGTGCATCGGCCGGGACAACCGGGCGAGGCGTTCAGCAATGCGCGCAAAGTCTGCGCCGCGCGCTAGCCGCGGCAGGCGGTCGGCCCCGAGCACCGTCGGGTAGCAGACCATTCCCTGAAGCTTCCGTCCTGCCATATGCAGGTGCGCGACATAACCGTCCGCGGACATGCCCGCCCACAGGCGATGCACCTTGGGCGAGGCGTCGAGGAAGACCTGTTGCCCGATGAAGGTCGAGGGCGTGAAAAGGATCGGTTTACCCCGATAAAAGCCGATAGGGTGGATGGCGTGCGGATGATGACCGTGGACTATATCGGCGCCGGCATCGATTAGCGCTTGCGCCAGTGGCATCTGATATTCCGCCAGGTCGTCGCCGGAGCCGAAGCCCCAATGAATGGTGACGACAAGGACGTCACATCGGGCACGCAGGGCGCGAACAGCTTGTGTCGCGAAGGCGACGTCGTCAGCACGGGCCCGGGTCCTGATGCGCAGCACTGACGGGTCGCCTGGTTCCTCCATCTGATACCAGGGATCGACCTCGTATGAGGTGTCGACTCGAATGGCCGAGATGCCCGGACGGGTATCCGATGCCGCCATTCCGGTGGGGGTGAGCGACGAGAAGGCAATGACGCCTACGCGCACGCCTGCGGCAGGCAGGACAGCAGGCGCAGCAGCTTCTTCTCGGTTACGGCCGGCGCCGACCACCCTGATGCCCGCCTTCTCGACGTTTGCGACCGTTTCCTTGAGGCCATCCCAGCCGTAGTCGACGGCATGGTTGTTAGCGAGGTTCAACACATCGATGTTAAGGATCGGCAGATCCGCGGCGATCTCAGGCGCGCAGCGGATATTGAGTAGCTTTTCGACTGGAGCCGAGGCAGTGGTGAACGGCATTTCCAGATTGCCGATCGAGACGTCGACTGCGCTCAGCAAGGTGTAGACCGAAGCTACCTCGGGTGGCGGCGTGATCAGTCGCCGAGTGGGAAGGACGTCGCCGACCAGACCAATAGTCACAGTGCTCATCGCGTTTCTCACGGCGGCAACCCGATCATCAGTAGTTCTTGGTTGCCATCCATTTACGCATCCAATGTTCGCTGTAGGTGAACGGCTCGTATTTCTTGGGTCGCCCCGGGCCGTAGCAACTCGGTAAGGTTTCGATCATTGAGTCGTAATTTGGCTGATGAAAGAAGACGATCGAATGGCGGCGCGCGGCCAGAGCTTGCTCCGGGGGCGGATTGACCACCCGATGCAAAGTCGAAATCCAGCGATCGTTCGTCCAAATCTGCATGCAGTCGCCGATGTTGACGACGTAGGACTCCGGTTCGGGGACGACGTTGACCCAATAACCGTCGCGATGCCGCACTTGCAATCCACCGACGGCCTTATCCGACCAAAGCAGCGTCAATGTCCCGTAGTCGGTATGCGCGCCGCTGCGGAGTTGGCCGGGCTGAGGCTGGTCGTACTGCTCCGGATAGCAGATCACGCGCAGCGCGCTCATGTTGCGGTCCAGCTTGTCAAAGAAGAAGTCCTCGGGCAGGTCCAGCGCGAACGCGAAGATGCTCATCAGATCGTTCGCGAGGCGATTCATCCGCCGGTAATACGACTCCATGACGGGGCGAAAAATCGCAGGCTCGCGGGGCCACAGGTTGGAATCGAAATGGTGACCTACCTCGGCGCGCTCGTAGTACTCGCCGCCCGGCACGTCGACCGGTCCCATATCGATCATTTCCTTGAGGTCAGCGGGCGCTGGCTCACCTAGACTTGCTGCGAGCGTCTCGCCCTTGAACGGGGTGTAGCCGCGGCTGACATCAGGGGCAGGCTGGCGGATGCGCAGCTTCTCCTCGGCCGGCAGGCGGAAGAAGGCCGCGGCAGTTTCATAAGTCTGACTGAGTAAATCTGGTGCAACGCCGTGACCTTTGACGAGGAAGAAGCCGATATCCTCGCAGGCTCGATTGACTTCGGCGGCGACGCGCCGCCGTGCGCTGTATTCGCCGGTAAAATAAGCCGAAAGGTCGATGACCGGGATTGTCTCCATCTTGACGGAATGGCTCAGCACAGTCTCAGACCTCGCTTCGAATATGCGAGAGGAGTTGCAGCGACTGTGCCAAGCGAGGAAATACAATGGGTTACCGTGCCAGACGGGGCACGACCGTCACTTTTCAGCAATTCCGTCTTGAATTGTTGACAATCTGAGTCAATGAATCAGGCAGAGACCGATGGTGAAGTAACCAGGGACATGCCCCCGCGTCAGATCGGCAAGATCCACGAAAAGACCAGCGACGATGACATGGACATCGAGGTGGTCATCAGTGAGCGGATCAAGTCCTCAATCCTCGGAGGTGCGCTGGCACCGGGGTTGAAACTGCCCGAGGAAAGCCTCTCCGAGATATTCGGGGTGAGCCGATCGCGCATCCGTTCAGTTTTGCAGCGCCTAGCCTTCGAGGATCTGGTCGAGATCAAGCGCAATCGCGGTGCCTTCATCGCGAGTCCCAGCATCAGGGAGGCACGCGGCATCTTTGACGCACGGCGAGTGATCGAGCGGGTTACAACCGAGATCGTGACGCGTACCGTGCTGACAATCCAATTGGCCAAGCTCCATGAGCGCGTGAAGGGTCAGGACGAGGCGTGGAAACAGGGCGACTACCGTCGCGGCATCCGCGAACTCGGCGAGTTTCATCTCGCAATGTGTGCACTTGCACACAATCAGGCGTTGACAGTCGTTCTCGAGCGTCTGATCCGCCGGACGTCGCTGATCCTCGCGCTGTATGGGCTACCGAATGCCATGATGCGCATGCCGGCGATGTATACAAACTTGCTGGCAATCGTCGAGCGCGGCGAAAGCTTAAGCGCCGCCCGAGCAATGGAGCGCTGCTTGTTTACTCTGGAAAAAGACCTAAATTTCCGCAGTATCTTCAGTCCCAATGCTGAGTTGCGCGACGTTATTCATGCAGTTGCACCCGATTAGGCTTGTTATCAAAGGCGGAAGACCACGTCTGCTTTGCAGCTAAAAGACAACAGCTGAAAAGAAGATCTCTAACGTCGAGAGCCTCGGGAAACCATTAGGCGAATATCGACGTCCTACTCGCGTGAAAGCGTCTGAATTTTTTTTCACTGCCGGGATGCTTTCCGCGGACCAGAACGGTGCCATGGTTGGCCCGGGTGATTTTGATGCGCAATGCAAACAGGTTTTTGCCAAATCAAAACTGCGCTTGCTTCCGCTGGGTGCGATTGGGCGAATGTCGTTCAGTTTACGACCTATCTTGTTCACTTGCAGAACATTCCCAGTTCATGGATTTTCGTCAGAGGGAATTCCCGTAAATATTTCCTGATGGTGTCTATTCACCCAACACGTTGCTCATGGTCGATCGACTCGTGAATGAGCAATTTCGATTGAAGTGCAAACCATCGCCGCCCGCTAGAGAGACATACATCCGCGGCGATCTGGACTCTGAAGCGCGAACGCTTATTCGGGTAATAGTCCCAAATCGCGAGATGCTGTGTGCAGAGATTGTCCCAGAAGGCGATCGAATTTGGCCCCCAATGAAAGCGGGTCCCAAGCTCCGGACGCTCGCAATGTGCATAGAGGAAAAAGAGGATCGCGGCGCTTTCCTCTGGCGTCACTCGTTGATGTGCGAAGTGAATCCGCGATTGACGTAGATCAGCTTTCGTCCGGTGACGGCATGGCGCGAAATCACCGGATGGACTGCGGCGGGATATTTACCGTCGGGTTATAACGGCGAAAAACGAGCGCACCGTAATGCGTGGTCGTGAGCCCCTCAAGATAGACTTTCATGGGCATTGTCACGGCGCTTTGGGCTTGCGGCGTTCTCGCTGGCCGGGTAGCCCACGCGGATGAACAAGATCGGCTACACCGGGTATCGTTTCCCGCCCGAGATCATTCACCGGGCAATATGGCTTTACCGCTCTACCTCCGGTTCACGCTCAGCCTGCGCGACGTCGAGGATTTATTGGCGGGGCGCGGAGTGGCCGCGTCCTATTCGGCGTTGGGTGAACCATTTCGGGTCGATGATCGCGGCCGACCCACGAAAAGCGTCGCCTGAAGCGTGACACGACTTGGCATCTCGACGAGGTCTATCTGAAAATCGATGGCCGAATAGTCTACCTTTGGCGGGTCGTCGACGCTGAGGGCGAGGTCCTCGACGTGCCGGTCCAGTCCAAGCGAGACACGCAAGCCGCGCTGAAACTGATGCGCAAACTCTTGAAGAAGTATGCCTTTGTTCCTGAGCGGCTGGTCACCGACGACTTGCAATCATGCAGCGCCGCGGTCCGGGAGCTTTGGATGGCTCGCTGTAGAATTCGATAGTCAGCTTGTCGAGCACGTCCGCCGGGAGCCCAAGATGCACCGGTTCAAGAGCCGGGTTCAGCCCCGGAGATTTCCTCCCACACACGCGGGCGTCTATCATACCTTCAACGTCCAACGCCATCCCATCTCCTCTCGGCCCAAACGCCCCGTCCCTTCGCCTGCGTCAATGACCACGTGGCGGACCGCGGTCACAGCTGCCTGACGTACCGAGAGGTCGCGAAATGTCACGTTCCTCCTTTGGCAACGTGACAGTGCCCCTCAAGTCTTCTGCCGTCAGGTTCACCAGAACCTCGTCGTCGATCTCATTCTCGCGGAACCCAGCCTCATTTTGTCCAAGGCCCCGCAGCCAACCCCGACATCCATGGTCGCGCCCTAACTGGCTCAGAACGACATTGTCATACATATTATTCGTCCGATTCAGCGCCGGCGGATTGCACCGCCAGCATCGCCGTCATCGCCACCGTTATCCTCGCCACTACTGCCGCTGCTGCTGCCGCTCGGAGGAGCATACGGGTCATCGGGACCGCCGGAGCCGCCAATGGGCTCCTGCCAAGGCGGCATGGGCGAGTTGGTCGGATCCCACGGCGAATCCTCATCGTCGTCGGGCGGTTCCGCATTCGGGAGCGGCCCGGCGAACAGGCAGGTGATTGAATTCCCCTGAGTAAACGCGGCGCCATTGATAGGCGCCCATTTCCAAGCGTTCGCCGGCCACGAGTTCTGCCCGTTATTTTGAAACGCTTGGCGGATGACGCCATCCTTTCCCAACACAAACAGGTTTAGCTGGGAATTCTCATTGTACATGTACGAGACTGGATTGCCCTGATTAAAGGCGGCACCGGTGATGGCGGCCCAGGGCCAGTTGCCGTTCTGGTACGTCGCTTGACGTACACCGCCGTCCTGGCCCAGCACAAAAACATAAGCATAGGGCGCCATCGTCACCTGAGCGCCCTGACTGAAGGCGGCATTGACGAGCGAGAACCAGTCCCACTTCGAAGTGGTGTAATTCCAGGCGATCCGACGCACGACGCTGTCCTCGCCCAAGATGTACAATTCCTGCCCGCCTGGGGCGGTCATACCGGTCGTGATGCGATTGCCCTGATTGAATAGTCCGCCAGTGATTGGCGCCCAATGAAAGCCCGCATTGTCTTGAAACGCCCATCGTACCTCGCCGTCCTGTCCCAAGACATAGATGCTCATGAATTGACGATCGGGCGAGCAACCGACGGCAATTGGTGTACCCGGTTTGAAGGTGGCGCCGTTTACCGCAACCCAGTGCCAGGTCTTGCCGTCCCAATAGGCCCAGCGCACGACGCCGTCCTCGCCCAGCACGAAAAAGTCGAGCTGAGTGTCACTGCGGCGAATTGCCGTGACAGGATTCCCCTGATCGAACAGGGCGCCGGCAATCGGTGTCCATTTCCAGCCGAAATTGCTCTGCGCCCAAAGCACGGCGCCGTCAGTCCCAAGTACGAAAACGTCGATGTTGCCGCTACTGTCGGAGACAGCCGATATCTGTGTTCCCTGATGGAAGGTCGTGCCGGCAAGTGTCGACCAATCCCAGTTGGGATTGTTCCAGACTGCGCGACGCACCACGCCATCGGTTCCTAAAACAAACAAATTCATCTGAGCCATCGATATCCTCCCGTTGACTTGCGACACTCACATTCGGGTTGCTTTCTGGCTGTCGACACGTTTCGATGAAGCGTTCCCAATCAACGGCGTGGTGACGACAGTGGCGGCTCTGCGGTTGGCGCTGGCGAAAGCCACGCGTACGGGTCGCCGGTCCGCTCGATGAAGTAGGCGTGGGGACTCGGTCGACTCTGACGCGCACATCCTCGGGCTGATTGTAGCCGAGGCCGACCGGTGTGTAAGCGGCTTGTCCTGCACGAGCCTCAGCGACGACAGTCTGCCACCGTCGAATTCGACCAGGAAGAGCTGGTTGCTGGCGCGGGCGAAATCGCATCCGATCGCTCCGCGGAGACCGGTCTGGAATTGCGTCTGCGTTGGGGTAGTCATGGTATGCCTCCTATGTTGCGTGCGGGTTTCGTGGAAGATGCGCGTCGATCCTAATGAGCGACTTAGGTTGGACGCAGATTTTCGCGACTATTCCAGCACTGGCGACGGTCGTGGCCGTGCGTGAGGAAGCTCGGCACATGAGTTTTCTCCTTTCGAAAGGAGCTGGGGTCCCGGGTAAACCAACTATCAAGCTCGGAAACGTTGGTTTGGTCTCGGCATGGCGCTCCGCCTACGCACGCTCTCGAAAAGCGGAGCCGCATGAATATTCCGTCTGGGCTCCCGTGAGGTGTGAGCTGGCTCACATCCCCTGAATTTTTTTAGCTTGCCGGGCCGCCCATTCTTTCTGCGAGAGAACCCGGCAGGATGCATTGTCACGGCGCTCCGGGCTTGCGGCGTTCTCGGTGGCCTGGTAGCCCCGCGCGGATGCACCAGATCAGCTACACCCGGTATCGTTTCCTGCCGTCCGAAATCATCCACCAAGCAATATGGCTCTGCCTCCGGTTCACCCTCGGCCTGCGTGACGTCGAGGATTTATTGGCGGGGCGCGGAGTGGCTGCGTCCCACGAGACCGTTCGGCGTTGGGTCGATGATCGCGGCCGACCACGAAAGCGTCGCCTGAAGCCTAACACGACTCAGCTTCTCGGCGAGGTCTATCTGAAAATCGATGGCCGAATAGTCTACCTTTGGCTGGCCGTCGACGCTGAGGGCGAGGTGCTCGATGTGCTGGTCCATTCCCAGCGAAACAAGCAAGCCGCGATGAAACTGATGCGCAAACTCTGGAAGGCGTATGTCTTTGTTCCTGAGCGGCTGGTCACCGACGACTTTCGCGGAATCCAATTGGCGACACATTTCGGTGGGACACTCGCGCCGAAAAGCCTAAAAAACGATGGGAAGAATCGGTGTCCCACTGGAGGCTAAGTGCTTGTATCTTCGGGCTTCCGGCAGACCGCCCCTGGGCACCATTATCATAAATCGGCGTTGATCTTATTGTGTTTTTGGTCTGATACTCCCGCCAGACGGCACCACCGGGAAAAGTGGGAGTATTAGTTCGAATTTCGTTCACCACCAGATGGTTTGAATCCGGTGGGATCGAAGCGTCCTTCCCCAGTCTGCAGCAGCAGCGCCGCCTGCTTCTCGAGCTTCGCGCGGTTGAACGTTCTCGTGTGGAGCGCGGCTTGCTTGGCCGTCGTCCAGCCGAACAGCGCCGTCAGCTGCATGGGGTCGCTACTCTCGTACGCGAAGTAGCTCGTATATCGTAACTGCGGGTAGTGTCCTAATTTGGGCGATGTTCCCCTACTCGACGGTCACCGCCTTCAGCATTCCCGTTCCCGGATGACAGTCCAGATATTCGAAGAACTGATCATCTGTGCGCGCCACCGTCACTTCGTGATAAAGGCGGAGCTTTGCCGCCGGCCCCAGCGTCGAAAGATATTTCATCGCAGCACCGAAAATGCGCACGTGAGTGGGGTGCGACTCGGCCCAACGTTCGAGCGCAGCCAAGCTCTTCCACCAGCTCATGCCGTAGCTCTTCTCGGTCGGGCGGCCATCGCGGTCAAGAACCGTCATGTAGCGGTTGGCGAAGCAGCCGATGGCGAGACCTTCGTCGCGAAGAAACTCCATGCCTTCGCGCAGCGCGGGTTCGACATCGTCCAGATACATCTTGCGCTCGGCAGCGTCGGTATCGCTCCAGTCCTGGCCGGAGCGGATCAGGCAAATGTTCTCATGCGGCTTCACGCGCAAGCGGCGGCCTTCGCGCGCGACGGAAGGTACGCCCGCCGGGGCCATCTCACTGGTCTGCGAAAGCGGAATGCGATCGCGCATTCCGCCCCAGTAAGCGTGTTCCAGCACTTCGCCGCTCATGCCGTCGGCGATGACCGCGACGCCTTCGGGACGGTCAACCGAGGAGAACAGTGTCTCATAATGATTCACCGAAGGGCTCAGCACCTCGATGAACTTGCCGAGACCGGCGGCCTCGGTGCCGGTCCAGGCCGTGCGCGCCGCCGGGAACCATGCATCGAACGTGGCGCGGTCGTCCCAGTAGGCGACCGAGACGATGTTGGTATAGCCGGCCTCATCGACGTAAGCGGCCTGGTCCCAGTGCCGCGGCCCGTTGGCGGACGCGAAGATTGCATCGAGTGACTTCAGTGCTGCCGGCGCACCTTTGGGCGCATCCCCTGAATGCTGAACGCCGAAATAGGCCATGACGACGTTGCTGACGGCGGGATGGTGCCGCGCGACGAAGGATGGGTATGGCGGCTGGTAGTCGTCTGCCACACGCCGGTGACGACTGCGGGACACCTGCAGATGTGCAGGAATGGCTGATTCCATGACCCTACTCCGCAGCCTGCGGCGCCTTGAGTGCCGTCACCTTGGTAGACATCTCTGGTGTCTTCAGCGGATGATCCACGTCGGCCTCCTGATCGACCGGCAACGCCAGCTTCTCGACGCGATTTGCCGGGCGATTATTGAACAGCAGGCGAGTCACATCCGGGCGCGCATAATGTCCGGCGGGATCCGCGGCCGCCTTGGCGACCGAAATCATGCCGAGATCGATGTCGGCATAGAGAAGTCCCTCCTGGTCCGGCGGAAGCGGTCTCGCCAGGGGAGAGCCGTCGGGACCGTAAATGACGGCGAAGCCGCCGCCGACGTGAAGGAACTGATGCTTTTCGGGGCTGTCGCAAAGTTCGTCGATCATCGACTGGGACACCGTCGCGCACGGCGCAATGACGAAGCACGATCCCTCGACCGCATAGATCTTGCTAGCAGCGTTATTGACCTCTGCGCCGAGTGCGTGCGCAAAGGGATCGTACAGCGAGAAGCTTGGCCACGCGGCGACGTGGATTTGCTCGTTCTGGGCGTACATCGCGTACTTCGACAGGGGTTGTAGATGTTCCCAGCAACACAGCGCGCCCAATCGTCCAATATCGAGAGCGTGCACAGCGAGATGTGATCCGTCGCCTTCACCGAACACCGTGCGCTCGGCATGCGTGGGCTTCAGCTTGCGGCGCTGCGCCACCGTTTCGCCATCCGGCCCGATGATCCACTGCGCGATATAGAGACTGCCGCCGTCGCGCTCGGATAGGCCAAGCGCAACATACATCTTGTTGCGCTTGGCGGCGACCTGCAGCCGCTCAGCTTGCGGGCTGCCGTACTGCAGCGAATTGTCGAAATAACGCGAGACGAAGCCGCGCATGATCGCCCACGCCGGAGCGCCGAGCCAGATCCACCATGGATAGCCGGGAATCCATGTTTCCGGAAACGCAATGAGTTTCGCGCCTGTGCTGCCTGCCTCATCGATATAGCGGATGGTCTTTTCAACCGACGCATCGAGATCGAGAAAAGCGGGAGCAGCCTGCACGGCTGCAACCTTCAGTTTCGGATGGACCTGACTCATCTGGGCTCCTTATGGATTCTTGGCCGTCTGAAGACGTGAAACCTGAGGGCGCGTACAAGCGGCTGGCCACGCGTCGTCTGCAATGAGACTAGCGAGCCAGTGAGTTTCGCGCTTGGCTGCGGGCGCAGAAAAAGTTGGCTGGCGGCGCAGGGGCTGCCTTAGGCGTCGCTTGCCAGCCAGCGATGCCGCGCTAGAATAAAATAGGCTAATACGGTCCGAAACGGGTGCGGGGTCTATGAGAACCGTACTGTCGACGAGCGAAGTCGCCGAAAGAAAGCGCTTTCAATTTTGGCAGGACGCGGTCTGCGACACGTTCGTCGAGCTCGATTGCGAGGCCTATACGGATCAACCTTTCCACGGTGAGATCTCGACCACCCATTGCAACGACCTGCATTTCTCTTTGGTGCGCTCCGACGGCCAAATCGTCAAGCGGACGCCCCTGCGCATACGCCACGCGCGCGAAGAGATCATGCTGATCAGCTTGCAGGTGCGTGGCGCCGGCGTGATTGCGCAGGATGGACGCGAGGCGCGGCTCGGGCCCGGCGACTTCGCCTGCTACGACAGCACCCGCCCCTACACACTGACGTTCACCGCCGATTTCGAGCAACTAGTGCTTCACATGCCGCGCGAAGCATTGGTCCGCAGGATCGGTCGGACAGAAGTTTGGACCGCGCGCCGCATCGAGGCGACGAGCCCGATCGGTTCACTGGTGCTGCCATTCGTTCAACAGACCGCTTCCATCGCCTCGGACATAGCGCTTCCTGCGGCGAGCCGCTTGTCGGAAACTTGCCTTTCACTGGTGACAGCAGCGCTAGCCGAACATTCGGGTGGCGAGGCCGACGGCACCTCCGCCGCGCGGACCGCTTTGATCTTCCGCGCCAAGGCGCTCATCGACGGCCTCTTGCACGACCACACGCTTAATACCGAAAAGGTTGCCGGCCTTGTCGGCATTTCGCCACGCTATCTTCAGGACCTGTTTCACGCCGATCAAAGCACGGTCAGCGAATGGATCTGGAAGCGACGCTTGGAAAAAAGCCGGCGGTACCTGGCCGACCCGCTGCACGCGGGCGACAGCATCGCGCAAATCGCGCTCGCGTGCGGGTTTGCCGATTTCGGCCATTTTAGCCGCCGCTACAAGGAAGCCTTTGGCGTTTCGCCACGCGATGATCGCGCGGCGCTCCGAATGGCCGGGCTTGCTCCCCGCAGGTCTATTACTTGACCGACGCGACGAATGGCAGCGCCAAGAAGTGTAGACGGCACTTTCATCGGAAGACCGCCGTGAAGTCGGCCGGTACAACGCGATTCTACCGGCATCGGTGAGATCAAGGATGTGATCCTTATTCCGCGGCATGCCCGCGTTGTTGAACGATGTGTCGAGGCGACCGATGCGTCTCACGGCTTGCCGGACAAGATTTTCCGCGGCCTCATCGTGCACGACATCGGCACGAACAAAAACTGATTCGCCGCTGTACTCCACAAAAATCCGATATTCGCTGCGGTTCATTGTGGCATGATCAAAGGATGCTATCGGTCTCCGGGATTCTTATCCAGGTATTGATGGAGTTGCCGCGCTGATGGCGAATAGGGTTGCGGTCAACGCGGTTTGGGGTCACTTCAGTCAAAGGTCAGCACGGTGCGAGCGACTTCGCCCGCTTTCATCGCGCGAAATGCTTCGTTGATGTCGCCCAGCCGACCGCGCTTTGTGACCATATCGTCGAGGTTGAGGCGGCCTTGGCGGTAGAAATCGAGATAGAGCGGGATGTCGTAGCGGAAACGGTTCGATCCCATCCGCGAGGTTTGGACCTTGCACTCAGGGCGGATCGCCATCCAAGGGAACTCGATTATCGCATCGGGCGGCAATACACCGACAATCGTGGCGGTGCCGCGGATCGCGAGGCTCTCGATCGCCTGCCGCACCAGTGTCACGTCACCGACCGCCTCAAAGGCGTGATCCACCCCCGCACCGGCGGTCAGCTCGCGCACCTTTCTGACCGGATCGTCTTCGACACTGTTGACGAAATCCGTCGCGCCGGCGCGCTTGGCCATTTCGCACTTGGTTTCGAACCGGTCGACACCGATGATCTTCCGGGCGCCGCCGATGCGCGCGCCCTGAATGATCGACAGACCGACGCCGCCGCAGCCGAACACTGCCACGGTCTGCCCGGCTTCGAGGCGAGAGGAGCGCAGTGCTGCGCCGACCCCGGTCAATACGCCGCAGCCGACCAAAGCCGCCTTTTCTAGCGGCAGTTCGGGGTCGATCCTCACGAGCGAATTTTCATGCAGCAGCATCCTTTCGGCATAGCTGGAGATGCCAATGAATTGGCGAAACGGCCGGCCCTTTTGCGATAGCCGCGGCGTCGCGTTGTCGGGGCGCGTGACGATCCCGCCAGTGCACAAATTCGGATGACCGGAAAGGCATTGCGGGCAGCTGCCGCAAAACCCCGACAGGCAAGCGACGACGTGATCACCGGGTGTGACGGTCGTCACGTCCGCGCCGATCGCCTCGACGATCCCGGCGCCCTCGTGCCCAAGCACGATCGGCCGATCGAGCGGAAAACGCCCGAGCCCGTCGACGACGTGGAGGTCGCTGTGGCAAACTCCCGTTGCCGCAGTGCGTACCAGCACCTCGCGATCCCAGGGTTTGTCGATTTCCACCGCTTCGATCGTCAACGGCTCGTGCACCTTGCGGAAAACTGCGGCCTCGATCTCCATCCTGGAGGACCTCCACGTCGGATGTTTGGACACCATGCCAAATGTAGCGCGCAAACCGCGGTCGAGAAAAGATGCGAGCGGGCGCGATCGGCACAAACCGGGAATCATAGTCATCAAGCAAACGCCGTATGTCTGCAGGAGACCAAGGGGTTGGCGCACCACTGTGTCTACTGAGACCTCGTCCGCATTGGACCGGTGAGAGAATCGGCTCACGGTGAAGGCGATGGTTGCCCTGGTCCTGTGACCCTGAACAGCCGCGGTCTTTAAATCCAAGAGCCGGCTTGAATCCGAGAATGCGGCACTTAGGCAGCATCTCATCGTGCTGCGGCGCAACTTGCGAGGGCGCGCCCCGCTTACCACGATCGATCGCCTGTTCTTTGTGCAGTTCTATCGTTAGTTCTCGTCGATCCTCAAGGTGATAACGATCGTCCGTCGCGAGACGCTGGTGCGCTGGCATCGTGTAGGGTTTCGCGACGGCGCTGGAAGTCGCGTGAGCAATCAAATACGAAGTATACCGTGGTCAGCAGGTTATTGATCAACGGCGCGCGAACGGATGAATGCCGGGTCGCTTGTCGCAGCAGGCGCGAGCGCTAGCACGAGCAATGCGATCCCGCGAGCCGGCCGAGCGCCTCGCCAGCATCGGAGAACTCAGCACCATACAAAACCCAGGCGAAGACCTGCGGCTAAGGTGACAGGAACAATGCCCGTGATGACTAGCTCGACAGTTGCCGAG
>JASHOB010000011.1 GCA_030041335.1 Alphaproteobacteria bacterium | reverse complement strand
CGCCATCCCCGGGACGCCCGTTCTCTGCAGTAGTATTCCCGCCAATCGATCTAGCGATCCGACTGCCTGATCTATCTGACCCACCGGGATGGACACGGCGGAAGTTTCAGAAGGAGAGCGTGCCTGAGCGAATGCTCCTGAGCTCGTTGTTCCCAACACGCAAAGCAATGCTGCAACCGACCGTACGATACGCATTTGAGAGAGCTCCTTTTCGGTTCAATCTACGCGCGGGCGTGGTCCTGTACCTACCGCAAATCATATCCGACAATATTGGTGATGCAGCCCGCCCGGGTTTGGCAGGCAGGTGCGTGCGTGTAAGTCTGGCACGATCGCAAAAGGTGTCGAAGGTGCCGTTCCCGACCACCTCGGGATGGGCGCGGTTTCGATCGCGGATGAGGTACTGCGGTGCCGGCTCCCAGCCGCATGCCTCAATGATCTGGCGAGCGATCCATTCAGCGGTCGGGTGAGCGGTGACACCCGTCCATAAGTTCCGACGCCCGTCATGCCCCAGGATAAGAAAGCCGAAGAGCATCGGAACGAATCGGTCGGCACCACGAAGAGATCGATCGCGGCGATGCCATCGGCATGATTGCGTAGGAACGTCTTCCAGCCTTGAGACGGGGGCCGTCGCCTCCACGCCATATACTTGGCCGGGCTCGTCCGCCCGATATCGATGCCGAGCTTGAGGAACTCGCCCTGAGTGCGCGTTGCGCCCCAAACCGGCTTGGCCAGGCTCATCTCGCTGATCAACCGACGGATCTCCGAGGGCACCTTGGCTGCCCACCCCGAGACCTCGACCGCCAACGCCAGGAGGGCCTGCATCCCCGTCCACGCCATCGAATTACCGTCTCCGGCTGAACTATCGCCAGCGCAACTCGGACACCGAAGAACAGCCTGGAGAGGCTCACAAATACCAATCGGTCAAAGCCGTTGAAAAAAAGCCTCCTCGGCGCGCTCTGCCCCAGAACATTGATCTGCTGACTCAGCACGAGGTTCTCTGCCGCAAGCGCCGCTCTCGATCGGAGCAGCGCTAAGAAGACCAACCAGATCACTCTGCCAGGGTCCTTCATCGGACGACAGTATTGCGTGCCTCGCAATCCCTCGCCGGACGGATCACGTTTGGGACAGGGAGAGGCACGCGGTGCGTCAACCGTCCGCGTTGAGCATTTGCAGAGGATCCGCCGGAGTTCCCAGGATCTTCCGGTCGATATGAAAAGCGGGATCGGCCATCAGCAGATCGGCCGCCATCTGCGCAGCAGCGCGTCGGCTCCGACCAGGCGTGCGCCTGTCCCCGCGTGCAGCACGAAGGGCGAGACGAATCGTCTATTGTCTGTCGTGGCTAATGCCACCATTTTATCAGGCGAAGCTACCACAGGTACGCCGCACTGGCTGGTCCCGTGGCATGAGAGCGGCGGGAATCAACCGGTGATCGATGCCGCCGCTCAAGGCATCGAACAATCCGTGCCCGGCACTTTGGCGTAATAACATTGCCCCCCGGTTGCGTTGTCTGGAGCGGTCGACGTTTTGGTGAACTTTGTCGTCCAATCCGGTTTACCACCCTCCGCAACGGTCGGAAATGGTTTTGGCTGCGGCCGGTATTTTTGGCCCATGTCGTCCGCGGCGAAACCATGCGGCATTGTAAACGAGAAGCCGAGTGGTCCTTTCGGGGGGAAATCCAGATCCTTCACTGCCCACTTCTCGCATGCCTTTCGGCATTCGCCGAGAATGAGCCGTTGCCAATTTGCCTTGACCAGCGGATCATCGTCGGTAAGCGCGCAGCCGCAGGAATCGCCGTTTGGCTTGCAGAAGTTTTTCGGGAGGCACAGGCCATTCGTCGGAACCGGCTTGTAATCTGCCTGATTCTTAAAATCGACGATGATCAGCAGAATCCCATTGTTACACCCAGCCTTTTGATTGGTAAGCGCGCAAGCCTGGTCGTCGTTGTAATGCTTCTCCCACAGACTCGGCCAGCTATTCTCCTTGGTGAAACTCTGTATTGGAAGGACGCTCAGGTCTGCCCGATACGCGCTGACGGTGTTGATGTCGAAGCCAGACCCGACATAGATCTGATAGCTTTGTCTGGTCGCCTGTTTGGCAAAGACAAAGAACATGTAATAGGTCTGGTCGGGCAGGAAAACGTTGACGCTGCGGGGGTTGCAGGGCCCTTTGTCCACGACATCACAGGGCGTGACCGTGGTGAATTTCTCGTTCTTCCACTGGGTATCTCGGCTCACCGTGGTGTCGACGAAGAACGTGCCGTGGTTGGTCGTCAGCGTACTGCGCTGGTAAGTGCTCTGGCCGCCCATCCGCACGAACGGCCAGCGGCATTTGGCTGATGTCCCGTCGCCGTTGCATCCGCTGTCACCCCAAATCTTGTCTTCATCGGCAGTGAGAAATTGGCGATATAGTATGGTCCCGTAACACGCTTCATTGCTGCACTCCTTGGACCAGGTTCCGCCTCTGCCTTGCTGGTGGATAAAGCGGTTCCCGCTTTCGATCTGATCGTCGTGGTCTGAGCTGCAGCGCCCGAGCGGGTCGCCGACCCCGACCGCGCATCCCGGGAAAATGACGGTTGTCACATAGTCATAGGGGCTGGTCGTCGCCGTCAATGGGGTGTCCTGCCGTATGGTGCAATCAGCCGTCGGCTGGACGCCGACATTGGAGAGGCACTCCGGAGTTTGGACCGGGGCTTTGAAATACTCGGCCGGGTTCACCGAAATCGTGCCGGTATTCGCGTCATTGGTAAGCCCTGTTAACGAGCCATCATCGTCGTTGAGCTCCGTCTGCCGGTCGATATCCGTGTAGCCCGTGAAGAACCCTTGCAGAAAGGGTAAATTGCCAGGCTTGCAATAGTCGTCACCCAATTTCGTGACATCGGTCAGATAAGTATTCGTTTGGAACAATGCATCGATCACGTAATGACGGATGTCCACGTTGTCGAAATACAAGTTTGCCGAATGGAAAGCCGGCGGGTAGAAGAAGCCATTGGGCTGTTTCCAGGCAATTGCCGCATTCGGCAGATAACACCGCCCTTGGTTGTCCTTCCGCACGCCAGCAAGACTCGCATACATGTTGCAGGCGCCCGTCCCCATTTCGGCTTCCGTGCCGCAGTCGGTCTTCGCGATGTCGAAGTAGGCGTTCGAATCCTCATAGGCCGGACCATCATAAATGTTGAATAGCCGTTGGTTCACCCCGAAATTGGTGAGCGGCATGCTGATGCCTTCATCCTTGGAAAGACAGTACTCTAGAGGATTGCCGCCGCATTTAAGACCACCCGTGGTGAAGGGACCGGCATTTGAAGCGAGCGGATTGTCTGACTGGGTGGTACCGACAAAAATACTGGCTCTGGCCAATGCCCAATCGCCTTCGATGACCGCGGAGCGGGAATAGTCGCCGCTGGTAACGAAAGTAATGCCGCTGTTCTGAACGTCGGTGACCACGCTGTTGTCGACTAAATACCATTGCGGCCGCAGCCATATTGCCGCGAGGCCCTTTTCCGCCCAGTGGAAGGACGACGTGTAGTGGTCGAGCACAGTCACAGCGCAATAGTCTTCAGCGTTGTACTTTGGTTCGCCGGCGGCCTTGTTATTGCACACTCCGAGCTGCCCAGAGGTGAACAAGCTGCAGTCGTATTTGCCATTGACTAGGGGGCATTTGGTCGCCGTGCGACTACCCGCATCGGATACATGCGGATAATACATGTCGTCATCGATCTTATCGGACGGCTGCGGCGCCCGCGCCAGGCTCGGTACCGCGACCAGATGGTCGGGCTTGTTGGCATCCGGGTCCTTCCATCCGACGATTCCCAAACATCTGCTGGTATTACCGACGACCTGGAACGAACTCATCGTCGACGTCGCGTAATTGCCGTAGAAGGATTTTAGCGGCGTCGCGGCAACGTATGACCGATCTCTTTGCAGAGCAGCGAAGCCGGACCACTTCATATGATAACCGAACTGGACGTTGTCCGGCGTCGGCACGTCAGGCCGGTCGGCGTTCCACGCCGGCACGAGCCAGTAGGCGGCACCGCAGGCCCCCGCTCCGGCTGCCATGTTGCCGATGAAATTGTTCCAACCGTTGGTGATCCAGAATACCGCGGGGTGATCGTAATCGGAGCGGTAGGGGAAGGCTTCAGGCGGGATCGGGGTGTTATTTTGAAAGTTACCGTCCGCCGCCAGAATGCCTGGGATTTTGCGGAAGTTTTGCTTGTTGTCGACTGCCGCGCGCGCGAAGATCCCAATATTGCCGTAAAAATTGTTGTCGGTTTCGGTGCCGTCCTCGAGGTAATAACCATGCCCGATTGACAGGTAGCCGACATTGCCGGCCAGCGTGACCCCTTGCGTCGAATGCACCACCATCCAACGGGTCATTGATTCGTTGACCGACGAATCCCGGACAAAGGTGCCGGGGGGCGTGATGCGCACCATGTGAAAGTGCACTGGGTAATGTGCGAGCCGCCCGCCTTGGCCCATCTGGGCAAATTCGACCCCTTGAATCTGAACGTTCTGGAATCCTTGGCGGATGACCATGTGGCCGCCGAACGAATAGCACGGACCCATTCGATCGTTTGCAACGCAGGGCGCGTCGGGCGATGACGGCGGAAACCCTTGGCCGTCGGCGTCGCCGGCAGACACGATGCGGATGCTGCGTGTTAGCAGCGCCACGGCCGCTCGAGTCTCGGCTCCATTGTTCACCAGATCCGGATCCAATTCATTCTTGATGCGATCCGGGAGCCTTTTGGCGAACGACTTGTCGCTTTGCGGTCCGCCATAGCGCATTCCATTGTGCGGCCATTTCGCCGGGTGGTCGACCTCGAGCTTTTGCAGCATGCCGCCCTCGGGGGTCATCGCCTCCGTGACGTTCACGACGGTAAACTTCTCTGAATGACCCGGCAGGTAGTCGGTTGTGGTGACGACGATTTCATCCCCCGGTCGGAAGCTCGTTACCCACGGCCGGTAGAGAGTCGGCGCCTCGACGATCAGCGGCTTATCCGCGACGCCGTCGCCCGGTTTTACCGATGCCTGCAACCTTGTCCAGCTGGCGTGTGTCAGCTGCGGATCGCACCCCAAATTATAGCACGCGCCTTTGTAGCCGAAGAGTTGCAGTGTGCCGCCATAGGAGACCGCGAGCACCTTGTACCCGAAATATCCAACCCTCCCACCGGCGTTGCCGCATCCACCACTACTTGTCCATTTCGTTCCATCAGTGCATTTATCATCGCCAAACAGCGGTCCGTATTGGTAAAAATAATCCGACATGCTCTCGGGAAGGCCCGGCAGGCATGTCTTTGCTGGGTTGTTTTTCCCCGTGCCGCAGCCCGTGATCGGGTTCTTTCCGTTATCGGCCCAGATCTTTTGCGGGATGCCGCAGGGGCCGGTACTCGCATCCATGGCGCTCTGGCACAAGGCCCCCTGCCCTGGATTTTTCGTCGGATCGCCATTGCTCTGATCCGCGCCATAGAGATGGATCGTAAGTACCCCGCCGTAATTCCCGAACGGCTCTCTCCCGATGGGCTCCATGTTGCCAGCGACGAGCGCACCCCCATTCTCGATAACAATCGAGCTCGCCCAGAAGTCGATCTTTGAAGCCGTTGCCTTTTCGTCGAATGTCAGACTGCCGCCAGCTATGATGTTGACCTTTCCGTAGTGATACTCACCGGGGCCGACGGTGCATCGGCCGTTCACCACGAGGTCTGGCGGGGTGGGATTAGTTCCGGAGGAGGGACAAGCGGCCCTGGCGCTTGTCGACATCGTAAACGCCAGCAACAAACCGAGGAGCAGACCGGTAACCAACCCGCGGGCGCCGATCCTGATTACGAAGGGGTCTCCCCATCTGGCGCCTGCTGGGATCGATCGGTCCATATCCTCCCCCTCCCCAATCTGCATAGAGACCGGGAGACGATGGGCTGTCGCTCGCGCATCAGGGGCGCCCTCAACTCCCGAGTGGTGGTCTACAGCGAGAACTGCCGCCAATCTTGCGCTAGCCCGGTCGTTAGCAAACAACGCACTACAAGAATTATGCGTAGTTTACGTCAACTCTACCGGCGCACGTAACGGTTAGTGTGAACCCTGCCATGATATTTTTGCAGGAGACTTAGGCCCCTGCATACTCTTCTTTCGGTTGTATTTTTAGCGCAAAGAGGCACAAAAGGGATTTACCTGGGCTCACCCAAACAGCCGGGGCGAGGTGCATGCCTTCATAGCGCATCGGCGGCGGGTCGATATCGTAGGGGCCGCGTTGCCCCGGTGTCGGACATCCCTGGAAGCCGAGAATCTGACGCTTCGGCACCAATTGAACATACTTCGCCGTAAGTCTCCGGCACGTATTGCATTCTCGGGTGTGGACGTGATGGTATGCCGACTGGTTCTGGCGATCAGTGCAGGATCAGGTCGTACCCAGCGGGGACGCTACGCTCTCACCTTGATTGTCGCGCCGCACACCTGCGCTTCCGAGGCAAGGAACGCAGTGGCGCACTTAATTGCGAGGCGGGCAAACAGGCAAAGACGATCATGCGAACCGCGCGGGATGCGCAAAATCATCGACTCATTGCCAAGAATACTATCATTTGATAGATATGCGTATCCTATCACTTGATAGGTATTGGCAACAGGAGGAAACCGTTACGGTCGAGTCGGTTATTAAGTCACCAAGTGACTAGCACACTTCTCTGGATCGTTCAATGCGGAGGAACGGGATGGCGCCGCGGACAGTGGTGGAACAGGGCGAGCTCGAAGGCTTCGCCGAAGACTCCATTCTCAAGTTTTTCGGAATCCCTTATGCAGCGTCCCCCGTCGGTGTGCGGCGGTGGAGTGCCCCTGCTGCACCCGCCTCATGGCAAGGTGTACGCGTTGCGAAACATTTCGCGCCGGCCTGTCCGCAAACCGCCGGCGCTTCGTTCGACCTCCGCGTCGCCGAACAAAGCGAAGATTGCCTCTATCTAAATGTTTGGACTGAGTCGAATCGTCCCGACGCAAACCGTCCAGTCCTGGTCTGGTTCCACGGCGGCGGCAA
>JASHOB010000083.1 GCA_030041335.1 Alphaproteobacteria bacterium | reverse complement strand
GCCACCGAAGCTGCCGCTGGCGTCGCTCAGCGTCAGCGTCTCGGCGCCGAGCGTGACGGTGCCGCTGCCGGACAGGCTCACGATCGACGCGCCGCTGGTGGTGCCGGAGATGTCGAGCGTGCCGTTCGCCGTCACCCCCGATGAGTCCGCGATCGAGCCGCCGCCCGAGAGCGCGAGCGTGCCGCCGGTGATCGTCGTAGCACCGCTATAGGTGTTGGCGCCGGAGAGCGTTTCCGTGCCGGCGGTGAGCATGAGCCCTCCGGTTCCACCTATGACGCCACCGAAGCTGCCGCTGGCGTCGCTCAGCGTCAGCGTCTCGGCGCCGAGCGTGACGGCGCCGCTGCCGGACAGGCTCACGATCGACGCGCCGCTGGTGGTGCCGGAGATGTCGAGCGTGCCGTTCGCCGTCACCCCCGATGAGTCCGCGATCGAGCCGCCGCCCGAGAGCGCGAGCGTGCCGCCGTCGATCGTCGTAGCACCGCTATAGGTGTTGGCGCCGGAGAGCGTCGCCGTGCCGCCACCGCTCATCGTCAGGTCACCGCTGCCGGCGAGCGCCGCGCTCACCGTCCCCCCGGTCAACGCAAACGTCCCGCTCGACGACAGCGTGCCGTCCTGCAGCGTGCCTCCCGACATCGTTAGCCCGCCGTCCTGTGTCTGCGTCATCCCCCCAAGGTCGAGCGTGCCGCCCGATATCGTCGTCGCACCCCCCGTGCTGCCGAGCGTGCCCGAGCCGGACACGTCCAACGTCCCACCGGTTACCGTCGTCCCGCCCGTATAGGTGTTGGCGCCGGTCAGGATCAACGTACCGGGCCCCTCCATGTTGAGCGTTCCCGGCGATGAGCCGTCGGCGATCACGCCGGAGAGTGTCTCAACGGTGCCGGAAGGCGGCGTCAAATTGGGATCACCTGCGATCGAGATGTTGTTGCTGACGGTGAAGTTACTGCCGGCAACCCATGACAATGTCGTTCCCGATCCCAGCGACAAGCTACCGGCACCGAGCGCACCATCACTCCCGATCGTCAGAGTCGTCCCGCTGTTGAGCACACTCCAATTCGTCGCGACCGTGGTCGACCCGGTAAGTGTCCAGTCGCCGCCGATAATCTCGTAAATGCCGAATCCCTGATACTGAGCGCTAGGGCCGACATTGGAGACGTTGAAGCTCCCTGACCCGGTCCCGCCAAGCGCCAGCGTGTCGGCGCTGCTGAATGCGACGACATTGCCGCTGATCACATAGTCAGGTTCGAGGGTGAGGCTGTTGGTGCCGCCGGTGAAGGTGATCGCGTTCGCCTGCACCGTGCCGTTGCCATTCATGCCACCGGAAATCGTGCCCGAGTCGATGATTTGGATATTCGAGCCTGTAACACCCGCGCCACCCACGGCGGTCGTGCCTACGCCGGTCCCAGTGGCATTGGCGCCGGTGGCGCCGCCGTTGCCACCCTGGATCGTGCCGGAATTCGTCAGCGTGAAGGAGGAACCTGTAATACCCGCGCCGCCGGCCCCGCCAGTCCTGCCATCACCGGCGTCGGCGCCGCCACCACCGGCGCCCCCCGCGCCGCCAGTGATGGTAAAACTATTGGTGAGGCTAATCCCGTTATCGACGACGCCTGAGCCGCCGCCGCCGCCGAAGCCTGCGCCGCCTGGATCCGCCGCGGCACCGCCATTCCCGCCGGCGCCGCCGGTGATGTTTGCGCTGGTGCTGGTGCTGCCGCTGCCCGTGAGCACAGCACCGGCACCGCCGCCGCCACCGCTTCCGCCATCCGCACCCGATAGCGAAGCACTACTGACGCCGCCGCCGTTACCGCCGTTACCCCCGGTAATCGGGCCCGAGACACCGCTAAGGGTACTACCGTCAAATCCATCGCCTCCGCCGCCGCCGCCGCCGCCGCCGTTGCCGCCGACCACACACTGAAAGCACGACGCAGCGCCGCCCGCGCCGCCATTGCCCCCCGTAGGGTTGGAAGCCGTGCCGGCAGAACCACCAGCACCACCGGCGCCGGGTGTCAAACCGAACGCCGCACCATCACCGGCACTGCCGGCGCCGCCATCGCCTGAGGAAGTACCGTTTCCCCCAGCGCTGACGTCGGGGCTACCTGCACCGCCGACGCCACCGGCTCCCCCGCCGCCACCTGCTCCGCCGTTTTCGCCGTTGGATGCGCCCAAAGCCTCACTGTTGGGACCACCCGCACCATCCGCGAAAGCGGTACCGGCAATGAGAAGCAAAACAGTTACTGTCGTCGGCAACAGCCCGCCCAAGGAGCGAAGGCTCTTGCGCTTCACGTGTGGCCTCTGCAGAAAATGTAATCGATGATGAACCGATGAACTGCCCCGAGTTTCCGACGGGCTGTCATCTTTGGGTCAGGCGGCAATCACAATGACCTGCTGATTGTTCGTCACACCCCGATAGAGGGGACGCGCAGGTCCAGATTTGTCGGGTGCGCCCGCTCTTAGGCCAAAAAAAGCCCACGCCCCCCTCGTCGTCGGGGCGGGCAATGGGGGTTCCTGGCGCGCAGGCAAACGAAGGAGCATCGAGCGCCTCTTGTTGCCACTCAACCGACCGGCTGCCCCGATTTCTTCGGATGGTAGCTACCTTAGCTTATCTAAACCTTATCTAAAATCTATTTCACACTTGGCGCAGGGCCCGCCGTGGCTGAGATGACGGGCGCGGCGTCTGGACCATTGCGCGGGCGTGCGGCCCAACAGGGTCTCGTGATGACGCTGGCCTGTGTCCATGCGCTCCGGAACCCTTACAGCATTGGTCGTTGGCAGCTATCAGATGGCAATGATTTCCCCGGTGCGCGTGCAGTCTGCCGAGGCCAACGCGATGAAGGGATCGGTTACGTCCGCTGGTTTGCGCAGATGTGATTTCTCCTCTCCCGGAAACGCGTTGTTGCGAAGCCTGGTATGGACCGGACCGGGATCGACAAGATTCGCGCGGATCGGCGTGTTCGCAACTTCGGCCGCGTACGAACGTACCAGCGCCTCGAGGCCGCTCTTGGCAGCGGCGTAGGCGTTCCAGTAGGGACCCGCTTCGCGGCCCGCCGCGCAGGTGGTAAAGATGGCACGGCCGGCATCGGACCCGCGCAGCAGCGGATCAAGCGAACGGATCAGCCGCCAATTGGCGGTGAGGTTCACGTCGACTATTTCCTGCCAGGTTTTTGGGTCAAGATGACCGATCGGCATCAGATGCGGTAGCACGCCCGCGTTTCCTACCAGAATATCGAGCTTGCCGAACCGTTGATGCAGGCCCAGGCCCATGCGGTCGATCTCGTCGAAGTGACGCAGATCAAGAGGCACCAGCGTCGCGGCGCCACCAGCGTCACGGATCTCGTCATCGAGCTCTTCGAGAGCGCCTTGAGTCCGTCCTACAAGGATAACGTGGGCTCCCTCGGCAGCAAAGCGCTTGGCCACGGCCCAACCGATGCCGCGCGTGGCGCCGGTAACGAGAGCGAGACGAGCGTTAAGTCGGCTCACGCCGTTTCAGTAAGGAGCGACAATTGCGTCGAGACTTTTCCAGCCTCGTGGTCGACCAAGGGGATCGGGTAATCGCCGGTGAAACAGGCATCGCAGAAGCGTGGCTTCGCCGGATCGCGCCAGGCTTCACCCATGGCGCGATAGAGGCCGTCGATCGAGATGAAGGCGAGGGAGTCGACGCCGATATGCTTGGCGATCTCCTCGACCGTCATGTGGGAGGCGAGGAGATCTTGACGTTCCGGTGTCGCGATACCGTAGAAGCAGGAATGGCTGGTCGGCGGGCTCGAGATGCGCATGTGCACTTCGGCGGCGCCGGCATGACGAAACATTTCGACAATCTTCATCGACGTGGTGCCGCGCACGATCGAATCGTCGACCAGGATGACGCGCTTCCCCGCGATCTCCGCCTTGTTGACATTGTGCTTGAGCTTGACGCCGAGGTGGCGGATCTGGTCGGTCGGTTCGATGAACGTGCGGCCGACATAATGGTTGCGGATGATGCCGAGTTCGAAGGGCAGGCCGCATTCTGCGGCATAGCCGATGGCCGCGGGAACGCCTGAATCCGGAACGGGAATTACGATATCGGCCATGACATGGCTCTCGCGCGCCAGCTCGGCACCGATGCGTTTCCGCGTTTCGTAGACACTGATACCGTCGACGATACTGTCGGGTCGCGAGAAGTAGATATACTCGAAAACGCAAATACGTTTGCGTTCGGGATCGAAAGGCTTGCGGCTCCTGAGGCCGTTGCCGTCGATGATGATCATTTCGCCGGGTTCGACGTCGCGCTCGAAATCGGCGCCGATGATGTCGAGGGCACAGCTTTCGGAGGCGAGAACCCAGGCCTCGCCCAGCCGGCCGAGCACCAAGGGCCGCACGCCGAGCGGGTCGCGAACGCCGATCAAGCAATTTTGGGTCAGCGCCGCCAGTGAGTAAGCGCCTTCGACCTGGCGCAGGGCATCAATGACGCGATCCTCGACATGATCTTTGAGACTGGTCGCGATGAGATGAACGATGACTTCCGTGTCGGAAGTCGACTGAAACAGGCTGCCCCGCCGCACCAGCTGGCGCCGGAGATGATAGGAATTGGTCAAGTTGCCGTTGTGGCAGATTGCCAGGCCGCCGAACTCGAAATCGGCAAACAGCGGCTGGACATTGCGGAGCGCCACCTCGCCTGTGGTGGCATAGCGGCAATGGCCGATCGCGGCGAGGCCTGGCAGTCGCTGGATCACCTCTCTCGAGCTGAAATTCTCGCCGACCTGGCCAAGCCCGCGATGGGCGTGAAACTGCTCGCCGTCCCAGGTGACAATGCCGGCCGCCTGCTGGCCGCGATGCTGCAGCGCATGCAAGCCGAGCGCTACCAGCGCAGCTGGCTCGGCGTGGCCGTAGACGCCAAACACGCCGCACTCCTCATGCAGCCTGTCGTCATCGAAGGGGTTGGTGTTAGCCATGGTATCTTCCCCGATTATATGGGGCGGATTCCGCGCCTGTGTAGCGTCGGCCATCACTGTTGCTGGCCCTGTTGCTGATTGATCAGCCGGTCCATGTCGGCCCGGTCTTCATGACGATAGGCCGGTTGCGTGTCGGCGGGCTTGGCGCTGGTCCTGGGCGACATCAACGCACGGGCTGCGGCATCGGCATCGTTCAGGGTGTCGGTCTGGCCGGTGCGCGCGGTGGCCTTGACCTGTTCGCGCCATTTGGCGGGCACCAGGGATTCGAGCATGTTGGCGCCGGCCTGCAACAGCGGCAAGGTACGTGCTTCCATCACCCAGGGCGGGCGCGGTTTGTCAGGCGGCAGGTACCATGCGAGCGCGATATAGCCGAGCGCGACCAGGACCGCCCCGCGCGCCAGGCCGAATAACAAACCGAACAGCCTATCGACCGAGGACATGCCGCTGTGAGCGACCTGTTTCGACACCGCGCCGGTAATGATCGAAAGCACGATCAGGGCAACGATAAACACAACCGCGCCCGCGGAAATGTTGGCGATCGGACCTTTGGGGACGAATCTTTCGGCGAACGGCGCAACGTAGCTATACCCATAGAAGGTTATCAGGGCGGCGCCGACCCACGCCACGATTGCCAAGAGCTCGCGCACAAAGCCGCGCATATAGGCGAAACCCGCCGACAGCACCAGCACCACTGCCACGATGATATCAAGCGTATTCATCTCGCCCGACGCCTGACGGGCAACACGGCGCCTTGGCCCTCTGCCCGTTCCATAAAACGCTCAACGAGTTGACGCACATGCCGCACTTCGGCGACGCGCATAATCGTCTCACCCCCATGCCGCGGCGGCGCATAGGCGTTGAGAAAGCCGAGCTTTGCCGCCTCGCGCAGTCGCGCTTCCGATTGGCCAACGGGCCGGACCTCGCCGGAGAGGCCAATCTCTCCGAATATCACGGTCTTGTCGGCCACCGGTTCGTGGGAGAGCGCCGAAAGCAGGGCCGCCGCGGCCGCGAGATCGGCCGCCGGCTCGGTGATGCGCAGCCCACCCGCGACGTTCAGATAGACGTCGCGCGTTCCGATCGCGACGCCGCATCGTGCCTCGAGCACGGCGAGCAGCATGGCAAGTCGGTTGCTGTCCCAGCCCACCACCGCGCGTCGCGGCGTGCCCAGGAGCGAGGGCGCCACCAGCGCTTCGATCTCGACCAGCACCGGTCGCGTGCCCTCCATGCCGGCGAAGACCGCCGTACCGCTGATCGGGGCTTGGCGTTCCGCGAGGAACAGGGCCGATGGGTTGCTCACTTCGGCGAGACCGTGACCGGTCATTGAGAAGACGCCGATCTCATCGGTCGGGCCATATCGATTCTTGACCGCGCGCAGAATCCGGAACTGATGACCGCGATCACCTTCGAAATAAAGCACCGTATCGACCATGTGCTCGAGCACGCGCGGCCCCGCGATCATGCCTTCCTTGGTGACGTGGCCGACCAGAAACAGGGTAAAGCTCCGGCGCTTGGCGAGGCGGATCAATTCCTGGGCCGCCGCCCGCACCTGGCTGATGGTACCAGGCGCAGCGTCGATATTGTCGAGGTAGGCGGTCTGAACGGAATCCATCACCACGATTTTCGGTCCGCCGGTGTGATCGAGCGCGGCCGCGATGTCGCGAACGCTCGTCGCGGCCGCGAGATCAACCGGCGCGCCGATCACGCCGAGCCGCTGCGCACGCAGACGCACCTGGTCGAGCGATTCCTCGCCAGAGACGTAGAGACATTCGTGGCCGAAGCGCGCGAGCGCGGCCACGATTTGCAACAGCAGGGTCGATTTACCGATGCCGGGATCGCCACCGATCAGCAGCGCCGAGCCCGGCACCAGGCCGCCGCCGCAGACGCGGTCGAACTCGGCGACGCCCGTGGTGCGCCGGATGAGCCGTTCGTTAGCTTGGCCCAGACCAACAAGCTCGAGCTTTTTTCCCTTGCCAGCGCCCAAGCCTTTCGGCAGGGACGCCTGCACCGCTTCTTCGACGAGCGTGTTCCAGGCGCCGCACGCTTCGCAACGGCCGGTCCATTTGGGGTGGACGGCACCGCATTGCTGGCAGACAAATTGCGACTGCACGCGGCTCATCTATAGTGCCCTGATCTCCATTTGGATCGGACCGTCGGCCCGGCCATGGATGAATTGATCGACGAACTGATTGCCCGAGTGGTCGATCCGCTGGGCAATATCGGACCAGATGATTCGCCCTTTGTAAATCATCGCGACGCGATTGGCGATCTTGCGCGTCGAGACCATGTCGTGGGTAATTGAGATCGCGGACGCACCCAGATCCTTGACGCATTTGATGATCAGGTCATTGATGACATCGGCCATGATCGGATCGAGACCGGTGGTTGGCTCATCGAACACGATGATCTCGGGTTCGGCGGCGATGGCGCGCGCCAAGGCAACGCGCTTCTGCATGCCCCCCGAAAGTTCGGCGGGGCTGAGCATGCCGACTTCCGGCCCGAGACCGACCGCACCAAGCTTCTGGATGGCGATATCCCGGGCGCGCGCACGGTTCATGCCCTTGCCCTGAATCAGGCCGAAGGCGACGTTCTCCCACACTGGCAGCGAATCAAAGAGCGCCGCGCCCTGAAACAACATCCCGAACTTGTGCATCAGACCGAGTCGTTCGGCCCCCGCGAGCCGCGTCGCCTCGACGCCGTCGATCAGGATCGAGCCGGCATCCGGCTCCATCAGCCCGAGAACGCATTTCACGGTGACCGACTTGCCGCTGCCCGAGCCGCCAATAATGACCAGGCTTTCGCCCTCGTGCAGGTCGAAATCGACACCATCGAGCACGACCTTCGAACCGAAGGACTTCTTCAGGCCGCGTACCGCGATCTTGACCCTGTCGCTCATGACGAAAAGAACAATGCCGTGAGCACGTAATCGCTCACCAGTATCATGATCGCCGCCGATACGACGGCATAGGTCGTTGCGCTGCCTACACCCTGGGCGCCGCCCTTCGAATGGTAGCCGTTATAGCACCCCATGAGCGCGACGATGAAGCCGAACACCGCCGACTTTATCAACCCCGATACCACATCGTCGGTGGAGAGCGTGTCCCACATTTGGCCGATGAACCCGCGAGGATTGTAATCGAGCGTATAGGTTGCCACCAGAAAACCGCCAAACATCCCAATGATATCGGCGACGAATACCAGCAAGGGCAGGGCGATGGTGCCGGCAATAAGTCGCGGGACCACGAGATATTTAAAGGGATTGGTCGATAGCGTCGACAAGGCGTCGATCTGCTCGGTGACACGCATGGTGCCGATCTCCGCGGCGGTCGCGGCACCGATGCGGCCGGCAACCATCAACCCGGCGATCACCGGTCCGAGCTCTCGCGTGAACGACACCACGACTACCGTCGCAACCGCGGTCTCGGCGCCGATCGCGAAACCGGTATGGGTCTGCAGCGCCAGCACCATGCCCGTGAAGATCGCGGTCAATCCGACCACCGGCAGAGAATAGTAACCCATGTCCACGAGCTGCCGTCCGATCAGTCGCGGATAGAAGGGGGGCCGGAAACAATGAGAGATCCCGGTGACCGCAAACAGGGTTAGCCGCCCTGTCGCCTGCAGGAACAGAATGAAGATGCGGCCGATGCTCGCAAGGAAATCAAGCATGCGTGGTGGTGCGGTAGACGCGATGATGCTTGCCGCCAAGCTGGGTCAACACCTCATAGGCGATGGTGCCGGCATCGTGCGCAAAATCATCGACGCCGTAATGGTCGTCCAGGAGATCGGCATAGGCGCCCGGCCGGGTCAGCCTGGGGTCGATTTGGGTGACGTCGACGGTGATGAGGTCCATCGAAATGCGGCCGACGATCGGCGCCCGCCGTCCTCCAAGGCCGACGCTTGCGCGGTTGCTCGCGGCGCGCAGCCAGCCGTCGGCGTAGCCCATCGCCAGGGTCGCGATCCGCCCGCGGCGTTTCATCCGATAAGTGCCGTCATAGCCGATCGCCGCGCCCTTGCCCAATTCCCGCGTCTGGATAATTTTTGCTTTAAGGATAATTGCTTGTCTCATTGGATTGAAGTGATTTGGCAGGGGGTTCGCGCCGTAGAGTGCGGCGCCGGGACGGACGAAATCGAAATGATAGGCGGGCCCCAGAAAAATCCCCGAACTCGACGCCAGGCTGGCGGGCGCGGGTGGCAGACTTTTGAGCAGGATGCGGAATGCGTCAAGCTGCATCCGGTTCACTTTTGCGCTCCTGTCCCAGGCCGTGGTGAGGTGACTCATGAGCCCGGCCAGAGCCACGCGATGCAAAAGCGACGGGTCATCGACGAGGCGCGTGGCCTCGCTCGGCGGCAGACCGAGGCGCGACATGCCGGTATCGAGATGAAGCATCGCGGGTGCGCCGCGACCGGCCTTTTGCCATTGCGCTATTTGACCGAGATGGTTGAGGACCGGGATGAGCCGCCCCGCGGCGAAGTCGCGCGCCGCGGCCGCCTCAAAGCCCTGTAGAACGGCAATCCGCGCCGTTGGCAGCAGCTTACGCAGGGCCAGGCCTTCCTCGGCATCGGCGACGAAGAACAGGCGGCAACCGGCGCGCCACAGGCGTGGCGCCACTTTTGCCATACCGACGCCGTAGGCGTCTGCCTTGACCACGGCGGCGGCCTCGCAGCCGCGCCTCAGCCGCGCGCGCAGGATCTTCCAATTGGCGGCGACAGCGTCGAGGTCGATTTCGAGGATGGAGTCCGGATGCGTGCTCAAAACCGCTCTTCGGCGTGGCGGTCACTGCGCACGAAATTGTCGAAGCGGGTGGTGTGGCTGTCGAAGCGCAGGGTGATGTTGTTGATGGGACCGTGGCGCTGTTTGGCGATCAACAGTTCGGCGGTGTCGTGCACCTGTTCGAGCCGCTTGTGCCAGCGCTCGTAGCGCTCGTTGAATTTGTCGTTGGCTTCGTCGGGGCGCTGCATCGGCTGGCTGCGGCTCAAATAATATTCCTCGCGATAGATGAAGATCACCACGTCGGAATCCTGTTCGATCGAACCGGATTCACGCAGATCGGCGAGCATCGGTCGCTTGTCCTCGCGCGCTTCGACCTGGCGCGACAATTGCGACAGCGCCAGCACCGGCACCGTCAGTTCCTTGGCCAGCGCCTTGAGCCCGCGGGTGATCTCCGACACTTCCTGCACACGGTTATCGATTCCGGGCCCGTCGCCGCTGCCGCGCAACAATTGCAGATAGTCGACGACAATGAGTCCAAGCCCGTGGGTGCGCTGCAAGCGCCGCGCACGCGTGCGCAGCCCGGTGATGGAGAGTGCGGGCGTATCGTCGATAAAGAGCGGGATCTCGGCGAGATCGAGGCTCGCCCGCACGAACTTGTCGAAATCGGCACCCGAGACCTCGCCGCGACGAATACGGTCGGACGAGACGCCCGACTGCTCCGATAGAACCCGGGTCGCCAATTGCTCGGCCGACATCTCGAGAGAGAAGAAACCGACCACGGCACCATCTTCGGCAATAGTGCGGCCATCCGCAGCCTGGCCCGGGCGAAAGGCCCGGGCGGCGTTGAAGGCGATGTTGGTGGCGAGCGCCGTCTTCCCCATCGACGGCCTTCCGGCCAGCACCACCAGATCAGAGGGGTGCAGCCCGCCGAGATTCTTGTCGAGATCGGCAAAACCGGTCGCGACCCCGATGGTCCTGCCGCTTTTCTTAAAGGCGGCCTCGGCCGCGTCGATGGCATTTTTCAGGGCATTGTTGAACGGCTGAAAGCCGCTTTCGTACTGGCCGAGCGTTGCCAAATCGAACAATTTCTTTTCCGCGGTCTCGATCTGCGCCGCCGCCTCGCGCTCGAGATCGAAGGCATAGGCGTCATTGACGATGTCCTCGCCAATGGTGATGAGCTGGCGGCGCAGATGAAGGTCGTAAATCTGGCGGCCATATTCGCCGGCATTGATGATGGTGACGACCGATGCCGCAAGCCGCGCCAGATACTGCGCGCCGCCGATCTCGCTCAGGACGCTGTCCTGGTCGAACAGGTTCTTGAGCGTGACGGGATTGGCGATTTGCGCCCGCTCGATCAGCGTCCGAATCGCAGCAAAGATGCGCTGATGCACCGGCTCGCCGAAATGCTCGGGGCGCAGAAACTCGGCGACTCGGCGATAGGCCTCGTTATTGACCAGGATCGCGCCAAGCAGCGCTTGTTCAGCCTCGAGATTCTGAGGCGGGGAGCGGTAAATCGCGTCACCGCCGCGGATCGGCGTGACATTCGACGGCACGGTATCCACCATAAGAATAATGTTATCAAGAGAGGGGCCGGTGAGTCAGGTCAAACCGATCCGCCGACAAGGGATAACCCGGAGAGTAACAGCGAGGATATTGGGGATTACTCAGGCTGCGCGCTCGACCCTCTCCAGCAAGGGCGGCATATGACCACGCTCCCAATCGGTAATGTAGTCACGAGTCAGAGGCACGGCGTCGATATGCTTGGCCAGCTGCATTTGAAAATTGAGATGGCCGCCCCAGCGGAACGCCACTTCCGAGCCGGCGAGGTAAAATTCCCACATGCGACAGAAGCGTTCGTCATAAAGCGTCTTGACTTGGTCGCGGTTGGCGGTGAAGCGCGCGCGCCATTCCCTCAAGGTTTGGGCATAGTGCAGGCGCAGGATCTCGATGTCGGTAATCCACAAGCCCACCTTCTCTGCCACGGGGACGACTTCCGACAGCGAAGGGGAATAGCCGCCGGGGAAGATGTATTTGCGCAGCCATGGATTGGTGGTGGCGGGCCCATCCATGCGGCCGATCGAATGCAGGAGCGCGACGCCGTCCTCGGCCAGCAATTCCTTCATCTTGCGGAAGAATGCCTGGTAATGCGGCACGCCGACATGTTCGAACATGCCGACGGAGACGATGCGGTCGTAGACCGCGCGTTCCTCACGGTAGTCACGCAGCAGGAATTTGACCCGGTCGGCGACGCCGGCGGCGATGGCACGCCGCTCCGCGACCTTTAGCTGCTCGCTCGACAAGGTCAGACCGGTGACGGCAACTCCGGTTTCTTTGGCGAGATAGATCGCAAGCCCGCCCCAGCCGCTGCCGATGTCGAGTACCTTCTGTCCCGGGCGCAACAAGAGTTTGGCGGCAAGGTGGCGTTTCTTGTTGGCTTGTGCCTCTTCAAGCGAAATGTCGTTGGTTGGCCAATAGGCGCAGGAATATTGGCGGTCATTGTCGAGGAACAGATCGTAGAGCGTATCGGAGAGGTTGTAGTGGTGGGCCGCGTTCTTTTGCGCCCGACCGAGGTAATTGTATTGCTGGAATAGACGCAGCGCCCGGCCGAAACCTTGATAGAGCGGCGTCACCATGCTGTGCGGCGCCAGCGCCTGATTTTCGCCGATGAACAGCAGGAAATCATAGATATCGGCGTCTTCGACGGTGAAACTGCCGTCCATATAGGCCTGGCCCAGATAGAGCCGGGGATTGAAGAACAACCGCCGTTCGAGTTTTGCCTCATGCAGTTTGACGGTGATCGTCGGACCTTCGATATCGCCCGCGAAGTCATGCACCGTGCCCCGCGCGTCGATCACCCGCAGCGTGCCTTTGGCCACCAGATGGCGAAGCAGAAGTCCCAGCAACATGGCCTTCCCCTGATGTTGTTGGTGGCTACTATCGAACACGGGTAGGCCGCAAACAAGGGCAGATTAGATCATTTCCAGACGCCCCTTGTGGCGCGGGCGGGGAAAGATGCGGTCGAGTCTGGTCAACTCGCCGTGTGACAGTTTCAGATCGAGCGCGGCGCGATTTTCGCGAACATGGTCGGGATCGGCGGCTTTGGGGATCACGATGGTGCCGTCGTGGCGCAACAGCCAGGCAAGCGCAATTTGCGCCGGTGTCGCGCCGTGCGCGGCCGCCAGCTCTTTGAGTTGTCGGTTGGCCAGCAGTTTGCCCTGCTCGAGCGGCGAATAAGCCATGATCGGCACGCGCATTTCACGGCACCAGGGCAGCACGCCGATTTCGATGCTGCGCCGCATGAGATTGTACAACACTTGGTTGGTGGTGCAGGCGGGACCGCCCGGCAGGCGCCACAACTCTTCCAGATCAGCAACGTCGAAATTGCTGACTCCCCAGCGCCGAATCTTGCCGGCGGCGCGCAGTGCTTCGAAAGCCTCGACGGTTTCGAGCAACGGCACGTCTTCGCGCCAGTGCAGCAGATAAAGATCGAGCCGATCGGTGCCGAGGCGTTTCAGGCTGCGCTCGCACGCCGCCGCCATCTTTTTTCGTCCGGCGTTGTGCGGATAGACTTTGCTGACCAGAAAAACACTGTCTCGGCGTCCGGCAATTGCCGCGCGGACGACTTCCTCGGCACCGCCGTCGCCGTACATTTCCGCGGTATCGATCAGGTTCATGCCGAGGTCGAGGCCCAGTTGCAAGGCTGCGACCACATCGGCACCGCTGGTATAGCGCTCGCCCAACCCCCAGGTACCGAGACCCAAGGTCGGGACGCGGGTACCGTCGGGCAGGGATAGGTACCGCATCGGGCGTCTCCCCAACCTCCGATTATTCTATGGCATCCCCCACCGACGACACAACAGAGCGCGGCGTTCCGGAAAGCGCGGCTACTTCTCGGCCGCCTCCGGCGCCGACGCTTCGGCCGCTTCCTGCGCCGCACCAGCAGTGTCAGCGCCCGCGGCGGCGGCGGCGCGGGCGAGGCTTAGCGGGTCGACGCCTTGCTCCTGCATTGCCGCCTCTTCCGGCGATTGAGCGACATTGGCGGTGACCGTGGCCGCGACCTCGGGATGCAGAATGATCCGCGTCTTGTAGAGGCCGAGGCTCTTGATCGGGCGGTCGAGCACGACCTGGCTGCGCGCGATGGTGAAGCCGGCCGTCGTTACCGCGTCAGCAATGTCGCGCGCGGACACCGAGCCATAGAGTTGGCCGCTCTCGCCGGCCTGGCGAATGATCACGACATGGGTGCCGTCGAGCTTTGCGGCGACCTGCTCGGCCTCGCCCTTGCGTTTGAGATTCTGCGCCTCGAGCTGCGCGCGTTGCGTCTCGAAATAGGCGCGGTTGTCTTTGGTGGCGCGCAGCGCTTTTTTCTGTGGCAGCAGGAAATTTCGTGCGAATCCAGGACGCACCTTCACGACCTGGCCCATCTGCCCGAGGTTTTCGACGCGTTCCAACAAAATCAGTTCGATCATTGTCGCGCCTATTGGATCGAATAGGGCAGGAGCCCGAGAAAGCGGGCGCGTTTGATCGCCTGCGCCAGCTCGCGCTGCTTTTTGGCCGACACTGCGGTAATGCGGCTTGGCACAATCTTGCCGCGCTCGGAGATGTAACGTTGCAGCAGCTTCACGTCCTTGTAGTCGATCTTCGGCGCGTTGGGGCCGGAGAACGGACAGGACTTGCGTCGCCGGAAAAACGGGCGACGCCCGCCGCCACCGCGCCCACCATACCCGCCGCGGTCGTCGCCGCCAAAACCTCCGCGGTCCCGGTCGCCGTAGCTTGTGTCGCTCATTGCTCGACCCCTTCAGCAGCGGGTGCCGTTTCCAGGTCTCGGTAGCCGCGATCGCGCGTGCGATCGCGATCACGGTCGTCACTGCGGCCACGATTCTGCAGCATGACCGAAGGGCCTTCCTCGAGCGCCTCGACCCGGATGGTGAGGTAGCGCAACACGTCCTCGTTTAGCCGCATATTGCGCTCCATCTCGACGACCGCGGCGGGCGGGGCGTCGAGATTGAACAGCACGTAATGGCCCTTGCGATTTTTCTTGATGCGGAAGGCGAGGTTGCGCAGGCCCCACGTCTCGCGCTTTTTTATTTCGCCACCCTGCTCGGCGACAACGGCGGCGAATTGGTCTGCCAGCGCGTCGACTTGCGGGCCGGAGATATCCTGACGCGCAATGAAAACGGTTTCATATAACGGCATGAAGCGTTCAATTCCTTTTGGCTTGTCACGGCCCAGCGCTGGTCGCGGCGATCAGCCGCGACGGTCAGCCGCCTGGGCCCAGCCGGCCCAGCGCCGGCAAGGAAGCGGCGGACTATACAGTAAGCGCCGGGAGGCGCAAGGGCGGTGAAACTACCATCGCGCCGGGCCCGCCCCGAGGTCGAGGGCGATCGCGTCGGCGCTCCGCCCTTGGGCTAGTTCGAGCGCCACCGCGTCGACGGCGGCGGCGAAGCGGGTCGCCAGCACGGCAACGTTGGCGTTGACGTCGGCACGATAAAGCGGTCGGCCCGGCACGTCCTCAATCTCGCCGACATGCATTGCCCCGACCAGGCATTGGCCGTTGCTCCCTTCGCTCATGATCGGCGCGCCAGAGGTGCGGTGGCCGGCGTCGCAGTTATGCTCGACCACGCCGTCGGCGAACAACGGGCCGAGCCGGCAGGGACCGGAGCTATAGGGTTGTATTCCGGAACGAAAAGACATGCTGTAGCCGAGGAGGTAGTAGCGGCCATTGTCATTGAGCCAATTGCCGCTGATCCGCGGTTCGAGCGGTGCGGCCTCAGCCGCAGGCGTGGCCGGTTCGAGTGCGACCGGATCCGAACGGAGCACGGCAATCGCCCAGTCGCCGCTATAGTCGTGACGGCCGCGCGCCAGCTTGGCGCAGTAATCGCCCGTGGCCACGACGGTTGCGGTCTGCTTGCTAAGCGCGCGGCCGCCAGCGAACCCGTGTTCAAAGGTGAAAAGCCTGTTGCCCCGACAACCGCTGTCGACGACATGTAGATTGGTTATCACTTCGCGGCGATTGCCAACGATAAATGCGGTTCCGGTGCCGGTCGGCCCGGCGGCGAGACCCAGTCCCCATCCGCAGCGTCCGCGTCCTGGCGCAATCGCGTGCGGTTGGGGGCTCCGAGCGAAGTTGTTGACGTGCAGGACGCTATTTTGCGTTACCGGTGCCGGACGCGGACATTGCGGCGCCGCATGGACGGGGACCACCGCCATCCCCAATAGCATCATCGCGGCAACCGCGAATTTTGTCATGACCCTATCGCCTTAGTCCGACCTGGCGTCCGGTCTCGGGCGGCAGGGGAAGGGTACGATGCCGGGCAAGCATCGCATCGATGCGTTTCTGACGCGCCGCGGGGAAGGGCGCGGCACGGGGATTGGCGATCGCGACATGGAGCACGACCATCTCGAAGGTTGCCACCTGGTTGTCGTCCTCCTCTGTCGCCATGCGCAGGAAGAAATGGATGCGCTTGGTGTCGGCGTCGATCAGCCGAGCACTAATCCGCAGGCGATCGCCGAGCCTGGTTTCGCGTGCATAGGTAATGTGGGATTCAAGGGCGTACATCGAATAACCGGTATCGCGCCGATAGGACTGACCGATGCCGAGGGCATCGAACAAGACATCCGTCGCCCGATCGAACATGACGACGTAATAGGCCATGTTGGTGTGGCCGTTATAGTCGATCCATTCCGGCTGCACCGTAATCTCGAGTGTCGGCAGGACGATCGTCATGTCATTCGGCCACTGCCGGCATCGACCAATGCAGCCAACCGGTCCAGTGCAACCACAACATGGCGAACACCATCGATATGATGGTGATCGGGATGCCGGCGCGGGCATAGCCGCCGAAACTCAGATGGACGCCGAATTGGGTCGCGCGCTCGGCAACGATGAGATTGGCGAAACTGCCAAGCAGCAGAAGGTTGCCGGCAAAGGAGAATAACAAAGCCATGCCGTAGAGTGCGCCCTCCGGCGGGTTTGGCCAGATCTGTAGCAGCAGAATCACCGATGGGACATTGCCGAACACATTGCTCATGAAGAGGGTGAGCGGCGCCAGCACGGCGAGATGATCCGGCAAGATCCCTGCGTCGCCCAGCGACGCGACAAAGGGATAGGCAAGGCCGGACTGGGCCAGCGCGCCGGTTACCGCGAAGAGACACACGAACAGCAGCAAGAGCGGCCAATCCACCGCCGCGATCATGGTGCGGCTGGTGATCTTGCGGCTCGCCAGCAGCAGGGCGGCGATGACCAAGCCGCCGACCTCGCGCGGCAGTGATGTGGTGAACAGGATTAGAAGCGCCACCAGGGCGACGAGGGCTTTTATCGTCTGCGCGCGGTCGAAGGGATGGCGTGGCACGTCCGGCATATCGGGGATCAGCGCCGGCGATTGATCCAGCACGCGGTCGCGCCACTGAAACCAAATGACGCCGAATACCACGACGAGACCGAACATCGCCGGCACGGCGCAGGCCAGCAAGAACCGGTGGAAGCTCAGATTGCCGATCTGGCCCAGATAAATGTTCTGCGGGCTCGAGATCACCGTCGCAGCAGAACCGGTATTGGCGGCGGTCACCAACCCGATCAGAAACGGACGCGGATCGTAGCCGCGCGCTCGGGCTCCGGCGATCAGCAGCGGCGCCATCGCGAACACGACAATGTCGTTTGCGAGGAGCGCCGTCAGCGCGCCGCAGACCATGACCGTCAGCGCCAACAGGGAGAAGGGGCCACTGTGCCGTGCAGTGATCCAATCGGCGCACAGATCGTAGAAGCCGGCGGACAGGAACTGCGCGGAAATGATCATCAGGGCAAACAGCAGCACCAAGGTCGAGATGTCGATGCTGCCGCTAATATCGTCGATGGTGACGGTTTCCGTGCCGAGAAGCGCGATCGCTCCCAAGAGGGCGATGCCGGTGCGATCGACTCGAAACCACGGCAACCGCCCCGCGGCCAAGCCCAAATAGGTCAGGAAAAAGACAGCAAGAATGATCGCGTTCGGCATAGGGACAAAAACCGGCGGGTATGGATAAAAGCGGGGCCGGCATCATAGAGCCTTCGATGCCACGCGGGAGAGAATTTACGACAACAATCGAAGCGGAAGCCGCATGCTTCATGTCCGCTCTGACACGGGGGACGTGCATATCGGCTTGATGCGCGGCAACGCGGCGCCGAGCGCCCATCCGCTTGGCCCGTCTGGCGGCTGCCGCCCGCCGAATCAGGGCACCTCGCCTCGCCTCGGAAGCCGAAGCAGCCCGCCGGTCGGTCGCATGAGGTCGCGAACCGGGTGTTTTGTCGCCGGGTGGTCGCTGATTTTATCCATCCCGGGAACGGGCCGGTGCCTCGCGCGGCACCGTCGAGCCGACTTGACAACATATTGTCAATATGACATGATCTTACATGAACAACAGAAGCGTCGCCGTCGTTCCCTTGATCATCGCCGATATCTATGAGCTGGCGGGCTGTCTGCGGAAGCGGGGCGACGATATTGCCGCCAAGATCGGCCAAACCCAGACGCGTTGGCAGGTCATGAGTGCCGCATCGGGTCAGCCAATGTCGGTGCCGCAGATCGCCCGCCGTCTTGGTCTGACGCGCCAGGCGGTGCAACGCACCGCCGATCTATTGGTGGGCGAGGGGCTGGCGGGTTATGTCGGCAACCCAGACCACAGGGCCTCGCCGCATCTCATCCTGACCAAGCGTGGGCGCGAGGCGCTCAGGCGGCTCACCGTGGCGGCCCGCGCCGGCCATGAAGCGGTGGCGGCAAAGGTCGGTGCGCTCGATTTGCCGGCGTTACGACGTGATTTACGCCGGCTGCTGGTCGCTTTGAATGGTTGAGCCTAACGCAAACGGAGGAAGCAACATGGATCAGAACACCATCGCGATCTTTCATGAATGCAGCGCCGGCTCGATCGCTGAAACCCTCAATTTTCCCGGGGTGCTGGCCAAACTCGTGGTCGCTGGCGCCGAGGGCTATCACTGTGATCTCTATCGCCGCGAAAAGACCTACTACCTGCCGGACGGATCCTCCCATGTCGAACCGGAGCCCGAACTCGACCCGCACGAATTCAGCGGCGCACACATCGCCCACCGCTTCTCGGAAGAGGACATCAAAGCTGCGCTCAGAGCCGTCCAGAACGGGGCCGCTACCTATGTCCAGTTCCTTCGCCGCATCATGGCCGCGGGCTGCGTCGGCTATACCGTGAATCTGCCTGGCAGACGGGCGCTCTATTTCAGTCGCCGCGCCGAGGTCTATGTCGAGCCGTTCCCCGCCGGCAATTAGGGACGATGGAAACATGGCGTACGACCAAAAAACCGCGGCGCGCGTGCGGCGGCTGCTCGGCAGCCGCCCCGACATCGCCGAGAAAGAAATGATGGGCGGCCTGTCGTTCCTGGTGAACGGCCATATCGCATTCTCGGTCAGCGGCCGCGGCGGCATGCTGATCCGTGTCGGCGCCGAGGGCATGGATCGCCTCCTCAAGGAGCAGCATGTCCAACCGGCAGCGATGGGCGCCAGAACGATGACGGGCTTTGTCCGTGTTGCCCCTGAAGCCTATCGCAGCGATGCAGCGCTCACGAAATGGCTGCAGTGCGGCCTCGATCTCGTCGCGGCGATGCCGGCGACGAAATCCGTCAAGCTCAGACGTCCAAATCCTTCACAAAGGCGGCGCGGTCCTGGATGAATCGATAGCGCAATTCCGGTTTGCGGCCCATCAGGCTTTCGACAAGCTGCGCGGTCTTTTTGACGTTGCTGCGGTCTTCGGCTGGCGGCAGCGTCACGCGCTCGAGTGTACGGTTTGCCGGTCTCATTGTGGTATCGCGCAGTTGCGCCGCGGGCATCTCGCCGAGACCCTTGAAGCGGCTGATTTCGATCTTCCCCTTGCCGGTGAGCACCGTGCGCGTCAATTCGGCACGATGCGCATCGTCGCGGGCGTAAACCACCGAGGCGCCCTGGGCCAGCCGATAAAGCGGCGGCACCGCGAGATAGAGTTTGCCGCCTTCAACCAGTTTCGGCATTTCGCGGAAGAAGAAGGTCATCAACAGCGACGCGATATGCGCGCCGTCCACGTCGGCATCGGTCATGATGATAACGCGCTCGTAGCGGAGCTTGTCATCCTGATAGCGTTCACCCGAGCCGCAGCCAAGCGCCTGGATTAAATCGGCGATTTCCTGGTTCTGCCGCAACTTGTCGGCACTGGCGCTGGCAACATTCAGAATCTTGCCGCGCAGCGGCAGAATTGCCTGGGTGTCGCGATCGCGTGCCTGCTTCGCGGAGCCGCCGGCGCTGTCGCCCTCGACCAGGAAGATTTCGGTGCCCGAAGCGGAGGAGCGCGCGCAATCGGCAAGTTTGCCGGGAAGGCGAAGCTTGCGAGTAGCACTCTTGCGCTCGAGATCCTTTTGCTGGCGTTTGCGCAGCCGCTCTTCTGCCCGTTCAATCACCTCGTCGAGCAGCGCGCGCGCCGCGACCGGGTCGCCCGACAGGAAATGGTCGAAATGATCCTTGAGCGCACCGTCGACGAGGCGCAGCGCTTCGACCGAGGCGAGGCGCTCCTTGGTCTGGCCTTGGAACTGCGGGTCGCGAATGAACAGCGACAGCAGAACGACCGCGCCCGACATGACATCTTCCGCTGTGATTTGCGCGGCACGCCGGTTATTCACGAGCTCGCCGTAGGATTTGAGCGCGCGCGTCAGTGCGGAACGCAAGCCGGCTTCGTGAGTGCCGCCATCGGGCGTCGGAATCGTGTTGCAGTAGGATGACGAGAAGGCATCGCCATCGGCTGGCCAAGCAATTGCCCATTCGACACGGCCTTCCTTGCCGAAATCGTGTTCGCCGGTGAAGGGTGCGGGCGTCAGCGTCTCGCGACCATTGACGATTGATGCGAGGTAATCGGCAAGACCGCCGGGAAACTTGAAGCGCTCCTCCTGGGGTACGTCGTCCGGCCGTTCAATGGCAGGATCGCACCACCAGCGGATTTCGACGCCGCGGAACAAATAAGCCTTCGAGCGCGCGAGGCGGTAGAGCGGCAACGGCTTGAAGTGATAGACGCCAAAAATCTGCGGGTCGGGGTGGAAGCGGATGGTGGTGCCGCGCCGGTTGGCCGCGTTGCCGGCTTCCTTGAGTTTGGTCGTCGGTTTGCCGCGCGCATATTCCTGCATCCACACTTTGCGCTCGCGTGCCACCTCGATCGAGAGCCGGTCCGAGAGGGCGTTCACCACCGACACGCCAACCCCATGCAAGCCACCCGAGGTCTTGTAAACATCGCCACCGAACTTCCCGCCCGAATGGAGCTTGGTGAGGATGATTTCGAGCGCCGACTGCTTCGGGAATTTGGGATGTGGATCGACCGGAATGCCGCGGCCGTTGTCGCGGATCTGCACCGAACCATCCTTATGCAACTGGACCTCGATGCGGCTGGCATGGCCGGCCACGGCCTCGTCCATGGCGTTGTCAAGCACTTCGGCCGCAAGGTGGTGGAGCGCGCGCTCGTCGGTGCCCCCGATATACATGCCGGGCCGACGTCGAACCGGCTCCAGCCCCTCCAAAACCTCAATGTCTTTGGCCGAATAGCCGCTGGTCGCCGAGCGGGCGAGATTGTCAAACAGATCAGGCATGGCCGAGACTATAGGGAACCGTCTTCAACCCCACAAGCGCTCAGCGAATAGATAAGGTAGGACAAGCATTTGAGACCCCAAGATTTGGTAAGAGCAGTACCGACGCTGGTTTCCAAGCCGTTTTGATCGCCCCCTTACACTAGTAGCCGGAATAAATGTTCAATTTAAGATTGTATTCCCCAATGGCGGCAAAATAAACTGGTCAAGTCTCCAGCCAAAACCGCTAGAACGAACGCCATGTCCGAGCCCGACTCTTCCGCAACGCCGCCGAATTACGAGCCGGCCCTGCGCGCCATCCCCATGCCGAGCGACGCCAATCAATCGGGCGATATCTTTGGCGGCTGGGTGCTCTCGCAAATGGACCTGGCCGGCGGCTCGATTGCCGCGCGGCGCGTCAGGGGACGCTGCGCCACCGTCGCGATCACCGCGATGACCTTCCATCAGCCGATCTTTGTCGGCGACGAGGTGAGTTGTTACGGCGAGATCGTTCGCGTCGGCCGCACTTCGCTTACGGTCAAACTGCAAAGCTGGGCACGGCGCTGGGGCCGCAGTGGACCGATCAAAGTCACCGAAGGGCTGTTCACGTATGTGGCGCTCGGCGCGGATCGCAAGCCACGCTTGGTTCCGCCCGAGACATAGCACGCGATCCGATCCCAAAGACGGGCGGCGTGACGAACGTCAGCGCCGTCGCGGCGCGCTGGCCACAGGACCACGATCGGGCGTTGGCGCTGTTTAATCCCGGGATCGACGGTCTCGGCATCGATTTGAGCTTTGAGGACATCTCCTGGCGCACGCCGAGGAAAGCGAGGTGGTAGGAACGGTCGCCTACCGCGCCGTCGCCGCCACGGCATCGGACGATTATTGTCCGTTCGCCTGCTCGATGATGCCCGACCCGCCGGCCATCGCCGCATGCTGCTCGACGCGGGCGATTGCCTGGTGCCAGCCTTGGCGCTCCGATCGTGGGCTCGGCTTCAGGGAGGACCCGGGCCACGACCGCAACCCCCTCAGCGGCACCGTCTACATGGCGCGGGATCTATGATGCCGACGCCTTCGCCAGGCGCTGAATCGTCGGCGACGCGGCGATGTGGCGCTCGCTGATATAGGCTTCGTGGTTCTGTTCGATCTCGGAGAGCCGGTAGAGATAATTGATCATCATGCCGTAGGATTGCTTAAGCCCATTTGCCGAGGTGTCGGCAAGCCAATTGAGCTGTTCCATGCGCGCGCCGTTGGTGAGATGAAAATGGGCGACGGAATCGGCAACGGTCCCGGTCGACGGGCGCTTTTCAAGCAGAAGATAGCGGGTACACAGCCGCATCAGCGGACCGCGTAGTGCCTCGGTCAGCACCGTATCCTCATGCCAGCGCGGCCGCGCCAAGATTTTGTCGAGCGCGTCCGTGCCCGCGGCCTCGTTCAGATGCTCGCGCTCCGCGTCGGTCAGCAACTTCGCGCCGGCAGCGATGCGGCGCTGCAGCCACGGTCGCAAGCCGGGGATCGGCGACAAGGTGGCGAAGGTCTTGAGCTGCGGCAACTCCGCATGCAGCCGGTCGGCGACACGCTTGATCAGGAAATCGCCGAAGCTGATGCCGGAAAGTCCGGTCTGGCAATTCGAGATCGAGTAAAAAATCGCGGTGTCGGCGGCCGCGGGATCGCCGAGCGGCGCGCCGAGATCCAAGAGGGCTTGAACGTCGTCGGCGAGCCCTTTCACCAGCGCAATCTCGACAAAGATTAGCGGCTCGTCCGGCATCCGTGGGTGGAAATAGGCGAAACACCGCCGATCGGGATCGAGCCGGTTCTTCATATCGGCCCAGTTGCGCACGCGATGCACGGCCTCGTAACGCGCCAGCCGCTCAAGCAGCGCCGCCGGGGTGTCCCAGGTAATGCGGCGCAATTCGAGGAAGCCGACGTCAAACCAGCTCGCCAGCAGATGCTTTAGATCGCTTTCGAGCCCCGCCAACACCGGGTTATCGCGTGCCAGCGCCATCAGTTCGGCACGGAGATCGACCAGGAATTTGACACCCTCGGGCAGGCCGTTGAATTGTGTCAGCAGCTTAACGCGCGGCGGCTCCAAAGCGTCGCGCAAGGCTTTTTCAATGGGCGGTCGCTCATCGCGTTCCGTCGTCAGGATACGCTGTGCCAAGATATCGACGGTGCCACGATCGATGTCGAATTCGCTCGCCAGCACATAGAGAAATCGCTCGCGGCCCGTCGCGTTGAGGGCAAGATAGGTGCGTCCGAGATCGGCGGCACGGGCGCGGGCCGCGACGGCGCCGCCCTTGGCGTCGAGGCAGTCACGCAGCTGTTGACGCAGCCGCTCAACGTCGTCGCGCGGCAGTTCAGGCTTCGGCGCGGCGCTGCTGATGCGCCCGCGCGATGCGATGTCGCGCCACGCCAAGCGCAGCGAGCGCAGATTGTCGAGCGTGCGATCGACGACGCCGTCGATGAAACCGGTCCGTTCGCTCATGGGTCGGATGTTAACGGGAAAGCTGTGTCAAGACGAGTGGCGGGCCGCGGCTTTTAACTGATGCAATACGGCGGGTATTGTCTCGATAATGTCTTCGGCGACGAGGCCAGGGCCGAAGCTGCGCGCCGCCTCGCCATGAAGCCAGACCGCCGCGTTGGCGGCGCGAAAAGCGTCCAGTCCTAGAGCCAGAAATCCGACGATCATGCCGGAGAGAACATCGCCGCTGCCGGCAGTGGCGAGATCGGGCGGGGCATTGCTGTTGATGGCCGCGCGCCCGTCCGGCGACGCCACCACCGTATCAGGGCCTTTGAGGAGGAGGGTGGCGCCGCTTTGCTTGGCGGCTGCCCGGGCGCGGGCCAGCTTGTCGCCGCTAAGCTTGAAAAGTCGCGCGAACTCACCCTCATGCGGCGTCAATACCGTGGCGCCTTTGACGGCGGCGAACAGACGCCTGGTCTTGCCGGCAAAGACGGTCAGAGCGTCGGCGTCGAGTACTACGGCGCGGCGCGTCGCCAGTGCCGCCAGCGCGCGACGGCTTGTATCACCATTTATCCCCGCGCCGGGACCGACCAACATGGCGTTTCGCCGTTCGTCCGCGAGCAATTTGGTGAACTCGTCCGGCATGACAATGGTACCGGTCAGCGCCGCCGCGTATACCGGCCACGCCGGTTTCGGCGCGGCAATCGTGACGAGTCCCGCACCGATCCGCGCCGCCGCCCTGGCGCCCAGCCGCGCTGCACCCGTCATCACCGCGCCACCGGCAATCAACACGTGTCCTCGGTTGTATTTGTGGCCCGCGAGCTGTGGCCAGGGAAAGACGTCGAGCCACAGGGCCGGACCGTTCTCAAAGGTAGTGGCATCGGCCAACACGCCGGGCGGCATCCCGATATCGGCGACCACGGTCTCGCCGCAAAAGGCGCGCCCGGGCAGCAGCAAATGGCCGGGTTTTTTACGGAAGAACGTGACGGTAAGGGCGCAAGGCGCCGCACTCCCCCGAATCTCCCCGGTAGCACCATCGACACCGCTCGGAACGTCGACCCCGATGATCGGTCGATGTGC
>JASHOB010000082.1 GCA_030041335.1 Alphaproteobacteria bacterium | reverse complement strand
TCCTCGACCGGGTACCAGGGCTGGCGCGCGACCTCGCGGTGGAGCCCGTGCTCCGGCTCGCACGGCTGGTCGAGGCACGTGCCGTCGACGCCGAACAGCCAGCCGTGATAGCAGCAGCGGATGCCTTCGTCCTCGACCTTGCCATAGAACAAGGTGGTGCCGCGATGCATGCAGCGGGGATAGAGCAGACCGGGCCGACCCTTGCGGTCGCGGAACAGAATCAGATCCTCGCCCAAGACGCGCACCCGCTTCGGTCGCGTCATCGTCTGCGCCGACGTCGCGATCGGCTGCCAATAGCGGCGAAAGAGTTCGCCCATTGGCTTGCCCGGGCCGACTTCGGTCAGCACCCGGTTCGGGTGCGCCGGCTTGCGGCCATAGGCGGTGCCTTTGTCGATCGCGTTTTTGCTGCCGGTCATGTCACGCTCCAAAGACCATATGCTCGCCCGATAGAGGGGATCGCCGCCGCCAAATCAAGTGGAAATGTCGCAACGCTGGAATTCCGCAGCGTCTTTACATTCCGAACATACCGACCGGTAGGCCGAAATGGGCGCGGGCGATCGGCGCCGCGAAGTTGAGCACCTGCGACGAGATATGGCTCTTATACATGGCGACGTCCCGGTAATAGCGTTCGATCTTCTGGCCCTTCTTGGTCGCGGCAGAGCTGGCGTTGCAGAACACCACGTCGACCGCGTCGCCCGCGAGCCGCCCGGCATGTTGAATCATGCCCCAGAGGCGCAGATCGTCCTCGAGGCTGATTGCCTGACCGGTCTCGGCCCAGCGCCGGCATTGCCACATATACTTGTCGCCGGCGGCCCACATAATCCCTTCGGCCGCGTCGGCGAGCGAGCGCGCCTGGCCCCAGGTGCGCTGATAATCGGCATGTCTGAAGCGTAGCATGTCGGGCGCGTGACGCGCGGGCTTGTTGGTGATGATGTCCGCAAACTCGTCGAGCGCCGCGCGCGCGGCGCCCAGGATCGGCGTCACCAGCGACATGTGGTACGGGCCCGAGGTGCGGCCGAGATACATCGGGTTCCCGTGAAGCCGCGTGCCCGGCGTGCCTTTAGCCGTCGTCGCCTCGGCCCGCCACAGGCCGTAGCCATAGGTCGTATAGGATTTGGGGATAAACTGGTCCTCGATCTTGACGCTGTTTGAGCCCGAGGCGCGCATGCCCAGCGTCTTGTCGCCGCCCCAATCGTCAAGCACGCAGAGCTGCTTTTTCGGCATAACGAAGGTCAGGGTCGCGTTCTTGTCGTCGCTGCCCAGGTCGCGCGCGACACCGAGGAAATGCGTCGCATGCGGAATGCCGGAGCAGTAATCCCACTGCCCATTGATGCGATATCCGCCTGGTGCCGGTGTCGCCGTTCCCGTCGGCGGGGCGCGATGCGGCGCCGAGAAATTGCCGTCGGGACCGAAGAGTGCGCGCTGCCCCGCGGCGTCCCAATGCGAGCCGACCACCCAGGGATGCGAGGCGCACAGCGTCAGGCACCAGCCCGTGCCGGGGTGGCCGATCGAAATCTCGAGCATCGTCTTGTAGAAAGTGGTGATGTCGAATTCGTAGCCGCCGAACATCCGCGGCTGCAGAATACGATAAAAGCCGGCGTTCAAAAATTCGCGGTGCATGCCGTCGCTATAGCCGCCGCGCTCCTCGGCCTCGTCCTGCTCGGCGCGCAGGCGGGAGCGCAAGGCACGGGCGCGGGCGATCATTTCCTCTGGTGTGAGATCGGGCTCCGGCACGGGATAGACCGTCTCCAGCCGGCGAGAGTTTAGGGCGCGTGCCATTGCATCCTCACGATAAAGCGGGCGCCTCGAGCACGCGCCAATCAGGCGACAGCGTCAGCCGCGCTTCCGTGGCCGCCTGCAACTGCGCGAAATCGAGATCGGGAATCGTCTCCCGGACAACCAACCCTTGGGGGGTCACATCGATCACGGCGAGGTTCGAATAGATGACTTTGACACAATGCGCCGCGGTCAAGGGGTAGCGGCACCTTGCCAAGATGCGCGGCCTGCCGTCTTTGGTGGTGTGGTCCATCAGCACCCGTATTGCCTTCGCCCCGACGGCGAGGTCCATGGCGCCGCCCACCGCCGGCGCGGTGGCCGGGTCGCCGGTGTTCCAGTTGGCGAGATCGCCTGCCTCCGACACCTCGAAGGCGCCGAGCATGGCGAGATCGAGATGACCGCCGCGGATCATCAGGAACGAGTCGGTATGACTGAAGGTTGAGCCGCCCGGCAGGAATGTCGTCGGCTGGACGCTGGCGTTGAAGATATCGGGGTCGGCGTCCTCCGGTTTGGGGGTCGGTCCCATGCCAATGATGCCGACTTCCGCCTGCAGCACGATTTCCCGGCCCTTGGGAATGTAATTCGGAATCAGGCTCGGCATGCCGACACCGAGATTGACGCAAGCGCCGTCCCAAATGTCTTGAGCCGCGCGCCACGCGATCTGCTGACGGCTGAGCGGGGTCATGGTGTGGCAGCCCAATTCTCGCGGGCGCGATCGACCACGACGACACGGTCGACAAAAATCCCTTGCGTGTGGACTTGGTCGGGATGGAAGGAACCAAGCGGTACCATCTCGACAACCTGCGCCACCGTCACCGCAGCTGCCATCGCCATGACCGGATTGAAGTTGCGCCGTGAATGGCGGAACACAAGATTGCCCCAACGATCGGCTTGCTGTGCGCCGATCAATGCCACGTCGCCTTTGATCGGATGCTCAAAGACATAAGGCTCGCCATCGATGATGCGCGTCTCCTTGCCTTCGCCCAAGAGCGTCCCGGCGGAAACCCGGGTGTAGAAGCCGCCGAGCCCTGCCGCCGCCGCGCGCAGGCGCTCGCTGATCGTGCCCTGCGGCACCACCTCGAGCGCAACCTCGCCGGATTTGTAGGCCGCGGCGAAGGCCTCGCCGCCAACAAAACGCGGATAGGAGCACACGATCTTCGTGACGCGATGTTCGCGGATCAGCGATGCGATCCCACGCTTCGGGCCGCCGACACCATTGGCGACGATCGTGAGATCGCGCGCTGCCGTCGTCAGCAGTGCTTCGGTCAGCGCCACCGGCTCATCGCCGGCGGAAAAGCCGCCGACCAGTACCGTGGCGCCGTCCTTCGTTCCCGCGACCGCCGCCTCGAGATTGGCCACCTGCTTATCGATCATTGGAAAACGCCCGACGGCAAACCGATCCTCCGATTGACGCCTAACCTAACTGTCCGCACGGCGCGACGCCAAGCAAGAATCAATATCACCTCCGTCATGACACCAATGACGTTGCGGCGGCACCTGAGCACCGCTCAGGGCAGGCCCGGGTCGCGCGACAGCAGGAGACCAACGGCCGGCGGATCGCATGGCAAACACTTAAAAAGGTCGCGCTACTGGTCCGGGCCAAACGTCGAACTTGGCGCGCCGGTATTGGATCGGATAGGCGGCATCGGCCCCGAGCGCCTTGGCCGCGTGCCAGGCCCAACGCGGATCATCAAGCTCGGCGCGCGCCAGCGCCACCATGTCGGCAGCGCCCTCAGCCACGATATCTTCCGCCTGTTGCGGGGTGAAGATCATACCGACCGCCCGCGTCGTCATCCCGGTCTCCTTGCGGATGCGGCGCGCGAACGGCACCTGGTAGAGCGGTCTCACATCGATCTTTTGTGCCGGGGTCGTGCCGCTCGACGAGACACAAATGAAGTCGCAACCGCCTTCCTTGAGGGCGTGCGCCAACACGACCGCGTCATCAATCGTCCATCCGCCTTCGGCCCAGTCCGTGGCATTGATGCGTGCCCCGAGCGGCATGTCGACCGGAATCGCGGCGCGCACGGCAGCCAATACTTCGAGCGGGTATCTCATCCGCCCCTTGAGATCGCCGCCATATTCGTCGTTGCGATGATTCGCGAGCGGGGACAAGAACTGCTGCATTAGATAGCCATGCGCCATGTGCAGCTCGATCTCGTCGAGGCCGAGGCGCACGGCGCGTTTGGCTGCCGCGACGAATTCGTTCTTGACCCGCACCAAGCCGTCATGATCGAGCGCAAGCGGCGTGTGCCAGGTTTCGCTATAAGGAATTGCCGAGGCCGAGACGGTCTGCCAGGCGCCGTCCGCTGGCCCTAGCGCACCCGTGTTCTTCCCTCCCGGGGGAAAGGTCGATGCCTTGCGGCCAGCATGAGCAAGCTGAATTCCGATCGGCGCGCTGCCGTAGGTCCTCGCCGTCTTGAGCGCACGGGCCATCGCCGCTTCGTTGGCGTCAGAATAAAGGCCGAGGCAGGCCGGAGAGATGCGGCCTTGCGCCGAGACACCGGTCGCTTCGATCACGAACAAACCGGCACCGCCCAGCGCGAATTGCGTCCAATGAAAAAGGTGCCAGTCGGAGGCACTGCCATCGACGGCGCTGTACTGGCACATCGGCGCGACGACGATGCGGTTTGGCAGGGTCAAGCCGCGGAGCCGAAGCGGCTCGAATAATTTGCTGCTCATGGCGGAAGTTTCCGAGGATTCCTTAGGTTTCTTTGAGGATGGAAAGGCCGCGACCGCCGGCTGCACGGCGCAGCCTGCGATAGGCGAAATGGCTCGCCGGGATTGAGCCGAGATAAAGCACCGTGATCATGGCCAGCGTCGCCCACGGCTCTGTGGTGATGAAGGCGGCGAGGCCGCCGATCACCAACAGCGTCGGCAGCACCCAAACGCGTTTGACGCCGATGCGCTTAAAGGAATAGGTCGCGACCGGACTTACCATCAGCGCCGCCACGGCCGCCATTATTGGCACGTTGAAATAAGGCGAGCGAAACAGTGTGTCGCTGAACTGGAAGCTCAGGATCAAAGGCAGAATCGCGGACACGGCGGCGGCCGGCGCTGGCACGCCGATGAAAAAATTGTAGGCGAAGGCGGGCGGCTCGATGCCCAGCTGGGCGTTGAATCGAGCAAGCCGCAAGGCACAGCAGATGGTATAAATCACAACCATCGCCCAGCCGAAGCCGCGCAATTGCGACAAGCTCCAGACAAAGAGCAACAGCGCGGGTGCGATGCCAAAGCTGACGAAGTCGGAGAGCGTGTCGAGCTGCGCGCCGAGGGTTGAGGTGGCCTTGAGCAACCGCGCCAGGCGCCCGTCGATACCATCGAGCACTGCTGCCACGAAGATGGCAATGACCGCCGCCTCGAACTTATTTTCGAGGGTAAACCGGATCGCCGTCATGCCCGCGCACGTGGCCAACAAGGTCAGGATGTTGGGGAGCAGCCGGTTGAGTGAGAAATTTCCGCGCCGATGCATGTGCGCGCGGGCGCGGCTAATGAGCGGCGAGGGGATCATTGCGTGATGAAGCTTTCGCGCAACGCCACCGCGGTTCCCGGCAATGCCGCTAGCGCCGTTTCGCCAGCAATCGCTCGCTGCCCCTCGTGAACCAGCGGCACGAAGGGCTCGGGCAGATAAAGCGCGGCGCGCGAGCCGAAGCGAATGAGGCCGCAGCGCTGGCCCGCGATCACTTGCTGGCCCTCGACCAGATCGCAGCGGATGCGCCGCGCCACTCGTCCTGCGATCTGCACCAAGCCAACCGCACCTTCGGCCGTGTCGAGCGCGATGGCGTTGCGTTCATTCTCGCTGCCGGCAGCGGTTTCGCGGGCATCGCGAAACGCGCCCTTCCGATAGGCGATACGGATCACGCGTCCCGCGAGCGGCGCGCGGTTGATGTGGACATCGATGAGGCTCAGAAAAATTTCGATGCGCAACATCGGCTGCGAGCCGATCTCGAGTTCGGGTGGCGGCGCGACGCGGTCGACCGTGACTATTTCGCCGTCGGCCGGCGCCAGCGCCAAGCCGGACGATTGCGGCGAGACGCGCCACGGATCTCGAAAAAACGCGGCAACCCACAATGTCGCGAACAGCGCGAGCCACCCCAAAGGCTGAGAGGCGATGAACAGCACGATCGTCACAATGACCGCCACGGCGATAAACGGCCAGCCATCGGGGTGAATCGGCGGCAGCAGCGTGCGCCAGGTGCCATAGCGGTCGGGGTGGGTCATGGGGGCGAGGAAAATTACTGCAATTCAGCAGACGATAGAAGCGCGGTTAGCGGCCTTCTTGTCGCCAAGCTGCTACGAACAGGCCGAGCGCCAGCAACAGCGTCAGCACACCGGGCAGGAGCGGTACTTCACTTACACCAGTGACGACATAGTCGCCGTTTTCACGCAAGCCGAGCCAGCCGTGGCCCGCCGCCAGGCGACCGGGCGCCACCCGCCGAACTTCCGGCAGACTGCCGTCGCCGATCCAGAAGATCGCTCCGCCGGAGGCCTCGACATCGGGAGCGAGTTTCGCTCCGGTCGCGCGGACATCGCCGAGTTCGAGGGGATTGAGCGCGCCTGCCGCGGCAATGGCGCTGCGCCTGCCGTCAGTGACACGATAGAGGCCGCTGCGCTTCAGCGGCATCGTGCCGCGCGACCGGCCGCCCTGCTCCGGCGTAAGCGTCAGCGTCGTCACCTTGCCGTCGGGATCGGTGACGCGAACCGGGCGAGTGTCGACGGCCAACGATTGCCGGGTCACCGCCAGGCGATTGCCTGCGACGGTGGCACGCAGATCGTTCTCCTCCAGATCCGGCTCCTTCATCAGCCAGTAGACGGTGCGGCGCAGCAGCTCTGCCTGGGGGCCGCCGCCTTCGAATCCCCGCGCCCACAGCCACATCTGGTCGGACATGAGTTCGGCCACTCGACCCCGGCCGATACGGTCCAGCACCAAGAGCGGGCTGCCGTTGATACCGGTCATCACCGTCTCGCCGCCGTGCGGCAGCGAGTCGACCTGCCGGAACCAACGTCCCCACGGTGGCGGAGTCGACGGATCGCCGGGCAGGCCCGGCAAGTCCGCCGTCACCGGATGACGCCGCCCGACGCCGCTCACGGTCGGATGGAAACCCTGCTCAAACACTTCGCCCGACGGCTCTGCCGGCATGATGCTGCCGAGCGGCGAGCGATAAAGTCCTTCGGGTGTGCCGAAGCTCGGCCCGGCCTCGACCAGCAGCGCGCCGCCTTCGCGTACGCGTTGCACGATATTGTCAAGGTAGGTCATCGGCAGGATGCTGCGCTGCTGATAGCGGTCGAAAATAATGAGATCGAAATTGCCGATTTTCTGATCGAACAGTTCGCGGATCGGAAACGCGATCAAGGACAGTTCGCGGATCGGCGTGCCGTCCTGCTTTTCCGGTGGTCGCAGAATGGTGAAATGGACCAGATCGACCGTCGGGTCGGACTTGAGAATATTGCGCCACACCCGCTCGCCTTGATAAGGCTCGCCGCTCACCAGCAGCACTTTGAGACGGTCGCGCACGCCATGGACGACGAACGCGGCATGCTTGTTGTCCGGCGTCAGCGAATGCGGTCCAGGTTCGACCGACAATTCAAAGACATTGTCGCCGCCGTGATCGATCGGCACCGCGATCGGCACGGCGACGCCCACCGGCACCTGTTCCGCCACCGGCGGGCCCCCATCCTTGCGCAGCGTCACTTCGGCAACGGCGTCGCTGGCGCCGGTCTCGGGCAAATCCTCGACCTTTAGCGTCAGCGTCACTTCCTTGCCAATGATGCCGAAGCTCGGCGCGCTCTCGATGACGAGGCGTCGATCGGCTTCGCCCGGCTTGCCGGTGATGAGCGCATGAAGCGGGGCAACGAATGCCAGACGGGACGGCGGCGGCATGTCGTGCACTTCGCCGTCGGTGATCATGATCGCGCCGGCGACACGCTGGCGCGGCAGGTCGGCGAGCGCGCCGATCAGCGCATGATAGAGTTGCGTGCCCGGATCGGCGAGAGGTTGCTCGGGATTGGGGGCACCGGCATGGACAACGCGCACGGCAAGATCGGGATCAGCCTTCAATTGCTGTTGCAATTGCGCCAGTGCCGATCCTGCGAGCGCATGACGATTGCCGATATCCATGCTCGGCGAATCGTCGACCACAATGATGGCGACGTCCTTCTGCGCTTCGCGCTGCTCGCGGACCAAGGACGGATCGAGCAGGATAAGCAACAGCAGTGTCAAACCGGCGGCCCGCCACAAGAGGCCCCGGGCCCGCCGCCAGGCGCCCAGCCCCAGGAGCGCGAGCGCGGTGGCGGCGAAAGCCGCGATTGCCCAGGCCGGCAGCATCGGGGCAACGGCGAGCCCCCAACCGGCGATGCCATGCGCCCCGCTCATTGGCCGAGCCGCTCCAGAATCGCCGGGACATGGACTTGGTCGGACTTGTAGTTCCCGGTCAACGCGTACATCACGAGATTGATGCCAAAACGGAACGCCATTTCACGCTGCCGTTCACCGCCCGGGACGACGGGATAGAGGGGCATGTCGTTGCCGTCGACAGCCCAGGCTCCGGCCCAGTCATTGCTGCCGACCACCACCGTCGAGACGCCGTCATTGACCCGATCGTCGGCCGCTTCCACCCACACGCGCCCGTCGGCCCAACGGCCGGGAAATTCCTGCATCAAATAAAAGCTCCGGGTCAGAACATGATCGGGCGGCACGGGCACGAGCGGTGGAATTGCCAGACCGGCAGCGAGGCGGCGCAGATTGTCCTCGGCCTGGCGATCGGACACAGGTGTGCCCTCGCCCTGATTGCGGGTATCGAACACGATCATGCCGCCCGAAGCGAGATAGCGGTTGAGCCGCTCGACCGCATGCCCCGAGGGCAGGATCTCCCCCGCCACCACCGGCCAATAAAGGATCGGAAAGAACGCCAATTCGTCGCTTTCCGGATCGACTGCGATCGGTTCGGCCGCGTCGACCGCGGTGCGCCGGTTGAGCATGTTCGCGAGACCGGTCAGCCCGCTATGTGATTCCTCATCGATCTCGGGAATGCCGGTCCTGATATAGGCAAGATGGAACTGATTGGCCGCCGCCGCCATCGCTTGCTCACCGCTCTGGGCCTGCACCGGCGCCACCCCCGCGAGCGCGATCGCCAGCACAAGGCTCGCCGCGCGCAGCCGCGGCAACAGCCCGCGCAATCCGTAGCCAATGGCCAGATCGATCAGCGCCAACAGCAGCGCCGCGGCCAACAACCAGGGCCGGAAATCGACCTCGCGACCGAGCGTATAGCGCTCGGTCCTGACGCCGCCGGGCAGCGCGCCGAGCGCCTCGAAACGCGTCACGGCCGGTGCCAGGCTGAGCGCGCGGCGCGAATCTTCGCTGCCGTAAAAGCCGGGTGGATGGGTCGGCGAGGCGAAGGTCCCGGCAAAGGCACCCGCCGGAATCGTCTGCGCCGTCGCCGCCGCCGGACCCAATCGGCCGAAGCCGTCGAGTGTCTCGACCGGGGGCAGCGCCACGTCGACATTGCCGGCAACGCCTTCGCTCATTGCCACGATGCGCCGCAGCATCTCGACGAAGAGCCCGGAAATCGCGAGGTTCGACCATTCGGGGTCGGCCGTGGTATGCACCAGCACCAGCCAGCCCTTGCCGCGGCGCTCCGCGGTGACAAGCGGCGTGCCGTCCGCCAGCCGCGCCCAGATCTTGTCGGTAAGATCGACGGTGGGTTCGGCCAGGACTTGCCGCGACACCGTCACATCGGTCGGAATCGGCAGACCGGCAAAGGGGCTAGAGGCCGCAAAGGCCGCAAGCGGTGCCGGCTTTTCCCAGGACAAGGTGCTGCCGATCATCCGGCCGCCGCGTAGCTTGACCGGCAGCAGGCCGTCATCGGGATTTTCCGCAAGATGCGGCCCGGCAAAACGCAGCACTAGTCCGCCCTCGTTCATCCAGCGATTGAGCGCGCGCCGCTGCTCGCTATCGAGCACCGCATTGTCGGGAAGCGCCAGTACCGCGATGCCGCCTTTGAGAAGCGCCGTCACCACGCCGCTTCTGACCTCGGCGAAGGGGCTCAGCGCCCGCTGCAGATAATAGGCGCCGCTGAGCAACGGCAGTGCTGCCGCACCCGACTCGTTGGTCACGATGCCCACCGGCCGGCGGCGCCAGCGCTCGTCAAGCAGGAGTGTCGCACCTGCCGAACGTTCGCCCTCGATCACGACACTAACGGCGCGATTGCGCAATTCGGTCGGCAGATTGGTGAACGCGACCGTGACGTGGTCGCGCCCGGATTTGAAGTTGACAGGCGCGCGCGCCAACAGCCGACCGTCATCGCCGACCGCGCGCACCGCGATTCGATCGGGCCCGATCGCCGCCGATCGTCTCACCTCGACCGCCAGGTCCTTGCCTTGGTCAGGCGCCGCCATCAGCAGATGCGGACGTTCAATCGCGGCATCCGCCAGGACGCGCAGCGGGCCCAGCCGCTCGAGGCCCCGGGCAAAGCCGCGCGCCGTGCCGTCCTCGATACCGTCGCTCAGCCAAATGACCGTTGCGGCCCGCGCGAGGTGGAGCCTGCCCAACCGGGCCAGCGCCGCCATGCGATCCGCCGGCCAAGGCAAGGGCAACAGTTTTGCCGCCGCGGCGCGCGCGTCGGCGGCGCGTTCGATGGATAGTGCCGGTGGCGCGCTCAATCCGGGGGGTGGAGCGGTGCCGAACAGCACGACCTCGCGTTCGTCGCGTCCGGCATCGTCGAGAAGGCGATCGAGCATGTCCTGCCGCTCGTGCCAGTGCGGCGCCGAACTCCAGCCGTCATCGACGGCGATAATCACCGGGCCGCCGTTGCTCAAGCCGCGCGAGGGATTGAGCAAGGGATGGGCCAGCGCCAGTACGATCAAGGCGATCAGCACCATGCGCATCACCAGCAACCACAGCGGCGTGCGGGCCGGCGTCTCGTCGCGCGGATTGAGGCCGAACAGCAGGCGCAGCGGCGGAAAGGGGATACGGCGCGGACTCGGCGGGGTGACGCGCAGCAGGAACCACAAGACGGGCAGCACCGCCAAACCCAGAAGCAGCCATGGCGAGACGAAGGCGAAAAGGCCGGGCATCAGAAGCCACGCGGCGTTGCGAGAGCGTTATAAAGACCGAGCAGCGCCTGCGGCGCGGGCCGGTCGGTGCGGTGCGTGGCGAAGCTCCAATGGGCGGCGCGGGCGATGGCCTGCAGCCTGGCGCGATGCGCCGCGAGCTTTTCGATATAGGCGTCACGCACCGCCTCGGCGCGGCTCATCACAATCGGCGCTTCACCCTCAAAGCCCTCGAACCGTACCCGGCCGGCAAACGGCAGCGTCTCCTCGCTGGGGTCAAAAATCTGCAAGAGATGACCGCGCACGCCGCGCATGGCGAATCCCGACACCGATGCGTCGAGCTCGTCCGGAGGCCCGAGAAAATCGCCCAGCAGCACGAGCTGGCTGTCGCGCGGCAACAGAGCCACCGGCGGTATTCCCGCGGCGGCGCCGTCAAGCCCGATCGCCAGCCGGCTCAGCACGGCGCGGCCGCTGTTGGGCGGCACGTCCGAGCCGAGCAGCGTCACACGCTCGCCGCCGCGCAGCAAGAGCGACGCCAGCGCCAGCAGGAGGATGTCGGCGCGGGCGCGCTTGGTTGGGTAAGCCGCGGCCGAGGCGTAGTCCATGGACGCCGAACCGTCGCGCCACAACCACACGCTTTGCGCCGCTTCCCATTCGGTCTCGCGAACATAGAGCCGGGCCGATTTCGCCGAGGCGCGCCAGTCGATCCGCGAAGCTGCATCGTTGGACGAGTAAGGGCGGAACTGCCAGAAAGTGTCGCCCTGTCCGACGCGCCGCCGGCCATGGACACCCTGCGCGACGGCATTAGCCACCCGCTCCGCCGCCACCAGGAGGGGCGGAAACGCAGCCGCCAATGCTTCGGCGCGGTGCTGCTGAACGACGCGCGTGGCCTCAGACATCAGCGAAACGGCTCCAGTAGTTTGGTCAGAATGTCACTCATGCTGACGCCCTCGGCGCGGGCCGCGAAATTAAGCGCCATGCGGTGACGCAGCACCGGCGGTGCCAGGGCAACGACGTCGTCGAGCGACGGCGCGAACCGCCCACCCATGAGCGCCCGCGCGCGGCAAGCCAGCATCAACGCCTGACTGGCACGCGGTCCCGGTCCCCAGGCAACATGTTTGGTGGCCTCGGGTACGGCCCTGTCCTCGGGCCGACCCGAGCGCACCAGCGCCAAGATGGCGTCGACCACACTCTCGCCTACCGGGAGACGCCGAACCAGACGTTGTGCCTCGATCAACTCGTCTGCGGTAAGAATGGCGTTCACCTGGCGCTCGCTGGCACCGGTCGTGGCCAGCAGCATTTGCCGCTCGGCGGCAAGATCGGGATAGGACACGTCGATCTGAAGCAGGAACCGGTCGAGCTGGGCCTCCGGCAACGGATAAGTGCCCTCTTGCTCCAGGGGATTCTGCGTTGCCAAGACGTGGAATGGGCGCGGCAGCGGGTGATAGTGTCCGGCGACCGAGACACGGCCTTCTTGCATGGCCTGCAGTAGCGCCGATTGGGTGCGCGGGCTGGCGCGGTTGATCTCGTCCGCCATCAGCAACTGGCAAAACACCGGCCCCGGCAGGAAGCGGAAGGAGCGTGACCCGGTCTCGCTTTCCTCCAGCACCTCGGAACCAAGAATATCCGCCGGCATCAGATCGGGCGTACATTGGATGCGCTTGTCGTCAAGGCCGAGCACAGTGCCGAGCGTCTCCACCAGCCGCGTTTTGGCGAGGCCGGGAACGCCGATCAGCAAGGCGTGGCCGCCCGACAGTAGCGTGATCAAGGCTTGATCGATCACCTCGCGCTGACCGAATATCACCTGCCCGACTTGTTCACGCACTTCGCCGAGCCGGTGGCCAAGCCGTTCGATCTCTGGCCCGAGACTGGACGAGGAAGAGGACGATGGTTCAGCAACGGTCACGGTTTCGGCTCCTGAGGCAACAACGGCATGGTCATGGCACTAAAAGATAGCGTCTCCGGACCGCCGCGTCTGCCCATTGATTGCGGCGATCTTGGCATACGAATATCTAGGGATGGTACCTGGTATACTAACAACTCACCGATTGGTCGGTTACCGCTGGTCAAGCTGTTTGCAACCGTCTTGAAACGCGACGGTGCTGGGCAATATTGGCTGGTAACGCCGGCCGAACGCGGCCGCATCGAGGTCGAAGATGTGCCGTTCATCGCGGTCGAGCTCGACATTCGGGGCGACGGCCGCGGCCAGGAGCTCGTGTTCCGTACCAACCTTGACGAAATCGTGATCGCGGACCGCGACCATCCGCTGCGCGTCGAGGCGGGGGTCGACGGCGGGCCCCGCCCCTATCTCCATGTCCGAGACGGGCTGGAAGCGCGGCTTGCCCGACCGGTATTCTATCGCCTGGTGGAGGCCGGTTGCGAGCAACCCATCGGCGGCGCATCGGTGTTCGGCGCATGGAGCAGAGAGGTGTTCTTCCCGCTCGGAACGGTGGCTGCGTGATGGCCGAACTGACCCCGGATTTCGTGCGCGCCAGCTTTGCCGCCGCGCCATCGCCGGGCCAGCGCGGCGACGATGTCGAACCGCCCGACGGGCCGCGCCGACCGGCGTCGGTATTGGTGCCGCTCTTGATGCGCTCTGCCGGTATTCAGGTGCTGCTCACGCGCCGTACACCGCATCTTTCCGCCCACGCGGGTCAGGTCTCGTTCCCAGGCGGGCGCTCGGAACGGCACGATAGCGATGCGGTGGCGACCGCGCTGCGGGAGAGCGAGGAGGAGATCGGCTTGCCGCGCAGCCATGTCGAGGTTGTCGGCCGGCTCGATCTTTTCAACACCGGTACTGGCTTTGCCATCACGCCGATCGTCGGGTTGGTGGCGGTGCCGTTTCCGCTGCGGCCGGACCCGAGCGAGGTGGCGGAGATCTTCGAGGTGCCGCTTGCCTATATCCTCGATCCCGCCAACCGACGCCAAGGCGAACGCGAGCGCAACGGCCGGATCCGGCATTATTTCATCTTCGATTACGGCGGCTACGAGGTGTGGGGGGCGACCGCCGCAATGTTGGTGAATCTCTCAGAAATTCTCGTGCGATGACCCGCATCGCGCTCACAATCGTCGTGCCCCTGTTGGTGCCGAGTGTGCTTTATCTGCTGTGGGTATGCGCCACCGGCCGCTGGGCGATGGGCGCCGGTCTGACCGCTCTGCCGTGGCCCTGGCTGCTGGTGAGCGGCGTGATCCTAACAGCGCTGACTTTGATCGTGGTCAGCGTTCACTATGGCAATTCGCCCCAGGGCGCTTATGTGCCGCCGCGAATCGAAGGCGATCGCGTCGTGCCGGGCCATGTCGTGCCTCCGACCAAGCCATGAGCCCGATGCGGGTTGAACTCGCCGGTTCTTTCATGACGGAGCGCGACGTCGCCCGGGCAATGACAATTCTCGGAGCCAAAACGGCGCGCTATGTCGGCGGCGCCGTTCGCGATGCGCTGCTTGGCCGTCTCGTCACCGACATCGATGTGGCAACCACGCTCTCTCCGGCGGCCGTGATGGAGCGACTGGAAAAGGCGGGCATTACCACCGTCCCGACCGGTCTCAGTCATGGCACGGTGAGCGCGAGACTGGCGCACCGCACCATCGAAATCACCACCTTGCGCCGCGATATCGACACCGACGGGCGTCACGCCCGTGTGGCACTGATCGACGATTGGGATGAGGATGCGCGACGGCGCGATTTCACTATCAACGCGCTCTATCTCGACCAGGCGGGCAAGCTTTACGACCCGGTGGGCGGGCTGGCTGATCTGCGCGCGGGGCGCGTACGCTTCATTGGCAACCCCGAGGCGCGCATCGGCGAGGACGCGTTGCGACTGCTGCGCTTTTATCGCTTCTTCGCCCATTATGGCAGCGGCGCAGCCGACAGCGACGCACGGGCCGCGTGCCGAAAGCTGGCCGTACTCGCCACCCGTCTTTCATCGGAGCGCGTCCGAACCGAATTGATGAAACTACTGAGCGCGCCCAATCCGGTACCGGCGCTGCAAATGATGGCCGCCGACGGGTTACTCGCGGCGATTCTGCCGGAGGCCGTCCGCTTCGATCGGCTCGCACGGCTGATCGCGGTTGAACCAGCGCCCGACGCGCTGCGCCGTCTGGCAGCGTTGGTGGCGATCGACAAACCTGGCGCCACGGCACTGGCGAGACGTCTCGGTCTCACCAAAGATGAGCGCTCGCGGCTGGAGGGGCTGGCTGCGCCCGCCTGGGCGATCGATGTCAATGCCGGAGAAACGCAGCAGCGCCGCGCACTCTTTAAGCTCGGCCGCGCCCGCTATCGCGACCTGGTGCTGCTGTCCGGCGATGCGGCGCAGGTGCCGCGGCTGCTGGCGATGGCGGACGCATTGGCGATACCGAGTTTCCCGCTGAAGGGCGCCGACGTTGTAGCGTTGGGGGTGTCGTCGGGCCCCGATATCAGCCGCTGGCTCGCAGCGATCGAAGACTGGTGGGAAAATCGGGACTATGCCCCCAACCGAGATTGCTGCCTTGCCGAGCTTCGAAAACGTCTTGCCGAGCCGGCGTAACCGAATTGACGCAAAGCGTCATTAGAAACGCGTGATGCTGTTAGGAAATCTTTGGGCGCTGGCGATGCTGGTGGCAGCAACGGCTGCACTCGCACAGCCAGCGCCGCCGCCAACCACAACTCGCATCAAACACGTGGTCGTGCTGTTCCAGGAAAATGTCTCCTTCGACCACTATTTCGGCACCTACCCGCATGCGCAGAACCTGCCGGGCGAGCAGCGGTTCGACGCAGCGCCCGGCACTCCAGCGGTCGACGGGCTGACGCCGCAGTTGCTCGAGCACAATCCCAACTCCGCCAATCCAATCCGATTGTGGCGGCAGCTTGCCGCGACCTGCGACATGGATCACGAGTATGCGGACGAACAGGCCGCGTTCAATGGCGGCAAAATGGACCGATTTGTTGAAGCCACCTCGTCGCCCAGCGGCGGCTGCGACGCATCGCTGGTGATGGGCTATTTCGACGGGAATACGGTCACGGCATTGTGGAATTATGCCCAGCATTTCGCCATGAGCGACCGGTACTTCGGCACCACTTTTGGGCCGTCAACGCCTGGCGCAATCAATCTTATCTCCGGCAACACCCATGGCGCGGTCATGGTCCCGACCAAATTGCCGGTCGTGCCGCTACCGATTCTCACCATTATCGACGATCTCGACCCGGCTTATGACGATTGTTCCGATCCCGACAAGCCGCATGCCGTTATGCTCGGTCGCAATATCGGGGATCTCCTCAACGCCAAACAGGTGAGTTGGGGTTGGTTCCAGGGTGGCTTCAAGCCGAACGGCACCAAGCGCGGCAAGGCATTCTGCGGCGCGCGCTCGGCAGGTCCGGGCCGCGTCTTCGACTATTCGCCACACCACGAGCCGTTCCAATATTATGCGCAGAGCGCCAATCCCAGGCACTTGCCGCCCTCGGCACCGGACAAGGTCGGTCATGCGGACCGCGCCAACCATCAGTATGATCTTGCCGTGTTCTACGACGCGCTGGCGCAAGGCCGTTTGCCGGCCGTGAGCTTTGTGAAGGCCAAGGCATACCAGGACGGACATGCCGGCCCGGCTTATTCCAACCCGCTCGACGAGCAAGTGTATCTCGTCCACATCATCAACGCGATTATGCGTTCGCCTTATTGGCGCGACACCGCGATCATCCTGACCTACGACGATTCCGACGGCTGGTACGACCATGTTGCCCCGCCGATCGTCAACGGCTCGGCAATCCCCGGCGTCGATTCGTATAGCGGTCTGGGCGAGTGTGGTTCGCCGCAACCTGGCACTTACCAGGGCCGCTGCGGTCACGGCCCGCGTCTGCCATTGTTGGTTATCTCGCCGTTCGCGCGCGTCAATTATGTCGATCACACCGTGACCGACCAGACGTCGATCCTCCGTTTTATCGAAGACAATTGGGCGCTGGGCCGGATCGGCAACGATTCATTTGACGCCAAAGCTGGTCCACTCACGGGTCTGTTCGATTTCGCCGCCCCCCGAGCGTCGACACTGATCCTCGATGAAAAATCTGGCGCACCTGCCCCACCGTGATCCCAGCGCTGGTGGAGCCGTCGCTGGTGAGATCGCTGCGCGCTGACCGCCAGGCATGCGACGCAATTCGCTCGGCGCGCCGCCGAGTAGAGCGCGACGATGTCGCGCCTCCTCGCGATGAACTGCGCACGGGCCGGGCCGTCGTCCGACGCAAAGTTGCATGCCGAGCTTGACCGACGGGTCGCGGTCGTAGCGCGAAGTACGCGCGCATCCGCAAGTGGAGATGCCATGGTGAATGGCGAATTGGGGGTGGCACTTGCGGCGTTCACACCCCATCCGGTTGGGGCAAGATGTCGCGGCCAGTTCTGTATTTGCAGGTACATCACCGGTTCATCGTCCGGGAACCAGACGCGCCCGGTCGGCGTCTTGTTATCAAAAGTAACCGCTCTGAATTGATTTAACTTGACGTCGGGGCCGAACTAACCTTTTCAAACGACCATGAGCGAAGACCGCCAACGCAAGGACCCGCAACCGCTGTCGCGCGGGGCCGACACGCCTCAAGGGCGCGTCGAGCAGCCCTATCTGGAGCCGCGCGTGCGCGTTTTCGACGACGGACCGAAACAGCGCGCACGGACCTTCGGCGAGGAATCGCAGCCGCGCGAGCGCGGCGGCGGCGAACCGCAGGTATCGTTCGACCGGAATTTTGCTGTGCCACCGGATTTGCGCGCCCATCAAGGCAGCGGTTCAACGCCGTTCATCGCGATTGCGGCGTTTATCGTGTTCTGCCTTGGCGGCGGCGCTTTTGCCTTTTGGAAATACACCACCGCCGAGGATGCGATACCGCCCCAGGCGTCGAGCGCCACTGCGTCGATGAAGGCTCCGGCGCAGCCGCCGCCGTTGTCAGCGCCACCCGCCGATTATGTCAATCGGCCGGCGACCCAAGCTACTGTCGATATGGGCGTCGCGCCCGAGACGAAGACGCCGCCCGTGCCCTATGCCCCGCAGCAGCCGGTCGTGAATGAGGCGGAACAAGCGCGCGAGCAGGCCGCACGGCGTGCTGCCGAGGAGGTGCAACGGCAGAAAGAGCAGGCGGAACAGGCCCGTCGGCAGAGCGAACGCCAGGCCGCCGAGGAGGCGCAACGGCAGAAGGATGAGGCGGAACAGGCTCGCCGGCAGGCCGAACGCCAGGCCGCCGAGGAGGCGCAACGGCAGAAGGATGAGGCGGAACAGGCTCGCCGGCAGAGCGAACGCCAGGCCGCCGAGGAGGCGCAACGGCAGAAGGATCAGGCGGAACAGGCTCGCCGGCAGGCCGAACGCCAGGCCGCCGAGGAGGCGCAACGGCAGAAAGATCAGGCGGAACAGGCTCGCCAGCAGGCTCAACGCCAAGCCGCCGAAGAGGCCCAACGGCAGAAGGATCAAGCCGAAAAACTGCGCCTAGCCGAAGTCCACCGGCATCAAGACAAGCTTCGCGCCGAACGTCAGCGCCGGGAGGCGGCGGCGCGGCGCGCGCGCGAGGCGCGCTACCGAGAAGAGCAAGCGGTTCAGGAGCAAATGGATCGGGCGCAGATGGATCACCCGGAACAGATGAACCAGGAGCAGGAGCAACTTGATCAGGCGCAGATGGATCATCGGGGACAGGTGAACCAGGAGCAGGAGCAACTTGATCAGGAGCAGATGAATCATCGAGCGCAGATGAACGAGGAGCAACTGGATCAGGCGCAAGATCACGAGCAAACGGATCGGGCAGATGCGGATGGGTACGAACCGCCGCCCCCGCCGGCGCCGTTGCGTGCACGCCGTGAACAAGACGCCAACCTGCCGCCTGAATCCGAGGCCGACCAAGCGCCGCCGCTCGATGCCAGCGACCTGCCACCGCGCTCATCGGTAAGCGCTGCGGAAAATCGCGCGGGCAACACGAGCGGTCAGGCGAATGACGGTGACGACCAATAGCTTTTGAGCGGCTAGTCATATTTCCGACGTATTTCCGGGCCATCACTCCATGAATGATCAGTATCGACGCGATGTGGCGCCGGTGGCGGCACGCCGCCTTCTTGGGTGGTCTCGGCCTGTCTGCGCTTGCCGCCATGATTCTATTGCTATCGGCCTATTTTGCCGGCACTGCCCCACATCTGCCGAACGACGTGGCGGTGCTGGAGACGCTTCGAACCGGCGGCGATTTGGCGCCGGTAAGTGCGCGCGCGCTCGACACTGGCAACGTATCGTCGAACGCCGAGGCACCGTCCGGTAGGGCATCACCCGAGCCGAACGATCTATCGCGCCAGCCGATCGATATTTCCGGTCTACCGTCACCGGACCATCGCTTCCGCCCAAGCGGGGACTAGCGCGGCCCATCGCCCTGCGCCAATCTCGGGCGATGACTAAAATCATTCTGACGCGACATGGCCATGTTGACGGCATCTCGCCGCGGCGCTTTCGTGGTCAGACCGAACTGTCGCTGACGGCGCGCGGTCGCGCGCAGGTCACTGCGACAGCGGCCCGGATTGCGGCTTGTTGGCAACCGCACTCGGTCTATACCAGCCCGATGGGGCGCTGCGTCGCCACCGGGAAGGCGATCGCCAATGCCTGTGGCATCTCATGCGAGAGCATCAGGGACCTGATTGACTTCAACTATGGCGCCTGGCAGTGGCGGACCATCGACGAGGTGCGTGCTGCCTGGCCGGATTTGCTGGCCGCCTGGTACACCACACCACATCTCGTGCGCTTTCCCAATGGCGATGCCTTGCAAGATCTAATCGCGCGCACCGCCAATGCCATACGGTTCATACTTGCGCGGCATCCTGACGATGTGGTGGTGATGGTCGGCCACGAGACCGCCAACCGCGCCATTCTCTTGCAACTGCTCGATCAGCCATTGTCGGCCTATTGGCGCCTGGCCCAAGAACCGTGCGCCATCAACGAGATCGAGATCACTGACGGCAGCGTGCGCGTGGATTGCGTCAACGATGTGAGCCATTTGAGCAACGTGGCGTGAACGACACGGTTCTGGCGATCAAGCTCGGCGCATTGGGCGATATGATTCAGGCTCTCGATGCGTTTCACGATATCGGCGCGCACCATCAGGGCGATGGCGTGGTCTTGCTGACCACGCCGCCATTTGCGGCGCTCGCGGCCCGGATGCCTTGGTTCGGTAGCGTCTGGTGCGACGGACGACCGAAAGCATCCAACATTCGCGCCTTCGCCGATTTGATCCGGCGGCTGCGCCGCGCGCGCTTCCGCCGCGTCTATGATCTGCAATGCAGTCAGCGTACCGCTCTCTATCGTCATTTGCTGGCCGGCCCGCATCGGCCGCAATGGGCAGGGACAGCACGCGGGTCTGACTTCGTCCCCGATAAGGCCTCGGGCCTGCGACATAACGGCGATGCGATGCGTGCCATCCTCGCCGCTGCAGGCGTACCACCCCAGCGCCCGACCGATCTCGCCTGGTTCGACGCCGACATCTCGGCATTGCCTCTGCCGGCGCGCTTCGTGATGCTGGTGCCCGGCAGTTCACCGCATCTGCCGCACAAGCGGTGGCCAGCAGCGGCATACGCCGCCTTGGGCGGCAGGCTGAGGGCGCGAGGATTGGGCGTCGTGCTGGTCGGGACAACTGGGGATCGCGACGCGACATCGCGCATCACCGCGCTGCTGCCTTCGGCCATCGAGCTTGTCGGCCGCACCGATCTCTTTGAGCTTGCGGCCTTGGCGCGGCGGGCCGACGGGGTGATTGGCAACGATACCGGTCCAGTATTTCTCGCGGCAGCTGTCGGCGCGCCGACCTTGATGCTGATGTCGCACCACACCGATCCGCGGCGTTCAGCGCCGCGCGGTCCGGCGGTGGCTTGGCTCAAACGCGACGATCTCGCGACGCTGCCGGTTGAAGAGGTCGAACGCGCAATGTTGTTGCGATGAGCGCCCGCATCGCTATCGTCCTGCCGCGCAAGGAGGCGTTCGCGCTCGACCGTTTCGGCGCGATCTCGCTGGTGGTTGAGGCCTATGTCCGTCATTCCGCCTATCGCCCGGTAACGCAAGTGCTCGGCACCCCGGTGGCGGAGCCCCGCGATGCCACTATGTTCTGTGCCACCACGGCCAAGGATCGCTGGTGGCGCCGGCGCAACCGCGGTTTCGCACTCGGTGCCGCCGATTACCTCGCCGCAGCCCCGCCCCGCCACATCGATGTCCACAATCGCGTCGAGACCTTCACGCTGCTGGCGAAGCGCTTTCCAAACACCGCGGTTTCCCTCTGGTTCCACAACGATCCGCAAGGCATGCGCGGAGCGCGGACGGCGCGGGAACGGCAGCGAATTCTTGATCATGCACACTTGGTGATATGCGTCAGCGATTGGGTACGAGACCGCTTTCTTGACGGCGTCACCAATCATGTCGGGCGCGTCGTCGTCCTCCCCGCGAGCTTCGACACCGTCGCGGTCACACCGGCAGCCAAGGAGAATTTGATCCTCTTTGTCGGCCGGATCATTAGAGAAAAGGGGGTTTTGCCATTGGCGCAGGCGCTGTCAGAAGTCTTGCCCGACCTGCCGGCATGGCGCGCAACCCTGATCGGGGATGGCCCAAAGGCCGGGACCGATTATTTGCGCCACGTGGTCGAAACGATGGCACCGCTCGGCGACCGTGTATCAATGCCGGGTTTCCTCAATCATGAAGCGGCAATGCGCGCGTTCGCGCATGCGGCAATCGCCGTGGTGCCATCGCAATGGCCCGAACCCTGCGCCCTCACTGTGCGCGAAGCGTTGGCTTCCGGGTGTGCCACGATCGCCAGCGGCCGCGGCGGCACGCCTCAGATCATCGGCGACGCTGGAATTTTGGTCGAGCCGCCGGACGCCGCCGGGTTGGCGGCGGCACTGAGACGGTTGGCGTGCGACGATCGGCTGCGCGAGAACTTTCAGTGGAAGGGGCGAATCCGCGCGATCGAAGCGCTCGATGTTCGGCCTTGGGCGGCGCGGCTCGACGCGATGCGTCGCGCCATCGATCCGGCCTTAAATTAGATCGGGCGGCCAGCCATAGGCCGCGGCATCAACTTGATCGAAGGCGAAATCAAAGAGGTAGCGGGCCACCAGGCGCTCGTTGAAGAGGCGGAGATATTTGTCGCGGCCCTTCGCCGCAAGGGCTTGGCGGCTGACCGGTGCCGCCAGGGCACCGCGGATTTTCGCTACCAATTCGTCGAAGCTGGAAAAGAACAGCATCTCATCGTCGCCGAATAATTGGTCGTAGCCGGTTGCGCGTTCGATCAGCACACCCATGCCATTGCCCATCATCTGCGCCAGCCGGTCCGAGGAATAGAGCGGCGAGTCGGCGCGCCGACTGATATTGAGACCGAGTGCTGCGCTTTCGAGCGCGGTCTGGTAATCGGCGCCTGCGAGCCGCGGCCGGCCATGGAGACCGGCAAGCAGCGGCCGCACGTCGGGCAACTGCGCCAACAGTGCCGTCACGAATTCGTCCATGTCCCAGTCCTTGCCGCAGACACGGCGCAGCGGCCGGCTCGGATGGCCGCAAGCGTAGAACAGGTCGAATGGCAGCCCGGGCTTGAGATGATTCTTGCCGCGCTCGATCGATGGATCGGCGGGATTGGGCAAAAAGCCGACGCGTCGCCCGCCGGCGCGCAACGGCCCCAGCGCCGTCGGGCCCGTTGTTACCAGCGTGCCATCCACGATGCTCAGCTTGGCTTCGATGCGCGCGACATTTTCCGGCTCAAACAGCGGATCCACATTCCATTGCACCACGCGGAGGCCGGGTGCAGCGTTACGAATCCCGGTTATCGTCGCGGGGTCGATGAGATCGGCGTGGCCGAGCAGCAAGAGGTCGGGCCGATGCATTCGGCAATAATCGAGAAGGGCACGGTTGACGGCGGCGCGTCCGAATTTGCTATGACCCATGATCGAGCTGGCTCGGGCGACGTCGCGGTCTGAAAAATTTAAGACCAAATGACCGTTGCGGATCAGGCCGTTGGAAAGCTTGATGGCGGTGTTGTGCTGGAAGCCGCCTTTGATACCGACGGTGAAGCTGGCGGCATGGACGATGACGGCCATGGCCCAATCTTAGCCATGCCTGTCGGCGGCACGGCAAACGTTGATTTGCTGCTTGTAATCGCGGATTTAATCTACTACTTCCATAGATGATCTTAGCAACACAGAACGGCGGTTGGCCAGGCGCCAGCGACAGGCTGGGCAAAGGTCTATTGCCGCTTTAAATAACCGGGATCGGACCCGGTGCGGAGGGGTTTGTCACTTCGATGGATGCTGTCCAAGGCCACAGTCCGCTTTACGTGGTAGCGGGATTGGGGGTCGGGATCTTGGTTGGGATGACCGGCGTAGGCGGCGGCTCATTAATGACGCCGATCCTGGTGCTGGTGTTTGGCATTTATCCGGCGACCGCGGTCGGCACTGATTTGCTTTATGCCGCAGTCACCAAGACCGGCGGTACCATCGTCCACGGCATCAACCACACGGTTGACTGGCGCGTCGTCGGCCGCCTCGCTCTGGGCAGCATGCCCAGCACCGCGCTAACACTCTTGGCACTGCAATATTTTTCGCCGCATTCTCACTCCTCGCCGCTGATTTCGGTGGTTTTGGGCATCGCCCTGATCCTCACCGCGATCTCCCTGATGCTGCGGCGACAGGTCTTACGATTGGCGGCGCGCCGCGTCGCCTCCAGGATGCCGGGAAATCATACCGTCGCGCTGACCATCGCCACGGGCACCGCGCTCGGCGTGCTGGTGTCATTGTCTTCGGTTGGCGCCGGGGCGCTTGGAATCACGGCACTGATTTTCCTTTACCCCAATTTGCCGACCGCCAAGATCGTGGGTTCGGACATCGCCCACGCGGTGCCGCTGACCCTGATCGCCGGCGCCGGCCATTGGCTGATGGGGACGGTCGATTTTGTCATGCTCGGCTGGCTGGTATTGGGATCGCTGCCCGGCATAGTGGTGGGCAGCTATCTGTCATCGCGTGTACCGGACGCGATCCTGCGCACGGTGCTGGCCATCACTCTGCTCGTGGTCGGCGGCAAGCTCGCCCTCTAGGCAACGCGGTTCTTCGCCTCCGGCATCACCAGCATTTCGGCAAGGTTGGTATTGTCGAGAATATCGGCCATTGCGTCGCGCACGCGCTGCATCGTGCGCCGGACCTGACAGGCCTTGATATCGGTGCAGTCGGCGCATGGCCGATAAGCCGTCTTCGAGGCGCAGCCGATCGGCGCCAACGGTCCGTCGAGTGCCCGGATGATGCGGCCGACCGAGATCTCTGCCGCCGGCCGCGACAAGACATAGCCGCCGCCGCGGCCCTTGCGGCTGTAAACCACGCCGTTGCGCCGCAATTCCAATAAAATGGCGTCGAGAAATTTCTTCGGGATGTTCTGATCCTCGGCAATTTCCAGTATCCCGACCGGGCGAGCGTCGCGCCGTGCCGCCAGATACAACATCGCCTTTAACCCGTATTTCGCTTTGTTGGAGAGCATGGTTGGGACCGAGCAATCTGCGAACACATTTAGTTGATCGTCTGACTATAATTTGGTGTTTTGGTCGCCGGTGCAAGAGGCCTTGATCGGCTCGCGGCGTTGACAGAGCCGGCGTTGGCCGATCACCTTGATCCACTGCCAACCCGGGTCCGCTAAGATTTGCGTCACATCGTTTCGATGTACTGGGACAATATTGATGCCGCGGTGATCGAGGGGCAGCGCCGTGTCTTCGCCAAACTCGGCTATGCCATCAAGCAGATCAACGCGACCGGTGTGGCGCATGGCGTCTGGATCGACGAAACGCTTGCTGCGGCCGCGCCTGACGATGTGATCCTGTTCGTCGACATCGACGCCTTTCCGCTCACGGCCACCGCGATCGGGCGCGCTTTCAGCGCCGCCGAGGCGGGGCGGATTTTCGGGGTTGCGCAAACCGCCAGCCATCTGCCCGAACGCGACTTCATTTATGCCGGCCCGGCTTTTTTGTGCCTGGCGCGGCGCTGTTGGGAAGCGATTGGGCGGCCGAGCGCCGTTCCGGACGCCGCCAACGACGTCGCCATGCGGATCGGCAAAGCGGCGATTTCGCATGGCGTGTCTGTGGAATTGCTCTATCCGAATTACGTGGTGATCCCGCGGTGGCAGTTGGCCGGCAAGGGTGTTACCGGCTACGGCACGTTCTACGGTGAAGGCAGCGTTTTCCATCTCTTCGAGGCGCGGCGTACGCGGCGCGCGGGACTGCGCCAAATCTTGGACCAAGTGGTGGCGCGTGTCGTTGCCGGCGAGGAAATTGACTATGTCGCGCTCTACGAGGCGGCGCATTCGCCGCGCTTTCGCCTCGGCGCGTTTTTGCTCTATCTGAAGCGCCGGGCGGCTAAGACCAGGCGGATGGCGCTGGGGCACCGTCGGGCCTAAGCATCATTCGAAGCCGATGCGACCCCAACTGAGGCCCGGCTCGGCACGCATCCGTCGGTAGCGGGCCAGCGCCGCGACGAGTTGGCGCAATGGCCGCAGCGCTTCGCGGGCCGCTCTTGCCATCGGCGCTCGCTTGACTTTGCGGTCGGCGCCAGCGAGGCGGGGTGGCCGGCAGCTTCTGAGCTCGCCGCCGCCAAGTCGCCGCAGATGTTCTTCCTGCGCGACGATGCCCGGCACCGTTTGCAACACCGTAAGGCCGTTCCGCGTCAGATAGTCATTGGCGAACATGAACCAGTCGATCGGCACCGCCAGGCTGCGTGTCGACTGCAGTAGCGCCGCGGCAGCCTTGCGGTTGACGACATACCCGGCCGCGCCCATATAGGCCGACCGCAGCGGGCAGAGCCGCCGCCCGGCGATGTCGCGGCCGCTGCCCTGGTCGATCAGCACGCGCTCGCCGACGCTCTCCAGTTTCACGATGTCAAACGCGGCCCCGCCGGCGTCGAGCGCCGCCGCCAGTGCGGCAAAGCCATGGCCGACATGGATGTCGTCCTCGAAAACCACGCAATGCGGTGCCGACGAGCGAAGCAAGGCACGCCACGCCTTGCGGTGGCTCATGATCGCGGCGACGTCGAACCGGGTCAGCTTGTGGCTGTTGTCCTTTGTTCGTCTGGTGATGAAATCCGGCTCGAGGCGCGTGGCATCGATGGCGCGCACGCGCCGGAAGGCAATCCCGGCTTCGCCCAAATTGCGCTCCATCCAGCGCATTCGCTCGATCTGGCGGTCAAGGTTGATGACATAAACATCCATGCACGCGGCAATCTAATCGATGTTCTCCGCCTTGTCCGCGGTTGACAGCGCCGACCCTGCCCATCACTTTTTGCGCCCATGCAAAACCGCCGGGAGGAAAGAATGCCCCAACTGCCAGGAATTCTTGCCGCGCGGTTCGCAGCCATCGTCATCGTCGCGGTTTCGCTCCAGGCGCGCGCCGGCGACCGCGAGCTGACCATCGGCGTATTGACCGATCTTTCGAGTTTCGCCGCCAGCAGCATGGGGCCCGGCTCAGTAGTGGCGACCAAGCTCGCGGTGCAAGATTTCGGCGGCTCGGTTCTCGGCAAGCCGATCAAGGTGATCGCGGCCGATATGCAGTCGCGTCCCGATCTGGCGGTGACGCTGGCGCAACATTGGTACGATGTCGATGGCGTCGACGTCATCGTCGATGTGCCGGCATCCGCCGCCGCCATCACGATTCAGCGCATGGCCTATGAGAAGAAGAAATTGCTGTTGGCGACGGTGGCTGCGACGTCTGAGCTGACCGGCAAGGCATGCACGCCGACCGGGGTGCATTGGGGTCTCGATACTCAAGGGACGGCCGACACCATGGTCGCCGCGTTCCGGCAACAAAAGGCCAAGAATTGGTTCTTGATAATGCCCGACTACGCGGTCGGCAAAGCGGTCGCGGCGGCAACCCAGGCCGCGGTAACGAAGAATGGCGGCCGCATCGTGCAAACCATTTTCTTTCCGCCCAACAGCGAGGATTACACGACCTACCTCCTGGAGGCGCAGCACAGCGAGGCGGACGTCATCGGCGTCGGCGCCATCGGCCGTGACCTCGTCACCCTGATCAAGCAAGCGGGCGAGTTCGATATTCTGCCATCGTCAAGACAGCGTCTGGCGGCGTTTCTGATGAACCTTACCGATGTCGACGCGCTTGGATTAAAGACGCTGCAAGGGGTCTGGCTGGTCCAGGATTTCTATTGGGATAGCAACGACGAGACCCGTGCCTACGCCAAAAAGTTCTTCGCCATGCACCACAAGATGCCGAACTTCACGCAGACGGCGAACTATTCCGGCGTCACGGCGTATCTCACCGCGGTGAAGGCGGTCGGCACTACTGACCCGGAAAAGGTCGTGGCGTGGATGAAAACACATACGCTCGATCGCTCCGGCAAACCGGCCACGCTGCGGGCCGACGGCCGCGCGATTTTCGACGTCGATCTTTATCGCGTTAAATCTCCGAGCGAATCGAAATATCCCTGGGACTATTTGAAGCTGGTGCGCACCATTCCCGGTCGGGACGTTTTTCCGCCGCTGTCGGTCAGCCAATGTCCTTTCATCCACCAGCCCTAGCAGCGCCTGACGGGCCGGGAGGTTTGGCAGTGCGGCGGCGGTTGGCAGCCATCGGCCACTCTTATCGCATCGCCGTCGGCTTGGTAGTGTCGTCCCCCGATGGCCTGCTCGCGATCCGATCGAAATATTCGCGTGTCGTGTCGAACCGCCGCGTGCTAGCGAATACCCGACGCGGCGCCGGGAAAGGGAGAACAGCCAATGCCTGATTTTCAGTTGGTCAGCTTTGAAACGAGCGGCGGCCCTCGCGCCGGCGCGGTGGTCGAAGGACGCGTCTTTGATCTGGCGCTGCTCACGGGCGCCGCCACCGATGCCAGCATCCGCGGTCTGCTCGCCGACTGGCAGCGCGGCCATGACCGTATCACCACCGCTCTGACGCGTGGCGCAGCGTCGCCGGGCATGGCACTCGGCGACGCGAAACTCCTGGCGCCGGTCCTCTATCCTTCAGCGATCTATTGCGCCGGCTCCAACTACCAGGATCACGCCGACGAGATGGCGGCGAGGGCGAACCGCGCCCCCGATCCCGACCCCCATACACTCGGTCTCAAACCCTGGCATTTCATCAAGGCAACCACCGCGGTGACCCATCCCGGTGCGACGGTGACGCTGCCGCGTGCCGCCAAGAACGTCGATTGGGAAGCGGAACTCGCCGCCGTGATCGGCCGTGCCGCCAAGGAGGTGCCGGCATCCCGGGCGCTCGACTATGTCGCGGGCTATCTTTGCGCCAATGATCTTTCGGCGCGCGATCTGGGCACGCGCGAGGCCCTAGCGGCGACCAATCCTTTCCGCAACGATTGGACCGCGCACAAGAGCTTCGACGGCTCCTGTCCGCTCGGCCCCTGGATCGTGCCCGCCGATCAGGTCGGCGATCCACAGAAGCTGGGCATCAAACTGTGGGTCAACGACGCAGTGAAACAGGATTCGAATACGGCGAAGATGATTTTCACCCTCGCCGAACAGATCGAACAGCTGTCGTCGCGGATCACACTCCAGCCGGGCGACATTGTGCTGACGGGCACGCCGGCAGGCGTCGGCGCCGGCCGCGGCGAGTTTCTCAAGGCGGGCGACGAAGTCAGGATTTCAATCGAGAAAATCGGAACGCTCATCAACACGTTCGCCTAGAGGTCGCGTCATGACCAAACCCGCGCTCGCACTCAACTATCTGTCGCATGGTACGCTCGAAAGCTACGACATCGACAAGAGCCGCAAATTCTACCAGGAATTTCTTGGTCTCGAAGTGGTGCAGACCAGCCCGCGCTCGCTGATGATTCGCCTGGGCGGCACTAACACCATCGCCACGGTGCTCAACCCCAAGAAATCGTTGATGCCGGTCTTAAACCATAACGGTCTCGACGTGGCGACGCGGGAGGAGGTTGACCGCGCCCACGCCACCTGCGTCGCGCAGCAGGAACAATGGGGCATCAAAGCCGTGACACGCCCCTCGGAACAGCACGGCACCTACAGTTTCTACTTGCGCGATCCCGACGACAATTGGTGGGAAATCCTCACCAATCCCGACGGCGGCTACGCTTGGATGTTCGCGAAGGGTGGCGATATCGACAATTGGGGTGCCGGCGAAAAGCCGGGCTTCAATCCCAACGACTTCACCAAGCGCCGCTTCAAGTAAGCGGTTTTCGGCTTCCGGAGCGCCGCTGAGAGAACCCGCTTGACTGCATACCGACTAGTTGGTATGGTCGGCAATGGCCGATGAGCCACATGAATCCAAGACCAAGATCCTGAACGCCGCGCTGCGGGTCGTTCGCGCCAAGGGCTATTCCGCGACGCGGGTCGAGGACATCTGCGCGGCGGCCGGACTGACGAAGGGCAGCTTCTTCCATCATTTCAAAGGCAAGGAAGAGCTCGCGATTGCCGCCGCTCGGCATTGGGGTGCGGTCACCGGCGCCATGTTCGCGGCCGCGCCCTATCATCGGCAAGCCGAGCCGCTCGATCGGCTGTTCGCCTATATCGATTTCCGGAAAGCGCTGATTAGCGGCGATCCGGCCCAATTCAGCTGCTTCGCCGGAACCACCGTGCAGGAAGTATTCGACACGCACCCGACGATTCGCGACGCCTGCAGCGCGACCATTAGCAGTCACGCTGCGACACTCGAAGCGGATATCGGAGCAGCGATGCGGCAGTACCGGGTCAACGGCCAGTGGACGGCCAAGACCCTGGCGCTGCACACGCAGGCGGTCATCCAGGGTGCCTTTATTCTCGCCAAGGCGACGCAAGACCCGAGCGTGGCGCTCGCTTCACTCGATCACCTGCGCCGCTATTTCGAACTGCTGTTCCATCCGCAACCGGAAGAGACCGAACCATGAACGATGCCATCATGACCAAGCAGCATTCGCGCGACGAAGCAGAGATCCTGACGTTACTCGAGGGCGTGCGCAACGCACATCACGACAAGAACGGCGCCGCGATCGCAGCGGCTTATTCGAAGGACGCGATCATATGCGATCTCGCGCCGCCGCTCGCGCATCGGGGCATCAACGTCGCGGCGAAGCAAGCGTGGCTTGACACCTGGGAAGGACCAGTCGCGCTTGAGCCACGCGATACCATGATCACCGTCGGCGGGGACGTCGCCATCGTCCAGGGCTTTACCCGGATGTCGGGCAAGCCCAAAGCCGCGCCCCAGCCGATCAGCTTCTGGCTGCGCGATACGATCTGCCTCAACCGCGAGCGCGGCACATGGAAGATCGTTCATCACCACGCGTCGGTTCCATTTTACATGGACGGGAGCCTGCGGCCGGCCTTCGACCTCAACCCATAGTGCCGATGGGAATGAAAGCGGCCGGAACGCGCTTGCGGGGCGGCAGCGAAAGCGGCGAATGTCACGGGGCGCGGCGGGGTCTTTCGTACGCGGGCTGAGAATCCGCCGCCGAGTGGCCGCCTGAGGTTGAACGCCGGCCCGCAGGACGTCGCGGGCGACGTCAGAGAGGCCCGGCCGCCTGGTAACCAGGAGCGACTTCCGCCCCGAGCGCCACTTGCGCGCTCGCAGCGAACGTGCTTCAGCCTACGTCAAGCTGATCACCACTTTGCCAAAATGCTTGGCCGACTGGAGGTGGTGGAAGGCGGACTTGACATCCGCAAACGGAAACACCTTGTCGATCACCGGTTTGATATTGTTTGCGGTGATGGCGCGGTTCATGGCCTCAAACATCTGCGTCGAGCCAACCGAAATCCCCTGCACGTTGGCGCGCTTTCCCAGGATCATCATCGGATTGAAGTCGGCCGTGGCCTGCGACAGCACCCCGATCATGGCGATCTTGCCACCGACCTTGATGGCGCCGAGGGAGCGCATGAATGTGCCGGCGCCGCCGACCTCGACAACCAGGTCGACGCCGCCATGGGTGAGTTGCGCCACCGCCTTGTCCCACTCCGGCTTCGCCTGGTAATTGATGCCGTGCACGGCGCCCATCTTGTTCGCGCGCGCAAGCTTTTCGTCACTCGAGGAGAGCGCAATCACCTCGGCGCCCAGCGCACGCGCGAATTGCAGCGCAAAGATCGAGACGCCGCCCGTGCCTTGCACCAAAACGGTACTGCCGGGCCTGGTCGAGCCATACTCGACGACAGCATGCCATGCGGTGACACCGGCACAAGGCAGCGTCGCGCCTTCGTGCAGCGACAGATGCACCGGCAGCTTTACCGTGCCTTGCTCTTCCAGGACGACAAACTCGGCAAGCATTCCGTCGGTCGGGCCGCCAAGCGCGAAGTTCCCGTTTTCAGGGGCCGGTTGACCGCCATACCAGCGCTGCGAGAAATTGCCGGCGACCTTGTCGCCGGGCTTGAAGTGGATCACGCCGGGTCCGACCTCGGCGACTTCTCCGGCGCCGTCCGAGAGCGGAATCACGTTCTCCTTAACCGGCGCGCGATAATTGCCTGAGACGATCGCGAGATCCCGGTAGTTCAACGAGCACGCCGCGACCCTGACCAGCACTTGGCGCGCACCGGGCTTCGGTTGCGGCAACTCGACCTGTTTGAGACCGTCGATGCCCTTCGACTGCAATTGATATGCCCGCATCGAACTGTCTCCCTCAAACCGTCAGAACGATTTTGCCGAAATGGCGATTGGCCTTCATGTAATCGAGCGCGGCCGCGGCCTCGTCGAGCGGAAATTTTCGGTCGATCGGTAGTCGCAGGGTGCCATTCTCGACAAGATGCCAGATGTCCTCCCGCATCAGCCGGGCGATCTCGCGCACTTCTTCGAGACTGCGCGTGCGGAAGGTGACGCCGACATAGTCGATGCGCTTCAGCGCATGCTGGTTGAAGTCGAAACGGTCTTCGGTTCCGCCGAGCCGGCCGACATTGACGATGCGGCCGAGTACGGCGCTGGCAATCATATTGCCGTTCATGACACCACCCGAAACTTGATCGACGATGAGTTCGACACCGTTGCCGGCGGCCTCGAACGCCTGCTCTGGCCAGCGTGGATCGGTGGTATCGAGCGCCAAGTCGGCGCCGTATTCCTTGAGATGGGCGCGGCGTCCGGCATTGGTCGACGTGCCGATGACGAGGCGGGCGCCCTTGGCCTTGGCGATTTGCATCGCCATCAAGCCCACGCCCGACGCCGCGCCCTGGATCATCACCGCCTCGCCGGTCTTGAGCCGACCCTTCGTCACCACGGCATCGTGCATTGTCAGAAGCGCGATCGGCAGGGTCACCGCCTGCACGTAGTCCAACCCGCGCGGCAGCCGATTGACGCGGCCCCAATCGGTCACCGCATAATCCGCCCAGGCGCCAGCGCCGGAGCAAGTGACACGGTCGCCGGCCTTGATGCCCTTGACCTCGGCACCGACGGATTCGATTTCGCCGGCGAACTCCATGCCGAGCACGGCGCCGATGCCGCCCGAGCCGCCGTGCCGTTGGCCATGTGTCTGACCGATATCGGCGCGGTTCAACGCCGCGGCTTGGACCTTGACCAGAACCTCGTTTGCCTTGGGTGAGGGTTTGGGCACCTCGCGCATCACCAGCCCCTGCGCCGATGCAATCGCCGCTTTCATCCGCGTCTCCACTGTTGTTGACCGGACTTTAGTGCGTCCAGGGCCGTCTTGGAAATGTCGTTCGTCGCGGCCTTCGCGGTAGCTGGCATCACAGCCCGACGAGGCGGAAGCTATTTTGTCAAAGAAACCCATCCCGCCGGCGCCATCTCGACCCACCCTCGAGGCGGCCTTCGATTCGCGTCGCGGCTTGCCCGCGGCGCCGGCCGGCGCCGGGCGAGAGCGCTCAGGTCCCGCATGCCATCGCCATCGCGCACCACGCCGTTACCGCGTCGGCATTGGGCCCGCAGCGAGCATTGGGTCAAGGGCCATTTCATACCAGTAGACACCCCAATGAAGATTGGCGCCGGTAGCGCGACCGGTCGCGCCGACCGCGCCGATGGTCTGGCCTCGGGCGACGCGCTCGCCTTTGCGCACGGCAATTTTCGAAAGATGGATATAAAGCGTCGACAGCCCATAACCGTGATCGACCACCACAGTGCCGCCGTCGAGCACCAAATCGGGCTCCGCCAGCGTCACCACTCCGCCCGCCGGTGCCACGACCGGCGTACCGGAAGGTGCCACGATATCGATACCGGCATGTGGCGCGCGCGGCTCGCCGTTCAGGATGCGCTGGCTGCCGAACACGCCGCTGATCGGGCCAACGACCGGCCAGCGCAGCGCGATCTCGAAATCGCGGTTGTCGGAATCGACATGATGAGCGGCGCGGATCGCGGCAATGTCATGGAGAATGCGTTTCAGGGTCTCGGTGTTGGGGGACACCTCATTCTCGGGCAAGCCATTGATACGCTGGATTTGATAGTGCTGGGGAGCGACGGTGAGAATGCGGTTCACCGTGGCGCCGTCGCGATAAGTGACGTCGAGCGATGCATGCGCCGGCGCGTTGCGCGGAAAGCCGAAAATAAAGGCACCGTCGGGTGCGACGCGCAGGCGCCGGCCATCGAGTGCCACGGTTGCGCCCGGCTCGGTGCGCCCGCGGATCAGTCCGCCCTGTTCCATTGCGCCGTCGAGGGTGAGGATGTTGGCGAAAGCCGGCGCCGCGCACAACAAGACGGCAATGAGGGTGGCGAGGCGCATGCCGGCCTTCCCCTCGCCGCGGATGCGTGCGCGATAAGGGGGATGCGTATTGCCATCAATTCGACGCGACGGGTCGATCCATCGCGCCGTGCAATCCAAGCCATGCCGGAACAAACGCTGCCTCAAAACAACTTGCCCTGCTTCGTCGGCACCACGACATGAACCCTGCCATCGTGAAATTCGAGCGACAGCGCCGCGTCGGCTTTGACTTTGGCGGCATCGGTGACGAGCTTGCCTTTGTCGTCGCGCACGATGGCGTAACCACGCAGCAAGGGCTTGCGCAGCGCCTGATAAGCGGTCAGCAAGCGTCCGGCGATGTGATCGGCGCGATTGCGATCTTGCGCAATCTGGCGCTCGACCGCGGTCAAGAGACGCGGTGCCAGTTCGTCGACACGCTCTCGGGTACGGGCGATTTCGGCTCTGAGAAGATTGACGTTGACCCGCCCCGTCAGCACCGCCAGCGCCTGCCGCGCGTGCCGCAAGCATTGCCTGAGACCGAACGCCAGCCGTTCCGCGCGATCGTCGAGCCTCTGTTGTGCCGCGTTGATGAGGGCGGCAGGATCGGGCAGACCGCGCCCCAGTCCCTCGACATGGAGCTTGTCCTGACCGAGCCGGCGCGCGATCCCCGCGGCGAGCCGGCCGCCCAAGGCTTGATTGGCCGCAATCAGATCAAGGCGCACCGGCACCGCGATCTCGGCGGCCGCGGTCGGTGTCGGCGCCCGAAGGTCGGCGGCAAAATCGATCAGCGTCGTATCGGTCTCGTGCCCGACGGCGGAAATGAGCGGAATCGCCGAGGCCGCGACGGCGCGCACCACGATCTCCTCGTTGAACGCCATCAAATCCTCGAGGCTGCCGCCGCCCCGGGCGACGATAAGGAGATCAGGACGCGGCACTGCGCCGCCCGGTGAGAACGCGTTGAATCCGGCAATCGCCGCGGCCACCTCACGCGCCGCGAGTTCGCCCTGCACCGCGACCGGCCACAGCAGCACGCGGCGCGGAAAACGATCCGACAGTCGGTGCAGAATGTCGCGGATGACGGCACCGCTGGGCGAGGTAATCACGCCGATCACTTCGGGCAGGTAGGGCAGCTTCTTTTTCCGCGCTTCGTCGAACAGGCCTTCGGCCGCGAGCTTCTTGCGGCGATCTTCGAGCAACTTGAGAAACGCCCCGGCGCCCGCCAGCGCGACACTCTCGATCACGAGCTGATAGCGCGAACGGCTCGGGAAGGTTGTGAGGCGGCCGGTACACAGCACCTCCATGCCGTCGGCGAGCTCGAGCTGTATGCGGCTCACGGTGCTGCGCCAAATCACCGCGTCGAGTGCAGCCTCCTCGTCCTTGAGGCTGAGGTAGCAATGGCCGGAGGAGTGGCGCTTAAAGCCGGAGATTTCGCCTCGCACCCGGACGTAGGAAAAATTCTGTTCAATGTTGCGCTTCAGCGCCTGCGCCAGTTCGCCGACCGTCATCTCCGGCAGGTTGGAGCGCGTCGACTGCAGCGCGGCGAATGGAAAATCCGTCATCGCCCGCTATGATATAGGAGGGCCGCGGCCGAGGGGAGGTTGATGCGCATTTTGGTGATAGGATCGGGTGGCCGCGAGCATGCGCTCGCCTGGGCACTCGCGGGCTCGCCGCTCTGCGACAAGCTCTACGCTGCGCCCGGTAATCCGGGCATCGCGCAGGAGGCCGAATGCGTGGCGCTGGCGGCAAGCGACGTTCCCGGCATCGTCGCATTCGCGGCGCGCGAGCGCGTCGACTTTGTCGTGGTCGGGCCCGAGGCACCGCTCGTTGCCGGGCTCGTGGACCGACTGGAAGCGGCCGGAATTGCCGCCTTCGGCCCCGGCGCTGCCGCTGCCCGGCTCGAAGCGTCCAAGGGATTCGCAAAGGATTTATGCGCCGCGGTCGACATTCCGACCGCGGCCTACAGGCGATTTACCAATGCCTCAGCGGCGAAAGCATATGTGCGCGAACATGGCGCGCCCATCGTGGTAAAGGCAGACGGCCTCGCCGCCGGCAAGGGGGTCACCGTCGCGACCGAGGTCGCGGAAGCCGAGGCCGCGATCGACCAGGCGCTTATCGACAGGCAATTCGGCGCCGCAGGCGCGGAGATCGTCGTCGAAGAATTTCTCGCCGGTCCCGAGGCCAGTTTGCTGGCGCTGGTCGACGGGTTCAATGTCTTGCCCCTGGTTTCGGCACAAGACCATAAGCGCGTCGGCGACGGTGACACCGGACCGAACACCGGCGGCATGGGTGCTGTCTCGCCGGCGCCTGCCCTTACCTCAGCCATCGATGCGGCCGCCGTTGCCGCGATCATCAAGCCGGCCGTGGCCGCGATGGCGGCGCGCGGGACGCCGTTCAAGGGTGTGCTCTATGCCGGCTTGATCCTTACCGAAGCCGGGCCGAAGCTGATCGAATTCAACGTCCGTTTCGGCGATCCTGAAACCCAAGCGCTGCTGCCGCGGCTGAAAAGCGATTTGTTGCCGGCGCTGATCGCGGCACGCGACGGCGATCTCAAGGATTTCGATTTGCGCTGGGATGGACGGCCTTCGGTCACGGTGGTGTTGGCGGCGAAGGGCTACCCCGGCGAACCCAAACGCGACGGTGAGATAAGAGGACTCGACCGTGCCACCGCTGATCCGGCGGTTCACATTTTCCATGCCGGAACGCGGCGCGATGGTGCCCGTCTCGTTGCCGATGGGGGGCGCGTGCTCAACGTCACGGCATTGGGCGCGACCATGGCGGAGGCGCGGCGCCGCGCCTACGACGCGATTGCAAAGATAGAATGGAGCGACGGTTTCTATCGCCGCGACATTGGTGGGTTTTAGTCGCGCCATCGGAGGCAGAGGGCGTGTCCGCGCCGAGACCGCAAGACCGCTCCCGCGGCCGCCACGCATGACGTCGCAGCCAGGTTCGGTCCACCGCCGGCGCAGATGGAGTGCGTGGACGGAAGTGCTGCGAGCCCGCCTCGGCGATGCGTTGCGACGCAGTGTGCCCACCGACGACGACGCTCATTGGAATGTTCGACCGCACCCGATCGAAACCGCGACCGGTGGTTAACGGGGACGCAGCATAGGCGCGGTGGAACGGTCCTCGTCGACCAGGGTGATGCGGTCGATCTCGGCGAGGTCCTGCGGCGAAAAGCGAACATCGAGTGCGTTGACATTGGCGGCGGCATGTTCCGGTGTGTCGGCGCCGGCGATAACGCTGACGGTCATCTTCCGGGACAGCAGCCACGCAAGCGCCATCTGCGGCAAAGTCCAACCGCGCTGGGCCGCAAACGCGGCGAGTTGTTCCTGGACCTCCCAGTTCCGTGCGCTGTCCCAAGTGGCAAAGCTCGGCCGCCGCGCACCGCGACTGCCTGCCGGCGGCGCGACGCCGCGCCGATAAGTGCCGGAAAGCAGCCCGCCGGCCAGCGGAAAATAGGCGACCATCCCAAGCCCGAACTTGATGCAGCACGGCTCCATCCGCTTTTCAATATCGCGGTACAGCAAGTTGTGGAAATCCTGAGCGATAGCGAACGGGGCCAGTCGCTCCCTATCTGCGACCCACAGGGCTTCGACGATCTCCCATTCGTAGAAATTCGAGCAGCCGAGATATCGCACCTTGCCGGCGCGGACGAGATCGTCGAGGGCACGCATGGTCTCGCCGAGCGGAGTGGCGCGGTCAGGGGCATGCACCTGATAGACGTCAATATAGTCGGTGCGGAGTCGACGCAGGCTAGCCTCGCAGGCCTCGATGAGATAGCGGCGCGAGGCGCCGGCGCCGGCGCCCGGCTCGACCGGATTGCCGAACTTGGTCGCGACGACGGCGTCACCGCGACGGCCTTGCAGCGCGCGGCCGAGATATTCTTCCGACCGGCCGTTGAAATAGGAGTCGGCGGTGTCGAAGTAGGTGACGCCAAGGTCGAGCGCGCGGTGGACGATACGCGCCGCCATCTCGGCATCAACCTCGTTGCCGAAGGGATTGCAGCCGACACCAACCGCCGACACGCGCATCCCCGTGTTGCCAAGGCGGCGAAAATCCATGCGAATCCTCCTTCGCTACTCTCTGCGTCGCAATAAAAACAGCGCCTGCTCCGCTAAGAGATTGGCAAGGCCGGCGCGCGGATTAAGGCGGAACGGCCGGCCATGGCGGTCGAGGGTCACGCTGCGCTCGATCGTCACGCCCATTTCGTCGCAAAGGTCCCCGAAATCGAGGACGGTGCAGAAATGGATGTTGGGCGTGTCGTACCAAGTGTGGCCGAGGAACGGCGTGATCGGCATGCGTCCGCGGGTAAGGAGACCGAGCCGCATCCGCCAATGCGCGAAATTCGGAAACGACACGATGGCGTAGCGGCCGATGCGGACCAAATTCTCCAGCACCGAGCGCGGTCGATAGGTCGCCTGCAGGGTCTGGCTCAGCACGACATAATCAAACGAGTCCGACGGGTAGTCCTGGAGGTCATGGTCAGCATCGCCCTGGATGACGGAGAGGCCGTGGCGCACGCAGGCATTGACGCCATTCTGGCTGATCTCCATCCCGCGCGCATCAATGCCCTTCCATTGCGTCAGATACGCCAGCAACTCGCCCTCGCCGCAGCCGATATCGAGCACCCGGCTGCCGCCTTCGATCAGGTTGGCGGCGAGCCGGAGATCGCCGCGCAGATTGGCCAGCGCGGCGTTGCCGTTGGCGTCGGCTTTCATGTCGCGGGAAGGGCGCGATGGCGGGCGCAGCCGTCAAGAAAGCCGCGCAGGGTCGCGAAAAACTCGGGTTCATCGAGAAGAAATGCGTCGTGGCCCTTATCGGTCGCGACCTCGACGAAGCTGACATTTGCCACCACCGAGTTCAGCGCATGGACGATGGCGCGGCTTTCCGCCGTCGGATAGAGCCAATCGCTGGTGAAGGAAATTAAACAGAAGCGGGTCGGCGTGCCGCGAAACGCATTGGCGAGACTGCCATCATGTTCGGCCGCTAGGTCGAAATAGTCGCAGGCGCGCGTAATGTAGAGATAAGAATTGGCGTCAAACCGGTCGACGAAGCTGTTGCCCTGATGGCGCAAATAGCTTTCGACCTGAAAATCGGCATCGAACCCGTAAGTGACGGCGCGCCGGTTCTGGAGGTTCCGGCCAAATTTGCGGTGCAGCGCCGCTTCGGACAGATAGGTGATGTGCGCCGCCATGCGGGCGACGCTGAGGCCGCGCTCCGGTCCTCGACCCGACGCGTAGTAATCGCCGCGGTTCCAATCGGGATCAGCCATAATCGCCTGGCGGCCGACTTCGTGGAACGCGATGTTCTGCGCCGAATGGCGCGCGGCACCGGCAATCGGTACCGCGGCAAACACGCGCGGCGAATAGGAGGCGGCCCATTGCAGCACCTGCATCGCACCCATCGATCCGCCGATGACACAGAACAATTGGGCGATGCCGAGATGGTCGATCAGCTTGATCTGGGCGCGCACCATATCGCCGATGGTGATGACCGGAAAGGTGAGACCCCAGGGCCGACCCGTGGCGGGATCGATCTCCATCGGCCCGGTCGAGCCCATGCAGCCGCCGAGCACGTTGGCGCAGATCAAGAAATAGCGATCGGTGTCGAGCACCTTGCCGGGGCCGACGACGGTGCTCCACCACCCTTCCTTGCCCGTGACCGGGTGCTGGCCGGGGCCGGCATATTGGTCGCCGCTGAGCGCATGGCAAATCAGGATCGCGTTGGAGCGGTCGGCATTGAGCCGACCATAGGTCTCATAAGCGATGGTGTATTGCGAAAGCGCCGCGCCGCTATCAAGCGGCAACGGCTCCTTCACCACCAGCGCATGACCGGGGCGTTCTCTTGGGGCAAAATCGAGGAGAGGCGACGAAACCGACAACGGATGCTCTTTCTGTGGGAGAATAGCTATTTTGGCCCGCGCCCGCGTCCCAATCAATGGGCAAGCCCGACCAGGGTCCGGTTCCCCCAGGAACGTGCGTTCCCGGCGCCGCGGGGCTAACGTACTTTTCTTTGCTTTCGGTCGCCCGGCGAACTATCAGTAGCGGCCTTCTAGCAGCAGCCGACCATGGACACGCCCGCCCCCACTCTCGATGAATTGCGCCATCGCCTCGATGCGATCGACGATCGCATCCACGATTCCATCATGGAGCGCGCATCCGTGGTCGACAGCATCGCCGCCCTCAAGCGATCGAGCGGACAGCCTTCGTTCCGCCCGGGCCGCGTCGCCGAGATCCTGCGCCGGCTCATGGCGCGTCATCACGGGCCATTCCCGCGACAATCGATGCTGCGCATTTGGTGCGAAATGCTGGGTGGCGGGGTGTCGATGCAAGGCCCCTTCAGCGTCGCGGTCGCGGCGCCGGATACCAGGCCGGGCCTCTGGGACATCGCGCGCGACTATTTTGGCAGCTATGTGCCCATGTCGGTGTTGCGCTCCGGCCTCGAGGTGGTGAGCGCGGTCAGCGATAGCCGCGCCACGGTCGGGGTGGTGCCAATGCCGTTCGATAAGGAAGACGCGCCGTGGTGGCCGGCGCTCGCCGGCACCCGCGGCCAAGGTCCCCGGGTCATTGCGCGACTTCCGTTTGCCGATTTCAGCAACGGCCGCAACGCCCGGGATGTTGCGCTGGTCATTGCCGCCGGGCCCGCCGACGCCACCACCGCCGACCGTCTCGTGCTGGTGATCGAAACACGGCGCGAAACGAGCCGGGCGCGGCTGATCGCGGCGCTCGAAGAAATCGGCACCCCCTTCACCTACGTCGCAGCCCATCAAATGGCCCCGCCCGAATGCTGGCATCTAATCGAGATCGACGGCCCATTCTCGCCGCAAGACGCGCGCCTCGCCTTGGCGTTGCGGCCGTTCGGCGAGCCCCTGCCCACGGCTTGGCTGTTGGGCAGCTACGCGCGCCCCTTGCCACTTAATGCGAAATGACCAGCAAAAAGCCGCCGGCGCCCGCGCCGCACCAATACATTTCCGACATCGCGCCTTACGTCCCTGGCGAGGCGAAGATTGGAGGCGCGCAGCGCGTCATCCGCCTCGCCTCCAATGAAAGTGCGCTCGGCCCGAGCCCCAAAGCGATCGCGGCTTATCGCGAGGCGGCGACCGAGATTTTCCGCTATCCCGATGGCGGCTCGACCGAACTGCGCCAGGCGATCGCGGCGCATTTCGGACTCGATGCCGACCGCATCGTGTGTGGCACGGGCTCCGACGAGCTGATCGCGCTCATCGCGCGTTGTTATGCCGGACCCGGCGATGAAGTGCTTTGCTCGCGCCACGGCTTCCTGATGTACCCGATCGCGGCCCAGGCAGCAGGCGCCGCGCCGGTTAGCGTCCCGGAACAGAATCTCACCACCGATCCTGACGCGATGTTGGCGCACGTGACGCCGCGGACGCGGGTCGTGTTCCTCGCTAACCCGAACAATCCGACCGGCACCTATCTCTCGCGCGCGGCGGTCATGCGTCTTCACCGCGACCTGCCCAAGACCACAATCCTGGTGCTCGATGCCGCTTACGCCGAGTTCGTGGCGCGCAACGATTACGAGCCCGGCCTCGAGTTGGCGGCGAGCGAGCCCAATGTCGTGATGCTTCGCACCTTTTCGAAGATTCACGCGCTCGCCGGCTTGCGCGTCGGCTGGTGCTATGGTTCGGCCGCGCTCGCCGAAGTGCTCAACCGCACGCGCGGCACGTTCAATGTCGGGCTCCCGGCGCAAGCCGCGGCGATCGCCTCGCTCGCCGATAGGGCGTCGCTACAACGTGCGCATGACCACAACAATCGATGGCGGCCCTGGCTCGAGGACCAGCTTCGCGGGCTCGGCCTCGAGGTCAACCCGGGGGTCGCGAACTTCGTGTTGGTGAAGTTCGGACGCGCCCCCAAAGACGCCGCGGCGGCACAGGAATTTCTCAGGTCGCGGTTCATTCTGGTCCGTCAGGTGGGCGCCTATCACCTGCCCCAATATCTGCGCATCACCGTTGGAACTGCGGACGAAAACCGCATCGTGGTGGCGGCACTCTCCGAATTCGTCGGTGCATGAGCATGCTTTTCGAACGGATTGCGTTGATTGGCGTCGGGCTGATCGGTTCGTCGCTGGCACGGCGCATTCGGCGCGACGGGCTGGCGCGCGAGGTCGTTGCCTGCGCGCGAACCCGAGAAACCATCGACAAGGTACTGGCACTGGGGCTTGCCGACCGCGTCAGCGCCGATCCCGCCGCGGCGGTGACCAATGCCGACCTCGTGGTGATCGCGACCCCGCTTTCGGCGTACGCGGAAATTGGCCGACGCATCGGGCCGGCTTTGGCGCCAGGTGCCATCGTCACCGACGTCGGTTCGGTCAAGAGTTCCGCCATCCGCGACCTCAAACCGCTGCTGCCCGCGAGCGTGCAGTTCGTGGCCGGCCATCCCGTCGCCGGCACCGAACACTCGGGACCGGAATCCGGCTTTGCCGAATTGTTCGAAGGTCGCTGGTGCATCCTGACTCCGGTCAACGGCGCCGATATGCCAGCAGTCGCCAAGCTCCGGCAATTGTGGGAGGCGGTCGGATCGAAGGTGGTGACGATGGACCCCGAACATCACGACAAGGTCCTCGCCATCGTCTCGCATCTGCCGCACCTCATCGCCTACACCATCGTCGACACTGCGACCAATCTCGAAAAGGACCTGCAATCCGAGGTGATCGAGTTCTCCGCCAGCGGCTTTCGCGACTTCACCCGCATCGCCGCCTCGGATCCGGTGATGTGGCGTGACGTGTTTCTCGCCAATCGCGAAGCCGTGCTCGAGATGCTGCAGCGCTTCACGGAGGATTTAACGGCGCTGCAACGCGCCATTCGACGCGGCGAAGCCGACAAGCTTCAGGAGGTCTTCACCCGCACCCGCGCCATCCGGCGCGCGATCATCGAGGCCAAGCAAGCCTGAGACGTCGCTGGGGCGCTCGCCCGGTGGCGACGCCGACACCCGGCGCCGGCGGCGCGCCCGCCTATTTCTTCCACAGCCTTTCGCTGGCGCGGCGGGCGCCCGCCACCAGGGTCTCGAGTTTGGCCCACGCAATGGTCGGATGACCGACGCGCGGACCGAGGCCGCAATCGGTGCCGGCGATGACGTTCTCGCGGCCCACGAGATTGGCGTAACGCTCCAGTCGATCGGCCACGAGGTCCGGATGCTCGATGAAATCCGAGGCGTGGCCGACCACACCCGGAACAAATGTCGCGCCCTCGGGCAATTTCACTGTTTCGAAGATCCGCCATTCATGCTCGTGGCGCGGATTGGAGGCCTCGAGGGAGTAGCTGTCGGCCGGGATGGCGAAGATCAGGTCGATGATTTCGCTCAGTGGAATGTCGTCGTGATGCGGGCCGTGGAAGCTGCCCCAACAAACATGGAGCCGCGTCTGCGCCCGCGGGATGCCTTTGAGCGCGTGTTTCAAGGCCTCGACCCGCATGCTGGCATATTTGCGGAACTCCGACACCGTCATCTCTGGGAAAATGCCCCAGCAATCGGGCAGGTCCGGATTATCGATCTGCAGGGTGAGGCCGGCATCGGTGATCGCCTTGTATTCGACATGCAATAGATCGGCGAGGGCGAACACCAGTTCCTCGTCGGTCTTGTAGTAGTCGTTGCGCAGCCAATGCTCCATCGTGCCGGGAGTGTTGGCAGGCAGGAACGCCTCTTCAACCGCGGCTCCGTTGAGCGCCGCCTTGAAATTGCCGATATCGCGCTTGAGTTGGTCGTGACCGACATAGCGCAGCGGCTCGACGCAGACCGGGAGCTTGCCGCCCGGAGTCGCAAACAGGCGGCGGTTGACGAAGTAGTCGCCGAACCTTCGCGCGTCGCGATTGGTCATGTTTAGGCGCTTCAACCGCACCGGTGCCTCGTCCGGCGACATCTCACGCAATTCATAGCCGGCGACGCGATCGGTCAGATAGGTATTGAAGCTCGATTTGCTGAACTCACCATCATTGACGCTGTCGAGCCCGACCTCGATCTGCTTTCCCACCACTTCCGTTACGGCGCTCCGCAGTCGGGCGCGCTGCTCGTCCGTGTCGATCCGCACGACGCGGTCGGCGCCGACGATCAACCGGCGCAGATCGTCAGGCCGCGGCAAGGCGCCGGCGTGGGTGGTTTTGATTCGGTCGGTGCTACGCATCATGACGGCAATTCCTCCGCAGGACGACGAAAATTTCAGGGGCCGATCGTGACGTCGCGCAACGCCAGATGCGGCATGCGGTGTTGGATCGGTTGGAAGTGCACCTTGGGTTTCATGGCAAAGACGACCACCGTATCCCAGATCGGGATGGTCTGAATGTCGTCATGGATCAGCCGGATCGCCGCTGCGACACGGGCGTTGCGGCGTTGCGGATCGAGCTCGGCAAGGCCGCTATCGATTTGCGCATCCACCGCCGGATTCTTGGACAGCACCATGCCCGAGGTGGAGAGAAAAGAAATGGTAAGCATCTCGAGGGGCGGCAGGCCCGAATTGGCCATGGGCTCGCTCGACAGGCCGACGAACAGCGCGTTGGGGTCGGACTGGATCTTGCTGGTCCGGGCGATCAGCCGGACCGTTTCCTCGCCCTGTACCTGGCATTCCACGCCGATCGCCTGAAGGTAGAGTGCCACTGCCTCGGCCGTTTCGCGATAACCGTAAAAGCTCGCGGTCGGATAGTAGAGCGGCATGGTGAAGCCGTTCGGATACCCCGCTTCGGCGAGGAGACGCTTCGCCTCGGCGGGATCGTAGGGGTAAACCTCGAGCGTCGGATCGTAACCGGCCTCGCCTGGCGCCAGGCGTGGATAGCGTTCGGGTATGCCGTGGAACAGGTTCCTGACGATGGCATCGCCATCGATAGCGAGCGCGATCGCGCGCCGCACCCGCCGATCGGCCCACGGCGCCTTCGGATTGAGCAAGTCGAACACCAGGCTCACGGTCGGGTTCGCCGGCAGCATCACCGTGTTGAAGCCCGCCTTCTGGAGCGCCGCGACATCGGTGTAGGCGGCGTCCATGATCATATCGACCTCGCCCGCTTTGAGCCGGTCGACCCGGGTCTCGTCATCCCTGACGAAATAGATCCGTGCCGCACGAATCTGCGGCGCCTTGCCGTAGTAGCCGTCGAACGCCGCGAGATCGAGATACTGGCCGCGTTCATAGTCGACGACGCGGTACGGGCCGATACCGCTCGGATGTTCGACGAACGCGGTTTCGCCGACGCGGTCGTAATAGGCCTTCGATGCCAGAAACCACTCGGCGCCGTCGAAGAAATTGACGTCAGGTGCCCCGAAGTCGAAACGCACCGTGTAACGGTCGAGCGCCTCGACCTTGTCGATGAACCGGGTGTGCCGCTTCAAGGAGGGGGCACGGGCGGTAACGCGTGCGAGACTGAAGACGACGTCCGCGGCGGTCAACTCATCGCCGCTGTGGAATTTGATGCCGGGATGGATCTTGAAGGTGATCGTCTTGGCGCCGGGACCGACCGTCCAGTCGGCCACCGTTGGCCTCACCGACCCGTCGGGGCGAAAACCCCACAGCATCTCCTCGACATTGCGCAGCACCGCCGACGAGGGCGGCCGATACTTCACGCTGGTCATGTCGAGCGCCTCCGGCTCGTCGAGCACGGCGGCGGTGAAGTGATCGACCGATTGCGCATCGGCCGATGGCGCCGCGAGCAGGTAGGCGCCGAATGCCGCTACGATGAAGCTACTGCTCGAGGACATTGGCGGCGAAAATCTCATCGAGCGTCAACTGGCGTGGCGTCAGACCCTGCTCGCATGACATTTGCGCAGCCGTCTCCAGCGTCTTCCGGTTGGCGACGACGCCGTGTCGGATGACGGGTTTGCGCAAGGCGTCTTCCGCCTCGCGCGGCAGCGCGCCGGTCAGAATATGATATTCCGTGTGGATCGCCCGTTCACGTTCGGCAATCGCAGCCGCCTCCGCGAACGCCTTATAAATGTTGAGTGCCGCCCAGGGATGTTTCTCGGCGAGCTCGCGGCGGATAACCATGCCGTGATTGATCGGGAAAATTCCGGTCTTGCGAAAATAGCGCACGCCCTCTGCCAGCGTGTCGCGGAACAGCGGCACGATGGCGGGATGGTTGGCGAGGTCGACGTGACTGCGATCGACAAGATCGCCGGGATGGGCGCGGATATAAAGGAGCGTGGCATCGAGCTCGCCTTTGAGCAGCATATCGCCGATATTCTGCTCCGCCGGGATCTGCTTGATCGTGACGCCCGGCGGCGGCGTGAATTGCGCCGCATAGGCGTGGCTGTGCGACGGCAGCCGTTCCATCCAAAATTCCATCTCGGCGGAATGCACGCCGAATTCATGCTGGAGAACGCCGCGCGCCCACAGCGCCGCGGTCTGCTGATATTCCGGCACGCCGACACGTTTGCCGCGCATGTCCTCCGGGCGCTCAATGCCGGCATCGCGCCGGACCAGGATCCAGGTATGGAAAAAGCGCCGTGTGGTGAAGATCGGCAATCCGATCCAGTCGCGATTACCCTTCGCCAACACCATCATCAGCGACGACATCGACATTTCTGAAACGTCGAAATCGCCAAAGCGCAGTTGGCGCCAGAACAGTTCGCTGGGCGCGACCGTGGCCGTGACCCACTCAATACCGTCCGCCCGAACACGGCCATCTAGGATGGGCCAGGTGCGCGGATTCGCGCTCATCGCAACGCTGAGCCGAAGTTTCATCGACTTTCCTCCCTTTTCGTCATCTAAGAGTCGGGCGATGCGAGGGTCAACGCTTGCGAAGGCAATCCTGCGATGCGGCACCGCGTGGACCTCACCCACCGTCGCGCATCGGTCGCCCGGTCTCGTTGCCGCGATTGGCGATACGATCGGCCCGCCCGCGCCGCACCAGCGGGTTGCCGTTTGGGGATCAGGCCGAGGGCACCGGCTTGAACTGCTTCGCCAGCGCCAGCCCTTGGTTCTGATAGCTTGAGCCGATCGCCTGGCCGTAAACCTGGTCGGGGCGGCCGGCCATCTTCTCGTAGCGCAGCCAGCCGACCGGCTGTCCGTGTTCGAGAATGAAGGGAACGTCGTGCGAGCGCACCTCGAGCACGGCCTTGCTGCCGCGGCCCGAGGGATCGCAACCGAAGCCGGGATCGAAAAAGCCGGCATAGTGGACGCGATATTCGCCCGAGCGCGTCTCGTAGGCGACCATCTCCGCCGCGAACTCGTGCGGCACCCGCACCATTTCGCGGGTGGCCAGAATGTAGAATTCTCCGGGATTGAGGGTGAGACTGGCTTCCTTGCGAAAGTAGATCGGCTCCCAGTAATCCTCCCAATCGTAATGGCCTTTGAGTTCGAGATCGATGCGATCGGCGAAACGCCGGGCGCGATAGCCCATGATGCTGCCGAAGCCTGCGCCTTTCAAATCGATGGTCACGGGGACGAGATTGTCTGCGAGGGGGTGCCTCTCGTCGAACGGTCGCACCAGATCGCCGTCGCGGTAGCGGCGGCGCAGTGCGCCATTAACGAGACCGATCCCGCTGCCTCGTTGGAAGCGCACCTGATTGAGCCGCGTGTTCGTCCGCACCACGATGCTGAAGGTCTGCGGTGCAACTTCGAGATAGAGCCGGCCTTTGTACCCGGGTTCAATTTGGTCGAATACCGTTCCTTCTTCGGTGATAAGGCGCGTCAGAATGTCGAGCCGCCCCGTCGAGCTTTTCGGATTGGCGAAGCCGCGCACATGCTGCGGAAGCTGCAGCGATTCCTGCAGTGGGATGACGTATACCTTACCGGTCTCCAGCACGGCACCGTTTGTGAGGTCGATGTGGTAGGCGTCCATGGCCTCGACCTTGCGGAGCACCTCGTTGCCCTGGCCAGGGAGAAAGCTGGCGCGCACACGATAGGCATGCGTGCCGAGCCGCAGATCGATGCTCGCAGGCTGAATCTGCTCGGCCGCCACCGGCATGGCCGAGATGATGATGCCGGCGCGCACATACTCGCGGATCACCTGATGCGGCTGGACGCCGGCGGCGCTCGACGCGCCAGCGGCGCGGCCGGAGTCGGGGTCCGTGCGATCATCGAGCTTCACTTTGGTCAAGGTCACTTGCGGTGGTAATGGGGTCTGAAGTATGCGAGGAATTGTTTCGAATGATCAAGGAGTTGTAGCCCGCGCCGTCGGCGCCAAGGTGCATCGCCGGTACTCCGGTACCTTGATAACCTCTTGACGCGCCTTGGATTTTGAACTTGTCCCCGGTTTGCACACCCCTCACCCTCTCTAGCCATGATCGCGACAACCGATAGCGTGGACCAACGCACCGCCATCGAAGCCACGACGATGCGCCACGTGGCATGGCGCATCGTGCCGTTTCTTATGGTGTGCTACTTCATCTCTTTCGTCGATCGCGTCAATGCCGGTTTCGCGGCGCTCGAGATGAACCGGGATCTACATTTGTCGCCAGCGGTGTTCGGACTGGGTGGCGGTTTGTTCTTCATCAGCTATTTCATTTTCGAGGTGCCAAGCAATCTGGCGATGGAGCGCTTTGGCGCCCGGCGCTGGATCGCGCGCATCATGGTGAGCTGGGGCGTCGTCGCCGCGGCGATGGCGCTGATCGTCGGACCATACACGTATTACCTGCTGCGGCTACTCCTTGGCGCGGCGGAGGCCGGCTTCTTCCCCGGCGTGATGCTCTATATCACTTACTGGTTTCCATCGGCCTACCGCGCCCGCATCATCGGTTGGTTTATGGTGGCCGTCCCGGTCTCAGCATTTCTCGGCTCGCCTCTCTCCGCGGCGCTGCTCGGCGCCGATGGCTTGCTCGGCCTGCGCGGCTGGCAGTGGATGTTCATCTTCGAGGGGGCACCGGCGGTGCTGTTGGGCCTCTTGAGCCTTTATCTCCTCGACGACCGGCCAAGCCACGCGGCATGGCTCGCTCCGGCCCGGCGCGACTGGCTGACGGCGCGACTTGCCGAGGAAAACGCCGCCGCTCGCCCGGTGTCGTCGCAAGCGCTATGGCGTGTGTTGGCGAATCGACGCGTATTGGCAATGGCACTGGTCCTCGCCGGCAGCACCGCAAATTCGAGCGGCATCCAGCTCTGGTCGCCGCAAATGTTCAAGGCCTTTGGCCTCACCAATATGCAAACCGGTCTGGCCAACGCGCTCCCCTTCGCGCTCGCGTCCGTGATCATGATTTGGTGGAGCCGCCGCTCCGACCGGCTGAGCGAACGCGTCTGGCACAGTATCCTGCCCTTGGTGCTGGTGGCGATCGGCCTGGCAGGAAGCCTATGGTTTCGTTCGCTGTCGGGGACCATGGTCGTGCTCTGCCTGGCCGTGACCGGGATCTATGCCTGCAAGGGACCGGTGTGGGCGGTGGCGACGGAATGGCTCGCCGCCGGCGCCGCCGCTGCGGGCCTCGCCCAGATCAATGCGCTGAGCAATCTTGCCGGTTTCGGCACGATCTACGTCGTCGGCGTCATCGCGGGTGCGACCGGCAGCTTTTCATTGGCGATGGGGCCGCTGATGATGCTGGCCGCGTTGTCGGCGGCAACGATGTGGGTGCTCGGCCGCAGCCGCTAAGCCGCTGCTTTCAGCAAATCGGCGAGCGTTCCGAAGATTTGATCGATATGCGTCTTGGTGAGGCACAGCGGCGGCGACAGGGCGATAATGTCGCCGGTGGTGCGGAGCAGCAGCCCGATGTCGTAGGCGCGCAGGAAGACCTCGAAGGCGCGTTTTGCCGGCTGACCGGCAATCGGTTCCAGCTCGATGGCCGCGACGAGGCCAAGATTGCGGATGTCGACGACATGCGGAAGGCCCTTAAGCGAATGTGCGGCGTCTTCCCAATAAGGCGACAGCGCCGACGCGTTCTGAAACAGCCCTTCGCCCTGATAGACGTCGAGCGTGGCGAGTGCCGCTGCGCACGCGAGCGGATGGCCGGAGTAGGTGTAGCCGTGAAACAATTCGATGGCATGGTCCGGACCGGTCATGAAAGCGTCGTAGATGTGCTGCCGCGCGACCACCGCACCCATCGGCACGGTGCCCGAGGTGACGCCCTTTGCCAGGGTAACGATGTCGGGCAAGACGTCGAACTTTTCGACTGCGAAAGCGGTCCCGAGTCGGCCAAAACCGGTAATGACCTCGTCCATGATCATGACGATGCCGTGGCGGTCGCAAATCGCGCGCAGGCGTTTGAGGTAACCTTGAGGTGGCACCAGGACACCGGTCGAGCCGGCGACCGGCTCGACGATCACCGCCGCGATGGTGGAGGCATCATGCAGCGCGACAAGCCGTTCGAGATCGTCGGCAAGCTCCGCGCCGTAACGCGGTTCGCCGCGGGAGAAAGCGTTTTTTTCCGGCAGGTGGGTGTGACGAAGGTGATCGACCCCGCCGAGCCCGGTGCCGAAGAATTTGCGGTTGCTGGGAATGCCGCCGACCGAGATGCCGCCGAAATTGACACCGTGATAACCGCGTTCGCGCCCGATCAGTCGCGTGCGCGTGCCCTGGCCGATCGTGCGTTGATAGGCGAGCGCGATCTTCAGCGCCGTGTCGACCGATTCGGAGCCCGAGTTGGTGTAGAAGACGCGATTGAGATCGCCGGGGAAGAGCGCGGCTATGCGCGCGGCCAGCTCGAACGCCTTGGGGTGCCCCATCTGGAATGCCGGCGCGTAATCCATTTCCGCGGCCTGGGCCTGGATCGCGCCGACAATCTTGGGATGGCCGTGCCCGGCATTGCAGCACCACAGGCCGGCGGTGCCGTCGAGTATCTGGCGACCATCGTGGCTGGTGTAATTCATGCCCTTGGCGCCTACCAAGAGGCGCGGCCGCGATTTAAACTGGCGATTTGCGGTGAACGGCATCCAGAAAGGTTCGAGATCGTTCGGCACCCGGACGGCGGCGGTCATGGACTAGCTCCCAACCTTGATCGAACGGTCAAGTTTGGCATAGGCTTTGCGACGATGCGAGATCAATGGTGGAGGGCGAGATGGCGATCCTGATTCGCGGCGGCACCGTGGTGAACGCAGATGCGAGCGCGCGTGCCGATGTGCTTGTCGACGACGGCAAGATCGTCGCGGTCGGTTCCGATCTCGATCCGCCGCTGGGCGTCGAGATCATCGATGCGGGCGGCGCGCTGGTGATGCCGGGCGGCATCGATCCGCACACCCATATGGAGCTGCCGTTCATGGGCACCACGGCATCCGAGGATTTCTTCACCGGTACCAGCGCCGCCGCCGCCGGCGGCACCACCATGATCATTGATTTCGTGATTCCCGATCCGAAAGAGAATCTCCTTGGCGCTTACAAGAAGTGGCGTGGGTGGGCGGAAAAAGCGGCGGCCGACTATTCCTTCCACGTCGCGGTCACGTGGTGGGACGACAGCGTGCACAAGGATATGGGCACCCTGGTGAGCGATTACGGCGTCAATAGTTTCAAGCATTTCATGGCATACAAGAATGCCATCATGTGCGACGACGAGGTGCTGGTTAAAAGCTTCACCCGCGCCCGCGAATTGGGGGCGCTTGCCACGGTGCATGCCGAGAATGGCGAACTGGTCTTCCACCTTCAGCGCGAGATTTTGAAACAAGGAATCACCGGCCCCGAAGGCCATCCGTTGTCGCGACCGCCGGCGGTCGAGGGCGAGGCGGCTAACCGGGCGATTCGCCTCGCTCAGGTGTTAAACACGCCGCTCTACATCGTGCACAACTCCTGCGCCGAGGCGATCGAGGCGATCGCACGCGCGCGCAGCGAAGGTCAGCGCGTCTTTGGCGAAGTACTGGCGGGGCATCTGCTGGTCGATGATTCGGTGTATCGCGATCCGGACTTCGTTCGCGCAGCGGCGCACGTCATGTCGCCGCCGTTCCGGCCCAAGGCGAATCAAGCGGTGTTGTGGCGCGCTTTGCAGGCGGGCATCGTACAGACGACCGCGACCGATCATTGCTGCTTCTGCGCGCCGCAGAAGGCCATGGGCCGCAACGACTTCACCAAAATCCCGAATGGCACGGGCGGCGTTGAGGACCGGATGCAGGTGTTATGGCATCACGGCGTCAACACCGGCCGCTTCACCGCCAACGAGTTCGTGGCGATTACCTCGGCGAACGCGGCGAAAATATTCAACATTTACCCCCGCAAGGGTTCGGTCGCGGTCGGTTCGGACGCCGACCTGGTGGTATGGGATACCAAGAAAACGCGCACGATTTCCGCCAAAACACACCACCAGAATGTTGATTACAACATCTTCGAGGGCATGGAAGTGACAGGTGCTAATGTCGTAACACTTTCACAAGGTAAAGTTGTATGGCGCGACGGGCAGCTCGATACCAGGCGGGGAATCGGGCGATATATTGACCGGCCGCCCTTCCCTCCGTACCATAGCGCCCTGATGAAAAAGGCGGCGCTCGAGCGGCCCAGTCCCGTGCTTCGAGCCGCCGCCGCAGAGTAGTAGCCGGCTTGGGGAGCCGTTGACACTCAAAGCAACCAGGCAAGCCGGTTCGGTCGAGGAGAGAATTAGCGTCCGAGGGAACGCATGCAGCCCAACGCCTTCGATCACCCGTTTCGAACCGCCGTCAAACATGGTTGGATACGTTTCGTTGGCGCAACCCGTCAAAAGCGGCCCTTCGGCCTTCGCCGCCGCCGCCGCAACGGGACCGCCCCGGTCTTTCCGTTTTTTGCCGAGCTCATCGATCCGGTCGAATTGACGGTGATGGCGCTCAATATTTTGGCGCCGGCTTTGAGCCGCGCTACTACCACTGGAAAGAAAGTCACGGTTACCGTGCCCGATGAGCGTACCGGGGAGATCTTCCGCGCCGCCTTGGTGCAATCGCAGCAGATCCGCGCCACGGACCGGCTCATTGACATCGTGATTGATGGAGCGGCGGAAGAGGCCCCAAGGCCGAAGCGCGCGGCCGGTCGCGCGCACTAGAACATGCTATCGGATCCTACGGCAGCCGCGCTCGGTCGGCCCATTTTCGTTCGACATTGGTTGCGCCATCCCATCGGGATGGGCGCGCTGCTGCCCAGTGGTCCGCGGGTAGCGGGCGTATTGGCTCGCCAGATGGCGTTGGAACGCGCCGGACCGGTGCTTGAGCTTGGCGCCGGCACCGGCACCATCACCCGCGGCCTGATCGCCGGCGGTTGTCCGCCGGAGCGGCTGGTGCTGGTTGAAAGCGAGGCTGAGTTGGCCGCGCATTTGCGACAGCATTATCCAAGGACGCGCCTCATCCGCGGCGACGCCCGGAAGATCGATGCGCTGCTCGCCCAGGCCGGCATCGGCCGATTAGCGACGGTGATTTCAACGCTGCCGATCAAATGGTTTCCACTCGAGGAGCAGCGCGCCGTGGTGATGCCGTGCTTGAGGCAACTCGGCCCGCGCGGCTATTTCGTCCAGATCACCAACGCGCCGACGGCACCGGTCGACGCGCGTCAGCTGCGCATCAACGCTGCGCGCGTCGATGCGGTGTGGCTGCATTTCCTGCCGGTGCAGGTGTGGCGCTTCTGGCTCGACTAAACGTTGAGCATACCGGCGCCGGATGAAGTGCCGATAATCGATAGGAATTCGCGGCGCGTCGATGCGTCCGTGCGGAAGGCACCGAGCATCCGCGACGTCACCATGGTAACGCCCGGTTTATGGACGCCGCGCGTGGTGATGCATTGATGTGCCGCTTCGATGACGACGGCGACGCCGCGCGGCTGCAGCACGTCCTCGAGCGTGTTGGCAATTTGCGCCGTCATCTTTTCCTGGATCTGCAGGCGATGCGCAAAGACTTCGACCAGCCGCGCCAGCTTGGAAATACCAACGACCCGCCGGTTGGGCAGATAAGCGACATGCGCCTTGCCAATAATCGGCGCGAGATGGTGTTCGCAATGAGATTCGAAGCGGATGTCCTTTAGCACCACGACTTCGTCGTAGCCGTCGGTCTCGTCGAAGGTGCGGCCAAGCATCTCCTCGGGATCGATACCGTAGCCGTCAAAATATTCCTCGAACGCCCGCACGACACGGTCCGGCGTTGCCTTGACGCCCTCGCGGCCGGGATCGTCCCCGGCCCAAGCGATCAGCGTGCGAACCGCTGCCTCGGCTTCTTCCCGCGACGGCCGCTGCCACCGCTTACCATTGTCTCTGGCCATTCTAAACTCCCGAACGTCAATTAAGTCGCACAGTTTGGTGGGGGCTATCGAGGGAGAAGGCAGGGATTGCGATCACAAAACTTTCGCCCTGTCGCGTCTCCATCGCATAGCTGCCAACCATAATCCCCGACGGCGTGCTGAGCGGCGTGCTGCTGGTATATTCGAAGGACTGGCCCGGGGCCAGCACCGGCTGCTCGCCGACGACACCGGGCCCGGCCACCTCTTGCGTGCGACCGTGTCCGTCGGTGATGCGCCAGTGGCGACGACGCAGCTGCACCGTGTCGGGACCGTTGTTCTCGATCCGAACATGGTAGGCCCAGACATAACGACCCTCGGCCGGTGACGACTGATCCTCGAGATAAGTCGGTTCGACCGTCACTGTGATGGACCGGGTGGTTTCGGAATAGGGCATGATCGAGCGCCGTGTCTATATGTGATCGCGGACGGCCAAGCGCAATCCTAGGGAGCTCGAGGCTCGCCGGCAATTACTCCGCCGGTTCTTCCGCCGCGGGCGCCACGACAACGGCGGCGGCGCGGCGCTTGGTGCCGAGCGACACTGCCGTGAATATGCTGAGAAGGTAGCCGATTGCCGGCACGACGAAGACGGCAATCAGCGCCTGGCGATCGAGGAAAAAGCCGAGAATTGAAGGGGTAACGGCGGAACCGACGTCGAAGCCCGAATAAACGAAACCGAACACTTTGCCGGTCGCGCCCGGCGGCGAGGATTGCCGCACCAGAAGATCGCGCGATGGACCCGATACGCCGGAGCACAGGCCAACGGCGGTCATGAGGGCGAGGAGGCCGGTGTTCGGCAAGCGCATCAGCCCGACCAGCAGGATCAGGAGCCCGGCGCCCATCAGGCTCACGGCAATAATGAGGTCAGGTCGGATTTTGCGGTCGGCGATGATGCCGCCGGTGATGATGCCGCTCGCCACGCCGATCACATAAAACGTCAACACAGTGCCGGCGAAATCGAGCGAGACGCCGTGGAAATTATGCAGCGTCGCCGGCAGGAATGTCTGGATTGCGGTGCCCGCCACCGAAACGACGATAAAATACGCGAAGCACATCAGGATCGGCAGCGTCAGCAACGCCCGCGCCGGCGTGATGCCGCCCCGCGCGCGCCGCGCGCGCCCGGTATTCGCGTCGAGCAAACCGCCGCACAAGGCAAGCCATGCCGACAGCCCGACACCGACCAGCCCGACCAGTTGTAGCGCGTGGTGCCACCCGACCACCCTGGTAAGGCCGAGCACCGTCATCGGCGCCAGAACCCAGCCGATATTTCCCGAAAGCGCGTGCGCGCTGTAAGCGCGGGCGATGCGCCCCGGCGTCACATTGGCGGTCAGCACGGAGTAATCGGCGGGATGGAACACACTATTGCCGATGCCGGCGAGGCCGGCACAAGGCAGCAGCATCCAGAATTGCGGCATCGTTCCGAGCATCGCGATGCCGATCCCGTAAACCGCCAGGCCGCCCATCAAAACCGTTCGCGCGCCGAGCCGGTCGACCAAAAAGCCGGCGGGGGTCTGTGCCAACCCCGAGCAAATGTAGAACACCGACATCAACAGTCCGAGATCGGTGTAGGAGACGCCGAACGCCACTTTCAGTACCGGCAGCAGCGGCGGCAGCGTGAGCTGATAAAAGTGGCTCATGCCGTGGACGGTCGAGACCATTCCGATGGTCTTGATGTCACGTGCTGTCGGGCTGAACGCGGTGTCCGTCATAGTCGCTCCGACGAATTCCCCTCGATCATGGGGGGTTCGCGGTCACGTGTCCACTTCATGAAATCGATGACAGCTATAGGGGATCGCGGCGACACGATCCCCGCACTCGCCATGGCCCGGCTACAAGGCCGCGAGAATCGCTTCGGCGCTCGAGACTTCGAAGGCACCGCCTTTTTCGACGTTGAGCTGCTTTACCACACCATCATCCACGACCATGGCATAGCGCTGCGATCGTTCGCCCAGGCCGAAGCCGCTGCCATCGAGCGTCAGTCCGACCGCGCGGGTGAAATCACCGTTCCCGTCTGCGATCATCGCGATCTTGTCGCCCGCGCCTTGATCCTTGGCCCACGCGCCCATCACGAAATGATCGTTGACCGACAGGCAGGCGATGGTGTCGACCCCCTTCTCCTTGAGGGCATCGGCGTTATTGATAAAACTCGGCAGATGCTTCATCGAGCAAGTTGGCGTGAAAGCGCCTGGCACCGCGAACAGGACCACCTTCTTGCCTTTGAAAAGCTCGTCGGTGGTCATGTCTTTTGGGTCGCCGCCCTGCCGCACCTTGAACTTCATGTTTGGAATCTTATCGCCGACTTTGATGGTCATCGCCTGCCCCTTCACATTGATCCGCCGCCCCGGTAACCGCCGCAGCTTCGCGAACGAGGCGGTCACCATAATCGGCCTTTCCCCGAAAATCATCCCCCTTTGCGGGACTGATCGAGGGCCGCGGCGATCGCGCCGGGCGTCAACAATTCCGGCAGCGCGCGGCCCTGCGGCAATGCCGGGCCGTACACCGCGTTGAAGGGAATACCGTAGCGGCCGAAGCCTTGAAGATAGTGCTCGATCCGATCACTCGGCCGGGTCCAGTCGGCGCGCATTGCCACGACGCCCTTTGCGGTAAGGCGCTCGCGCACCGCCGGCGTATCGATGGCGAGACGGTCATTGAGCTTGCAGGTCAGACACCAGTCGGCGGTGACATCGACAAAGACGGTGCGCCCCTCCTTTACCAGCCGCGAGATGGCGTTCGGATCGAAAGGCTGCCAGAATCCGGTCACGGCGATGCCGTGTGGCGGCGCCGGCAGCGCCGCCGGAATGAGAAAAGCGAGCGCCACTAACGCGGCAACCGCGGCGGCCCGCGCCGGCAGGCGGCGCAGCAAATAGAGCGCGATCGGCACCGCCACCATCAAGCACAGCGCGACGAGCGCCGCGATCATCCCACTTTCCGCCGCCAAGACCCAAGCGAGCCAGAGTCCGGTTGCCGCCAAGGCCAAGCCCAATACACGACGCAGCACCATCATCCATGCACCTGGCCGCGGCAACCATGCCACCAATCGCGGCAGCGCGGCGATCGCGAGATAAGGCAAGGCGAGCCCGACGCCCAGCGCCACGAAGATCGCCAGTATATCGCCAGCACCTGCCGCGAGCGCAAAGCCGACGGCGGTGCCGACAAAGGGCGCAGAACAGGGTGTCGCCAGCAGGGTCGCAAATGCGCCGGCAACGAAATTGCCGAGCATGCCGCGGCCACCATCGGCGGCGCCCCACTCGGCGACAGCGCTCGGCAACGGAACTTCGAACAGGCCCCAAAGATTGGCGGCAAACAAGGTCACGAGCACCATCATAAAAATCAGGAACAGCGGCTGCTGGAATTGGACGCCCCATCCCACGGCGAGGCCTGCGCCGCGCACCATGATGGTCACGCACGCGAGCGCCAGAAAGGCGCTAATGACGCCGAGGGCCGAGGCCAAGAGACCGAGCCTGATCTGTTGTCGCGCGCGCCCGCCCACGGCGGCGATGCCCAAGAGCTTCAGCGACAAAACCGGCAGCACACAGGGCATGAAGTTGAGAATGAAGCCGCCGAGCAGCGCCACCCCGAGGATGCGCAGAAACACGCCCGGTTCGGGCGCGGTGGGAGCGACCGTGGGCACGATCGAGGTTTCGAAGGCGCGATCGCCGTCGACGAGGGTGACGTCGAACCAAGCCCCGCCCCGCGCCGCGGCGTGCGCGCCCGGTCCGGCCATGGCGAGGCGGAGCACGGTCTCGCCGTGGTCCGAAGCGACCTTCGGCGCACCGAAGGTAATTCCGTTTGCTTCAACGAATGCGTCAGGCGATTGCAATGGCGGAGCTGCGGCGACGCGCAGTTCGAGTTGCGGGTGGGGACCCGGAAGCACCGTCGCAGCGCGGAGCGACAGCGCCGTGGTCTGCTGGCGCAGCGGTTCGCGGGCGACGAAACGTTCGATCAGACCCGCATCGCTCGACGGCGCGCCTTTGCCCGCCGGCAGATCGAGCATGAGCATAGTGTCGTAGGGAATGCAGATATCGTTGCAGGTGAGGTAGCTCAGCGCCGCCCGCAGCCGCAGCGGCTGCCCCGGCTGCGCCGCTCGTGCCGTGATCGGCAGCACGACATGATCCTCATAGCCGACGGTCTCGAGACCGAGCGCGGTGAAGCGTTGCGGCGCCGGCCAACCAGTTGATATACCTTGAAGATTTTGTGATCCCGCCCAATCAATGCGCGGCGGATAGCCGGCGTCCCCGGGCGAGCGCCAGTAGATTTTCCAATGCGGCTTGAGCACGAATTCGAGACCCAGCGACACGGTGGCGTCGGGGCCGACCGATTCTTGGGCAGCCACGAGGCGGGTCTGGCCTTGCTCGGTGACGAACCAATTCGAGGCGATTTCCGCCGCACCCGCCGGGTGCGGGGCGAGCGCGATGACGCCAACCGCTAATGCCCAAGCGAACGCCGGCGCCTGTGGCCCGCGGTATGCTCGTGTAGCCTGCCTGACAAGACCGAACATGCCTGCTTATATAGGACAGGCGGGCGGCGGCGGCCCTACAAAAGCATTCGTCGGCGCTCAAGAGGCGAATATGTCGCGCTCTCGGCTGGTGTGATCGTCGATGTCCATCCTGCGGCCGAGGCCGACCCTAAGCATCGTGATCCCGACATACCGTCGGCCGCATGGTCTAGCGCGCCTCTTGCAGAGCCTGGCGCCGCAAGTAAGGGAGCAAGTCGGCCGAGAGGTGATCGTCGTCAATGACGGTACCGATGATGGCACTTACGATGCGGTCATCACCCCGAACCGAGGGTGGATAAATTATATCGCCACCACGGACAATCGCGGGCCGGCTGCGGCACGCAACAATGGGGTCAGGTCGGCAACCGGCAGTTTCCTGGTATTCATCGACGACGACTGCGCGGCGCCGCTCGGTTGGCTCGATCAATTGACGCGATTATTGGCCGCCGATCCTCAGCTCGATGCCGTGGGCGGCACGACGCGGCCGCTCGTCTCTCAACACCCCAAATGGTTCGAACGATTGTTGACCGAGGGCGGTTGCCATCCCAATCCAGTGTTCTACCGGGATCAACTCATCGTCATGGTGAGCGCCTGTCTTGCGGTGCGCAAGATCGCGTTCGACGCGTTGGGCGGCTTTGTCGAGCGAATCATGCCGCTTGCCGAGGATCGCAATTTGACGACGCGCTTGCGCCTCGCCGGTGCCACTTGCGTAATCAAGCCCGAATGGTTTGTCTATCACGATATGAACAGCACGCCGCAAGCGCATTTCCGCCGTTATTTCAATTACGGCCGCGGCGTTAACAACGCGATCGCGCTCGAAGCAACGCCGCTCGATCGCAGCTATTGGCCGCCTGCGCGGCGGTCGTCCGTGTTTTGGTGGGCGCGCGCCTGCGCGCGACTGCGCGAAACTGCAACGTTGGCGCAAAACAAACATTCCGCCCTGGCACGTTTGCCGATTGTCGTGCTCGCCGCCGCAACTAATCTCACCATGGATTTGGGTTACGTTTATGCCGAGCGTAAGGCCTCAGCGCGCGCAAAAGAATCGGCACCTTGAATCAAAAGTCGCTCTTGCGCAGTCGGCTCTCCGAGTCTATGTGAGGACTCGGAAGGGAAACGACTTTGATCAGCCTGTCGGGTCAATTGCTGGTCGCCATGCCGCAGATGCAGGATCAGCGCTTCGCGCGTTCCGTTATCTTCATGTGCATGCACAATGAAGGCGGCGCGATGGGGTTGGTGATCAACAAGCTCATCGACTCGCTCACCCTGCCGTCCTTGCTCGATCAGCTCGGCATTCAAGGCGCCGCGATTTCGGTGAGGACGCCCGTGCATTTCGGCGGGCCGGTCGAAGCGCATCACGGTTTTGTGCTGCATTCGGCCGATTACGTCGAGGAGTGCACGCTGGTGGTGGAAGGCGGGGTAGCGTTGACGGCATCGCTCGGCATTTTGCGCGCAATGGCACGGGGCGAAGGGCCGCGCCATAGTTTCCTGGCTCTGGGCTATGCCGGCTGGGGGCCGGGCCAGCTTGATCGCGAGCTCCAGGCGAATGGTTGGCTTCATGTGGCGTCCGACGAGGCCATCCTGTTTGACGCGGCATTACAAGACAAATGGCTAAAAGCCCTCGACAAGGTCGGCGTCTCGCCGGCGTCGCTCTCCGGCGAAGCAGGGCACGCCTAGGGGCACTCAATTTGTCTCGCTTTGTCCGCTTCGATGTTGGTTGAGGCCGGCGCGGGCGAGTGCGTCGGCGCGCTCATTTTCGGTGTGTCCGGCGTGACCACGCACCCAGTGCCATTCGACGCGGTGCGGCGCGATTGCGGCTTCGAGCCGTTGCCATAAATCCAGATTCTTCACGGGTTTCTTATCTGCGGTCTTCCAGCCCCTGGTGCGCCACGTGCGAATGTGTTTGGTGATGCCGTCGCGCAGGTATTGGCTGTCGGTATGGACCCGCACCTTGCACGGCCGCTTCAGGGCCTCAAGCGCCGCGATGGCGGCAAACAGTTCCATGCGATTGTTGGTGGTGAGGGTCTCGCCACCCTTGAGTTCGCGTTCCCGCTGGCGAAAGCGCAGCACGGCGCCCCACCCGCCCGGGCCCGGATTACCGCTGCACGCGCCGTCGGTGAAGATATCGACGACATCGTCGGTGCTCTCGTTCATGGCAGAATGCCGTAGGCCGAGACGCTGGCGACGCCGCGATGAAAGCGCAGCTTGCGCACATATTCCAGCGGGTCCTTCGGCTTCACCAAGGCGCCGCTCGGCTGATTGAGCCAGTCATAGAGCCGCGTCAGAAGAAAACGCAGCGCGCTTCCGCGCGCTAGAATGGGCAAGGCGCGCAGCTCCGCCTCATCGAGCGGCCGCGCCGTCCGGTAGCCGCCGATCAGCAGCTTCGCCTTGGTGACGTTAAGGCTGCCATCGTTTTCGAAGCACCAAGCGTTGAGGCATATCGCCAGATCGTAGGCAAAGAAATCGGTGCAGGCGAAATAAAAGTCGATCAAGCCGGAGACCTGCTCGCCACGAAAGAACACATTGTCGGGAAAGAGATCGGCATGAATCACGCCCGATGGCAAATCGCGCGGCCACAGCTGTGTCAACGTAGCCAGCTCGGCAGCGATTTCATCGGCCAGACCGGCGCGCATGGCATTGGCGCGCTCACCGACCGCGGACTCGAGTCGGCGCCAGCCATCGAGCGAGAGATTGTTGGCGCGCGTCATCGCGAACGAGCTGCCGGCGAGATGCAGCCGAGCCAGCGCGGCGCCGACGCCGGCACAGTGGAACGGGTGGATGCGGCGTGGCCATAGTCCATCGAGGAAACTGACGATAGCCGCAGGCCGGCCGCAGAGTTGGCGCAATGCTTGGCCGTCGCGTGCCTTGACCGGTGTCGGACAGGCGATGCCGGCCGTGGCGAGGTGCTCCATCAGCGCGATGAAGAACGGCAGGTCGTTGGGGGCGACCCGCTTTTCATAGAGGGTCAGAATGAACATTCCGGCCTCGGTCCGAAGCAGAAAATTCGAATTTTCCACGCCTTCGGCGATGCCCTTGCAAGACACGACCTCGCCCAAATCGTAGTCGCGCAAAAACGCGGCCAGTTCGTCGTCAGGGACGTCGGTATAGACCGCCATCGCCACTTCTCAATTCCGTCAAGACCGCCTTGTCCTATGCGCGGCGGTCGAATATAGAGTGATTCGCCTTTCGCGGCGCGGGGTTTGCCCCGGCGCGCCGGGCGCGACGTTAAACCGGAACCACGGCTGAAGGAAGAGACAGCAATGGCTGAACCCATTCCCGCGCAGAAGGCGCCTTACGGGGTCGATATCGAGGCGGGCAAGGACTATTGGTGGTGCGCTTGCGGCCGCAGCGCGTCGCAACCCTTCTGCGACGGGTCGCACAAGGCGGTCGGGCTGGCGCCCCAGAAATTCACTGCCAGCGAGACCAAGCAGGCGTGGCTATGCGGCTGCAAGTCGAGCGGCAACAAACCGTTCTGTGACGGTACGCACAAGCGGATCTGATGCGGTACCTCCTTCCCGGCATCGCTGCGACTTTGGCGGCGGGACTGGTGCTGTCGGCTTGCGGCTTGTTTGGCGGCGGCAAGGAGACGAAGCTCGTGTGTCCGGCAACGTTTATCGCGCCCGACGCCGATAAGATGGCGGTATTCAAGCCGGGCGGCTCAGGCATGAGCGATGTCAGTTACGGCGTGCGGATCACCAATCTTCAAAGCAAATGCGACCGCGCCGACAAGGGCATTCGCGTCGATACGCAGATTTCGTTCCGCCTCGTGTCGAACGACAAGTCACTGCGTACCGGCGCCTTTGAATATTTCGTGTCGGTCGTCGACGGATACCATAACATTTTGACGAAGAAGACCTATGCCATGCCGTTCGAATTCGACGCGCGCATGCACGACCTGAACAAACAGGATGAGTTATACGAGAATCTGCCGCTGCGTGATGTCGGAACCGGAAGCAACTATGCGATCGTGATCGGGCTGCAGCTAACGGAAGCGCAGCTCCAATTCAACCGCGCCGCCTCCCGCTCGCCTTCGGTATCGATCCAGCCGACCGTATCGGTCGCTCTGCCGGCGCAGCCGAAGAACTCAGCTTCGACGCCGTGACCGTGCGGGGCACCAAGTAGCGGCGCCGCGCATCGAGCAGAAGATTCTTAATTTCTTCCGGCCCGACCCCGTCGCTGGCCATTACTGCCCTAGTCACCGGGTCACTCAGCATGTCGTCGAGTCCCGGTTCGCGTCCGCTGCCACCCATTTCGAAGCTTCTTTCCGCCATGCTTTCCAAAGAGATATACGGTTGAAGTGGGACAAATCTTCCCCGACCGCCTAAAATTCTTTGTGATTCTATGGTTCAATCCGAGCGATGGCCAAACCCGTCACGCCACCACAGCGGCAACGGCGTCCACGAACCGTAGTCCGCAAAACGGCCCTTGGTGGAGACAGCGACATCCGACTGATTTCGGATCGTCAAGACAAATCGCCTGACCTTTACCATCGCCTCTTTACGATCAGCTGGCCCGCTTTCTTTGGCCTGTTCGGCTCGGTCTATTTCTTTTTCAACCTGCTGTTCTCGGCGATTTACTTGATCGATCCGGGAGGCATTGCCCATGCGCGGCCAGGCTCATTTGGCGACGCCTTTTTTTTCAGCGTCCAGAGCATGGCGACGGTTGGCTTCGGCAACTTGTATCCGGACGATCTTTTCACCAACCTGGTGGTCACGGTCGAGGTATTGCTTGGTATCGTCACCATCGCGATCGCAACGGCGCTGATCTTTTCGCGTTTCTCGCGGACGACGGCGCGGGTGATGTTCAGCGAGATTGCCGTGATTGCCCCTTATGATGGCGTTCCGACCCTTATGTTTCGCGCGGCCAACCGCCGCCGCAACCAGATCCTCGAAGCCCAGGTCGCCGTTTCGCTGCTGCGTGACGAGGTCACGCTCGAGGGCAAGGAGATGCGCCGGTTCCACGACTTGGCCGTGGCACGGGCGCGGACGCCAATTTTTTCGCTAAGCTGGATGGTGATGCATCCGATTGGGTCCGACAGCCCCCTCTACGGCGCCACGCCGGAATCGCTCGCTGCACAGGATGCCCGCATCATCGTGACCATGACCGGAATAGACGAGACGTTTTCGGCGGCCATTTATGCGCGGCACATTTATACCCATGTCGGGATTATCTGGGATCATCGATTCGTCGATATTCTCGGCGAGACCGTGGATGGGGTACGTGTCCTCGACTACCGCCGCTTCAACCAAGTCGAACCGGCGCAAGGCTAGCCGTCACACCCGCGGCTCGCTTTCCGCGCCCCGCCTTGGCGTGCGACAGCGGCCGTTTGCCAGCAAACAAGATTGTCCGCAGGGTCACGCTCTTGTGATGTGTAGGCGCGCGATGCACAATTAAGAATAGCAGCAACGGGGATCGGGGGATCCATGGCTGAAAGCGCGAGGCGACCAAACGAGGAGCATTTCGGGTGACCGCGGCGTCCGTACCCGAGAGTCAGCTATTGCTGCAGCTGATCCTCGATGCGTCACCCGACATCGTGTACGTCTATGATCGGATTACGCGCAAATATCCGTTCGTCAGCGGCAGAGTCAAAGCCGTTCTCGGCTATGAGCCATCGCAAATTCAAAATTCCTCCGACGGCGTCGAACCGCTGATCCATCCGGCGGACCTTGCGCGAGTCCGGGTCCATTACGCCAGGCAAGAGAACCTGCAAGACGACGAGGTTGCCGTCGCCGAATATCGGGTCGCTCACGTCACTGGGCGCTATCGTCTGCTCCGATGCCGCCAAAAGGCCCTCTCCCGTACCGCTGACGGCGCCGTCAAGCTCGTTCTTGGAATGGCAACGGACATTACCGATCAACAGGAAGCCACGAGTGAACTCGACGACCTGAGAAAGCGTCTCTCGTCGCTGCAGGATGAGGAACGACGTCGCGTTGCATTGGAAATGCACGACACCGTGATGCAGCATCTCGTCGGTGCCGCGCTTCTCTTGAATAGCTTGGAGAAGGTTGTATCGAGCGAAGGCAGTATTAGCGGCACGCTCGAGCGCGCTCAGGCGTCGCTATCGCGCGCCTTAAGCGACATGATCACCCCGCTCGTCGCGTGAGCCCCCTGGGCCTAAAGGTTGCCGTATTGCGACAATTCTGTGAATAAGTCGGAGAATCCTGTGAATAAGTGAAGAATCCCCGTGGGTGATCCCGCAACGGAGTGCCTGGGGCATTGTTACGGCACCTATTTCGCGGCCTGAAGGATGAGGCTTCGCGAGGCGGGTGCGGGCGCGAATTTACCTCAGATCGCGATCCATCCATGACAACACCGACATCACGAATTTTCCGATCAAACGGGCCAGCGCAAGCGTCTGGCGTCGTCGTGGAACGGGGAAACGGCGCTGGCGTCGACGCCGGTGCTGCTCTCGCGCGCAAATCGTGTGCGATCGCAGGTTAATTTTGCGCCATGGGGATACAACAAATTCGTGCGGTACCGCATCGCCGTTTCTTTGCCCCTACGGCGTTACTCTTCCTAATCCCGAACCTTGACCGGTTCTGCCTGATGTGATCCTCGATGCGTGCAAATCTGATCGAGCGCACAAAGGACCGCCCCCTCTTGGGCCAAGAAGATATTTCCCCGTCCACCATGGCATCCTAATGTCTAAAGGAGGCGCCGAAGCCGAGCGGCGCAGCGGCATTCATGCCTGGCGGGCGAGAGGAGCAGATGCTGTTTGCCAGCAAGCCGAACAAAGTCAGCAAAGGAGCCCACGAGATAAAGTGATACTGGGTCGTTTTTGCCGGCAAGAGACAGGCAGGGTCAAGCGGGGTAATGGGCGTCCGCCACACTGAGCGTCAAGGAACCGTCGACCATGGCTTATCAACCACGCTAATACTATCGAAGCGGCGATGACCGACATGACGCAAGGGCAGTTCCGGCTGACATCGGCAGCCTCTCCATGAGCGGCTGGTTGCCGGGGTGGGCGCAATGGTTGGTGCTCACGGTCGTACTCGTTTCTGGCGATGCCGTGGCACTTCCGACATGGGACGGTCACGCCCGAAGCACGAAATACTTTCAACAACCGACATTGGTTTTCGATACGGAGGACGACCCGGACGAGTACCCGATGGGGCTGATGGTCGAGAACGAGGGCGGCGGTCCAGCGATCATCAAAACGGTCACCTACTACGTCCGCAAAGAGGAAATAACCGACGGCAACCCCGTGAGCGTGATCAACGCATCAAAGCTCGACGCGAAGCAAACAAACTTCCACGAATTGAAGCGCGGCGAAGTTCTCGGCGTTGGCGAGCAAATTTGGTTGTTTTGGCGCCGTGAGAACGACAAAGCGGATGCGGAAGAGGCCGCCAGGTTCGCGAGTTTTATCGACGATGATCTGGAGGTGAAAATTCAATATCAATCTTCATCCGGCGACACCTTTACGATGTGCAGGACACCCGACGACTTTGATCGGGGGTCGATTGGCTGCCCACGATAGCGCACCGGGCGACCGCGAGCCGGGTTCAAATTTTGCGATTGCTCAATAACCCTGATTGCGCATTAGCACTTTCTCAACCTGTCGTCGCAAAGGGATCTTTCGACAATCCAGAATGCATCCGAGGTCGATACAGCGAGCCGAGAGAGTTGCGCTATGATTGATCGGATCAGAACGTTCGCGACGGAAAAGGCAGCGCGCGGAACTCGGAGGAGCGGGTTCGGCATAAGAGCTGATGTCGGACATGGACGGCAGCGGTGTTTGGCGCTTGCCTCCAGGGTGATGGTAGTAATTGTCGGCTGCGGTTGCCGTGCAAAATCAACCAACTGTGCTCGAAATTACGGAGAAGCCGAATGGCGAAGAAAACGGTTAAGCGACGCTCGCGAACCTGGACCAAAAACGAGGTGAAGACGCTCAGGGCTCACTCAAAGAGCCGCACACCCGTTGTGGCAATTTCAAAACAGATGAAACGATCGGTTGGCGCGCTCCGGCAAAAGGCGCTAAGCCTCGGGTTCGGGCTCGGTCACCAGCGCTGACCGACACTTTACCGGTCACGCATGCGGCCTGGGTGGCGACGCGGCGAGGGTGAGATGGGACGCCCTCCCAACCGTCGCTGCGAGCCGCTCCCCAATGCCCTGGCGGCGAGCGCAGGGGACGTCGCGCGAACATTGACGCCAATAACGCGCCGAGAAAGCAAGATCGTCATCTCGCGGATCGAGAGAGTCCCGACATCAAGGTTAAGTCGGATTTGAAGCCTACACGGCTTCACTTCGCTCGCAGTTTTCGGCGTCCCGCCCGGCGCGTCAACCGCACTGCCCAAACCCGCCGCCGCCAAGACGCGAACAATCGCGAAGCTTTCTTCGGTTCCGCTATGCGTCCTGACTGCGGTCGCTGACCGGCAGACGCTCAATCGCCCTGATGCCCGGCCGCCGGCGCCACTTGATTTGCGATTCCTGCACGGCTAATTCGAGCTTTGGCCAGCGGCGGAACAGCGCCTTCAGGGCACAGGCTCCCTCGAGACGCGCGAGTTGATGGCCAAGGCAAAAATGGATACCGGAGCCAAAGGCGAGATGCCGATTTGGCTTTCTCTCGAGATTGAGCAGATCGGGATTATTGTTGGCTTGCGGATCAAAGTTTGCCGCGGCGAGCATTGGCATGACGTTATCGCCCTTCTTAACCCGGACGCCGCCCAGCTCAGTATCCTTGCGCGCGCAGCGCGGTTTGGTGAATTGTACGGGGGTCACGAAGCGTAAAAATTCCTCCACCGCGAGGCTGGTACGGCTCCAGTCTTCGTGCAGCCAATCGCGGAGATCGGGCTTCTTCAGTAGCTCAAGGACCGAACCGCTGATCAGGTGCGTCGTCGTTTCGTGTCCTGCAATCAGAAGCAGGAAAAGCATCGCCACCATTTCGTCGCGGTTTATTTTTCCGCTTTCCTTCTCGACCCGAACCAGCTCGGCGATCAGGCCCTCGCCACCCTGCTCGCCTGCGTCCGTGAGCCGCCTCGCCATGTAATGCTTCATCGCGAAAATGTTCGGGATCACGCTTAGCAAGCCGATGGCCCCGGTGAAGCGCGTCAGGCTGCTCGCCCATGCGGTAAACTTTGGCCGGTCGGCGAGCGGTAGTCCCAGTAGTTCGCAAATCACCGAAAGTGGCAGCTTGCGCGCATAGCGGGCGACAATGTCCGCGGGACTGCCGGCCGCGAACAACCCGTTTGCCAGCTCATCGGCGATGGCAAGGATGCGTGGCTCCATATCGAGGATGGCTCGACGACGAAATGCTTCGTCGACGATGTGGCGCAGCCGACTGTGGTCCGGTTCGTCCATCGTCAGCATATTGTTGGTGAAGGTGCGCAGGATCCCCGGCATCCACCATGGCAATCCGACGACGTTGCCATCGTCTTGACGAAGCGTGAAGGTATCGCTGTCGTTCAGCACCCGTTCGGTTAGGTCTTGCGTGGTGGTGGTCCACACTTCGCCGACTATCGGGAACGGAATTTTGACCACGCCACCTGCCGATCTTAGTTTTTCAATCTCTCCGGCAGGATTGCGAAAGAAGGCCTGGCTCGAAAAATCTGCTCGTAAGACCATGATTTTCCCGCTGCTGGAACGAACCTAATTCACGCTTCGGCGCGGCAACACCCTGGATTTATGCACGGCGGAGCGGCCTGCAAGGGGGGCGGCGCCATGCGGAGGACGCGGGCACCGGCAAATCGATCAGGCCATCGTGATTGCAGGGATTGCCGATTGGCCCGGCCAGAATCGCGTTCTTTGCGGTCGGCTGCCGGCACCGGCGCAAAAAGCGATGGCGAAGCGCGGCCCCTCCCCGGCCCTTTTTCACCGAATTGACCGTCGACAACGGCGGAGACGCGACCAGCCACGATTGACAAGGCGAAGCGTGCTCCCTCTTATGGTTTTGTTTCCGGCAGGGATCCGATGTTGGCACGCTTGCTTCTCGCATTGTTGTCAGGCTTGGCTGTCGTGTCGGCTGCCGCGGCCGATGACAAGCTGCTCAATGTTTACAATTGGTCGGACTATATCGCGCCGGACACCATCAAGAACTTTGAGGCGGCAGCCGGCATCAAGGTCAATTACGATGTTTACGACGCGAACGAGACGCTGGAGGCGAAGCTCGAAGCCGGCCATTCCGGCTACGATGTCGTCGTACCGACCGCCATGCCTTATCTTGCGCGCGAAGCGGCGGCTGGCGTGTTTCAGCCGATCGACAAGGGAAAACTTTCAAATTACGGCAATCTCGACCCGCAGATTCTCGCCGCCGCGGCCAATGCGGACCCGGGCAATAAATTCGGCGTGCCTTATATGTGGGGCACAACCGGCATCGGCTATAACGTCGCCAAGGTCAAAGCGGCACTTGGTGACCAGGCGCCCGTGGGCTCATTGAAGCTGATCTTCGATCCCGCAAATGCGAGGAAATTGTCGAGTTGCGGCATTGAGTTGCTGGACAGCGCCGAGGAATTATTTCCGGCGGCGCTGCTTTACGCCGGACGCAACCCGCTCAGTCGCGCCGACGCGGATCTTGCCAAGGCGGTCGAGGTCCTGACGGCGATTCGGCCCTATATCCGCAAGTTTCATTCCTCGGCATACATCAACGATCTCGCCAACGGCGACATCTGTGTCGCTTTCGGCTATTCGGGCGATGTGGTGCAGGCCAGGAATCGGGCCGAAGATGCCAAGAACAATGTTCATGTCGCCTATGCCATTCCCGCGGAAGGCGCGATGATATGGATCGATATGATGGCGATTCCCAAGGACGCGCCCCACCCCGGCGGCGCACTCGCCTGGATCAACTACATTCTGACTCCTGAAGTCGCCGCGTCGATCAGCAATACGGTCGCCTACGCCAATCCCAACCTCAAGGCGCTACCGCTGGTTCGGGCGCCCATCCGCAACGATCCCGGGATCTATCCGCCACCCGAGGTGCGAAAGCGGCTGTTCTTCGACAAGCCCGTGACGCCCGACTACGAACGCGCGCGTACCCGCGCCTGGACCCGCGTGAAAACGGGGAGCTGAGACTGGCATTTTTGCAGATTGAGCGGTTGACCAAGCGGTTCGAGCCTGACGCGCAGCCTGCAGTCAACAATGTTTCGCTAGCGATCGACCGCCAGGAATTCTTTGCGCTACTCGGTCCGTCAGGCTGCGGCAAGACAACCTTGTTGCGCCTGATCGCCGGGTTCGAAACCGCGGATACCGGCGTCATCGCGATCGACGGCGCCGACATGGCGGGTGTTCCGCCTTATCGGCGCCCGGTCAATATCATGTTTCAAAACTATGCCCTGTTTCCGCACATGAATGTGGCGCGCAACGTTGGCTTCGGTCTGCGCCAGGAAAGGAAGCCGCGCGGCGCGGTCGACGCCCGGGTAGTCGCCCTTCTCGAACTGGTGAAGATGCGGGCCCTCGCTGCCCGCCGTCCCGGCCAACTCTCGGGCGGCGAGCGCCAACGTGTTGCGCTGGCGCGGGCGTTGGCGAAGGAGCCGAAATTGTTGCTGCTCGATGAGCCATTGACGGCGCTCGACCGCAAGCTCCGCGAGGAGATGCGCTTCGAACTGAAGCACATCCATCAACGCGTTGGCATCACCTTTCTCATGGTGACGCACGATCAGGAAGAAGCGATGAGCATGGCGTCGCGCCTCGCCGTCATGAATGAAGGCCGCATCGAGCAGGAGGGATCGCCGGAACACGTCTATGAGAACCCGGCAAACCGATTCGTCGCCGGGTTCCTCGGTGCGGTTAATTTGTTTGAGGGGAAGGTAGCGGGCGCCGAGGCGGGACTGCTGATCGTCGATAGCGAGGCCGGTCGCCTGGCCGTCGCCCATTCGCCGCTCGCGGCGGGCACCGCGGTCGCGGTCGCGATCAGACCGGAGAAGTTGCGCTTTATGACCGCGCGTGACACCACCACGCCAAACGTGCTGCCGGGAATCGTGCGTACCATCGCCTATCGCGGCGAAGCATCGACGTGCCAAATCGAATTGGCGAGCGGTCAACTGGTGCGCGGCACGATGAGCAATGGCGACGGCAAGGCACCGGTGTTCTTGCCAGGCGCGGCGCTCTCGCTCTCTTTCACGCCCGATGCTGCGAGGTTGCTCCAGTCATGAACACCAGACGGTTCGGGCTGATCGCCCTGCCCTACGCCTGGCTGGTGCTGTTCTTTCTTTCCCCACTCGTGATCGTGATCAAGATCAGTGTCGCCAATGAGGCAGTGGCGATTCCACCCTACACGCCGTTGTTCGAGGGAGGCCGGCTCCACGTCACGGACGCGAATTATCTCCTTCTCCTCAGTGACTCGCTGTACTGGAAAGCCTATTGGGGAGCAATCCGTTATGCGGCGATCGCCACAATCCTTACCCTGCTGATTGGCTATCCGCTGGCCTACGGAATCGCTCGCACGCCGGTGCGGTGGCGCAACCTCCTCCTGATGGCGATCATCCTTCCGTTTTGGACCAGTTTCCTCATCCGCGTCTATGCCTGGATCGGGCTCCTGAAAGAGAATGGCATCGTCAATCACGCGCTGCTGTCGGTGGGGTTGATCGACACCCCGTTGCGGCTCATCGACAACGATTTCTCGGTCCTCCTCGGACTGGTCTACGCCTACTTACCGTTCATGGTGCTGCCGCTTTACGCACAGCTCGAAAAACTCGACCCGGCGTTAAATGAGGCGGCGGCGGATCTCGGCGCTCGTCCTCTGCACATATTCTGGCAAGTCACGCTGCCGCTGTCCTTGCCAGGCATCGCCGCCGGTATCCTGCTCGTGTTCATTCCCGCCGTCGGCGAGTTCGTCATTCCGGATCTCCTTGGTGGCCCGAAAACGCTGATGATCGGAAAGATCCTGTGGGACGAGTTCTTCACCAACCACGATTGGCCGACGGCGTCGGCACTCGCAATCGCGATGCTCGTGCTGCTGGCCTTGCCGATGGGGCTGATGCGCCGCTTGTTGCGAGGCATAGCATGAACCGCCTCTCCTTGTTTCTGGTGGCATCGCTGATCTTCGGCTTTGTGTTTCTCTATGCGCCGATCGCGTCGGTGGTGGTTTATTCATTCAACGCCTCGCGCCTCGTTACGGTGTGGGCGGGTTTTTCGCTGCAGTGGTACGGGGCGCTGTTCGAGAACGAAGCGATCGGCCGTGCCGCACGCGTGAGCCTCCAGGTCGCGCTGATCGCGGCGACCGGTGCGCTGGGTCTGGGCACGTTGGCGGCCTATGGCTTGGTGCGCTATCGCCGTTTCGCTGGCCGTACCTTGTTGGCAGCGATGACGACGGCACCTTTGGTCATGCCGGAAATTATCAGCGGGCTGTCCCTGCTGTTGTTGTTCGTCGCCCTGGAACAAGCCACCGGCTGGCCGCAGGGTCGCGGCATCGCGACGATTGCGATCGCGCATATCACGCTGGGCATCGCCTTTGTCGCGGTCATCGTCGAGGCCCGGCTCTCGGCGTTCGACCGCTCACTCGAAGAAGCGGCGCTCGATCTCGGTGCAGGCCCCGTGCGCGTGTTCCTGACCATCACGCTGCCGCTGATTGCGCCGGCGCTGGCCGCCGGCTGGCTCCTCGCCTTTACCCTGTCGCTCGACGATTTAGTGATCGCCAGCTTCACCGCCGGCCCGGCGTCGACCACGCTGCCGATGGTGATTTTCTCCAGTGTGCGGCTAGGCGTAAGCCCGCAGATCAACGCCTTGGCAACGTTGATCCTGATCGTGATCACGGTTTTAGTGGCCGGTGCTAATCGCCTACTCCGCGTGCGCTGAGGCGATTTTGCGCCGCCACCGGCTTAACGCGGCCTTCAGGGCGACCGCGACCTTGCGCCGCTCGTCCGGTCCCAGAAACGTGCCGATGGCCACCGACTTACCGTGCGAGGCTAGCGACAGCCGATTCGACCCGGCATCGCGTTCTTCGAAGATGATCCGAAGCCAAAAGGGTTGAAAGCGCCAACGCTGGCGACCGCCATAGACATCGACGCGCTCCAGGGTGAGCGCTTCCTCGGTAAGCCGCAAATGTTCACGCTGCCGCGCGCTGCGATAGCTGAGACGGAAGGCAAGGTAGATGAGGCCGATATCGAGCCCGAAAAACGGCGTCACCGGCCAAGCGCCGCGGAGCACGAAGCCGACGCCGATGAGGCAACTGGCAACCGCCAGCACGGCCATGACAATGGCGAAGCCGCGCAATGGCAAGCTGCGATGCGGCCGCAATTCGGCATAATAGAATTCCTCAGCATCCGATTCCGCCATACCGATAGAATAGGGCCTGCGTGATCCAACGTAAATCAGCGATGATGTCGGCCAAGATCAATCTGGGAAACGGCGGAAGACGCGCGGCGCGATGGATCGTGAAGCGCGCAAACGAATGGCGCACCGCCGCACGCGTCACGGTGGCGGCGATGTTGGCCTTCGCGATCGGCCGCATCCTCGGCTTGCAGCAAGGTTATTGGGCGGTGTTCACCGCGATCGTGGTGATGCAAGCAAGCACCAGCGGATCCCTGCTCGCTGCGCTCGACTATTTCGTCGGCACCCTGGCGGGTGCGGTCTACGGCACTAGCGTTGCCCTGATTCTCCCGACCTACAATGTTTGGATGCTGGGGGTTGCTTTGGCGATATCGGTGGCGCCATTGGCATTTCTAGCGGCCTTGCGCCGCGATTTTCGAGTTGCCCCGATTACGGCGGTCATTGTCCTGATCATTCCGTCGCTGCAGCATGTCAATGCCTTCGACTCGGCGCTCGGCCGCGTCATCGAAATCGCGATCGGCAGCGGTACCGGCATTGTCGTGTCGCGCGTGGTGTTTCCGGCGCGTACACATACCGTCGTTGCCGACACTACTGCCGACATTTTACGCCTGTCGGCGCGGCTGGTGGCGCAGCTCTTTGCCGGGTTTGGCGAAAAGCGCGATCTTTCGGCGATCGTCCGGCTGCAGGATGGTTATCGCCGCCTGGTTTCCAAGCTCGACGGCGTGGTGTCGGATGCCTCGCGCGAGCGTGCCAATCACCTCTCGAGTGAGGCCGATGCCAAGCCGATCTTGCAGGCGCTGCGCCGGCTGCGGTCCGATTACGCCGTCATTGGCCGCGCTGGAGCCGCGCCGCTGCAGGAGGCTGCTGGCGCCCACCTGCTGCCGGCTTTGGAACAGCTTTCGCAATCGCTTCGCGCCCATCTCGGCGGTATGGCGCAAGCGCTCAATGCGCGTCGAGAGCCGCCCAGTCTCGACGCCGTCACCGCGGCCTTTGCCGCTTACACCGCGGCGATGAGTGGGTTGCGCCGTGCCGGTCTGACACGGGACTTGTCTGATAGCGAAGCCGCGCGCATCTTCACCCTTGGCTTCGCGCTCGATGAGTTACGCCGCAATCTGGGGGATCTGCAAAGTCGTGTCGCCGAACTTTCTTACAGCAAGTAGTGGGCGATGAAGCCGGACGCGATCGCGGAATTCTTTCGCCGTCTTGCCGCGGCGCGGCCCGCGCCGAGGTCCGAGCTCGAATATAACAGCCCCTACACATTGCTGATTGCCGTGGTGCTGTCGGCGCAAGCGACCGATGCCAGCGTCAACAAGGTTACGCCGACACTCTTCGCGGCCGCCGACACGCCCGCCAAAATGGTAGCGCTGGGTGAAACGCGCATTCGCAACTTGATCAAGACGATCGGCCTCTATCGCACCAAGGCGAAGAACGTCGTCGCGCTCAGCAAGCTGTTGATCGAGCGCCATGATGGGCAGGTGCCGCACAATCGCGAGGAGTTGGAAGAACTGCCAGGGGTCGGACGCAAGACCGCGAATGTGGTGTTGAATGTCGCATTCGGCCAATCGACCATCGCGGTCGATACCCATATCTTCCGCGTCGCCAACCGCACCGGTTTGGCGCGCGGCAAGACGCCGCTGGCGGTGGAACTGAGGCTGAACAAAAGTGTACCGAAGCAATATCTGGCGCACGCGCATCACTGGTTGATTTTGCATGGTCGCTACACTTGCACCGCCCGCAAACCCCGGTGTCCCGAGTGCGTGGTGCGCGATCTGTGTGCCTTCAAGCAAAAGACCGCGCGCGTGCCCGAACCGCGCCGCGCCGCGGCGCGACCGATCTAGCCGCGAAGGCGGTCTTTCAGGACCTCGCGGCCATCGCCGCAACGTTCCTCGGTGACGCGGGCCGGGTCGCGGCTGCGGCCATCGATACGGACGACGCGGCGATCATCGTTGGCCCCGTAGAAAAACAGATCGACCACGCATTCCTGACTGCGGTATTGCCACAGCTCGCCGGGCGGCTCGACGCGGCGAAAATCAGGGTTGCCCACCATCGCCTGGACCTCCGCGGTGCTCTTATTGTGCAGGCGGGCGAGTTGTGGCGCGAGCATGATTGCCTCGCCGGAAGGCCTCGACGCCGACGGCGTCGCCATGCCGGCATTCGGGTTGGTGGCGCACCCCGCCAGCAGTAGCGACAGCGCGCCGGCAAGGCAGATCGCGACGCAACCCCGCGATGGGGAACCCATCATTGCCCGTAAATTCGGAGGCCGGGCGTCTAGAGAATGCCGGCGGGCGCGGGCGCGGGCGCCGCGGCCGCGTTCTTATTGGCGCTCTTGGCCGGAGGCTGGGCTTCGACTTCGCCCGAGATTTGACCGCCGATCTCGATCTCGACCTGGCCGTAGCGCACTTTGCCGACGACCCGTCCGGTCGAGCGGATCAGCAGCCGGCCGCTGACGTTGAGCGTGCCCTCGAACAGGCCGCGCACCTCGATTTGTCCAATTTCGACCGTGCCCTTGAGAACGCCGCTCTCCATGATAGCGACCTCTTGGCAGGAAAGATTGGCGGTGACGGTGCCCTCGACAATGAGCTGGTCGCAATGGGTGATCTCGCCTTGCAGCGTAATCTCCCGTCCGACCGTGAGCTTGCGCAGTTCAGGCTCGTTCCGCGCCGCCGGTGGCGCTTCGACAAGCCTGCGTGCCATATCTGCTGGACGCGCGATCTCTGCCACGTTCTTTCCCTCCGTTGATTTGGTTTCGGCGCCGCGACCCGGAACTCCCCGCGAATCGCGCGGGCGATTCTCGTGCAGCGCCGGCGCCGGCACTGCCGTAGGACGGCTCGGAACGGCCCCGCCGGCACTCGGTCGTGAAGCAGGTTTGACGGGAAGATCGAGCTCCGAATCAGGGTTCAGCGCCGCGACGTTACCGTCTTCCCCCTTTTTGTTCCGGCTGAATATCGCCATGTTTCACCCTCGCTCGTTAATTTGGCCCAAAACCCCTCATTGGCCCCATCCTGACTGAGGGCTGCGTGCGCAGGCCTTCGAACAGGTGCAGCATTACCGCTGCTGCCCAAACCGGCGCCGCCAGATTGACAATCGGCAGCGAGAGCGGAATGGCGATGAGGACCCCGGACAAGATCAGCCGCAATCTATGTTGGCGCCATATCGCGTTTGCCGCCGCAGCATCGAGCCGACGGAGCGCAATCAGGGTGAAATATTCCTTCGCCACAAGATAACCGTTGAATCCGTAATAGACCAAGAGATTTATCGCCGGAAACAAATAAAAGGGCAGTGCGAGAAGGTTGATCACGACCGCCAGTATGCCGAGCTGCAACGACACGTTAATAGTCTCGGCCACGGTTTGATGACGTGCCGGCGGAAGGTCGGGATAGTGCTGCTGTTCCACCGCGCGGGCGACGCTGTCGAGGAAAAAACCCAACATCAGCGCACTCATCGCCGGGAACAAGAGCCAAGCGAGCACCAGCGCAGCGGCGCTGCCGAGCACCCCGATCGTGCGGTCGAGCCATGAAAATCCGGTAAGATGGATCAGCTGCAGCAGCCAGGTGGCGCCGAACCACAACACCAGCAGCAACCCGAGCGTCCCGAGCAGGCTGTACAAGAGGACGCGGCGCTGGTGCGGCGCGAAGACGTCGGCGAGAGCGACAAGAAACGCTGACAGCATTGGTGTTGCCCTGAAGGGAAAGCTCCTTATACTCCGCGCGTTTTCACCGAACGAGCCGGGAAAATCACGTTATGGCGACGCAAACCCTTGATGTCGTCGGCATCGGCAACGCCATTGTCGACATTCTGGTGCCCAGCGATGATCAGTTTCTGTCGAAGCACGATTTGCGCAAGGGCACGATGACGCTGGTCAACGAGGCTCGTGCCGAGGCGCTCTATCGCGCCACCGGCAGCGGCGTCGAAATGTCCGGCGGCTCCTGCGGCAATACCATGGCGGGCATCGCCTCCTTCGGCGGCAAAGGCGCCTACGTTGGCAAGGTGCGGAATGACCAGCTTGGCGACGTGTTCGCCCACGACATGCGGGCGATCGGGGTCAAATTCGACACGGCGCCCCTGACGAAGGGGCCATCGACCGCCCGGTGCCTCATCTTGGTGACGCCGGACGCGCAGCGCACCATGAACACCTATCTCGGCGCCTGCGTCGAACTGGGACCGGAGGACCTTGACCCCAACCTCATCGCGGCCGCACAAGTGACCTATCTCGAAGGCTACCTGTTCGATCCGCCGCGCGCCAAAGAGGCGTTTCGCCGGGCGGCCAAGACCGCGCACGACGCCGGCCGCAAAGTGTCGCTATCCCTGTCCGACCCGTTCTGCGTCGATCGCTATCGCGACGAGTTCCGCGACCTGGTCGCGAACCACATCGACATACTATTCGCCAACGAGGCCGAGATCTGCTCGCTCTATCAGGTCAACGATTTCGAGCAGGCGGTGAATCACGTGCGCGGCAAGACCGAGATCGCGGCGCTGACGCGCAGTGAGTTGGGTTCGGTGATCGTCACCCGCGACCGCGAGCACCGCATCCCGATCTCTCCGCCGGAGCGCGTCATCGATTCGACCGGCGCCGGCGATCTCTACGCCGCCGGCTTCCTCTATGGCCTGACCAACGGCAAGGATCTAGCCAGCTGTGGCAAGCTCGGCAGCCTCGCCGCCGCCGAAGTCATATCGCATTACGGCGCGCGCCCGGAAACGCCGCTGCGGGACTTGGCCCAAAGGGCCGGGCTCATCTGAGCGGTCGGACGCGGTCAGCCACATCAGCCAACCGCCGGCCGTCGCGTCGATGACCAGATCGGCAGCGGCCTGAACCATGCCGATCGTCGACGCGCCATCGCCGCCGCATTGAGCGACGACCAGACGCCCTCGGTAAAAATCTGCGATATCAGGGGGTTCAGCGGCGTATCTGATCCGGATGGCGGCTGCGGCGCGGTCCTCGCCGCCTGACCTCGCTCAGCGACTGCGATCTCGGTCATGTCGGGGCGAGCGCAAGCACGGCGAGCCGCCCGGGCTGTGATCGGGGATTGGCTTTGGCTATGCCTTGTTGCTAATTGATTTTGCGGCATTATTTTGCCCAATTGATGCGCCATCTCAGCGCTTGGCAGCGCCGAGAATGGGCGCCGCAAGATCGCCGAGGCCATGGCTTTGTCGCTGTTTCCCTGGCTTAGCGACGGTCGCCACCAGGGAAGCTCGTCGATCGCTCTTTTTCATTTGGGCAGACGGTTGCCGGCCTGCTACTTCCACACCGGTTTACCGCTGCCCGGCAGACCAAGTTCCGGCCACTTTCGGCTGACCGTTCTGATCATGTCATCGTCCATGCGGATCTTGCGACCCCAATCGCGCTGCGTTTCGGGCGGCCATTTGGTGGTGGCGTCGAAGCCGATCTTGCCTCCCAGCCCTGGCTCGGGCGAGGCAAAGTCGAGATAGTCGATCGGCGTGTTGGCGATCAGCGTGACGTCACGCACCGGATCCATGCGTGTCGACATCGCCCAGATGACGTCCTTCCAGTCGCGCGCGTCGATGTCGTCATCGACCACGACCACGAACTTGGTGTAGACGAACTGACGCAAGAACGACCACACCCCGAGCATCACACGCTTGGCATGGCCGGCATAGGCTTTGCGGATGGACACGACGGCCATCCGATAGGAACAGCTTTCCGGCGGCAGCCAGAAATCGACAATCTCCGGGAATTGCTGTTGCAACAGCGGAATGAACATTTCGTTGAGCGCCTCGCCGAGCACTGACGGTTCATCGGGCGGGCGGCCGGTGAAGGTCGTGAGATAGATCGGGTCGCGGCGCATCGTGATGGCCGAGATCTTGAAAACGGGAAAGCGCTCGACCGCGTTATAGTAGCCGGTATGGTCGCCATAGGGGCCCTCGTCTCCGAATTCGTCGAGCGAGACACGGCCCTCGAGCACGATCTCGGCATGCGCCGGCACTTTGAGCGGGACGGTTTTGCATTCAACGAGCTCGACCTTGCGGCCGCGGAGCAGCCCGGCGAATTGATATTCGGAGAGCGTGTCGGGCACCGGCGTGACAGCGGCAAGAATGGTGGCGGGATCGGCACCGATCACCGCGGCCGCCGGCAACGGCTCGGTGTTCGCCTCCTTCCAGCGGCGATGGTGTTGCGCCCCGCCGCGATGCGCCAGCCAACGCATGAGCGTGCTATCGCGGCCGGTGACCTGCATGCGGTAAATGCCGAGATTATAGGCATCCTCGGGCCGTTCGCTTGGCCCTTTGGTAACAACCAGCGGCCACGTAATAAGCGGCGCCGGCTCGCCCGGCCAGCAGGTCTGGATCGGAAGATACCCGAGATCAATCTGATCACCGCGCACCACTACTTCCTGACAAGGCGCGTTGGCGACCGTGCGCGGCTTCATGGCCATCACGGTCCGGAGCAAGGGCAGCATTTCGAGCGCCTCGCGCCAGCCGCCTGGCGGCTCGGGCTGCTTGAGGAAGGCGAGCGTCTCGCCAACCTGGCGCAGCTGCGCCGGCTCGCGGCCCATGCCCCAGGCGACCCGCTCCACCGTACCGAACAGGTTGGCCAACACCGGCATCGGGTAGCGAGAACCGTCGGCGCGCACCACTTGTTCGAACAGCACCGCGGGACCGTGTTCGGCCAGAAGGCGGGTCTGGATCTCGGTGATCTCGCGATCGGGCGATACCGGCACCGCGACCCGTTTGAGCGCGCCTTTGGCATCTAGATGCGCCAAAAAATCGCGCAAAGAAGCATATGGCATTCGCTTTGCTTTAGGTCGATTTATGCTATTGAACCCCGCGCACTATAGAGGGCACGGGGATAGCGAGCCAGTTCAGGGTGCTTTAGCGATGGCGAGGGAATCATATGTCAAATTATTGGGTGATCGGCGGCGAATTCACCGACACCAGTTTCAGGAAAATGGCGCCCGGCGCCAAGGAGGAGCGGCTCGGCCCGTTCAAGAGCTACCGCGAAGCCTATCAGGCCTGGCAAGCGCGTGCCCGCGCCACGATTGATGATGCTACCGTGCGCTATCGCATCGTTGACGACCACGGCAAGAGCGCACGCGGCAAGGCGGCCTGAACATTTGACAAGCCGCGGCTTCGCGGCCAAGACGGGCGGCGGCGGATGCGGTTTCGGCCGATTGTCATGAGATCCTGCGTCACCAACTTGGAGGGCATGGTCGACGGCGCGGATTAAGGGTGCAAGATTGCCGATGGCAGCCAACGCGGCGCGCCGGTCGGTTCATGGTCTTTGAGGCTGGGACCCCGTTCTACACGCGGTTACAGCAGCCCTTCGCGAATTTGCCGTGCCGCTTGCGAAATACTCCGTTTTTTTCAGGAAATAAGGCTTTACCCGAATTCAAACTCGCCAAAACTACTCTATCTTGAAATGACCATGATTTTAGACAATCCTTCTCGTCTAGCGATCGGGCGCCCGGCAGTGAATGTCGACTTGCCTGAGGCAAGATGACTCTTCGGGAGTGCGGTGTGGTGATCCCTAGAATTGTTCGGGCAATTGACTATGGTGCTGAGGCGTTCGGCCTATTGCGCCAGCCATTGCTGCCGTCCGATCTTATCGCAATAGCGCAGCGGATTACCGGATTGCGCGAGTTCGAAGACGCCAATTTTGAGGAAGCGCTGGCGCTGCTGTTACAGAGTTTCGAACGCGAGGCCGATCTCAGCGTCATCGGCCGCATGGCCGCGAAGTGGGACATTGTCCGCTTCCTTTCCAATCTGCTCAGACTGCGCGAAGCGGAAAGGCGTACACCCGGGATTCTCGATCAATCGATTGAACAGCCGATCTTCATTACGGGACTGCCGCGCAGCGGCTCGACTTTTCTGCACCGTCTCCTCGGACAGGACCGTTCGAACCTGGTGGTTCGCAGTTGGGAGACGATCTATCCCTTGCCGGAGGAAGAGGGCGGTGCCGTGGCAAAGGCACGCGCGGTCGATCGGCAGTTGGCGATATTCGCGAAAATGGCACCCGACTTTCAACACGTCCACCCCATTACCGCGCAGTCGCCGCAAGAGTGCACGGAGATTACCGCGCACGTGTTTCGCAGCCTGCGCTTCGATACCACGCATCACGTTCCCAGTTATCAGCGATGGCTCGACGACACCGGCCATTTCGTCGCCTACGCGTTCCATCGACGTTTCCTGCGGCATTTGCAATTGCGCAAGGGCTCCGGGCGTTGGGTTTTGAAAAGTCCCGACCATGTTTTCGCCTTGGATGCGATTCTCAGCCTTTACCCGGATGCCCGTTTTGTCTTCACGCATCGTGACCCTCTCCAGGTCTTGCCATCGGTTGCACGGCTGACCGAGGTGCTGCGGCGGCCTTTTGCCCGCCACATCGACCGCGCCGCGATTGGCCGCCAGGTGACCCGACGCTGGGAATCGGGCGCTCTCACCATGATGGAAGCGGCGCAAACCGCCCGCATCGCGCCCGAGCGGGTCTTCCATATGCGCTTCCCGGAATTCATCCGCGATCCGATCGCCAGCGTCACCTCGCTCTACCGCTATTTCGGCCTGCCTCTGAGGCCAAGCGTCGCGAAGGATATGCAGTCACTCGTCGCGGGAGATCCGAACGCGGGCTACCGAGGCAACAAGGCCCTCGCCAGCGACTATGGGATCGATTTGCGGGAGGAGAGGTACCGATTTAGCGGTTACGTAGCCTGCTTTGGGGTCTGAGGGGTGCCTCGATGCACAACTGGATCAGTGTCATCGGCGAGCTGCTCATTGCAGCCAGTATGGCGGGATGCGTCTACCTGATCCATGCCAGCGTCGCGGTCGGCCATTTTGTCCGCGGGCGAACCACGGCGCGCGACGAGCGCGGACCCGTCAGCGTATTAAAGCCGCTCCGGGGCGAGGACCCCGGTCTCTATGACAATCTCGCCTCGTTTTTTCGGCAAGATATCGGGGAGTTTCAGATCGTATTCGGGGTCTCAGACGGCGAAGACCCGGCCGTGCCGATCGTCCGGCGCCTTTGCGCCGAGTTCCCGAAGGTCGACGTCGCTCTCGTCATCGATAACCGCACCAGCGGCTCCAATCCCAAGATCGCCAACCTTCGCAACATGTTGCCGGCCGCGAAGCACGAGCTTCTGGTTATTTCCGACAGCGATATGCGGGTATCGCCCACCTATCTCGGCGAAATATCCTGGACGCTACGGCAACCGGGCGTCGCGCTGGTCACTTGTCTCTATCGCGGGATCTGCGGCGGCGGCTTCTGGTCGCGGGTCGCCTGCCTCTACATCAATCACAGCTTCCTGCCGCAAGCCGTCGTCGGCGCCGGCCTCAATGTCGGCGCCGGCTGTTTTGGTGCGACCTTGGCGCTGCGGCGGCGGACATTGGAAGCGATCGGGGGATTCGCGGTTGCGGCCAACACGTTGGCTGACGACCACGCTCTGGGCAACGCCGTCCGAACCGGAGGCGGGCGCGTCGTGATCTCGCGGCACCTTATCGATAACATCGTGGTCGAGCCGGGCCTCGGCAGCCTGTTCCGCCACGAGCTGCGTTGGGCGCGGACCTTGAGGTCGGTCGCGCCCTTGGGATATGCGGGCTCGGTCATTACCCATCCGATGATGCTGGCCTTGCTGGCTCTGATCCTCGGTGCCCAGCCGGCACTGGCGGCGGGGACGCTCCTGGTGGCACTCGCCTTGCGGGTTTTGACGGCAATTGCGAACAACCGTGCGCTCCGGTTGCGTCAAATTGCGATCTGGCTATTACCGATTCGTGATGCCTTAACTTTTGCCTTATTCCTTTCCAGCTTTTTCGCCCAAGCGGTGACTTGGCGCGACCAGACATTTCGTGTGCGATCCGATGGTACTCTAGTCTCGAATTGAGGTATTTTCGGCATGATGAAGGCGTTATTCCTACAACCCCCCTCCTATGAGGGATTCGACGGCGGCGCCGGATCACGATATCAGGCCCGGCGAGAAATCCGCTCATTCTGGTATCCGACCTGGCTCGCGCAGCCCGCGGCGCTGGTGCCGGGAAGTCGGCTGATTGATGCGCCGCCCGCGGGGATCGGCCTCGATGCGCTGCTGCCGTTGGCGCGCGACTACGAGCTCCTGGTCATCCACACCTCGACGCCGTCATTCCCGGGCGACGTCAAGGTCGCCGAAGCAATGCATGCGACCAATCCGAACCTCACGGTCGGCTTTGTCGGCGCCAAAGTCGCAGTCGAACCGGACGTCAGTCTTCGCGCCTCGCCGATCATTGATTTCGTCGCGCGCAACGAATTCGATTTCACGGTCAAGGAAGTGGCGGAAGGCCGCCCGTTCGCCTCGATCGACGGATTGAGCTACCGCACCGCGTCCGGTGCCATTGTCCATAATCCCGAGCGCGGGATTCTCGAGGATATGGACCAGCTGCCGTTCGTGACCGAGGTCTATAGGCGCGACCTGCAAATCGCCAACTACTTTATCGGCTATCTGAAACATCCTTATTTGTCGCTATATGCCGGTCGCGGCTGCAAGTCGCGTTGCTCCTTCTGTTTATGGCCGCAGACGGTCGGCGGCCACCGTTACCGTGTCCGTAGCGTTGGTCATGTCATCGACGAGATCCGGTTGGCGAAGCAATACTTTCCGCAGGTGAAGGAATTTTTCTTCGACGACGATACCTTTACCGACAACCTGCCGCGCACCGAGGCGATCGCGCGCGAACTCGGAAAACTGGGCGTGACGTGGTCGTGCAACGCCAAGGCCAATGTCCCGCGCAAGACGCTCAAGATCATGCGCGACAACGGTCTGCGCCTTCTCCTCGTAGGCTACGAATCGGGAAACCAGCAAATTCTACACAATATCAAGAAGGGAATGCTGATCGACGTCGCCAAGCGGTTTACCAAGGATTGCCACGACATCGGCATCGTGATTCACGGCACTTTCATCATGGGCCTCCCAGGAGAAACCAAAGAGACGATCGAGGAGACCATCGAATTCGCGCGAGAGATCAATCCTCACACCATACAGGTTTCCCTGGCGGCGCCGTATCCCGGCACCGAGCTTTATCGCCAGGCGATGGAGAATGGCTGGTTCGATTTCGACCATCCGGAAATGACCGACGAACGCGGCATCCAAATCGCGCCCCTGAATTATCCAAATCTGACGCATACAGAGATTTTCAACTCGGTCGAAGCGTTTTATCGCCGTTTCTATTTCCGCACCGACAAGATCGCATCGATCGTGGCTGAGATGGTAATGAGTCCCGAGATGATGGTCAGGCGCTTGCGAGAAGGCGTTGAGTTTTTTCACTTCCTGCGCGACCGCGCGGCGGCTCATTAGACTCCACGGCCAGGGACGAGCTTGACGGTCTGACATGGCGTCGGACTGGATCGGAGCGACTGTCGCACGGCTCGTCCGCACGAGCTGCGAGCGTGCGGCGCTGGTCATTATTCTTGTCGCCATACTCACCCTCTTGTCGGTCGCCTACACGCGCCAGCATTTCGCCATCAACAGCGACTCGCTGGCGTTGATCTCGCCCGACGTGCCATGGCGACGCAACCAAACGGCCTTCGACCGCGCTTTCCCGCAGCTCGACACTAACATCGTGGTGGTTATCGACGGTGTTACGCCCGAGCTTGCCGAAGCCGCCGCCGCGTCGTTGGCGGCAAAGCTCGCGCAGCGGTCGGACAGTTTCGACGCTGTGCGCCGGCCGGATGCCGGTCCCTTTTTCAGCCATGAAGGGCTCTTATTCTTGTCGCCCGCGGAGCTCGACACCAACACGACGCAGTTGATCGCCGCGCAACCGTTTTTGGGGCCGATAGCAGCGGATCCCAGCCTGCGCGGCGTGACCGCGACCCTGTCGAACGCGCTTCTCGGCGTCAGCCACGGCGACACCAAGCTCGCCACGTTTGACCGGCCCTTCCAAGCCGTTGCCGACGCGATCAGCGCTGTGCTTCAGGGCAAGCCCGCGATTTTTTCGTGGCGCGAATTAATCTCGAATCAGCCGCCGAGCCGCCGGGAGACCCGACGCTTCATCCTGGTCGAGCCAAAGCTTGATTTTACCAAGTTGCTGGCCGCCGACACCGCGATCGACGTTATCCGCCAGACGGTCCGGGATCTCGATCTCACTCGTCAAGGCGGCGTTAGCGTTCGGCTAACGGGGCAGGCCGTGCTCGCGGACGACGAGTTCGCGACCATCGCCGAGCGTGCCTGGCTGATGACCGGGGTCATGATCGCTGGCGTGCTGCTGATGTTGTGGTTCGCCGTCCGGTCGATTCGGGTGATTGTGTGCATCATGTCAACGACTCTCGCCGGCCTCGCCATCACAACCTGTCTCGGCCTTGCGACGTTCGGAACGTTCAACGTGCTCTCCGTCGGCTTCGTGCCGCTATTTGTTGGGCTCGGGATCGATTTTGCGATCCAATTCAGTGTCCGCTACCGGGCGGAGCGGTTGCTGCAGACGAATTTGAGAGCCGCGCTGGTCGAAGCGGGAAGGAGGGTCGGCGGCTCGTTGGCGCTCGCGGCGGCGGCGACCGCGATCGGTTTCTTCGCCTTCCTGCCGACGAGCTATATCGGCGCGGCTGAACTTGGGGTGATCGCCGGGATGGGTATGGTGGTCGCCTTCGTGCTCGCCATCACGTTTCTTCCGGCGCTCTTGACAGTGGTTCGTCCGGCCGGCGAAGCCGAGGCCGTCGGCTTCGCCGCGTTGGCGCCGCTTGACCGCTTTCTGGTCAAACGCCGACGGCTCGTTCTTGCGATCGCAACGGCGGCGGCGCTGGTCTCGCTATTGTCGCTGCCGTGGTTGCGGTTCGACTTCAATCCGTTTCATCTTCGTAGCCCGAAGGTCGAGTCGGTGGCGACGCTTGCCGATCTGATGTCGGATCCGGATCACACACCCAATACCGTCGACATCATAGCGCCCTCCCTGAAGGCCGCGGACGCTCTGGCAGAGCGTCTCGCGGCGCTGCCCGAAGTAGAGCGCGCGACGACGCTGAGCAGCTTCATCCCCGAGCATCAGCCGGAAAAGCTGGCGATGATCGAGAACGCGGCCATGCTGCTCGATTCGGTGTTCACGCCGCTCGATACCAAACCGCCGCCAAGCGATCGCGAAACCATCGACAGTCTTCGCGCCACTGCGGCAGCGCTGCGGCAGGCAGCAGGCACGGCGCGCGGCAAATCGGCGGACCGTGCCAACCGGCTCGCCTCGGTGCTCAGCGAGTTAGCAGCCGCGCCAAAGGCGGATCGCGATCGTGCATCACGGGTTTTGATCGATCCCTTTCGCATTCTGATCGGGCAATTGCACGACCTGCTTCAGGCGAAACCGGTGACCCGACAAACGATGCCGGCCGATTTGGTTCGCGATTGGCTGACGCCAGACGGTCGTGCCCGAATTAACGTGGTTCCACGAGGCGATTCGAACGACAATCGAACGCTGCGACGTTTCGTGCGCGCCGTCCTTGCCGTTGCGCCCGACGCGACCGGGCCGCCCGTGACGACTCAAGAGGCGGCACGGATGATGGTGAACGCTTTCGCCCAGGCAGGTCTCTGGTCATTTCTTGGCATCGTCGCCCTGCTTGTTCTCGTGCTGCGCCGAATCCGGGACGTCGTCTTGACCATGGTGCCAATCTTTCTAACCGGGCTCCTGACGCTGGCCACTTGCGTGCTGACCGGGGAGGCACTCGACTTCGCAAATATCATTGCACTACCGCTGCTCTTCGGTGTCGGCGTTGCCTTCAACATCTATTTCGTCATTGCCTGGCGGACGGGCGAGTCAAAACCACTCCAGTCGAGCCTGGCGCGTGCGGTGCTGTTTAGTGCGCTCACCACCGGAACCGCTTTTGGCACGTTATCGCTGTCGACGCACCCGGGCACCGCAGGCACGGGACGGCTGCTGATCATTTCGATACTGTGGACGCTGATTGTCGCCCTATTGTTCGAGCCGGCACTACTCGGCCCACCGCGCCGCTAGGCCAAGCGTCACCGCGACGGCCCGACCAGGGCGTCCGCTTTCTGGTTCAGCGTTGCGATCAAGCCATCGACACCCTGCTGATTCAAGACCGAGGAGAACTCGGAGCGGCGAATCGCCAGTTGGCTAATCGAACCGTCGAGATAGACATCGATGATGCGCCAATTTCCGTCCGCCGAATGCATACGGTACTTCACCGCCACCGAGGTGCCATCGCCTTTGACAATGTCCGTGTCGACGATGGTGTCGGTGTCCCGCCGCTGTTCGCCGCTGACTCGAAACTGCTGGCCGTTATAGGCATCGAATTGGTTGGCATAATTCGCGACGGTATAATGTTGGAATGCGCTGATGACCTGGGCACGCTCGGATGGCGTGAGGTCGGCCCATTTCGGTCCTACTGCCAGCGTGGTCATGTAGGGGAGATCAAACGTTTCAGCCACCGCCGGTTGGAGAGCGCGATAGCGTCCCCCCGCCCCCAACGTCGGGCCGGTCTTCATTGTCTGCAATAGCACGTCATAGAATTTGCGGATCGCGTCTGACGCGCTCCCAGAGGCCGCCTGGGCGCCCCCTGCCCATAGGATCAGCGCCGCAGCGAACGCGAAGAATAGTCTCGCGGTGACCAGGCGCATGGTTCGGTGCCCGTTCATCCGCGATTCAGCGTCGTTCGGCCGAGGACGTGTCCACCGGAATCGCGATCGGTCTGAGATCGCCGCCAGACCACCGTTTGCGGCTCTCCGAAATTTGCCACGTCAGTATCGCGGGCACGCCGAGTATGAGATCTCGCCCCCGCCTTATGAGTGACACGCCTAGCGCGAACTCCGGCGGCAGACCGAACGCCGCACCGAGGATGATGTAGGCGCCCTCCTGCACGCCAAGTGCACTGGGAACAGCGAAGGCCATCGCTCGTACGGCGTGAACCAGGCTTTCGATCGCCAGGACGGTGGCGAAACCCAAAGCCACCCCCATCAGCCGCAGCGCCAACCAGGCTTCGAAGCCGCTGACGAACCAAGCTCCGAGGTGCAGCAAATAAGACAGCCAAACGCGCTTGAAGCGGGCAAGGCGCTGAATCTCCGCTTGCACCGCAGCTGCGTTGTTTACGATACGGCCGAACCGGCGGCCGGCGAGGCGCTCGGCGAGCCGGCGCAGAAAATCCGACCGGCGCCGCTGCAAGGTAATAAAGATTCCGGCGACTATGACGGCGACGCAGAGGAAGGCAACCACCAACTCGGCAATGGCGCGGTCCGGCGAAAGCCACATGAACAAGGCCAACCCGATCGCGGCGTAGGTTATCTGCGCCGAAAACTCGAGCGTTGCATCGACAACGGTCGAGGCAGCGACGCCGATGCCACCGATCCCTTGAACAATCACCGAGCGTGCGCCCAACACATACCCGCCGATCTGCGACAAAGGCAACACCTCGGACCCGGCGTCACGCACCAGACGTGCCCAGATAAAGGTTCTCGGCTTGCCCACGCGCAGAAGCCGCCACCATGCCAATCCCATGAGCGTGGTACCGATGAGGTGAAACGCCGCAATCGCGACCAGGCCGGTCAACCCGACCGTGCGGAGCGCGGAGCCGATGGTAGGGGCGCCCGAGCGCCAGACGAGCCAGGCGGTCAGGGCAAAGCCGCCCGCGAGAAACGCGATCGTCAGGCGCCTCATGAGCCGGCTACCGGTCAATGTTTCGGCGCCGCGGCCTTAAGTGACCCGCCGCGCCGTTTCGGCCAAACCAGAATCCAGCGGGCAAACTGGGCCATTCGGGGCACGAAGGTCGGACGCAATAGTCTCGGATCGTACGGGTCAAGCCGACGGGCGTTTTCGCTCAAACAGACATCGATCAGGTCCGCGAGCGAGATATTGATATCCAGCGAGCGGCTTCCGGATACGGTAAAATTATTGTCTTGCTTGGCGTCAACGCCGCGCGCGAGGCCGATTCGCTCCCAAATAAGGAACGCCCAAACCGCAACTATCTTCGCCTGGAACATCGGTCGGCGCCAGTAAGGGAGATTGCGGCGATGCCAGGCCACCCAATTGACGAAGAATAGGATGTGACGGCCTTCCTCACGCATGACCGGCTCGAACGTGCTTACGAGCGCCGTCGGAAAAAATCCCGACCGTTTGGCCAACTCGAATAAGCCGAAGGCAAAAAAGCTGTCGATACACTCGCTGTAGCCGGTCACCATGAACGCCCATTCGACGTGGCGCGGCTGGGGGTAGGATTGCTCAGGCGCCAATTTGATGCCGTAGGCCTCGACTAGATTCGCCAGAACGGTCTTATGGCGCCCCTCTTCGAAGCCGTTCAACTCGACCGCCTGCCGCAGCAACGGATCGAAGACGCGTTGCGCGTAGGCGTTGACGCGGCTGCTCGCCAAACCCTCCGTCTTCACCGCAATATCCCAGATCGGCAGGCTCTGAAGACGCGCCAATGCGTCGGGTTCGAGCTTCGGCCAGTCGAGTACTCTCGGTCGGTAAGGATCGTGGGTGTCGAGGAGCATTCGACAAAATGCTTGCAAATGTTCCGGGCTCCCGGGACGTGGCCGTCGGGGCACGTGGTTCCGGGCGGAACGCGCCCCAGAATGATAATTGGCCGCAGGGTTATCAAGCATCGACAGCACTCTCTTGCCCATTTTAGACCGCGGTCGACCGCGCCGTCAGCAGAATAGAGTCAGGCGAAGAATGGATTGACGAAATGCTAACGATCGACGCCGTCATCTGCGCCAAAAAGAGATTCCCGGCAGCGACGCGAGGACCCACGTAATGCAAAAATCGCTCCGCAGGGGATTTCGTTCCGTTCGTGACACAAAAAGATGCCAGTGTAGTAAGGTAACAATGAAGATGGTTTCAAGAGGACAACAAAGGCAAGACCAGCACCAAAGCACGATCGACAAATCTCGGGTTCCTGCCGCTCGCGGGAATGTCGAGGACAAGTGCAAAATGCCGCTATCCGCCCTGAAGACGCCGCCCCATCTCGTTTTGCCGCGCAATCAGCCTCGGCAGATCCAAACCGGGGATGAAGCCTTCCTCGACCGCCCAACGCCCAGCGATCATGACGCGGTCCGCGCGATGGGCCGAGCCCTGAACAACCGCCGCGAGCGCATCGCCATATCCGGCGAACCGCAGTTCGTCGAGTTTGAATAGCGCGAGATCGGCGGCCTTGTTGACGGCGATGTCGCCCAGCTCGTGTTCGCGGCCGATACAAGCGGCCGAGCCGCGCGTGGCCCAGCGCAACGCATCGCGATAGGACACGCGGCCTGCCCCGTATCGGGCGCGCTGAACCAGCCAGGCGCCGTATGCTTCCTCGATCAGATTCGATTTCTCATTGGAGGCGGAGCCGTCGACCCCGAGCCCGACGCGGACGCCGGCTGCCTCGAGATCGCAGACCGGACAATGGCCGGCCGCGAGTTGCTGGTTGCTGCATGGGCAGTGGGTGACCGCGACCCGGGCGCGGGCCAGGCGCGCCATTTCGGCGGGCAAAAAATGCACGCCGTGGGCTACCCAGACACGGGAGGACAGCCAGCCACACTGTTCGATGTAATCGAGCGGCCGGCAGCCATAAACTTCGCCGCAATAGCGTGTTTCGTCTGCGGTCTCGGCGAGATGGGTGTGCAAGCGGACGTCGAGCTTCTCGGCCAGCGCCGCGGTGTTTTTCATCAAGGACGCGGTGACAGTGAAGGGTGAGCAGGGCGCGAAGGCGATCTGAATCATCGCGTCCGGACCGCGTTGGTGATAGGTGTCGACGAGGCGTTGGCAGTCGGCAAGGATCGTGTCCTCGTCCTGCACGACGCTGTCTGGGGGCAACCCGCCGTCACGCTGCGAGCGGTTCATGGAACCGCGTGTCAGCACCACGCGCATGCCGAGCTGTCGCGCGACCGCGACCTCGACGTCGATCGCATTCTCCAATCCCGGCGGAAAGACATAGTGATGGTCGGTCGTCGTCGTGCATCCCGACAGCATGAGGGACGCCATCGCCGTGGTAACGCCGCTCTCGAGTGCGTCGGGCGTAAGCCTCGCCCAGATCGGGTAGAGCGTCTTCAGCCACGCGAATAATTCACAGTCACTGGCTCCCGCCACGGCGCGCGTCAGCGTCTGATAGAAGTGATGGTGGGTATTGATCAGGCCCGGCAGAATGACATGCTGAGCCGCTTCGAAAATCGCGACATCGGGCGTCGTGGGCATGCCACCCCTGGGCACCAGCTCGGCGATGATGCCATTCCGCACCACCACGCCTCGATCGGCGCCGTCGGCCAGAATTGCCAGAGGATCCTTGATCCACAGGCTTTTGACCTCGCGACCCGTCGAAAAATGCGCCAAATCAAGCATTTAGGTGCCTCCGAGCCTCCGAGCCGCAAAAAACGCGTTGCATCTCGTCCCCTGAGAAAGCGGTTCATTCCCGCCCTTCTCCAGACGATCCGACATACTCCCATACAACATGCATGCAACACGGTTAGGATGATTTGTCTGCCCCGATGCTCACAGCAATTGCCATGATCTATCCACACACTGGAACGAGATCATGGCCGCGCTTCTGCGCGACGGCGAGGCGTTCGGGTCGGGCGCGCTGCACTTCCCCGGCGTGTGTGGCAGACGGAAGTAACCCGGCGCAGCGCCAGCGTTTCTGCGGCGTTGGCGTAGTCGGCAAAAGCGGCCCGATAGCATGCCAGCGGCAAAACGCCGCGCCAATGGGTCAGACGCGGCGGCGTCGATGGCAAGTCAAACGGCATCGGCACCATGCCTCGATCGCGCCGATGCCGTCAGCGAAGGCGAGGCACCTGGCCATGACTATCAACGCCAGGCACAACGCTGGCGAGGAACGAGATCGCTAGATCCATCGCGATACGCGCGTTGGCCCGACGGTTCTCGCGGAAAACCACGAATGGTGTCGGCCCGAATCACGAATGCAGCGGACTCTAGGCCGACGCCGCATAAAATATCCATGCGATTTCTGAGCGATCTTGTTAAGACACAATAGGATGAGGCTGACCGCGAACGCTTGCGCGACGGGTTGGATCGCCTCGCCCGTCGGCGGTGAGAGGTGTTCATTGGACATCGTCATGTCGCGCGCGCCGTTCTGCAAATCAGCACGGATTGTGTAAATCGGCGCGGTCGCGCCAACCGACTTTATCGGTTACCGATGATTCCTTCGTTCCGATGCCGGCGCAGTGTCGGCGCCAGGATCAATGCTGGAGCGGCGGCCGGCGGCTGGCGCGTCTTTTTCGATCGTCGGGTACTGCTAATCCCGTATTGAACTTGTCGGCCGCGCGTCTGATATAACGGGGAGGACCCATCATCGGGATTGGGTTGAGATTTGTCGCACGCTTTCGACCGCGCAGATAGCGCGCTGCGAACCGGACGTGGGCATCCGATTTTGGAGCATGGCAACGCGGTGTGGGAGATGATCGATGCCGGCAGAGAAATCCACCGCGCAACTGATTGATCTCGTCCCAATCTGCAGCCGGCTCCCAACCACGAGCGTCGACCAGCTCATCGGCGCGACCCGAGTAATCGCCCGGGCGGGCTCGCGCATGAGCCCACGCGAGCTCGCAGCGGCGCTGCACATCGCTGACGAGAACATGGTTGGCCTCATGGATTTCCTGTCGCGTTTGGGTTTGGTCGAGGCCATTGGAAGCGAGATCGCTCTTACCGAATCGGGGAAGAGCATTTCAGCGTCAAACATGCAGGCTCGACGCCGTTTGTTCGCGGAGCCCGCTCGGCGCCTGCCCATCGTTCGCGAGATAGTGGAAGCGCTCGGCGCGCAACCGAGTCGCTCGCTGCCACGCAACAAGCTGTTAAGTGACCTCGGCGCGCATGCGTGCCCGTCAGATGCCGATCGCGTCTTCGATCACGTGATGGAGTGGGGGCGATATGCGGGTCTCTTCCATTACGACCGCGAAACCGAGCTGGTTCGTCTATTTTGAGACGACACGGCCGAGCGGCTGACAACCTCGGCGAAGAAACGCGCCTACGACGGCGCGGCGCGACCCTCAAGGTTCAAGCGAGTTAGACACGCGCCCGTGACACGAGTGCGTATTTGACTTACACAGGTGCGCGCAAGGTGACGCTCCGCTTGAACCCCTCGATCGAAGCCGGCGCCTCGCTGCCTGCGCCGCCGTTGCCGCCGCGCCCAATGTTCGAGGGTGGCACGCGCCAACTTGACGTGAAGACATTGAAAGTCAGCTCCTGGCAAGCGCGACGGCGAGGAGATCGCCGAAGCCAGCCTCCCGGCCCAGGTCAAGACGCCGAAACCGGGGAACATGGCCAGGCAGCGCGCGTCCTGCGCGACGGCCGCTCGCCGGCCAACCGGCTGCGCCAAGTGGCGCGTCACCGGGATCGGTCCCTCCATTCGTGCTCCTGAACTGGCGGTGAAATTGGGGCGCAACTTACACAACCAAAAATCGTGACGCTCTTTGTGTTACACTACATCGATGCAACACATGGGAAAAGACCGCCGCAATGCGCCATTTGCAGCGGACTTGACATCCAAACGCTTGTCATTGTGCCGTCTCGTCGACGCGATGGCCGCTCAAGTCCGCGCCGGAGTGGGGATGAAGCGGCCAATACCAAAACAATGAGCCCAGTGCCATCGCGGCGATGGCGACAAGTCCAGCGCGAAAATCGGCCAGATCGAGGGCGATTCCGCCACGCAGTGCCAATGACAGGCTCAACACTGCCGCCGCCAGAGCCACGCCAATAGCGCGCACGATCTGCAGCAAGGCGCTCGACAAGGTCGAAGCCGCGGTGACGCCACCAGGTGGAATTTCGGCGAACTGGAAGGCGGTCTGCGATGTCATTTGCAGCGAACGGCACACGCCGCTGACGAACAGAACCGGCAAGATCAGGTAAAGCGGTGTCGCGGTGGTGAAAAAGCCGCAGGCACCGATCAACACCGCGAACCCAACCGTGGTCCAGACCAGGGCGGCGCGAAAGCCGAAGCTGCGGATTAGCCGCGTCGTCACGAGCTTCGCGGCAAAATCCCCGCTGGCATGGACGAGGAGCAACAAGCCGGAAGCGAACGCACTCAGGCCGAGCCCAACCTGGAACAGCAACGGCAGGAGAAAAGTCGGACCCGAAATGGCGATGCGAAAAAACGACCCTCCGGCATTGACAACATTGAAGCTCTTGACGCGCAAAGCCGAAAGGTCGACCAGCGGATGTCGCGCGCGCAACGCATACCATACCGCGAGAACGCTGAGCGCCAACCCAACGGCAACCAGGGTCGCGCCATCGCGACCGACGCCGCGATTGCCGAGCAAATCCATGCCATAGATCAGAATGCCGAGCGCGACGCCATTCAACAGGAAGCCGATGGCGTCGAACGGTCGCCGCGCCGCACCGTAGAAATTGCGGATCCAGCCAAACACCATCGCCATGCCGATCAGCCCCACGGGTACGTTGAGAAAGAAGATATAGCGCCACGACAGGTAGGTTGTGATGAAGCCGCCAACCGGCGGCCCGATGATCGGCCCGATCAGCCCGGGCAGGGTGACGAAGTTCATGACCCGCACCAGGTCCTTCCGTTCGGTCGAGCGCAGGACGACGAGCCGCCCGACCGGCGACATCATCGCGCCACCGGTGCCTTGCAGGATGCGCGCCAGGACGAACTGGTCTAGCGAATTGCTGAAGCCACACCCGATCGATGCCAACGTAAATACGCCGATGGCGCCGCAGAACAGGTTGCGGGTGCCCAACCGGTCGGCGATCCAGCCACTCGCGGGAATCATTATGGCAAGGGTGATAATATAGGCGGTGAGACCGAGGCTGAGCCGCACCGGCGAACTGTCGAACGCTACCGCCATCCGCGGCAAGGCGGTCACGATCACGGTCGAATCGAGCGTCTCCATGAAAAAGGCGCAGGCCACGATCGCCGCCACGAACATCGGATTACGCAATTGGGGCAAGGCAGTGCCTGGGAACTCTTTCTTAGGGGCGCAGCGGCCACTCTGGCACAGAGCCGGCCGCGCAGGGAGCCCTTTGCCGCCGCATCGCCATCTCCGCCCTTGCCGTAAAGCGGCAAAAGCCGTTCAATTCCCGCTTGCGTCCGGCAACAAGGACGCGGGACAGAACCCAGGCCGGGGGTATGAATAGTTTTCGCCATATACGCGCCAAGCCATCCAAGGCCGACAACGATTTAGCGCTTTTCCTGTCGCGTTGGATCAGGGCGCCGTTGCGGATCGGCGCCCTGGCGCCGTCGAGTCCACATCTTGGCCGCGAGATGGCCCGCGCCATCGACGCGCAGGCGGCCAAGCTGGTAGTCGAACTCGGCGGTGGTACCGGCCGCATCACGCGCGCTTTGCTCGACGCCGGCGTGGCGCCGGAGCGCCTGATCGTTATCGAGAACGACGAGAAGCTGGCCTCGCTGCTCGGGGTCCGGTTCCCGCAACTCTCGATCGTCCAAGGCGACGCCCGCGATCTGCTCGCGCTGCTCGCTCCGTTCGGCGTGACGCAGGCCTCGGCGGTGGTATCGGGCCTGCCGCTTTTGTCTATGCCGCCGGAGACTCAGCAGCGCATCGTCGAGCAGGCGTTTGCGCTGATGGGCGAAGACGGTACCTTCGTGCAATTCACCTATGGTCCGATGTCGCCGGTGATGGGTCGAGCGCGGATCGGGCTCGTCGCCGAGGTGACGGGGCGGGTATGGCGCAATTTCCCGCCCGCCTCAGTATGGCGCTATCGTCGATCCGGGATCCGGAATCACGAAGCGCAAGGTTCCAAGACCGTGGCCGGTTGATTGTTATCCGTCCGCCTCTTTCGTCCCCCCGTTGAGAACTGGACATGTTGACGGAAGGCCTTCCCGCCCTCGCTCTCCTTGCGATCGCCGGATTGGCGGGCGGTGCGCTGAACGCGATTGCCGGCGGCGGCTCATTTCTGACCTTTGCCGCGATGGTATTCGTCGGCATTCCCTCGATCGTGGCGAACGCCACCAGCGCAGTCGCGCTGTTTCCCGGGGCGCTGGCTAGCGCATGGACCTATCGCCGCGATCTGCCACAGATCGAAGGCATTTCCACGGGCAATCTTATTGCGGTCAGCTTTGCCGGCAGCGCGATCGGTTCGGGGTTGCTGATCTTCACGCCTCAGCGCCGGTTTGACGCCATTGTGCCGTGGCTATTGTTGGCGGCGACGCTGTTGTTCGCGTTCGGGCCGGCGGTCACGCCGTTTTTGCGCCGGTTCGTCCGCCTCGGACCGGCGACGCTGATGGCGGTGCAATTCGTGATTGCGATTTACGGCGGCTATTTCGGCGGCGCGATGGGAATCCTGATGTTGGCCTCGTTCAGCCTCTTTGGCATGACCAATTTCCACCGCATGAATGCTTTGAAGACGCTTCTCGCAGGGCTGCTCAACGGGCTGGCGGTGGTGATCTTTGTCATCGCCGGCAAGATCGCCTGGGGTCCGGGCGTGCTCATGATGGCCGCCGGAATCTTCGGCGGCTGGACCGGCGCGTGGGGCGCAAAGAAAGTCAATCCGGGTTTGCTGCGCTATGTCGTCATCGCCATTGCCACCGCGATCACCGCGGCATTTTTCATCACTCACTAGCGCCTCCGCGCAGCAGCCTGACGATTGAGAGGGATGGCCGCCTGCGCCGACAACAGCCAGAAGGTAAAGCTTTCCTCGATGTAGAGCCGCACTGTCTGCGCATCGTGATCGAGATAACCGATGGAGAAATCCTGGCCGATGGTGAGCTCGAAATCGCCGCCGCGCATTGACAGCACCACCGCGCCGTCGAGCCCCGGCGTCCAGACCAGCGGTCCGTCGACGATGTGGCGCACATGCTCCAGCACCGGATAGCCGCCGCTCGTGGTCTCAGTCAGGCCGGCATAGGCATGCTCGCTCAACGCCACCGCGTAGGGGCCGCTGACGCCGCTGTCGCGCAGCTTGGTCTTGGCGCCGGCGATGGCGTTAGGAAACTCGGCGAAATTTTCGCCGAATGAGATCGCCTGCGCTTGCTGCGTCTCGGCAATGCCATGAATGCCGGCTGCGGCATAGCCGTGAAAGATGACGCGATCCTCGGCGATCGCGATTTGGCGAGCTGCGGCAATGACCGGATCGGTATCCGGATCCTTGGCGCCCCGATCGATCGCGTCGAGCTCGCTTCGCTTCATCTCAAACGGCACGCGGAGCTCGACCAGCGGCAGGACCTGCCGCAACCGCGCCTCGACCTTGGTCTTTTCCGGCGACGTCACCGGCCGGTTGCGGCCGGTGCCGACTGCGGAGAATTCCCAGCCCTTGGGCCCGACAAAATCGACGACGCGACGCGCGCCCAATGAGGTTTTGAGCGTGCGGGCCGCTTCCTTGTCAATCTCCTGCCATCCGGCGTCAGAGATCGGTGCATGCCCGCGAAAAAGATGGTTCATTTCATCACCTGCTCGCGCAAGTCGCCAATGCCGAGGTCACCGGAACCAGCGCCGGTACTGCCCGCCGCCGTTGCTTCTTCGATCTCCAGTACCGGTTCGGTCGTGAACAGATATTGTTTCAGGTTTTTGTCGAGCACCGCGTCGTGCCGCCGCAGCCATTCCAGCACCATCGCCATGTGCTCCTTTTCTTCGTCGCGATTGTGCTCGAGGATGCCGCGCAGCGCATCATCAACGGTTCCCTTGGCACGCTGATTGTACCAATCGACCGCCTCCAGCTCCTCGATGATCGAGACGATGGCGCGATGCTGATCGATGACCTCGGTGCCAAGTGTTTCCGGATTTTCGTGCAGGTTTTCGCTCGACATCTTTGACTTCCCCTCGCTTCTGTGAGCAGCCAATATTGGGGCCTTCCGTGCAACAATGCTAGTGACTGTGGCGTTCCCGCTTGCGTGTTCCGCCCCAGCAAGGCTGAATTGGCGAAACCATGACCGATCGCAGTGCTATCATGACGACCGCCGAGGCGGTTTGCACCACGCTGCTGACGCAGGGTGTCGATCAAGTCTACGGCCTGCCGGGCACGCACAACGATGACCTGTTCGACGCATTCTACGGCGTGCGCGACCGTCTACGCTTCATCCATACGCGGCACGAGCAGGCCGCTGCCTTCATGGCGCTGGGCGCCGCGCTGATTACCGGCAAGCCGCAAGTATTCACCGTGGTACCGGGGCCAGGCCTCCTCAATACCGGCGCGGCTTTGCTCACGGCGCAAGCAATGAACGCACCGGTGATCGGCCTGGTCGGGCAAATTCCGGAGCGCGAGATCGATCGCGGCCACGGTTATCTCCATGAGATACGCGATCAGGTGGGACTTGCCCGCCACATCGCGAAGTTCACGGCGCGGATCGCTTCGCCGGCCGATGCCCCGCGACTTGTCGCCGAGGCTTTTGCCGCGGCGCAGCGGGGCCGGCCGGGTCCGGCCATCCTCGAATGCGGCATGGATGTGTGGGGCCGAAAGGGGGCGGTCGCGCCGCTCGCTGCGCCCGTCGCGACCGCGCGGCCCCCCGTCGACGAGGAGGCGGTGACACGCGCTGCCGCGATCCTCGGCAAAGCGAAACGACCGATCATCGTGGTCGGCGGCGGCGCCCAAGACGCCAGCAACGAAGTGACCGCGCTAGCCGAGCTGCTCGAGGCGCCGGTCATCGCCTACCGCCGCGGCCAAGGCGTGCTATCGGCTCGCCACCGGCTCAGCGTCAATATGCCGATCGGTCACCGTCTGTGGAAAGACGCTGACGCGGTGCTGGCGATCGGCACCCGGCTCCTGATCCAGCAAACGCAATGGGGTGTCGACGCCAGCCTACCGATCGTGCGTATCGACATTGAGCCCGAAGAGCCGGCGCGGCTCGCGCCGCCCGCAGTGTCGCTCGTTGGAGACGCCGGGGATTACGCCGCGGCGCTGCTCGGCGCCGTCCCTGCGCACAATATCAAGCGACCGGCGATAGATCTCGCGCCCTATCGTGCCTGGCTCTTCGAGCGGCTGTCGCGACTGGAGCCACAGGTCTCTTTTCTCCGCGCGCTGCGCCACGCGCTGCCCGAGAACGGCGTGTTCGTTGATGAGGTGACGCAACTCGGCTTTGCCAGTCGCCTCGCCTTTCCGGTCTACGCACCGCGCACTTTTCTGTCGCCCGGCTATCAGGATGCGCTCGGCTGGGGCTACGGCACGGCGCTTGGCGTGAAGGCCGCACGCCCGGATCTGCCGGTACTGGCAATCTCAGGCGACGGCGGCTTCCTCTACCAGGCGACCGAGCTCGCCACCGCCATCCATCATCACATCGCCGTCGTCGTCGTGGTCTTCGACAACAGCGCCTTCGGCAATGTGCGACTGATCCAGAGAGAACGCTTCGGCGGCCGCTTGATCGCCGACGCGCTCAGCAACCCAGACTTTGTCAAATTCGCCGAAAGTTTCGGCGTCGCCGCATTCCGTGCCGGGACAGCGGCCGAGCTCGAACGCGCGGTGCGGAGCGCGTTTGCGTCGGGTCGACCGGCGCTCGTCCACGTGCCATGCGGCGAAATGCCGAGCCCTTGGGACATGATCATGATGCCGCGGGTCCGATAAGGTCATTTGTTAGGCAAATCACCGTCGCGCGCGGAATACGGCCGGAGCTGAACCGGGCACGATGCCGGCGCTCGATCGCGGGAAGCGTGCTCGAAGCTTTGCGAACGCGGTTGCGCCGCCGCTCCTGTTTTGTCACTCCGAGCCGGCTCGATCCGACGTTTGGCGTCGCCTTGGCGGGCCACGCCGCCGGGCCCAACGCCATCCTAGCAGCAGAAGAGCGGGAGCGAGCCGCATCGACCACCCGAGGCTTTCTCGCCCAAACCTCTTTACCGCAGCGCAATACCGGCCTAATCCTATGGGCCGGCGCCAAGCACCGTGCGCGCTCGCATGCCGGCATGACACCGGCGTAACTCACATGATTTCCGGGCCGAAACATGAATATCCACGAATATCAGGCCAAAACGCTCCTGCAAAAATTCGGTGTTGCGGTGCCCAAAGGTGGTGTCGCCTACACGCCCCAAGAAGCGGAGAAAGTCGCCGGCACGCTGGCGGGGCCGGTTTATGTCGTCAAGGCGCAGATCCACGCCGGTGGGCGTGGCGCCGGCAAGTTCAAGGACCAGCCCAACGCCAAAGGCGGGGTACGCCTCGCCCGTTCGCCGACCGAAGTGAAGACCGAGGCGGCCGCAATGCTGGGCCATGTTCTCGTCACCAAACAAACCGGAGCCGGAGGCCGCGAAGTGAAGCGCGTCTATATCGAGGAGGGTTGCGATATCAAACGCGAGCTATACCTCGGGATGCTGGTCGATCGGGCGACTGGTCGCGTCACCATGATGGCCTCGAGCGAAGGCGGCGTCGAGATCGAGGAAGTAGCGGCGGCGCATCCGGAGAAGATCCTGCGCGCCGTCATCGACCCCGCCACCGGGTTCCAGCCGTTCCATGCGCGCGGGCTGGCCTATGGTCTGGGCCTCGAAGGTGACCAGGTCAAGGCCGCGAGCAAGTTAATGGCTGCAATGGCCGAAGCGTTCGCGGCGCTCGATGCGTCGGTGGTGGAGATCAACCCGCTGGTGGTGACTGGCGCCGGTCAGGTAATCGCGCTCGACGCCAAGATGAATTTCGACGACAACGCGCTCTTCCGCCACCCGAATGTCGACGCGATGCGCGACGATGCAGAAATCGACCCGATCGAACTCGAGGCCAGCAAGCACGAGCTCAACTATGTGAAGTTGGACGGCAATATCGGCTGCATGGTTAACGGCGCCGGGTTGGCAATGGCGACCATGGACATTATCAAGCTCTATGGTGGCAATCCCGCGAACTTCCTCGATGTCGGCGGCGGCGCCAATAAGGAGCGCGTCACGGTCGCCTTTAAGCTCATCCTTTCGGACCCACAAGTCGAAGGCATTCTCGTCAATATTTTTGGCGGCATCATGCGCTGCGACATCATCGCGGAAGGCATCGTGGCCGCCGCGCGGGAGGTGGCATTACATGTGCCGCTGGTGGTTCGTCTCGAAGGCACCAACGTCAAGCAGGGTAAGAAGATCCTCGCCGAATCCGGCTTACAGATCCTCAGCGCCGACGACCTGGGGGACGCTGCGCACAAGGTGGTCAATGCGGTGAAGGAAGCCGCGTGATGTCGGTCCTCGTCAACAAAGACACCAAGGTGATGTGTCAAGGCTTTACTGGCGCCCAAGGCACCTTCCATTCCGAACAGGCGATTGCCTATGGCACCAAGATGGTCGGCGGCGTGACGCCAGGCAAAGGCGGCACGACCCATCTCGACCTGCCGGTATTCGACACCAGCCGCGAATGCGTCGCGAAGACGGGCGCAGTCGCGAGCGCGATTTACGTGCCGCCACCCTTCGCCGCGGATGCCATCCTCGAAGCAATCGACGCCGGGATCCCGCTGGTGATCTGCATCACCGAGGGCATTCCGGTCCTCGACATGGTGCGTGTGAAGCGCGCTCTGACCGGGTCTAAGACGCGGCTCATTGGCCCAAACTGTCCAGGCGTGATCACCCCCGGCGAATGCAAAATCGGCATCATGCCGGGTCATATCCACAAGAAGGGCTCGGTCGGAATCGTTTCACGCAGCGGCACGCTGACCTACGAGGCGGTGGCGCAGACGACAGCGGCAGGGCTCGGCCAATCGACCTGCGTCGGCATTGGCGGCGATCCGGTCAACGGCACCAATTTCGTCGAGGTGCTGGACATGTTCCTTGGCGACCGCGAGACCGAGAGCATTGTCATGATTGGCGAGATTGGCGGCGGCGCGGAAGAGGAGGCAGCCGATTTCCTGCGCCACAACAAAGTCAAGAAGCCGGTCGTCGGATTTATCGCCGGCGCGACCGCCCCGCCGGGTCGTCGCATGGGCCATGCCGGCGCCATCATCTCCGGCGGCGCGGGGACCGCCGCGCACAAGATCGAGGCGTTGAAAGGCGCCGGCGTCACCATCTCCGATTCACCCGCCGCCCTCGGTTCGACCATGGTGAAGGTGCTGAAGGGTTAAGCGTCGACTTGGATGCGCCGCGCGACGCGCAGGATTAGTCTGGACGGGACGCGCATTGGGATGGCGCTTGGCGGCGGGCGAATAGCCCCACGCCACGACATCGCGCCGAGCGCGGCCGACATTTGGGCACAGGCTCGGTGACAAGGGGCCTCCGCCTCGACGCATTGTCCCCACCGTGTCGCACCGTGCGGCGATCAGGGCGATACCAGATTTTTCGCGCGCGCCGTCCGCCTTGGCTCGCTTCGGTCCTGCGTCACTGGTAACCTCGAACCGTCGACAACACCAAGGCGGGAGAAATCGCATGCAGCGCATCGCCATCATCGAGCGCGCCAACATGAATGCCGAACAGGCACGCGTGTACGATGCAGCGCAAAAGGCGGGCGGCCCGCTCGGCGGGCCGTATTATGCCTATATCCGGTTGCCCGGATTGTTCGAGGCGGCACAAAATCTGAGGGCTTACCTGGGAAGTGGACCGTTGTCGGGTCGCGAGCGGCAGATCGTCAACCTGGTGGTCGCGCGACACTGGAACGCGCAGTATCCATGGTTCGCGCAGGTGCGCGCGTCGCTCGCCATCGGTCTACCGCAGGCGGTCATCGACGCGATCAACGCGCGGCGCACCCCTGACCTTGCCGACGCGCGCGAGCAGAGCTGCTTCGTCGTGGCGCGCGACATGCTGGCGCACAAGGGACTTAGCGATGCGGTCTATGCGGCGGCGGAACGGGTCCTCGGCCTCGAACACCTCGTGGCACTGGTTGCGGCCGTCGGCAACTTCTCGATGACCTGCCTGACGGCCGCCACCTTCCAAATTGCGCCGCCTGTCGACAACCCGACGCCGCTCGCGGATTAGCGCACGATCCTGTTTAGTTGCGCGCATTTCCGTAACTAACTTTGCGAGAAGTGGCCGTAACGTATTGCGATATTTACGAGTCTGCTTGACGAATGAGCGCTGGTTTCGATAACCTGTGAGCGACCGAAATTGCGGGCATCGCGGTGCGCCATGTCCCTGGGATCGTCGAAATGGGCGCTAATGGGCGTATGCGCCGTGACGCTTGCCTCATCGGGCAATGCGTCGCTCGACGACTGGCAGTCGCATCACCGTTATATGATCGGCCAGCCTTACCGGATTGCGGGTAATTGGTACTATCCGAAGGAAGACTGGTCTTACGACGAGACCGGCATCGCCTCTTGGTATGGCGAACAGTTCCAGGGCCGGTCCACGGCCGATGGCGAAACCTTCGACCTAAAGAACCTCACCGCCGCGCATCGCACCTTGCCTTTGCCAGTGGTGGTGCGCGTGACCAATCTTGACAATGGCCGCTCTCTCAAGCTGCGCGTCAATGATCGGGGCCCGTTTGCCGAGGGTCGTATTATCGACGTGTCCCGCCGCGCCGCCCGTTTATTGGGGTTCGAGCGGTCCGGCGTGGCCAAAGTGCGGGTCAAGATCGACGTCACCGATTCGCTCAAGGTAGCCGCCGCCGCCGGCCGCGGCAGCATCCAATTGTCGGGGCCGCTGGTGCTGGCGGTTGCCTGCGCCATGATGGCGGCGATCGGCACCTGGACGCTGGTGATCGACGTCTAAAGGACGATCCCGGCAGCGTAGCAGTGGCGCGCCGGCCGGGATCGGCATAAATTGCTGGCTCGAGAGGAGCGGTTAATGACGCTGACGGTCCGTCCGCTGCATCCGACGGTGGCCGCCGAGGTCAGCGGCGTCGACATCGCCAAGGGTGTGGACGCGGCGACCGTGGCGGAGCTGGTGGCGGCCAGCAATCGCTATCCGGTGCTGGTATTGCCCGAACAGGACATCGACAAAGAACAGCAGGTGGCGTTCGCCGCCCGATTCGGACCGCTCGAGATCGCCGGCCGCAATTTGAAGGAAGACAATTTCCGCAGCCGCACACACAAGCATCTCGCCGATATTTCCAATCTCGATCAAGAAGGCAGGCCGCTGGCCCGGACCGATCGCCGCCGTTTGGCCGGGCTGGGGGATCGGCTGTGGCATACCGACAGCTCGTTCAAGCCGGTGCCTGCCAAGTACTCGATGCTCTACGCCGATACGCTTCCGCCCGCCGGACATGCCACCGAGTTCGCGGATCTCCGCGCCGCCTATGATGCGCTCGGCGACGCGACCAAGGCGCGCATCGCCGATCTGGTGGCCGAACATTCGATTGCACGCTCGCGCAGCATCATCGGTTTCGAATATTCAGCGGACGAACAGGCATTCCATCCGCCGGTGAGGCAACGCGTCGTGCGTTTTCATCCCGGATCGCACCGGATGACACTGTACCTCGCGTCGCATGCCTCGCACATTGTCGGGTGGCCGATTCCCGAAGGGCGCAGCCTGTTGCTCGACCTGATCGACCACGCCACCCAGCCGCAATTCGTCTATCACCACGAATGGCGCAGCGGCGATCTGGTATGGTGGGACGACCGTTGCACCATGCACCGGGCACGGCCGCGCGAGAGCGATGGTGTTCGCGACATGCGCCGCGCCACGATCGCCGACGTGGCCTCGACGCTGGAGCAGTTCGATCCGACTGCAGACCCAAGGGCATTGCCAAACGCGCGAGCCTCCGTGCCGGCCTAGCGCGGCCGCTCGCTAACCCGTGCCGCAGCCAGCACCCGTCGACCATGCCGCCGGTGATTTTGCACGGCTCTTGAGTCGCGAGGTGTTGCGGAGCGAACGGCGGCGCATGCTAAATGTCGCCGTCGTATTCACCGTCATTCTTGCCCTGATTCTGGTGCTGACGACGATCGCTCCCGACCTAGTGGCGAGGATCCTTCATCGGCAGCGGCCGAGCCGCGTGCCGCTCCTGATTTTCCTGCCCTTCATTGCCTACGAATTGCTGGCGGCCGGTATCGTGACGGTGCTGGCCCGGCGCGGACGCGCCTTTCCGACGGTCGGGCGCTACGTCAACGCCTTCATCGAAACCAGCTTCCCGACATTGCTGACCTATATTCTTGCCACCCAATATCTCGATGCAGTGACCGCCCTCAACTCATGGCCGATGCTGCTTTACTCCCTCTTCATCGTGCTCTCGACCATGCGGCTGGACTTCGCTCTATCGGCCTTCACCGGTGCCGTTGCCGCCGTCGAGTCCTTCGGCCTCGCCTATATTCTGCTGCCTCTGGCCTGGGGTACCGATGAGCCGGACCACGCCATTGTCTTTTATCTGGCGCGCAGCGCCGTCCTGCTCGCTGCCGGGCTGCTCGCCGGCTCCGTCGGATTGACGATCAAGAACTATTTCGCGCGAGCACTGGCGGCGGCTTCGGCACGCGACCGGGTCACCAATCTTTTCGGCCAGCACGTCTCGCCGCAAGTGGTCGACCGGCTGCTCGCCTTTGGCGCGGCCGAACTCAGCGAGATGCGCCGTGTTTGTGTCATGTTCGTCGACATCCGCGGGTTCACCGCCGCGGCGCGTGAGCGGTCGCCAGCCGAAGTTGTCGCCCGCCTCGACACGGCGTTCGCGCTTCTGGTCGAGATCGTCGACCGATACCATGGCATCGTCAACAAGTTCCTCGGCGACGGCTTCCTCGCCATGTTCGGGGCACCGATTGAAGATCCCGCTGCCGCGGCGGACGCCGTCGCGGCGGGACGCGAGATGCTGCGCGTGATCGCCGAGGGGAATGCCGGCAATCCGTGGCCAATCCGCATCGGCATCGGCATCCATATCGGCGACGCCGTAACCGGAACGGTTGGCTCGCCCCGCCGCAAGGAATATACGGTCATCGGCGACACGGTAAATCTCGCCGCCCGGCTCGAAACCCTGAACAAGGAAGTGGGTTCGCAATTCCTGGTCTCCGACGCCGTCCATGCGGCCGCAGGCGGCGCGATCGGCGACGCAGACCCGCTCGGCCCGTTGCCCGTGCGCGGCTACGAACGGCCAGTGACCGTCTGGCGGCTCGCGTAGGAGCGAACGGTCGCTTGCGTGGGCGCGATGTTGTTGTCTGCAGGCCTAGTTCACGCGCTGCGGCCTCACGCCGGACGCGGCTGGAGTGCCACCCGCGACGGCTGGGGCGGGAAGAACAACGCGATTGCCACGGCACCGAAGCCGACGCTCATCGCGCTGATATAGAGCCAGGTATAGGCGTGGAAAGTGTCGAATATCCAGCCGCCGGCCAACGGGCCGATTGCCATGCCGAGGCTCGACATCATCGTCGCCGCGCCGAATACCGTGCCGATGATGCGAGGGCCGAAATAATCGCGCGCCAATACGGCATAAAGCGGCATGACGCCGCCATAGGCGGTGCCGAACACCACCGCCAGCGCATAAAAATCCTCGAGCCGGCGGACATAGAGGTAGGTGCCGATGCACAACGCCTGCACGACCAAGCCGCCGACCAATACGCGCTTGGCGCCGAAGCGGTCACCGAGCACGCCCAGAAGCAACCGCCCCCCTAATCCGGACAAGCCTTCGACGCTGTATATGCTGACCGCTGCCAGCGGCGACACCCCGCATATGATGGCGTAGCTCTGCATGTGGAAGATCGGTCCCGAGTGGGCGCAGCAGCAGGCGAAGAATGTCAGCGCCAGCACGATGAATTGCGGCGATCGAAACGCCTGGCTGACCGACGTGATCACCCCGGCGCCGGGTTGGGGAACGGCACCGCCGGAATGCGCCAAGACGGGCGCTCGGCGCACCAGGAGCGCGGCTGGTATCAGCAGGCACCAGGCCGCGATGCCGATGATCAGCATTGCCGTGCGCCAGTCATAAGCGGAGGTCAGCCAGCGCGCGAACGGCGAAATCGTCATCGGCGCGACACCCATGCCGGCTGAGACCAGCGAGACCGCAAGCGCGCGGTTCTTTTCGAACCAAGTGGTAACCGTCGCCATCAGCGGCGCAAAGAAGGCGCCTCCGGCAGTGCCAACCAGGATGCCGTAGGTGAGCTGGAACGCTATCAGCGAATGGGCTTGGCTGGCGAGCACCTGACCCAGTCCGAGCAGCACCGCGCCGCTCAGCACGACGAGGCGCGGCCCCCAACGGTCGCTCGCCGCGCCCCAGCCGAAACCCGCGATTCCCATGGCCATAAAGTCGATGGACATGGCGCTTGAGATTCCGGCACGAGACCAGCCGGTCGCCGCTGCCAGCGGCGTCAGGTAAACCGCGAGCGAAAACATCGCGCCGATGGCGACGCAAGTCATCAGCGCGCCCGCCCCCACGATCACCCAGCGGTAAGAGTCGTTCATAGTTCCTGACCCGGTTGATTGAATACGTTGATACCAACATGTAATGCAATGTCAAGTCGCGATGGCGCTGCCGTCGAAAGCGGCGGGCCAGGTGCGGACAACGGCCGGCAACCAACAACGCCGAGCACGGTCGTGGCACGCCGGGTCATGCCGGCGGCGACCGGCACGCTAGGTCCCCGATTCGTGCCGGCCACCCTGCGTGCCCGCCGTGAGTGAGGATCGCCGGGTCGCGTCGCGGTGATGACGCCCAGCAGCCGAACGGATTAGACTATATTGGATGGTACGGCAGCTTTTCGCCAAGGCCGCCACCGCCGGCGTCTTAGTCTTCGCCGTTCTGGCTTTCGCTGTGGCCGCCAACGCAGACCAAAAGGACCCTCGGCTCCCTGCCCTATTCGCGCGGCTCAAAGCGGCGCCCTCAAACGACGTTGCGTCGGCGATCGAGAGCCGGATTTGGGCAATCTGGTTCGAAAGCGGCGACGCCGAGATCGACAAATTGCTGGACACCGGTTCGCAAGCGATGGCGGTGCAAGACTTCCCGGCGGCGCTTGACGCCTTCAACCGTGTCGTCGACAAGCGGCCGGATTTCGCTGAAGGCTGGAACCGGCGAGCAACGCTCTACTATCTGATGGGGGAATACCAGAAGTCGCTCGACGACATCGCCCGCACGCTGGCGCTCGAGCCGAGGCATTTCGGCGCGCTGTCCGGTCTTGGCCTGGTAAATCTCAAGCTCGATCGCATGGCCGCCGCGGCACAGGCGTTCGAGCGGGTGCTCGCCATCGATCCCCGGAGCGAGGCGGCGCAGCAAGATCTCGACATGATCAACGCGGTTCTGAAACGCAAGTCGATCTGACGCGACGCTAATTCAGCTTCAGGTTCACGATATGCGCCGGATCGGGTCGCAACTCGCCGCGCTCGACGTGCAGCACCAGATCGGTAAGGAGGGCGTTGGCGCGACACGGCATGCCGACCTTTTCGCCTTCGCGCACAACCAAGCCGTTGAGGAATTGAATTTCGGTGCGTCGGCCCTTGACCATGTCCTGACCCATGGACGGCCGTTGCTCGGCGGCAACGCGGCCCGCATCCTTGAAACGCTGCGCGTCGACGATCTTCTCTGCTTCGGCGTCGCCTTCGCCGGCGCGCGCCAGGATTTCGGGCGGCAGGTGCAAGATCTCTTCTAGTGCATAACCCTGCGCCTGCCCGACGCGGATAGCTTCGCTGCCGAGCCGTGTGGCAAAGCGGCGGATCGGCGCGTTATCAAGCATCGCCTGGCCGGCAAGGCCGGTCGCCGCAGAAAGCCCGTTCTGCATGACGTTGGCTACGAGCTTTGACCAACGCTCGCCCCACAGATTGGCCGTGACCTTGGCGCTGTCGGCGGTGCCAACGAGGCGACAGACTTCTTCCGCTCGCGGCGTGATGCGGCCATGTACCTCGCCCGCGCGATAGACCGTATGCGCGGCGCCGCCTTTGCCGGCGCCGCGATGGACATGGCCGGCTTCGACGAGACCGACCGTAATCTGGCTCGCGACACAGCCCAACGTCTTGCCCCAGCCGACAACATTGGCGATCGTCTCTTCGTTCATGCAATTCTGCAGCGAGACGATATAGCCGTCCGGTGCCAGGTATTGCCGAATCAAGGTCGCGGCCCAAGCGGTATCGTAGGATTTCATGCACACGAAAGCGACATCGACCGGCGGTTCCTTGGCCAGTGACTGCGCGTCGGTAACGTGCAGGGCGCGCACCGGCACGGTGAAGGCCGCGACATCCCTCGCATGGGTGATGCGCAGACCGTGCCGGCGCATGTGCTCGACGTGCTCGGGCCAAGGATCGACGAAGGTCACGTCTTCCCCCGCCTTGACCATATGCGCGCCGGTATAGCCGCCGACGGCACCTGCGCCCACAATCGCGATCCTTTTCGACATACCCCGCCCTTCCCCATCTCTCTTGACCCGCGACGAGGGCTCGCAACCAGCCGCGCGCCGTGCTGACCTAAGCCGGCGACGCCAACGGCTTACCCTTCTGGACCACGTAGGTGCTGACGACAACGGTCTTGTGCGGACCGTTTTTATTTCCGGCATGCGGCGTTTCCGGCGGAACCTGGAACCCGTCACCCGGCTTGAGGCTTAGGCTGCCTTTGCCCTGAATATAGAGGTCGGTGCCACCGGCCACGACATAGCCCGATTCGATGCCGGGATGCGTGTGCCGCGCCACCGTCACCCCGGGCTCGATCTCGACCTCGGCGATGATGGTGACATAGCCCGGCATCGGCCCCTCCATGTGCGACAGGAACTTGCGCTTGAGGCCCGGGGTTTGGGTCCCGGCGGTTGCGCCTTGCGCCGCCGCCTCGACCGGAACAAGACCGGCGGCTGCGCAGATCGCGCAGCTCGCTACGCCGGTAAACTGCCGCCGTGTTATCATGAAGTTTCCTCCCATTTTTTCCATGCCGACTCGGATCATACACGATGAGCGGCGTCGGCGGCACTATCGAGAAGGATTCCGTTGGTTGCGATAAAGATCTGCACCTCGCCGCAATCCACCCCACCCCGAGTCAAGGAAGGCCGGCGTCTCTGGTGGTCTTGCCCGGCATGGGTTGGCTGGCGCTCAGGGACGGCTGCCCTGGCCGCTTGCCATGTGCCGCCAAGCACCGGCTTGGACCGCCATGTTGGAGATGCGCATCGCCGACATGATCCGCGGGGCACGGCACGGCGCTTCTGCGTCGTTGCCGCGGCGCAATCGCCGAGTTCCGCTGGAACCCCTGAACCTTCGGTCGCGCAAATGTAGCAGAGGGCTGCAACCCGCCATGACCCGTGCTAATATCAGATCGTGGCATCTTCACCGAGTACTGGCAGATCGAAATGGCTCGCACTTCCCTGTCGCTGTCGCGCAGCGTCCTCATCGTCCTCGTCGCCGGCATGGCGGCGCTCACGATACCCAGCTACCGGGCATCCGCGTTCACCGAGCAACAGGTGGATCAAGTCTGGGCGATCTTGGATAGCAACAAGACGGGGAAGGTCGACAAGCCTGAGTATGACCAAAACAAAGTCGCGGCGATGTTTTGGACCCCCAAAACCGGCACCGCAGGGCTGGGCGAATTGACCTACGAGGAAACCCAGTTCAACCGCGCCTTCTTCAATGCCGCCGATACCGATCACAAGGGCAAGCTGGACGGCGTCGACATGATCTATGCGCTCGAATTCGAGAAGATCGACCTCGATCACAAGGGCTACATCACGATCGAGGATCTGCGGCGCTTCATGCAAAAGGCGGGGCGGTAACCGCTGCGTTTCGGCTGGGCTTGCGCGCCGGCCACACCGTCGCCGCCAGGCGATCGAAACCGCCGCCCGGAGCAACCGCATGCAACGCATCGCTCTCATCGATGACCGGAAAGACATGAACGCCGAGCAGGCGAGCGTCTATGACGTCGCCACCAAGGACCCGGACGCGCCGCGTGCCGGCCCCTACGCCGTCTATATCCGGTTGCCGAAATTATTCGCGGCCATGCAACGGCTGAGAGCCTGTCTGGCGGCTGGACCGCTTTCCCTTCGCGAGCGGCAGATCGTCAATCTTACGGTCGCTCGGCACTGGAATGCGCGTTACCCCTGGTTTGCGCAAGTACGACGCTCGCGCGCCGCCGGAATCGCCGAGCCGGTTATCGAGGCGATCAACGCACGCGGGACGCCGGACCTGCCGGACCCGCGCGAGCGCACTTGCTTCGCGGTGGCGCACGACATGCTCGCGAGCAAGGGTTTGAGCGCCACGGTCTACGCCGCAGCGGAAAACACCATGGGCGTGGCCGATCTGGTGGCGCTGGTCGCGGCGGTCGGCAATTTCTCGATGACCTGCCTCACCGCTGTCGCATTTCAACTCGCGCCGCCCGATCACGACCCAATGCCGCTCGAGGAGTAGTCAAACGATCACCGCCGGCGCCTGCGGCACGGTTTTCCAGAATTCGGGATCGTGACCGAAGAAGAGGCGCGCGCCGGCACGTTCCAGCGCCTCGAGCTTGTCCAGCGAGGCAAGAAACTGCTCGCGGTCGTGAACCATGACGGGGAGGCGCCGCTCGCGCAGGGTCTGGCAGAAATAGCAGGAGTCCGCGGCGAGTACGACGTCGCCGCCATCGAGACGTACTTTGAGCGACTGATGTCCCGGGGTATGGCCGTGCGTCGGCAGGCACACCACGGAGCCGTCGCCGAACACGTCGTGCTCGCCATCGACCAGTCGCAGCTTGTGGCCAAGATCGTAGTCGACGGCGAAGAAGGCGCGTTTTTCGGCGGCGTCGGGCTCCATACCCGCCGCCCATTCGCGACGTTGCACCACAAGCGTGGCGTTGGGCACCAGCGCGTTGCCGCCGACATGGTCGAAATGGAGATGTGAACTGATGATGAGATCGATCGCGTCGGGGTCGCGGCCGATCGCCGCGAGCCGCGCGCTGATCTCCGCGCCGGGCGGCAAGTCAATACGGAACATCGCCGCGCGCCGCGCGCCGAAGCGCTTTTCGGGTTGGCTACGCAACCCCGGATGGAGACCGGTGTCGAACAGCGCCCGGCCCTTCGGATGTTCGATCAAGTAGGCCGGCACGGGGAAGGTTATGTCGCCTACCTCTCCGACCATCATATGACCACGGGGACCGGTGATGATGCCGCAGGTGAATGCATAGAGTTTGACCGTCATCGATGTATCCCATTTTGTTGCCTGAGACGACGCGATCGCGTGCCGCGATCCCCCGGCGCTCGGCCGCATCGGGTTCGCACGCGCACGCCAGACAGGGACATGTTCCCGCCGCCGACCTTCCTAATCCCGCGCGCGGCCCCGGTCGAGAATTGAGCCATATTGACAAGGCCGGCGGTCAACCTTAGCTTACCTTAACGTCAGGACAGTGACATTAAGGGAAATATGGGCGGAAGCGGAGCACTGAGGCACCCGGAAGATGCGCCGGCGGAGCCGCGCCTCTACTCCATCGGTGACCTGGCGGCCGAGACCGGGGTCACGCACCGCGCGCTGCGGCTCTATGAGGATCAGGGACTGCTGGCGCCGCAGCGCATCGGCAATCAACGGATTTATTCGCATCGCGACCGCGCGCGGCTCATCCTGGTGCTGCGCGGCAAGCGACTGGGCTTTTCCCTCGCCGACATCGGGGAAATGCTGGAGCTTTACGATGTCGATCCCGACCATCTGGAACAGCTGCGTGTTACGCTGAAGAAGACTGAGGCGCGCATCGCCGAATTGGAGCATCGGCAGCAAGCGATTGCCCAGACCCTCGACGAATTGCGCGACGGCGCACGCGCGGTGCGGGACCTCATCCGCCAAAAGGAAACCGGCACGTCCCGGAAAAGGAGCAAGTCATGAAAAACGTCTTGGTCGCCGGCTATGTCCGCTCGCCGTTCCACTTCGCCAAAAAGGGCGGTCTCGCCAAGGTACGCCCCGACGATCTCGCGGCGCAGGTTGTGGCGGCGTTGGTGGAGCGCACTCGGATCGACCCCGCGACGATCGAAGATGTAATCATGGGATGTGCCATGCCTGAAGGCGAGCAAGGCCTCAATATCGCGCGTTTGGTCGCGTTCCTGGCGAAGCTGCCGGTGGCTGTCGCCGGTACCACTGTCAACCGGTTCTGCGGTTCGTCGATGCAAGCGATCCATATGGCCGCAGGTGCCATCCAAATGGGGGCAGGTGATGCCTTCATCTGCGCCGGAATCGAGAGCATGACACGAGTGCCGATGACCGGATTCAACCCATCGCCCAATCCCCGCCTCGTCAAGGAGTATCCCGAGGCCTACATCTCGATGGGCCAGACGGCAGAGAATCTTGCGCGCAAATATCAGGTGACGCGCGCCGAGCAGGAGAAGCTCGCGGTCGCGTCTCACCAGAAGGCGGCGGCAGCGCGCGCCGCCAATAAGTTCAAGGACGAGATTGTGCCAATCACGCTTGGCGATGGCAGCGTGGTGACCGAGGACGGCTGCATCCGCCCGGAAACCACGGCCGAAGTATTGGCGACGCTGGCGCCAGCCTTCGACGCTGATGGCACGGTGACGGCGGGTACTTCCTCACCGCTGACCGACGGCGCCAGCGCGACGCTGGTCTGCTCCGAGGCGTACGCGAACGCGAACAATCTCGACGTACTGGCACAGGTGAAAAGCATCTCGGTCGCGGGCTGCCCCCCGGAAATCATGGGCTACGGCCCGGTACCGGCGGCCCAGAAAGCGCTTAAGCGTGCCGGCATCGGCGTCGATCAACTCGACGTCATCGAACTCAACGAGGCGTTCGCGAGCCAGGCCATTGTCTGCATCCGCGACCTGCATCTCGATGACCGGAAAATCAACTTGGACGGCGGGGCCATCGCGCTCGGCCATCCTTTGGGCGCGACCGGCGCCCGCATCACCGGCAAGGCGGCGGCGCTCTTGAAGCGCGAGAACGGCAAATACGCACTCTCGACACAATGTATTGGCGGTGGGCAGGGCATCGCGACGGTGCTGGAGCGGGCGTGACATGGCGTTCGCGAAATGCGCCGTGATCGGCGCCGGCGTCATGGGCAGCGGCATTGCCGCTCAGATTGCCAATGCCGGCGTGCCGGTAGTGCTGCTCGACATCGTCCCGCCGAAGGCGACCAGCCGGAACGTCATCGCCGAGACTGCGATCGACAGGATGTTGAAGACAGAGCCGGCGGCCTTCATGTCGCCGAGAAATGCGCGCCTCGTCACCCCTGGCAATGTCGAGGACGATCTGCCGAAGCTCAACGATTGCGACTGGATCGTCGAGGCGGTGCTGGAAAAAATCGAGGTCAAGCGCGCGACCTACGAACAGCTGGCGAAGGTGCGGAAGCCCGGCGCGATCCTGTCGTCGAACACCTCGACCATCCCGTTGAAGGATTTGACCTCGGGGCTGCCCGACAGCTTCGCGCGGGATTTCCTCATCACCCATTTCTTCAACCCGCCGCGCTACATGCGGCTCCTCGAGATCGTGACCGGGCCGACGACCGGCGCCACGGCGGTAACCGCCATCGACGATTTCTGCGACGTCAAGCTCGGCAAGCACGTGATTCACGCCAAGGACACACCCGGCTTCATCGCCAACCGCATCGGTTCCATGTGGATTCAAGCGGCCATCCAGGCCGCCTTCGACTTGGGGCTCAGTGTCGAGGAAGCGGACGCAATCATGGGGCACCCCTTCGGCATGCCGCGCACCGGCGTGTTCGGGTTGCTCGACCTTGTGGGGCTCGATCTGATGCCGCAGGTCGCTGCATCGATGCAGCGGACGCTACCGCAAGGGGATCTCTATCTTAGCACGATGAAGGACCGGCAACTCCTGGCGAAGATGATCGCCGAGGGTTACACCGGACGCAAAGGCAAGGGCGGCTTCTATCGCCTGCAACGCAATGCCGACGGCAGCCGGGTCAAGGAAGGCATCGACCTCACGACCGGGGATTATCGAATCAGCGCCGCGCCAACGCTGGCGAGCGCCAATGAGCGCGACCCGACAAAGATCTTGGCCGCGCAGGATCGCGGTGGCCAATATGCGCGCCGCGTCCTGGCCTGCACGTTGCAATACGCGGCCTCCCTGGTGCCAGAGATTGCCGACACCGTCGACGATGTCGATCAGGCCATGAAGCTCGGCTACAATTGGACTGCTGGCCCGTTCGAGTTGATCGATCGCATCGGCGCCTCCGCCGTCGCCGCCATGATCGAGGCGCAGAAACTGCCGGTGCCGCCACTCCTGGCGAAACCCCTGCCGTTCTATCGTGTCGACGGCGGCTTCACTCGCCAGCGCACGCCCGCCGGCGAGTGGGTGAAGATCGCTCGGCGGCCCGGCGTACTGTTGCTTGGCGACATCAAGCGCGCGAGCCAGCCGGTGGCAAAGAATGCCAGTGCCAGCCTGTGGGACATTGGCGACGGCGTGTTGTGCGTCGAATTTCATTCGCGCATGAATGCGCTCGATGTCGATTCGATTGGCATGATCAAGACGGCAATGGACACGATCAAGAAAAGCGCCGGCACGTATGTCGCGCTGGTGATCCATAACGACGCCGAGCATTTCTCCGCCGGCGCCAATGTTGGCCTCGCGCTGTTCGCGGCCAATATCGCGTTCTGGCCGATGATCGAAGATTGGGAAGCCACCGGACAAAAGGTCCTGAGGGAAATGAAATACGCATCCTTCCCCACCGTGTCGGCGCCGTCGGGCATGGCGCTGGGCGGCGGCTGCGAGATTTTGTTGCACTCGGGCGCGGTCCAAGCGCACGCCGAATCTTATGTCGGTTTGGTCGAGGTCGGTGTCGGCCTGGTGCCGGGATGGGGCGGCTGCACCGAGATGGTGGCGCGCGCCTATACCAACCGGCACGGCCCGCAAGGACCGATCGCCCCCCTCGCCGGCATATTCGAAACCATCGGTCTCGCCAAAGTGTCGCGATCGGCGGCGGAAGCCCGCGATCTCATGTATCTCCGTTCGACCGACGGCATCACCATGAACCGAGACCGCGTCCTCGCCGACGCCAAGGCGCGCGCCCTGGCGCTGGCCAGTAACTATACGCCGCCGAAGCCGCTGACACTGCACTTGCCCGGTCCGACCGGTGCCGCCGCCATCGGCCTATCGCTCAACGATTTGCACAAACAAGGGAAGGCCAGCGACCACGATCTTGTCGTCGCTGGAAGGCTCGCCGAAGTGCTGTCGGGGGGTAACACGGACATCACCGAGGAGACGAGCGAGGACCAGTTGCTGGCGCTCGAGCGCCGAGCTTTTGGCGCACTAATCCGGACCGATAAGACCCTGGCCCGGATCGAGCACACGCTCGAAACCGGTCGGCCGTTGAGGAATTAACCCGGATGTCGCCAGGGCGGCCCCCATCACTCTTGCGACTCGGCACGCCCGGCATCCCCGGCGCGGAGATAACCGGCGCACAGGAGCACGATCATGACCGTCTATAGGGCGCCGCTGCGCGACTATAAGTTCCTGCTCGAAGAAGTTTTCGATGTTGGCGAGATCGCCAAGCTTCCCGGCTACGAAGAGGCGACTGCCGAAACCTTCGCGGCGGTGCTCGCAGAGGGCGCCAAACTCTGCGAGGAGGTGTTGTTCCCTCTGAACCTCCCGGGTGACGCGGAGGGTTGTCGATTCGAGAATGGCGTCGTGCGCACACCCAAGGGCTTCAAGGAAGCCTACGACCTGTTTCGCCAGGGCGGCTGGACAGCGCTCGCGGCGGATCCCCACTATGGCGGACAAGGCTTGCCGGCGACCTTGAATTTCTTCGTCAGCGAAATGGTGGCGTCGGCGAATCTTTCCTTCGGCATGTATCCGGGTTTAACGGCCGGCGCCGTCGAAGCAATTCATCAACACGGCGACGAAGTACAAAAGAAGACCTGGCTGCCGAAACTGATCGACGGCACCTGGTCGGGCACCATGTGCCTGACCGAGCCGCAATGCGGCACGGATCTCGGCCAGGTCAAGACGCGCGCGGTGCCGACCGATGGAGACGGCGTCTACCGAATTACCGGTACCAAGATCTTCATTTCCGCCGGCGAGCACGATCTCACCGACAATATCGTTCACCTGGTGCTGGCACGGCTGCCGGATGCGCCATCCGGGACCCGCGGCATCAGCCTGTTCATCGTACCCAAATTCCTGGCGACGGACGATGGCGCACGCGGCCCGCGCAACGGCGTGCGCTGCGGCGGCATCGAGCACAAAATGGGCATCAAGGCGTCCGCCACTTGCGTCATCAATTTCGACGATGCCCAAGGCTATCTGGTTGGCGAGAAGAATGGCGGCATGCGCGCCATGTTCACCATGATGAACGCGGCACGGCTTGGCGTGGGACTGCAAGGTCTTGCACTCGGCGAGACGGCGTATCAATCGGCCCGCACCTATGCCTTGGAACGGCTGCAGGGGCGCTCGCCGACCGGCGTCAAATTTCCTGACAAGCCGGCCGATCCGCTGATCGTTCATCCCGACATTCGCCGCATGCTGCTAACGATGCGCGCCTATACGGAAGGCGGTCGTGCGTTGGCGGCGTGGGTGATGCAGGCGGAGGACAAGGCCCACCGCTTGACCGACGCCGACGAGCGCGCGGCCAATGACGAATTGGTCGGGCTGCTGACGCCGATTGTCAAGGCGATGCTGACCGATAACGCCTTCCTCGTCACCAATCTCGGCATGCAGATTTTCGGCGGCCACGGCTATATTCACGACAACGGCATGGAGCAGCTGGTTCGTGACTGCCGCATCACGCAAATCTATGAAGGTGCCAACGGCATTCAGGCGCTCGACCTCGTCGGCCGCAAAATGGGCCAGCATACCGGCCGGCTCTTGCGGCGCTTTTTCCATCCGGTCGACCAATATCTGCGCGCAAAGATGAGCGATCCGGCGCTGGGCGAGTTCGCGCTGCCCGCCTACCGGGCGTTCGGCCGCCTGCAGCAAACGACCGCCTTGCTGGCGCAGAAGGGCCTCGTCAATCCGGATGAAGCCGCCGCCGCCGCCGCGGAGTATCTCCGCGCTTTCGGCCTGGTCGCGCTCGGTTATGTCTGGACGCGTATCGCCGAAGTGGCGCTGGCAAAGCGCGGCATGGCCAATGGCGAGGCAGCGTTCTACGACGCCAAGCTTGCCACCGCACGGTTTTACATGGCGAAGCTGTTGCCGGAAACCGGCGCCTTGTTCGCCTCGATCGGCTCCGGCGCCAAGCCGGTGATGGAACTGGCGGCAGAAGCGTTTTGACCGGGCGGTCGCTATGCCGGTGCGGCCCGCCGCGGAATCGACCGCACGCCGTGCGACCGGGCGACGACCGCTCGAATGCATGGGTTCGCCGGACCGAATATGAACGAACGTTTGATAGTGTCGTGTCCAGAGGGCTTGATCGGAGCGACCGATCACACTAACTCGTCGGCGATCTTTCTGAGGATCGCGACAAACTCCGCCTTCACCGGGCCGGCAATCGCGTCGAGCTTCCGGTCATGATCGCGGGCATGGATCATCAACTCCTGCAGCGCGCGCTCGCCCGCCGCGGTCAGCGTCAGGGTCACGCTGCGGCGATCGACGGTGGAGCGCGTGCGCTTCACCAGGCCGCGCCGCTGCAAGTCCTGCAACAGCGGCGTGATCGTCGATTTGTCGCGGGCGATTGCACGACCTAAAGCGCTTTGCGTGATATTGGGGTTGTCGCGCAGCACCATCAACGCCGCGAACCGTCCGGGGCGGATGCTCTTCTGGCCGGAGGTGCGGGCGAAGACGCGGAACGACGCATCCTGCGCGATGCGCAGGTTGAAACCGATGAAATTCTGCAAGGCGCCAAGATCGACCTCCGTTGCGAGTGTCCGGGCGCGGCTTTTGCCACGCGTGGTTGCGCGCGTCGCTGTGGGCGCACGACCCGCTCCCTCGACCCGACCGTTACGCAGCGGATTCCTCCCACCCTTGCTTGGTGGCACCATACCGCTACGCGCCAATGCCGCGCAAATAGTTTGAAACCAAACGTTCCCCCGTGTAGGGTCTTCGCTGGGCGCAAACGAAGGTCGACGCCAGGCCCACGATGCGCAGGGAGGAATAGGGATGAGTAAGAAAATTCATGCCATGAATCGCCGCCAGGTATTGAAGAGCGCGGCGGCCGCGGGTCTTGCGGCCGCGGCGACGCCGGCAATTTTCCGTCCCGCGATTGCGGTGCCGGCGACGGTGAAGATCGGACTGGTTGGGCCACGCACCGGTCCGCTGGCGCTGTTCTACGAAGAGATGTCCTACTGCATCGAGCACGCCAAGAAGACGATGCACAATCAGATCACGATCAACGGCACCACCCATCCGCTGGAGATCATCGCGAAGGACAGCCAGTCCAATCCCAACCGCGCCTCCGAGGTGACGCAGGAGCTGATCCTCCAGGACAAGGTCCAGATCGTCACCGCCTTCGCCACGCCGGAGACCGTCAACCCGGTTTCCGACCAATGCGAGATCAACGGCATGCCGTGCGTGACCAACGACGATCCGCTCGAGTCCTATTTCTTTGGTCGCAAGGGCGACCCGAAGAAGGGCTTCGAGTGGACCTACAATTTCTTCTTCACGGGCGCCGGCGCGACGGCGGCCAACATGGCGGGGTGGCAGCGGGTACCGACGAACAAGAAGGTCGGCGTGCTATGGGCCAACGACGATGACGGCCGTACTTTCGCCCAAGTGATGCCGCCGGTGTTCAACAAGGCGGGCTTCACCGTCATCGATCCCGGGCGCTTCGACCTGCCGTCGAGCAACTACACCTCGGAAATCACGATGTTCAAGGCGCAGAACGCAGAGATCTGCTTCACCGTGATTCCGGGGCCCGATTTCACCGTGTTCTGGAACCAATGCGCGCAGCAAGGCTATAAGCCCAAGGCGGTCCAAGCCGGCAAGGTCAGCGAGTTCCCGCAGGGCGTCTATCCGTTCGGCGAGCGCGCCAACAACTTCTTCAGCGAAGTGTGGTGGTCGAAATTCCATCCGTTCAAGTCGAGCCTGACCGGCCAGTCGTCGATGGAATTCAATAGCGAATACGAACAGAACGCCAAACAACAGGGCTCGATGGGGCTGGGCTTCCGCCACTCGTTGCTCGAAGTGCCGATCGCGGCGCTGAAACGGACGCACAACATCGACGATCCCGCGTCGATCCGCGACGCCGTTCGTGACAATTCTTTCGAGACGATCGTCGGCCACATCGATTTCAAGACCGGACCGTTTCCCAACACCTCCGAGACCAAATGCGTCGCCGGCCAATGGCGCAAAGGCGAGAAGTGGCCCTTGGAATTAGTGATCGTCGACAATAAGCTCGAACCGAGCGTGCCGGTGGGCGGCGAGCCCGAGGTGATCCGCTACTCGTAAGCGCCCGGCCGTGGGCGCGTGGGGGCGAGACGATGGCAATGTTGGAACTCGCATCGGTCTCGCGCGCCTTTGGCGGCCTGCGAGTCATCGACAAGGTGGATTTTCGCCTGGAGCCCGGCGAGATCGTCGGCATTTTGGGTCCGAACGGCGCCGGTAAGACCACCCTCTTCAACATGATCGCCGGCGTGCTGCCGCCGAGCGGCGGTCGTATCGTGTTCGAGAACAGGGATGTAACAGCGATGAAGGCGTGGGACCGATGCCGGCTCGGCATCGGCCGCACCTATCAAATCCCAAAGCCCTTCACGCACATGAGCACGTTCGAGAACGTAATGGTGGCCGCGATCCATGGTGGCCGCTCCTCGATGGCTCAAGCCAAGGCCGAGGCCGGGGCGATCTTGGCGCGAACCGGCTTGGCGCGCCACGCGCTGACCCCCGCGGGACAATTGGCCCTGCTCGACACCAAACAGCTGGAACTCGCGAAGGCGCTGGCCGTGAAGCCACGCCTGTTGCTGCTCGACGAGATCGCGGGCGGCCTGACCGAGGCGGAATGCGACGTGCTGCTCGGCACCATCGCCGACGTGTATAAGAGCGGCGTCACCATCGTGTGGATCGAACATGTGATTCACGCGCTGCGGCGTCTGGTGACACGCCTCGCCGTGCTGTCGGGCGGCGGGTTTATTGCCGTGGGCGCGCCGCAGGAAGTGCTGGCCGATCAACGCGTCAAGGAAGCCTATCTCGGGACCTAAGCCGGACATGGTGGACGCCGATACCGGCGCTCAGTTGGCGGTGAAAGACGTTTCCGTCTTCTACGGCAATTTCTGCGCCATCAACCACATCGATATTTCTGTCGGCGCCGGCGAGATCGTGTCGATCATCGGCGCCAACGGCGCCGGAAAATCGACGCTGCTGAAGGCGATCATCGGCCAGGCTGATCGCGTCGAGGGCACGATCTCCTTTGCCGGCGACGATATTGTCGGCCGCAGCACGAAGGAGATCGTCGCCTCGGGCATCATGTTGGTGCCCGAAGGACGACGGCTGTTCCCGTCGCTTACTGTGGAGGAAAATCTGCGGCTCGGGTGGGACGTCGGCCGCAAGGGCAAAGGCGATATCGGTTTCGCCGATATCTGGAAACAATTTCCCGTGCTGGATGAACGGCGTAAGCAAAAGGCAGGGTTGCTCTCCGGTGGGCAGCAGCAAATGGTGGCGCTGGGCCGCGCCCTCCTCGCTAATCCCCAGCTGCTGTTGTGCGATGAAATCAGCCTCGGCCTCGCGCCGCTGGTCGTGAATGAGCTCTACGCGCTGATCCCGCGTATCAAGGCGCGCGGCATCGGCATTCTCATCGTCGAGCAGGACATCGAGCGCTCGCTCGCGGTGGCGGACCGGTTCTATTGTCTCCTCGAGGGCAAAGTGTCGCTGTCGGGCCGGCCGTCGGAAGTGAGCCGCGACGATGTGATCAAGAATTATTTCGGCATTTAGAAACTGAGCGGGGGCGATGGCGGGGGTTTGGATCAATCAGATTTTGCAGGGCATCCTGCTCGGCGGCCTCTATACGCTATTCGCCACCGGCCTGTCGCTGTCGGCAGGCGTGATGCGCTTCGTCAACATTGCGCACGGCGATTTCATCGTTCTGACCAGCTTCATCCTGCTGGTGCTGGTGACGTCGCTCGGTATCAATCCCGCCATTGCAACCATCATTGTGCTGCCGATCGCGTTCGTCTTCGGTTTCGGTCTGCAGCGATTCTTGTTGCAGCGGGTCGTCGGCGAAAATGTGCTGCTGGTTATTCTCGTCACTTTCGGTCTGTCGATCATCATTGAGAACGGGTTGCTCGAGGGCTTTGGCGCCGATCCGCAGAAAATCTCCGGCGGGTCGCTCGAGACGGCGACGATCGCGCTGGGCGACGGCATTAATATGGGCGTGTTCCAGGTCATCACCTTCGTCGCCGCAGTGGCGATGGTTGCAGTGCTCGACCTGATCCTCTATCGCTCCGGCATCGGGGCAAAGATCCGCGCGGTATCCGATGACGTCGTCGCCGCCGACCTGATCGGCCTGTCCTCGGCGCGCATTTACGCCATCGCGATGGGCATCTCGTTCGTGACGATCGGTATCGCCGCGGGCTTCATGTCGATCTGGACCGATTTCGATCCGGCTTCGGGGGGTACGCGACTGCTGATCGCCTTCGAAGCGATCGTGCTCGGCGGCCTTGGCAGCCTGTGGGGCTCGCTCGTTGGCGGCATCGTGCTCGGCATCGCGCAGTCGGTCGGGGCGCAGTTCGACATTGCCTGGCAGATGTTGGCCGGCCACATCGTGTTTCTGATCGTGCTAGCGGTCCGACCGCAGGGCCTATTTCCGAAATACTGACCATGCCGACCGCTCCGAACCTCCTTCTCAGCGGGCTGCGTCTGTTGTTTGCCGCCGTGGTGATCGCGATGGCGGCCGGCCCCTATTTCCTCGACCCGACCGAAGTGGTGATAGTGACCGAGTTCCTGTCGATGCTGGTACTCGCCATCATGTGGAACTTGCTGGCGGGTTATGCCGATATCGTGACGGTGGGACAGCACGCTTTTGTCGGCGTCGGCGCCTACGCATTCTTCGGGTTTTCGGCATTGGCCGGCCTTGACCCTTACAGCTCGATCCCGCTTGCCGGCCTCGTGGCGCTGATCATCGCCGTGCCGGCGATGATCCTCGTGTTCCGATTGCGCACCGCCTATCTCGCCATCGGCACCTGGGTAGTGGCGGAAGTCCTGATGCTTGTCGCCGGCAAGCTCCAAGCCTGGGGTGGCGGCTCCGGCACATCGCTTCCGATTTCGATCGTGTTGAGCCTGGGCCGCGCGCGCAACGACCGGCTCGCGGTAATCTATTGGCTTGCCTTCGCGCTGGCCGCGGCGGCGATGTTCGTGACCTATTTTCTGCTGCGCTCCCGGATCGGGGTCGGCTTAACCGCGATGCGCGACAACGAGGAAGGCGCCGCCGCGATCGGCGTCAACATCACCCGCGCGCGCATCCTCTGCTTCCTTGGCACGGCGCCGTTCCTCGGCATGGCGGGGGCCATCATCACCATGCAGAAGTTGCGCATCGCGCCGCCGGCCTCGTTCAGCATTACCGACTTCACCGTGTTCATCATCTTCAACGTGGTGATCGGCGGCATCGGCAGCTTCGAGGGGCCAATCATCGGCACCATCGTCTATTTCCTGTTGCGTGAGTATCTCTCCGAATTGGGTACCTGGAACCTGATTTTGCTCGGAACGTTCTCGATTGTCGTGATTCTGATAGAGCGGCGCGGTCTGTGGGGCCTGTTCCGCCGCCTTCTTGCCGACGACATCGTCCCGGTCGCGCACAAACCGACGCAGCCCGCCGTCGTCAGCCGTCGGTTGTCGGCCACCGAAAGCTGAAGCGGGGAACGACCGACTATTTCGCCTTACGCAAGGTGAGGTTATAGCGGCACGCGACGTCGCCGTTTGCCACCGGTTCGACGCCATGAAAATTGAGCCGCGCCGGCCCGCCCCAAACCACGATATCGCCTGACTCCAAAGGCACGCGGCGCGGCCGATCGGAGCGTTTGGCGCCGCCCCAGAGGAAGGTTGCCGGCAGGCCGAGCGATACCGAAACGATGGGTGCCGCGAAATCAGCTTCGTCCTTGTCTTGATGCAGCGACATGCGCGCGCCGGGAATATAGCGATTTATGAGACAGGAATCCGGATCGAAGTCGGCAAAGCCGGCGGCCGCCGCCGCGCAGGCCGCAAGACCGCGAAACCGTGCAGGCATTGCGGGCCAGGGCCTGCCATCGGGGTCGGCCGAGCTATAGCGGTAACCGCTGCGGTCGGTGATCCAGCCGAAGTGCCCGCAATTTGTCATTGCCACCGACATGGGAAATCCGCCCGGGGTGACCATGTTGCGAAAGGGCGCCGCGATGGCAATACCGGCGATTTCGGCCATCAACGTCGCCGCTTCCCTTTGGGCGAAACCGCGCAACAGAACAGCGCCGGGTTCGATGAGCTCCCTTGCATTGCCTTCCCGCTCCGGGAGTGACGGTCTTCCGCTTTTCATCAATTGAACTTTAGGGCCTTGGTTGCTCGGGCAGCGCCATCGCTCAGAGCCTCTAGTTTCGCCCAGGCGATTTCGGGATGGGAGCGCCAGCCGAAGCCACAATCGGTGCCGGCCATGACGTTCTCCTTGCCGACCAATTTGGCGAAGCGCTGCAGGCGCTGTGACACCAGCTCCGGATGCTCGACCACGTCGGTCGAATGAGTGACGCAGCCTGGCACGATGATCTTGCCGGCCGGCAATTTCACGGTCTCCCACACCTCGTATTCGTGCTCGTGCCGGGCATTGGCGGCCTCGAACAGATAGGCTTGCGCCTTCACCTTAAGCATGATGTCAACGAGGTTTTTCATCTCGAGGTCATAGACATGCGGTCCGTGCCAACTCCCCCAACAAAGATGGTAGCGAATCTGCTCTTCTGGAATGTTTGACAGGGCGTGGTTCAGCGCTTCGACGCGGATTTCGCATCGGCGGCGAAATGCCTCCAATCCCATCGCAATGCCAATGCGGTCCCACAGCGCCGGCAGCCAGGCGTCGTCGATCTGAAGCAGAACGCCGGACTGGGCGATGGTTTCGTATTCGACGCGCATCGCCTCGGCGATGGCAAAGACATAATCCTCCTCGCTGGGGTAAAACTCGTTGCGGCGATACACTTCGAGGCTTGCCGGTGCTGTTGCGGTCAGGAACGCGTCCTCCGGCGGTACCAGTGATTTAAGCACCGCCAATTCGCGCTCGACTTCGGCGCGCGCCAGATAGGTCACGGGACCCGTGCATACCCAACTGGGCCGCGCCATGCTGTTGCGGCGGCCGGGCATGAAGAACAGCGTGCCACGCTCGGTGGCGTAACGATAAAAGTCCGCGAACGCTTCTCGGTCCCGGCCCTGTGCAATCAGCGGCGTCGCGCTGGCCGGACGCTGTTCGAATCCACCGAAGCGATGCTCGACGTAGCCCAGCCAATCGCCGCCCTTGGTGAACTCGCCTTCATTGATGACATCGAGGCCGACCGCGCGCTGTTTGGCCACGATCGCCGCGACCTCGGCCGCGAGCTTCGCCGGGTAATCCGGAGCCTCGCGATCGAGCGGCGATGTCTCCGGCAGCGCGCCGACATGGGTCGTCAGGATTTTGTGGGTACTGCGTTTCATGGCTGCTTCTCCGCCACGGTGACGCCGGTCCAGGCTTCGAGATGCTTGATGAGCTCCGTCGAATCCTGGTCCGGCCCACCCCGACCTTCGGCATAGAGCCACAGCTCCTTCACCGTCTGACCGATCCACATTGGCACATGCAGGTTTTCCGCGGTCTCGAGCGCCAATTTCAAATCCTTCACCATGAGCCCGAGGGCAAAGCCGCCTTTGAAGCGGCGTGGCAAAATGTCGTTGGGGAATTTTGCCTCGGTCGCCGTATTGCGGCCGGTGCCGGCGTTCAGCACCTCGATCATCAATTTCGGATCGAGGCCGAACTTGGCGCCCATTACGATTGCCTCGGCGGTCGCGGCCTGCGCTGTCGCCGACAGCAGATTGTTGATGAGCTTCATGGTTTGACCCATGCCCGGCTCGGCACCGACATAGAACACTTTGCCGATCGATGCCAGCAGCGGGGTCACTATGTCGGCCGCCGGCTTCGGCCCTGATAGCATGACCGCGACCGTGCCTTTGACCGCACCGGCCACGCCGCCGGAGACCGGTGCATCGAGCGCCACCACGTCTTCTTTCTTCAGTTCCTCCGCTACAGCGCGCGCCAGGCGCGGACCCGTTGTCGAGAGGTCGACGAAAATTCTTCGGCGCGTCCCCGAGGTGATTCCATCTCTGCCGAGCACCACATTTTGCACGATCTCTGGTCGGGGCAGGCTTACCATGACGACCTCGGCCGCGCTCGCGACCTCGGCTGGCGATGCTGCGATTTCGATTTTGTTGCCGAACGGTTTCAGCGCATCCGGGCGAATATCATGAACCACGAGCTGATGCCCGGCCGCGACCATGTTGAGCGCCATCGGGCCGCCCATATTGCCGACACCGATAAAGCCGATCTTGTCCTTGCTCATGCTTGCCTCTCATAATCGCAGCCTTCCTAAACCGCCTTATCAAACGGGAGAAACCGGGATGGCACAAGCCAAAGCAAAACGCACCCTGCCGACGAGCAAGCAATTCACCGAAGGATTGAAAGTCAGAAAGGAAGTGCTCGGGCCCGATTATGTCGACCGCGCCATCGACAATGCCACCGACTTCAACTGGCCGATGCAAGAATTCGTGACCGAATATTGTTGGGGAACGGTGTGGTGCCGGCCGGCACTCGACCGCAAGACCCGCAGCATCATCAACCTTGCCATGCTGACGGCGCTCAACCGTCCCCATGAAATCGAGGTCCATGTTCGCGGTGCGTTGCGGAACGGCCTGACGCCGGAGCAGATCGCCGAAGTCTTTCTGCAAGCCGCCGTCTATTGCGGCGTGCCCGCGGCGGTCGACAGTTTCCGCGTTGCCAGCAAGGTGCTGAGCGAAGCGGCGGCGCCTTAGAGCATACGTCGTCAGGCTAAAGACCACGTGCGGGCCGGGAGGTGATCGGGCTGCACGGCACGCGACGCCTGCCTCGCGAACCACAAGGGATGGACGCGCGGTCTCTTAGAATTCCTTGAGCAGCCGGTCAATGTAGTCGTGTTCGATTTGCGGGCGCGCGCGCTGGCCGGCGCGGCGGCGCAGCTCGTCGAGGATGATCTTGGCGCGGTGCAACGCGGTATCGACCTCCGGGCCGGTGCCGCGCCGCATCGGCCCGCCATCGTCGACCCAACCGTCACCCTCATCATACGGCCGCTGGCGGCCGAACGGGTCGCGTTGGGCTTGGCGCGGTGAGGCCTGGTCATCCGGTTCGCCGTAATCATTCTGGCCATTATTATTGCGGCCGAGCATGCGTTCGCCGAGACGGCGCGCACCCTGCTGCAACTGATCGAGCGCTTCCGATTGGGGGCCGATCGCATCGCCGGGGTTGCCGCGCTTCAGCGCCTCACCGGCATTGCGCATGGCGCGTTCAGCCCGTTGCAACGGCTGCGGAATATCGCCGCTCTCGCCCAACCGCCGCATCATCTCGCCGAGCATGCGGCGCAAATCATCCTGCGATTGGGCGGCAGACTGTTCCTCGGTCTTGCCGGCCCGGGAATCGCGGAAGCTCTGGTCGAGCAATTGCTGCTGCCGCCGCATCATGTTCTGCATCGCGCCCATCATGCGCTCGGCGCCGTTCTGCGACGGATTCATCCGGCCGAGCTGCAAGTTTTCGAGCATCTCCTGCAATTGTTGCAGCAAGTCTCGCGCCGCGTCGCGCGCGCCGGTCTTCGCGAGCTCCTGCGCGCGATCCAGCATGCGCTCGAGATCGCGGCCGGTCATTACCGTCTGTGATGGATCCATGTTCTGAAGATTCTGCGCGCCCTGCTTCAGAGCATTCTGCAGCAACGCCTGGAGATAGTGGTCTATCGCCTGGCGCAGTTGCTGCATCAGCCGCTCGATCTCGGCATTGGGCGCGTTGCGAGCGAGCGCGTCCTGCAATGCCTGCATCGCCTGCCGCAGGTTTTCCTGCATCAACGGCGTGCGCCCATCCTCGATCCGAATGGCGGTCTGCCACAACAGTTTCTGCACGTCGGGAATGGTCTCGGCATCGCTATTGATCTGCAGGCGCGCCTGCGCCGTCCGCAGCGCCATGAAAACGACGATGTCGCCATCGAACCGGTCGGGCCGCAGCGACAGATCGGAAAGAACTTCCGCCACCAGATCGCGGTCTTCGGGATGAACGGTAAGCTGCTTCCGCTGCTCGATAATGGCGCGTGCCACCGCGTTGCGGAACGGGCGCTCCGGCAGGGTGAAGGTGACGGGTTGGCTGGTGCCTGCCTGGCCGAGCGCATCGCGCGCCACAAGGTGGATCCTTGCTGGCAGCCCTGCCCACGGGTTGGCGGTCAAATCGCTATAGCTGACGCCGTGCGCTTCCTTGAGGTGAAGACCCGGCAGCGCCAGATCGAGCACCAGGGGATCGGCCTTGGGATTGTCGACGAGCGTCATGACCGCTCGCGCCGATTCGACCCCATAGTCATCCGTGGCGCGATATTCGAGGCGCAACGCGCCGTGTTCGGTCTGGCGCGGCAACCCGATCATGGCGATCGTGGGCGGCAAATCGGGCACGATGGATATGGGCCAGCTACCAAGCAAAGCGCCGCCTTGCCACACGGCGAGCTTGCCGCTTTTGGTCAGAGTCGCCTGCGCCTTGAAATTGCTTTCATCGATGCGGTCGAAGTCGGTGTCATGCCCAGGACGGAAAAGACGTGGCACTTCGCCTTCGCCATGGACCTGCGCCAATAGCACGCTACCCGTCGGGACCGCGATCGGCGTGCGATTGACGCCCGCCGGCAAAAACTGCGGCGGCAGCCCGGTATAGTCTGGCGGCGTGAGCCAGATATCGAGGCTCGCCCCTGGTCCCACCGCTGCGCTTGCAATATTGGGGGTCAGCGAACGGCCGATGCGTTCGGCCCAATCTTGCCCGGCATCGATCGCGCCAAGCACCAGCAGCAGCACGAGTAGCGCGCGCAATGCCCAGGGATCGCGCCCGGCGAAACCCGCTTTGGGCCAGCCGACGCGCAACCGGCGTGCCGCCTGCGCCATGCGCGCCTGATGAGCATTCCACAACGCGAGCGTCTCAGGATCGTCGCCGCCACTGGCGATGCGATCTTCGAGCGCCGCCAGCGGCCGATGTTCGAGTCCGCTTTCGCGTTCGATCCGCCGTCGCGCCGCGGTGCGGCGTGGCAAATGAAAGCGGCGCAAACCGTCCACCAGCGCCACGATCAGAGCGGCGCCTAGCGCGATCAGCAAGGCGAGATGAAGCCAGCCCGGCAAACGCTCGGGCAGATCGAATAGCGCCAGCACCAGGAACAGGCCCACGACCGCCAGCGCCGGGGCTAGTGCCGGCCACAGACGCTCCCAGAGCAAGGCTGCGGCAGCGAGCCACACGCGCCGCGACGGCGCGAACGGTTTAGGCGGACCTACAGCAGCCACAACGGCACCCTTTCCTGCGCCAGCATCTCATCATAAGTCGGGCGCGGACGGACAACGGCAAACTCTCCGCCGTGCACCATCACCTCCGGAACCAGCAGGCGCGAATTGTAGCCCGAGCTCATGATCGCGCCATAGGCCCCCGCCGATAGAAACGCGACAAGGTCGCCCGCCGCCAAGGGCGGCAGCAGTCGCCCGGCGGCGAACACGTCGGCAGTCTCGCACACCGGGCCGACCACGTCGACAGCGGCAAGCGGCGCCTTGCTCTCCGGCGCCGCAACCGGCACGATCTCATGCCAGGCCTCGTACAGTGCCGGCCGCATCAAGTCATTCATCGCCGCGTCGACAATGACGAAGCGTCGCGCCGTGCTTTCTTTAACGTAGAGCACGCGCGACACCAGGATGCCGGCGTTGCCGGCAATCCAGCGACCTTGCTCGAAGGCGAGTTCGAGCCTAAGGCCGCGGGTTAGTCGCATCACCAGCGCCGCATAATCCTCAACCGAAGGTGGCGTCTCGTCCTTGTAGCGAATGCCGAGTCCGCCGCCGAGATCGAGCCTTGTCAGCGCAATGCCTTCGCTGCGCAGCGCCTTGAGCAGGTCGATGACCCGCGAAAATGCCGTCTCGAACGGCGCAAGGCTGGTAATTTGCGAGCCGATATGGACGGCAAGGCCGACCGGCTCGATTCGCGGCAGCTCTTTGGCGCGACGGAGCACCTCCGGCGCGCGCGCCAGATCGATCCCAAATTTGTCTCCACTCCTCCCAGTTGAAATCTTGGCGTGGGTGTTCGCGTCAACATCGGGGTTGACGCGGATCGCGATGCGCGCAGTCCTGCCGACACGCTTGGCAACCTCGCTCAGGAGCGAGAGCTCGGCTTCCGATTCGATGTTGATCTGGTGCACGTCGGCGGCAAGGGCAGCACCCAATTCTGCCTCCGTCTTGCCGACGCCGGAAAAGATGAGGCGGTTCGCGGGGATGGCAGCGGCGAGTGCGCGACGCAATTCGCCCTCCGACACGAGATCGGCGCCGGCGCCCAGTCGGCCCAGATGGCGCAGCACGCCCAGATTTGAATTGGCCTTCACCGCGAAACACAAAAGCGCCTCGCCCCCGAACGCTGCCATGAAGGCACGGTAACGACGCTCCAGATAGGCGCTCGAATAAGCGTAGAAGGGTGTGCCGACCCGCTGCGCCATGGCTGCCACCCCGACTTCTTCCATCACCAGCGCGCCCTCGCGATAAGCGAGGTCGGGCGCGCCGGCCAAATTGTCAGGGCTGCTCATTCGGGTTGGGATAGAATTTGGGGTAGGTGTTCTTCTCGCCCGGCGGCGGGTCGGGGGGCGCGCGCTTGCCGCACGCGACCAGCGGCACGGCAATGGCGAGCATCACCAGCCAAGCAGTCCAGCGCCTCATGACATATACCTCTTCCGGGCGGCGGCAATTGCGCGTTTCACTTCGGTCGGCGCGGTGCCGCCAAAGCTCGATCGGCTTGCCACCGAGCGATCGACGCTCAGCACCTCGAACACATTCTTGGTAATTCGCGGCTCGACCTTCTTCATTTCGGCGAGCGGCAACGACGCAAGGTCGCAGCCTAACTGCTCGGCGACCCTGACCAGCGCCCCGCTACGGTGATGCGCCTCGCGGAATGGCATACCCAGCACCCGCACCAGCCAATCGGCGAGATCGGTCGCGGTACTGAACCCGGCGGCGGCGGCACGGCGCATTGCCGCGGCGTCAACGGCGAGATCACGCACCATGCCGGTCGTCGCCAAGAGGCAGAGTTCGAGATTGTCGGCAGTCGCGAACACCGGCCGCTTATCCTCCTGCAAATCCTTGGCATAGGTGAGCGCCAAGCCCTTTAGCACGGTTAAGAGCGCGACGAGATCGCCGATGAAGCCCCCGGCCTTGCCGCGCACCAGCTCTGCCGCATCGGGATTGCGCTTTTGCGGCATGATCGAACTGCCCGTCGTGAAGGCATCGCTGAGCTTGATGAAGCCGAAATTGGGGCCCGACCACAGGACGATTTCCTCCGCAAGGCGCGACAGATGGGTGCCGCAGATCGCCGCGGCCGCCAGAAATTCGAGGGCGAAATCGCGGTCCGATACGGCGTCCATTGAGTTAGCCATCGGCCGGTCAAAACCGAGCGCCTGCGCCGTGTCGGCGCGGTCGATGGGAAACGCGGTGCCGGCCAGCGCGGCCGCGCCCAGGGGCGATTCGTTGAGCCGCACGCGAGCATCGCGGAAACGCCCACGATCGCGGCCCAGCATTTCGGCATAGGCCATCAAATGATGTCCGAACGTAACAGGCTGCGCCGGCTGCGAATGAGTGAAGCCGGGCATTACCGTTGCCACGTGTTCCTCGGCACGGTCAAGCAGAGCAGCCTGCAAGGCGTGCATTTGTCGGTCGAGCCGATCAATCGCGTCACGCACCCAAAGGCGGAAGTCGGTCGCGACCTGGTCGTTGCGCGAGCGCGCGGTGTGAAGACGGCCTGCCGCCGGGCCGACGAGCTCGGCGAGCCGCGCCTCAATGTTGAGATGAATATCCTCGTGTTCGACCTTAAATGGGAACGCGCCCGCTTCAATCTCTTCCTTGATCTGTGCCAGACCACGGGCGATGCGCTCGCCATCCTCCTTGGCGATGATCCCCTGCCGCACGAGCATGGCGCAATGCGCCGCCGAACCCGCGATATCCTGGGTATAGAGCCGCTTGTCAAAGTCGAGCGAGACGTTAATGCGCTGGAGGAGTTCGGATGGACCGCCGGCGAAGCGTCCACCCCAGGCCGCATTGGCCGCGGATCGCTTACTCATCCCTTGAATCCGCGGCAAAGCGAACGAAGCATCGACTCGGCGTATACGTTCAGCATTGCTCTGTTCTACTATAGAAGGCTGAAATCCGCCATTTTCTGAGGTGTGTGTTGCATTAGTGCTGCGTCCGGCCTAAGACGGCCGTTTCGAGTGCCGTTAACGCTTTCTGATCGTCTTCCCGGTCTTTGAAAGCCTTGCCCGGGTGAGGTCGTGGATCGTGGTAACCGAGGCCGGCCCAAAGTATGCTCCAATGCGCGCTGTGGCAGCCGACCTTGATCACCAGGAGGCGTGGGCATGGTGCGCGGGGTCGGACCTCACGTTTTGGCAGAGCCGCGGTACGCCAATCAAGCGAAGGAGCCGAGGAGTTAATTCGTGCCGCGTCGCGCCATTGTAACGATCCTTCTGCTTTGCGTTGCCGTCGGAATTGTCGGCTATGCCGCCGATCGGAGCTTGACCCCTCCGCCGGCGCGCGAGGCGCCACCAATGCCGGTTCTCGGTAAGTTTACGGTGGTCTCACCGCCGCTGCCGGTGCCGGCGCTCGGTTACATGGCCCGCGACGGCGCGGCAAAGCAGTTGGCCAATTTCAAGGGACATTGGCTGCTGCTGAATTTATGGGCGACGTGGTGCGCACCCTGCATCAAGGAAATGCCGTCGCTTGACCGGATGCAGGCGCGGCTAGGCTCGGTAGTCGACGTGGTTGCGATTTCCGAAGATCGCGGTGGCGTCACTGCCGTCGACCGTTTCCTTGCCGACCACGCCGTCAAATCGTTGGCGATCGGGCTTGATCAGACGGGGCGTATCGCCAGCGCGCTGCATGTTGAGGGCCTGCCGACAACGTTCCTCATTGACCCGCAAGGCAGCGTCGTTGCGAGGCTCGAGGGCGCGGCGACATGGGATATTGGTCCGACGCTGGCAACGCTGCGCGGACTGATGATCGTCAAGCAAAAATCCTGACCAGGAAGTCGCGGCCGCGGCGCAGACCCTCCTCGTCGATGGCATGACCAAGGCCAGGCCGAGTCACCGCTTCGACCGGCGTGCCCGCCTGTTCCAGCGCCTTCAACGCCAACGGCAACGAATCAGGCGGCACGACGGGATCGGCATCGCCATGCACCAACAAAATTGGCGGTTTGCTTCTAAACTCGCTGGTATCGCCGATGAGGCGGCCCGAATAACCGACGATCCCGGCGAGTTGCCTGGCGCGGCGCGGCCCGACATAAAGCGACATCATCGTGCCTTGTGAGAAGCCGACGAGGGCAAGCTGCGAAGCGTCGAGTGTCAATCTTTCCAGCGTCTCGTCGAGAAAACCGTCGAGGATCGCTGCCGCGGCGCGGACACCGGCTTCGATCGCCGCCGGCGTTCGCGACTGCAAGCTGAACCATTGGCGGCCTAAAGGCGCCATGTCGCAGGGAAAGGGCGCGTCGGGCGCGACGAAGGCGGTCTCTGGCAACGCAGGAGCCAGGGCCGGCACCAGGCCGAACAGATCGTTGCCGTCCGCGCCTAGACCATGGAGCAGCACGACGAGGCGTTTTGGCGTAGCGTCCTTTGGATACGTCGCCCAAGGGCCGGTGAGTCTTGGCAGCATGACGATGGCATAGAGGATGGCGGTTCCAAAGTCACGCCGCAAAGCCGCCAGCGTAAATCGGATGTATAATGCGATCGACAGTGAGCCAGGGGCGCAGCAAAGTGCGCTTATGATCTACCGGCTTTGGATGACGCCGTCCCACGGGTGGCGACGGTTTTAATTGGAGCTATGACGCGGAGGCGATATGCGGGTTGCGGTCATCGGAGCGGGGTATGTCGGCTTGGTCTCAGGCGCCTGCTTTTCCGAGTTCGGCGTCAATGTCGTCTGTGTCGACAAGGATGCGGACAGGATCTCGCGCCTGGAGAAGGGTCAAATCCCGATTTTCGAACCCGGTCTCGAGCAGGTTGTCGACGCCAATCGCCGGGCCGACCGCTTGTCCTTCACCCATGATCTCCAGGCGGCGGTGGCAGGCGCCGATGCCGTGTTCATTGCCGTTGGCACGCCGTCGCGCCGTGGCGACGGCCATGCCGATCTTTCCTATGTCTTCGGTGCCGCCGAGGAAATCGCGCAGGCGTTGACGGACTACACCGTCATCATCACCAAGTCGACCGTACCGGTCGGCACCGGCCGCCGCGTCGCCGAGATCGTGCGCAAGGCCCGACCAGAGGCACAATTCGACGTCGTATCCAATCCGGAATTCCTGCGCGAAGGCTCGGCGATCCAGGATTTCATGAGGCCCGACCGCGTGATCATCGGCTGCGAGAGCGAGCGCGCGGCGGCGGTGATGCGCGAGCTCTACCGCCCGCTCTATCTAATCGAAGTACCGATGATCTTTACCGGGCTCGAAACCGCCGAACTGATCAAATACGCGGCTAATTCGTTTCTCGCGACCAAGATCTCTTTCATCAACGAGATGGCCGATTTGTGTGAGCGCGTCGGCGCCGACGTGCAAGATGTGGCACGCGGCATCGGACTCGACGGCCGCATCGGCCGTAAATTCCTCCACGCCGGGCCGGGCTATGGCGGCTCGTGCTTTCCCAAAGACTGCCTGGCGCTGACCCGTACCGCGGCCGAGCACGGCGTGCCGGCACGCATCGTCGAGATGGCGGCCCAAGTCAACGACAGCCGCAAATCGGCAATGGCCGCGCGGATCATCCGCCACTGCGGCGGCAGCGTCGCCGACAAGACCATCGCCATTCTGGGCCTCGCGTTCAAGCCTAATACCGACGATATGCGCGACAGCCCGAGCCTCGCCATCATTCCGCGCCTCCGGGAAGCGGGCGCCACCATTCGCGCCTTCGATCCCGAAAGCATGACGGAGGCAAAGAAGCTGCTGACGGGCATCACCTATTGCGGCAATGCCTATGAGGCCATGGATGGTGCCGACGCGCTGGTCATCCTCACCGAATGGAACGAGTTCCGCGCGCTCGATCTGGGCCGCGTGAAATCGCTGCTGCGCTCGCCGACGGTGATTGACCTGCGCAACATCTACCGGCCCGCCGACATGGCGCAAAGGGGCTTCTACTATTTCAGCATTGGCCGCCGCTCGGTCGAACCGAGCGAAGGCCAGGACCGGTTGCGCACCCGCGCGTAGCGAAAGACAAAGAGCGATGAGCCTCTCCACCAAGCGTGTACTCGTCACTGGCGGCGCCGGGTTTCTCGGCTCGCATCTGTGCGACCGGCTGATCGCCGATGGCAACGATGTGTTGTGCGTCGACAATTACTTCACCGGGCGCAAGGACAATATCGCCCGACATCTCGGCAATGCACGCTTCGAGGCACTGCGCCACGACGTCTGCTTCCCGCTCTACGTAGAGGTCGACGAGATCTACAACCTCGCCTGTCCGGCGTCGCCGATCCATTATCAGTTCGATCCGGTGCAGACCACCAAGACCAGCGTGATGGGCGCCATCAACATGCTGGGCCTGGCCAAGCGGGTGAAGGCCAAGGTGTTTCAGGCCTCGACCTCGGAAATCTATGGCGACCCGCATGTCCATCCGCAGACCGAGGACTATCGCGGCAACGTCAATACCATCGGGCCGCGCGCCTGCTATGACGAAGGCAAACGCTGCGCCGAGACCTTGTTCTTCGATTACCAGCGCCAGCACCGCGTCCGGATCAAGGTGGCGCGCATCTTTAACACCTACGGCCCGCGCATGCATCCCAATGACGGGCGCGTGGTATCGAACTTCATTCTTCAGGCGCTCAAAAGCGAGCCGATCACGCTTTTCGGCGACGGCTCGCAGACCCGAGCCTTCTGCTATGTCGACGATCTGATCGACGGCTTCATGCGACTCATGGCCACACCCGACACGGTCACCGGCCCGGTCAATCTCGGCAACCCCGTCGAGATCACCGTCGCCGATCTCGCCAAGCGCATCATCGACCTGATCGGCTCTCGCTCCACCATCGACTACCGGCCACTGCCCGCGGACGATCCGACGCAGCGCTGCCCCGACATCACCCTCGCCAGGGAAATCCTCGGCTGGGTGCCGAAAATCGCGCTGGAGACCGGGCTCAAGCGCACCATCGCCTATTTCGAGCAGCTGATCAGCAAGGGCGACGAGCACGCCAAGACGATAACGCGCCTCCAGGCCTGACTACCGGCGACGCCGGTTTTTCATGGCGCCGCCGTCGACCGCCGCCGGCACGTTCGCTGTTCTCAAAGCCTTGGCCTGACGCTTCGCCAGTGCGTCGACGTCGAAATCCTCGATCAAATCGTTGAACAGGCGATGCCAGTTGATCGAAGCGCGCAGATGCATGAACACTGAGCCAAGGCCAACGGCGGCACGATCCATAAACACGAATTCGCGCGGCGGCTTGACGCCGCCGAGCCGCCGGACCTCGCGGTGCACCTCTGCCGCGACCGCACGGCCGTTGCCGTCTTGATCATCGTCAATCTCGCGCTTGCGGTCATCCAGCAGCGGGGCATAAAGGAACCGCGCCCAACGATTCAGAACCGCAACCATCTCGCGGTTCAGATTCTTGAAACCCCAGTTTTCGTAAGCCGAAACTGCCAGCTCGCCATCGCCGGTCTCGAAGGCGCGGTAAAGATCGATCACGCCTTTGACGAAGCGCGCCGGGAAAATCCGGATGCAGCCGAGATCGAACAGGTTGATGCCATCATCGGCGCGCACCGTGTAGTTGCCGAGATGCGGGTCGCCGTGGATGGCGCCGTAACTGTAAAACGGCACATACCAGGCGCGGAACATGGCGATGGCGATGGCGTTGCGGCGCTCTTGCGGCGCCGCAGCAAATTCGAGAAGCGACTTGCCGTTGAGCCAGTTCATCGTGAGCAGACGTCGCGTCGACAGCGACGCCACCGGTTCCGGCACGGTCACCAGCTCTTCATCCTTGAGGATGGCGCGATAGAGCCGCAAATGCGCCGCTTCGCGCGTGTAGTCGAGTTCTTCGCGCAACCGCTCGGCGATCTCGGCGTGAATTTCATCGGTCGAGAGCGCCCGGTCGAAGCGTTCGTAAAGCGACAGGACCAGTTTCAACTGACTGAGATCGGCCTCGACGGCGGAAGCCATGTCGGGATATTGCAGCTTACAGGCGAGTTCGGCGCCATCGCGACCACGCGCACGATGCACCTGGCCGAGCGAAGCGGCGTGTGCCGCCTCATGGGCGAAGCGCGAGAACTTTTTCTCCCAGTCGGGCCCGAGTTCGCTCGCCATGCGGCGCTTGACGAAGCTCCAACCCATCGCCGGTGCATCGGCCTGCAATGTCACAAGTTCGCGGGCATAGTCCTCCGGCAACGCTTCAGGAATCGTGGCGAGCAGCTGCGCCACCTTCATCAGAGGCCCTTTGATGCCCCCCAAGGCTTGGCGCAGATCGCTGGCGTGACGCGCACGGTCGAGTGGCAAACCCAGATAACGCTCGCCTGCCAGCCGGGCGGCGAGCCCGCCCATTGCGGTCGAGACGCGGGCATAGCGGCGCACGCGACCGGCGATTGAGCTGTCACCGTTCATTGGGAGCGCCGCTGGACCTCGCGGCCGCGACTGAGACCGCGGTTCCCGCACGCTTCGAATTCCGACTCAAGGGTGCCGATTGGAAGGTGCCGGATCGACTCGATCTGTCCAGGACGCTGCGCACGTACGCGGAAACCTGGCTCATCCCAACGTCTCGAGCTGGTCGATGAGACCGGAGATCATGTTAAGGCCGCGCTGCCAGAAATCTGGGTCAGAGGCATCGAGGCCGAACGGCGCCAGCAATTCCCTGTGCCGCTTGCTGCCGCCCGCGCGCAGCAGATCGAGATATTTCTCGGCGAAGCCAGGCGCCGCGTTCTGATAGACGGCGTAGAGCGAATTCACCAGGCAATCACCAAACGCATAGGCATAAACATAGAAGGGCGAGTGAATAAAGTGCGGGATGTACGTCCAGTAATAGCGATACTCGCTGTCGAATTTGACCGCAGGGCCAAGGCTCTCGCCCTGAACGTCAAGCCAGATGTCGCCGATGCGGTCGGCCGACAGCTCGCCCTGTCGGCGCTCGTCGTGGACGCGGCGCTCGAATTCGACAAAGGCGATCTGTCGCACCACGGTGTTGAGCATGTCCTCGACCTTCGCCGCGAGCATTGACTTCTGCCGCTTCGGGTCGGTCTCGGCCTTTAGCATCGCCTGAAAGGTCAGCATCTCGCCGAACACCGACGCGGTCTCGGCCAGCGTCAAAGGCGTGTCGGCCATGAGCTGTCCTTGTCTCGCCGCCAAGACCTGATGGACGCCGTGGCCGAGTTCGTGAGCCAGGGTCATAACGTCGCGCGTTTTGCCCTGGTAGTTCAGCAAGATATAAGGGTGTGCGCTCGGCACCGTCGGATGGGCGAAGGCGCCGGGTGCCTTGCCCGGACGCACCGGCGCGTCGATCCAGCGCCGCTCGAAAAACCGTTGGCCCACTACCGCCATGTCCGGCGAGAAGCCGGCATAGGCATCAAGCACGATCCGCTCCGCTTGCGGCCAAGCGATGCTGCGGTCTTCGGCGTCGGGCAACGGCGCGTTGCGGTCCCAGTAAGACAGTGCCTCGACACCGAACCACTTCGCCTTCAGCCGATAATACCGGTGCGAGAGTCGTGGATAGGATTGCCGTACGGTTGCGATCAGCGCGTCGACCACCTCGTCCTCGACAAAATTGCCGAGGTTGCGCGACGAGATCGGCCGCTTGAATCCGCGCCAGCGATCCTCGATCTCTTTGTCCTTAGCTAAAGTGTTGGTAATCTGTGTGAAAATCCGAACATTGGCTCCCAGCACCTTGCCGATGGCCTTGGCGGCACTTTTGCGTGCAGCCGGATCGGCGTCCGACAAGAGGTGAAGCGCCTCGGCGCTGGTCAGCTCCTTACCATCGACTGGAAACCGCAGTGCCGCCTCGGTCTCGTCGAAGAGGCGCTGCCAGGCTACGGCGCCGGCCACCGATTTCTCATGCAGCAATTTTTCCAGATCGTCGGAAAGCTGATGGGGCCGAAATGCGCGAATGTCGCGCAGCCAGGGTTGGTAATGCGCAAGCGCGGCGCTTTCGAGCCTGCGATCGAGCGTCGCCTCGTCGATACGGTTGATTTCGAGGGTGAAGAATAAAAGCTCGGTCGAGATCGCGTTGATCCGTTCCTGGACGTTTTGGAAAAAGCGGCCGCGTTCGGGGTCGCTCATATTCGCGGCGTAGCGAAGCGAGGCATAGCTCACCGCGCGGCCGAGTGTCTCCTCCAGTTTTTCATAACGCGCAATCGCGGCCGCGAGTTCTTCGCCCGAGAGCCGAGCGAGCTTGCCGCGATACTCGTCTTGGAAGCCCCGAGCGGCGGCGGCCGAACGGTCGAGATCGGACTTGAGCTCCGGCGAGTCCGGACCGGAATAGAGATCGCTCAAGTCCCATTCGGGCAACGGATCGGGATCCATTTGCTTCGCGGTCGTGGCCATACTTCTCTCCTGACGCTCTATTTAAATAGGAGCTTCGCGCGATGCGCGCCAGCGACTCGGTTAGACGCAAGCGCATCGTGATCGGCAGCGCTTGATAGGTTCAGCCCGCCGCCCCGAAAGCGCGTTTTTCGCGGGCATGACGGTCGCTGCCCGCGGAAAACCGCGATGGGCGCAAGATGAGGCGTCGGTTCGGGTCAGCCTAAGGCAATATTCAGCCGCAAGCTAATCGTGAACCATGACCGCTTCACGTCGTTTTGCTCTGGCAGCCGGTAGGGCTCAGGACGAAGGTGCCCGTGCGAAAAACTGTATGATGTTGCCATCGGGGTCACGCGTGGTGATGGTGCTGCCGTGGTTGCCCATGTCACGCGTTGCCAAAATCGGCGCGCCGGCTGCTTCGAGCGCCGCGCGGGCGGGGCCGAGATTGTCGACCTCGAACACGATGACGGTGCTCGATGCCGCGGCGGCACCGGCTTCCTCCGGAGAACTCAGGGCAAGGCGCGCGCCTTGCGCGTCGAGCTGCGCCCATTTCTCGCCGTCTTGAAATTTGACCTTCATGCCCAAGAGGTCGCGATAGAAGCCCAATGAGCGACTCATGTCGCGCGTCACCTGGTAGACGTTCTGGATCTTGACGTTCATTGTCATCTCTTAACGGACATCGGTGCTGTCTCCGATGGAAGGGATCCGACGCCGGTCAGGCGGTGAGGAACTCGCCGATCGCCTTCACCGCTTCGGGTTTTTCGTTCAGAACAAGATGACCCGCCGGTGCGAAGGTCTTGACCGTTGAACCCTTGATCAATTTGGACCAAGTCGCGGACTGGGCCTCGGGCACGATCTTGTCCTGTCTTCCCCAGATTAACAGCGTCGGGACGCTGATGCGGTGGAGATATTTGGGCAGCTTGACGTCGTAGACGCGCTCCCAGGCGAGTCGGGCGAAGCTCGTCGCCTCACGATACGAATTGACCACGAAATCGACATCATGGGGATCGGGCGGTGGACCGAGCGCCGCTAGATTCTCGGCGAGATAGGGCGCCAATTCCTCCGGTTTGATGCGGAACAAATCGGCGGTCGGATGCTCCTTTACGCGCAGTCCCGCTGGCGCCACCAGCACCAGCTTTTTCAGCCGCAGGCTGTGCTGCGTGGCGAAGGTCGAGGCAAACCAGCCACCCATCGACAGCCCGACCAGATTGAATTTGCCGATTTTGAGCAAGTCCAACAACTCGAGGTAATGCATGACGTAATCTTGCACGGTCGTCATGCTCGTATCGTCGGCCGATCCGCCCCAGCCAGGATGGTAGGGAACGAAAACCTTAAACTCCTCGGTCAAGGGCGCGAGAAAATCCCAGCCCCCGCCGGTGCCGGCGCCGTGCCAAAACATGAGCGGTTCGCCGCGGCCGGCGGTCAGGACTTGTGTCGTGACGCCGTTGACCTCATGCAGTTCCGATTGCCATTGAACCGCCATTTATTTGGCCCCCGTCGGGACCCGTGTCTCGGCCGCGGCCGCGGTCTTTTTGCCGCGCAGACGCGGGATGACCTCTTCGGCAAACAGGGTCATGTTCTTGACCACCTTCCAATGCGGCATGTTGCCGATGTGATGATGGACCAGGACGCGCGATGAATTGGCGCTCTCGCACCATTTGCCGAGTGTGTTCGCGACCTTGTCTGGCGTGCCGAATACCACCCGCCACTGCTGCGTCAGCGCGTCCCAGTCGAAGCTGCCGTGCGATGCCGTCGCGGCGGCGCGCAAGCGAAGCTGCTCGGTCGAGATGTAGCCCGGCGGAGCCAGATAGCGCGCGGTGGTGCGGGTCGCGTCCTCGAAGAAAAAACGGACATGGTCCTTGCATTCCTGTTCCGCGATCTCGTCCGTCTCGGCGACATAGCAGATGGCGTTGAAGATCGCCTTGTCGGGCGTGAATTCGTGGCCGTATTTCGGCATTTCTTCCTTCAGTTTCTGGAAGGTCTTCTCCTGGGCCACGATCGGCACGAACACTGACGAATAGGCATAGCCGCGCTCGGCGGCAATTTGAATCGTTTCAGGGCTGCCGGTGCCGACGATCGCGATCTTAGGATGCGGCTTTTGCATCGGCCGCGGCCACGGATTGAGGTAGCGATAGGAAAAGAATTCGCCGTCATAGGCGGTCGGCCCATCCTTGGTCCAGGCCTGCAGCAAGACTTCGAGGCCTTCGCGAAAGCGAGCACGCGCGACGGCCGGGTTGATCGAATTGGCCCAATATTCCATGCCGGTGCCTAGCGGCAGCGCGATCTCCAAGCGCCCGTTTGACATGACGTCGAGCATGGCATAGGCCTCGGCGAGACGGTTCGGCATTTCGAGATTGAGCGGTACGCCGAACACGCAAATTTTGGCGTTGTGCGTTTGCGGGATGAGTGCCGCCGCCATGAGAGTCACGACGGGATTGAGGCTGTAGACTGTGTTGTGGTGCTCGTTGAGCGCGAGCCCGTCGTAGCCGAGCTTGTCGGCCAGTACCATCTCCGCCATGTAGCGCTGATAGAAGTCGTAGCCTTTGCGGGCGTCAAAATGCTTGTTGGAGAAGTCGACCCACAGCGAATCGTACTTTTTATGGTCGGCAGGCAGATCCGTGTAATGCATGAAATGGAAAGTGTAGAATTGTAGATCGTCTTGCCATTTCGCCATGGAATCCTCCTAGGGGGTGACGTTCGTCGACCGGCGAATCGCGCCAGCCGATCGCTCGGGGGTACAGAGCAGGATCGTCGCTTTTTCAATGGGCGATCGTGAGTTCCTCGCCGGGACATCTTGTGATTATTGAGGAATTAAAGCTTTGGGCTTCCGACGTTGTCAAGGTAAGACGAAGGGCGGGTGCGCGAGGAAGGCGGCAAAATGCCCGGCAGCAATCCTCGCCGAAGCTGGCCAAGATGACAGGAATGCGCGTTCGCGCGATCGATGACCTTTCTTGGCGACCTTAGGCACGGGAAGATCGGCGGAGAAATCGAGAGGAGATCGGATATGCCCACCTTCAGCCGCGACGGTGTCGAAATCTATTATGAGGAATTTGGTTCTGGCTATCCGGTACTATTGTTCGCACCGGGTGGCCTGCGCTCGGCGATCTCCTGGTGGCATCCACAGCCTGACGGCACGCCCCGAGCCTGGATGGATCCGACGGTCGCGCTGGCCAAGAATTATCGCGTCA
>JASHOB010000081.1 GCA_030041335.1 Alphaproteobacteria bacterium | reverse complement strand
CCGGCCCCGTACGCCCGATCTACGCGTCATGAACGCGATTTCATGTCTGGCTTCGAGGGGTTGCCAATGGCGGGGCCACGGTCGTGCGATCGGGATCGGGTGGCGATAAACGTCATCGGAGCTCTTGCCGTCTTGGATCTACAGTTTGCCGACTGTAGCTACGGCACGGAAACCTGCGTGATCGCCGGCGGTCTGGTGACGGCAGTGGGAGCGGCGATATTGTCGTTCGCAACCTGGAAGCCGCCGTAATCGTCTTTGGCTTCGTCGGAATCGTGGTTGAACGACAGGTCTGTCAAAGCTTCGCCCTGCCTGATGTTCCAGTCATCGTAGTCGAGCGAGCCGGTCCATGAGATCGAGTTCGACAACCAACTATACTGCGCCAGTCCTGCTTGTTTCACCGCGTCGCAAACGTCGCCGGAACCGTAGACGCCGATCCGGTACACCATTCTGCCGCCGCTGGCGGCGGCAAAGCCCGCTGCCACGCCGTGAAAATATTGCTCGATGGGCTCGAGCTCCTGCGCATTGAAATCGACAGCGAAATAGACGGCACTGCCGGCAGGCTGACCTACCGCTTGCGCCTGACCATAGGCTGCGATCGCGTCGTTATACCCGGAATAGTATGTGAAATACTCGGGCTCCGGAAAAAGCGGTTCCCAAACGGCGACAATCTTCAAGCCCAGCGACGACAGTAGCCGCGCCTCGCTTGGCGAAAGCGGCGGCCATCGCGACGTCGGGTCGCGATAATAGCGGGCGACAAAGGCGACCTGGCTATCCTTGACTTCATTCGCCACGTCGCTGGCGTCGGTCGGCAAATCGATCCCTTCTATCGATCCGAAGCTGATCCCTTGGAGCGATCCAACGCTGCGCGGCGGATCACTGGCCGAGTTCGGGCCGATCGTCGGGGCCGGGCTCGGCCGGCCTTGGCAGGCTGCCAGGATCAGCGCCGCCAGGATCGGCGCCAGCTTTGCAATCTTCAAGGTTCTTGCTCCGTGCCGGACAGACCGTTGATAAACCCCGACGACTCGGGCTTCGCGTTGATACGTGCGCGGCCGAAAAACGCCGGCCGGAAGTTACCGCCGACGCAGTTGAAGTGATTCTGCTGATCCTCGGGCCGCGTGAAGACCACCGGACGGGTTCGCGCCCGGCAAACTCCGCCGTCTGCGGCGCCACGCCGTGACTCTGGGGCCCCGAACCCGACCGTTTCGCCCGATCCGAGATCGAACCGGCAAGACGGGCCCTTCGCTGTTGATCTCTCCTCGCCAGGTGCTCCCCCGCTACCGACCGTGACCACGCCCCCAGAAACAATCTATAGATGAAGAGAGTATCTCCTTGGGTAAAGTCAAGTTGCATCTGGTGTCGAGTCGAGTGTGAGCGCGTTAGCGCGCGCCAGCGTGCATAGTTTTGAGGCGCGGAGGGATTTGGATCGAATCGGCCGGAGGAAGGAAGCGTGCGTGCCGACTATCCGCACGACACGGGACGGAATTGACGGTGTCGCGGAGAGCCTTGGAGGGGTTACCAGCGCCCCGTACAAGAGTCGGGGGACGGGCTCCCGCTCCCCACGCAAGGTATCCCTGAGATACCCGTATATATAGAAAATCGGTAAGACAGAACCCCCTAGACGGAGGTACGGTCGGGTTACGCGGGTTGATGGCCCGATTTGCCGAGGGAACTAACTAATAGCATGTCGACATATGCGGTTTTCTCTTGCTCTAAGTGGGCAGGCCATCCAATTTTATGACGGGGGGCGACGGGTTCCGGAGGAAGGGTATGACATCTCGCGAGCGCGATGCGGGAAAGAAGGCGATGGCTAAGCGCATGGTTCTGGCCAAGAAAACGGCGCCAGCCAAGAAGGCCGCGCCGACTCCCAAGCCGTCGGCGACCAAAGGGAAGGTCGCGATCAAGACGATTGCCGCCGCGAAGCCTGTGCCAACCGCGGGCAAACCACAGATAGTATCCAAAGCTCCGGCAGCCGCCAAACCGACTCCGGTAACGAAACCATCCCCGATGTCGGCTCCGCCGGCGATGGCGAAATCGGGTCCCTCAACGCCACAGCAGAGCGAAGAGCGCCGCAAAGCGGCGACCCGCAAATTTTTCGCACGCCTGCGCTCCCTTGAAGCGATTGTGGGAGCCGATCTGCGCAAACGTGGCAGCCTCGTGCTGATGCAGGCGGTCGATCAATGGTACAGCGAGGCGGTGAGTGCCACGGCGACCGATATCAGTATCACCAACGCAGCGAAGGCCGTAATCGGTCACCTATAGTCGTTGCCCCGGCGCCCTATTGCGCCGCAACTTTCTTGAACATGGCGACGCCCCGGACCAGGTCGACCGCGCGCACTAGCTGATAGTCGTCGGCGGTGCCAAAAGCCGCCATCTCGTCTCCCATTAGCGCGGTCGATGGCGGCGTCGCCACTTGGCTCTTTTTAGACGCCGCGGCGTCGGCCGGGACTGCTGTCGGTGCCGCCGAGGTTTGTGGCGTGCCCACACCGGATTGTGGTGCCAAATCGGTATTCTTGAGGGCACCCTTCAAATCCGCTTCGCGTCGCATCTCGATGTCGGGCACGGATTCGATCTTGGCTGGCTCGACGACGACATCGGGTTGGATCCCTTCCGCCTGGATCGAGCGCCCGGACGGCGTGTAATAGAGCGCCGTTGTCAGACGAATGGCGCCCCCGCTTTCCTGAACCGGCAATACGGTCTGCACCGAGCCTTTGCCAAAAGAGCGGGTCCCGAGCAACAAGGCACGGTGATGATCCTGCAGCGCGCCGGCGACGATCTCGGAAGCCGACGCCGATCCGCCGTTGATCATGACGACGATCGGCAGATTGGGTGCGAGGTCGCGATCGGGCTCCGCATCGAAGCTGTGATTATCCTGCGGGCGGCGGCCACGGATCGATACGATTTCTCCCCGGTCGAGAAAATCGTTGGCGACATCGACCGCCTGGTCAAGCAGGCCGCCGGGGTTGTTGCGCAAGTCGAGAACGACGCCGACCAATTTGTTGCCAGATTTATCACGCAATGCAGTGTAGGCGTCGCGGAGGGCCTCGCTGGTCCGCTCGGTAAAACTGGTAATGCGCAGATAGGCGACGTCGTTGTCTTCGAGTTGGGACTTGACCGGATCGACCTTGATGTCGGCGCGCGTCAACTTTAGCTCGAACGCACTCTGCTGGCCGCGCTTCACCAGGAGCTTGACCTGCGTGCCGATGGCGCCGCGTAGCCGGTCGACTGCCTCGGACAGCGTCATTTCGGAGACCGGGTCGTTGTCAATGGCGATGATGAGATCGTTTGGCCGGATACCTCCTCTCGCCGCCGGAGTGTCGTCGATCGGCGAGATCACCTTCACCGCGCCGTTTTCCATAGTCACTTGCATGCCGAGACCACCGAACTCGCCTGAAGTCTGGACCTGCATTTCGCGGTATTCGGCGGCATCCATATAGTTGGAGTGGGGATCGAGCCCTGCGAGCATGCCTTTGATCGCGCTTTCGATGAGCTTGCGGTCGCCGACCGGTTCGACGTAATTCGCCTCGACGGTCTGCATCACTTCGGTAAACAGATTGATCGAGACGCCGGACGCCTGTTCGGGTGCCGCCACGACCATGGCGGTAAAAGGCAATGCCGCACCGAACAAAATCGCGAGACAGTAGGTGAGGGGACGGAGCAACTTCATGGGGGACTCGTGCTAGGCCAGGGGAAGGCAGATTAACGCAAGCTTTTATTCACGGAAATGTCCGAAACGTACGGCCGTCTGGCCGGGCCCGACACGGGTCGACGGCATGATGATTACGCAATCGTCGTAAGGGGTGCTAATCGCGATGCCGCCATCGTGGGCAACGATGGTGCCGGCTTTCGGCAGCATTGCGAGGCCTTGAAAATGCTCGACAAAGGCAAAGTGATTACTCGTTGCGGTGATGACGTGGGTGACGTCAAGCAAACGCTGTGCCGCGGCGCTCGGCGTTGTCAGTCCGTCGATGACGCCGGTGGTGGCAAGAAAGCGCAGTGTGATCGCGTAGGCGAAGTCGGCGGTGGCCCGCAGCCAATGCTGACCGCATTCAACCAATAACGCCACCGCCGCTGCGGAGGGATCGCCGAAGGCGCCATAATCGCGCAACCGCGTGCCCTCGGCATGGCCGGGATCACGCACGATGATCTCCGGCACGCCGACGTGCCGCGCCAACGCGAGCGATTTGTCGTGCAAACCAACGAGCGCCAGTGGTGGAGACGGAGCCGTCATCGAGTGGAGGTCGAGCAATCTATCGACCGTGTCAATGAGCGGCCGCAATTCGCGCGCCCGCGCAAGCTCGACGCTGTTCCGCGGTCCGTCGAGCGACATGGCATCCCAGGCCCGATTGAAATCCTGGTCAACGCATCGCGAGCGATGCGGCTGACCGGAATCGAACCGCTCATAGGCCGCGATATTGGCGAAAGCCAACGTGAGCTTGCCGCGCTTCGGGCACAGGCCTTCACTGAGGAGACGGTGCAGCGCTACGGCGCCGCTGATCTCGTTGCCGTGGGTTAACGCCATTACCAGGACGTGCGGTCCCGGTGATCCAGCGTCGAGGCTTGTCACATAGGGAATGCCGACATTGCCGTTACGATAGGGGGTTAGGTCGGGTGGCGTCACCTCGACCATCGGCGCCTTCGCCCAGTTGTTGGTCACGCGAGCAAATGTTCAAAAAGCCGCTGCACAAATGTCTCGCATCGCGCGATCTGGTCCAGTGATACGAATTCGTTTGGTTTATGGGCCTGCTCGATCGAACCGGGACCGCAGAGAATGGCCGGAATCGCCGCAGCCTGGAAGAGGCCTGCCTCGGCCGTGTAACTCACCTTGCCGGTGTCATTGGCGCCCGACAGTGTTTGCGCCAGCTTCACCAATGGATCTTCCGCCGCGACTGATAATCCCGGCGTATTGTTGACCTCGTGGAAATGGATGGTGCTCGTGTCGCTGACGGCGTGCATTTCCGGCAAGAGCGTCGTCAGGGCGTAATCGCGCAGCTGGCGAACCAGCGCCGGGGCATCGTCTGCAGGGATCGCCCGGATCTCGAAATCGAAAGAGCAGTGTCGCGGCACAATATTGACCGCGGTGCCGCCGCGGATGGTGCCGACTTGGATCGTCGTGTAGGGCGGCACAAAGCCCTCGTCATAAGGGCCGTGGTCGCGTTTCTGCCGCGCCATGCTTCGCAGACGAGCGACGATCTCGGCGGCGGTCTCGACCGCATTGACGCCTTGGTGCGTCAAAGCGGAATGCGCCTCGTGGCCATGGACCTCGCAGCGCATCGTGAGTTTGCCCTTATGTGCGACAACCGGGGTCATCAAGGTCGGCTCGCCGACGACGCATCCCAGCGGGCGTACCGACCGGGAGCTCACATCGGCGATGAGGTCGCGCACGCCGGTGCATCCGACCTCCTCGTCGTAGGAAAACGCGAGATGCAAGGGCATCTTGAGCCGGGCCGCGGCAAAGTCTGGTACGCGGCCAAGAGCCACCGCGATAAAACCCTTCATGTCGGCACTGCCGCGGGCATAAAGCCGTCGGTCGCGGAGCATGACCGTGAAAGGATCACTGTCCCAGGCCTGACCATCGACGGGAACAGTGTCCGTATGTCCCGACAACATCAGGCCACCACGATCATGGGGCCCAATCGTGGCGAAGAGGCTGGCCTTGCGGCGGTCGCTATCGAAGTAGAGTTCGCTCGCGATTCCCCAACCGTCGAGATAGTCACGTATGAAATCGATGAGGGCGAGGTTACTCTCCCGACTTGTCGTGTCGAAAGCGATAAGCCGCGCGAGCAGGTCGCGTGCCGGCAGTTTGGTGGGAGGCATGGCGATACTATGCCGGAGCAAGAGCCATGCCGCTAGAGCGGGGGCGAAGGGTCAAATTCGGGGCGCGCGGTGATGAGGACCGGCGGTCGATGCAGATTGACATGATTATCCGGATTTGACGCTCGGCCGCCAACCGCCGCGCAGACCCTATCGTGCTCCGGGAAACCCCTGCACTCCGCTCTCAGCAGGGCGAATGACGTGCCCTCTGGTCAACCCTCGCGCCTGATCAATCGAACAGGGGGGAGCTCGCACCCGAGGCTACCCGCACCAGGGGT
>JASHOB010000080.1 GCA_030041335.1 Alphaproteobacteria bacterium | reverse complement strand
GGCGTCAGCGCCGGCTTCTCTTCGGCAAAGGCCTCATTGACCACCCGGTGGGTGGTGGCATGAACCCGCGGATTGGCAACGGTATCGAGCCAATGTTGGAGCTGACGATTGAGATCGTCGAGGTCCTTGAATACGCCGCGAGGAAAAAGTCTTCCCGGATGTAGCGAAATGGCCGCTCCACCTTCCCTTTCGTTTTTGCCCGATAGGGCCGGCAAGCGCGGGGCTGATAGTTAAAGTGTCGGGCGAGATCGACGAGGCTCTTGTTGTAGACGATGCCGCCATCGGTATCTTCACCGACCACGGCGGTCTTCATGCGATCGTAGAGAATCTCCTTTGGCACCCCGCCGATTGCCGCAAAGGCGGCGATATGGCAGCGCAGGACCGTCCGCAGGTCCTGGTGGACGACAAACCGCGCCCAGATCAGCCGTGAGAACCCGAGCACGAAGGAGAACAGCCAGACGATCCGTTTGACGCCGGGTTCATCGGTGAACGCGACCTCAAAGTGCGCAAAATCGACCTGAGCTTGCTTGCCTGGAGGGGTTTTCGAAGCGAATCTCGAAGCCGGTCGTGTGCGGTGGCCGCAGCTCGCGAACGCAATCGCGGACAATGCTGTAGCTGCCGTGATAGCCGCGATCGCGGAGCTCCCGCCATAGACGGACCGCCGTCAAGCCGGGATAAGCCGACACGCGTTCACCCAGATAGGGCTTGAAGGGATCGATAATCGTCGGTCGAGGCGCTCGCGGCCCATAAACCGGCGGTTCCAGGCCACCGGCAATGCGGCGGCGCACGGTCTTGCGGTCGACATTGAGCTGTCGAGCGATGGCGGCGATCGACAGGCCTTGGCGATGAAGGTCGAGTATGGTCACGACATCTCCCAGCTTGATCACCACTCCGCTCCGTCTGGTTTGGGCGGTGTGGGATTGAGTTGCGATTCGCGATCCCGTCCCAGGGCGCGCCCTGGGACGGGACCGCGGCATCACCTGGGGAATTTTCAAATGTCATAACTGCCGCGAAAATAGCCGCCACGGGCTCCGTCATGCCGTTGCGGGCTTAATATCAGTCACGTCATGCCGCTGCGGCCGGTTCGAGGATGACATGGTATCCAAGGCGCTCGAGTCGTCGCTTGAGATTGCGGAGCGTTCGGGTATGGCCGATCTGATCGAGATACGCCTCGCCGAGATCTTTGTAAGGAACGCCCTTTGCAAGCATGTGATAAGCGGCGACGAGGATCTTGTGGGCGATGGCGAGGGCAGCTCGCAGCGCGCCGCGGCGGGCCTTCAGGCGATAGAACTTGTCCTTGAGGTAGCTGCCTTTGGTCCGCGACGCGGAGGTGGCGGCACCGACAAGTATTGTTCTCAGATGGACGTTGCCCTTGCGGGCACGAGCGCTCTTCTGTCTGCCAGCGCTCTCGTAGCTGCCGGGACATACCCCTGCCCATGCGGCCAGGTGATGCACACTGTGGAAAATGCTCATGTCGACGCCGATCTCTGCGATCAACACCGCGGCGACCACCCAATCGACGCCGGGGATCTGCATCAGCAGGGTATGCTGCGCGTGGTAGGGTTCCAGCTGCACTGCGATGTGCTGGTCGAGTGCGGAGATGTCTTGGTCGGCGGCTTCAAGCCGCCGCAGCTGCAGCGTAAGCAGGAAGCGATGGTGGTCCTCGATCCTTCCATCGAGCGCCCAGGCTAGCTCAGCGTGCTTGCGGCGCAACCGCCCTTTGGCAAGGGTCGCCATCTCCGCAGGCGAGGCGGTGCCAAGGATGAGCGCCCTGAGCATGGCGCGACCGGAGACGCCGAAGACATCGCTGGCAACACTCGCCAGCTTGATGTTGGCACTCTCCAACAGCTTAAGCAGACGATTACGTTCGGCCGCCTGGGTCTCGACCAGCTTGCGGCGGTAACGCAGTAACTCGCGCATCCCGCGCAAGGGCTTGGGCGGAACAAAGCTCCGCGCGATAAGGCCGTGGCGCACCAGATCGGCGATCCACTCGGAATCCTTCACGTCCGTCTTCCGGCCAGGCACGTTCCGGATGTGTCGAGCATTGCCAACGATCAGCTCAAAATGCCCCTCCAGAATGGCGTAGACCGGCCGCCAATAGACGCCGGTGCTCTCCATTCCCACATGCGTGACACCAGCCGCCTTCAGCCAGCCGCTCAACGCCTCCAGATCCCGGGTCATAGTGCCGAAGGTGCGGATCTCCTTCCTCGGCCGCAGACCCGGCATGCCGACCAACATACACGCCACCACCGTTTCCTGATGCACATCCAGTCCCGCGCATCGCTCAATAATCACCTGCATCCTCGCCTCCCTCGACAGAAAGCGATCGTGACGTCGCAGGTACGATTGAGACACTGCCGCACGTGCTCCCCGTTTCCAGGGGCGACAAAAAGTGGTACCTCTGCGCGACGCGGGCCGGACTGGGGATCGGGGTCTCAGACCACCACAGTTATGTCAGCCTCAACACGACCGCCCGTTGAGAGTCCATCGATAGGGTCCGCAATGCCACCATTTTCATCCATTGTGGTGCGCGGCACGCGCTAGTTGACTGGGGAGAATAAATCCGCCGCTGACAAGGTGGCCGGAAATGGTGTCGTCGCCGTGGTGATAGATCGGGCGGGTCTCGAGGATCGCCTTGGCGGTGCGGAAAATTTGCTCCACTCGCCACAGCTGGCGGTAGGCGAGCGCGACC
>JASHOB010000079.1 GCA_030041335.1 Alphaproteobacteria bacterium | reverse complement strand
TTACCAAGGGGGTGCTCTACCACTGAGCTACGGCAGCAGGAAGTGTGCGAATATACGTGCCGACGGCGCGTTGGCAAGGAGGCGGAACATCATGCCGCAAAAACGCACAAAGCCCCATACCACCCCGAGAACCGAGCGGCTGGCAGAGGAAAAGCGCGGGCGGCTCGCCGCTGAGCTGCGCGCCAATCTCATCCGGCGCAAGGCACAGAGCCGCGACCGTGCCAGTAGTGCCAAAACACCGAGCGGCGGAGGCGCGGCGTCTTGAGCGCTCCATCATGCTCGGTTACAAGGGTCAAGCCGGCACAAGTGCTGGCGGTGGTGGAGTTGAATGGATCGGATACGGATTCGCGGCGGCCGGCCGCTTGAAGGCAGGATCCCCATTGGCGGCGCTAAAAATGCGGCTCTGCCGCTGATGGCGGCGGCGCTTCTGACCGATGAGACCTTAACGCTCGAAAACCTGCCGTTTTTGGCTGACATCACCACCTTGTCGCATCTTCTCGTGCAGCACGGCGTATCCATCACCATGACAGGCGCGTCGAGCGCGGCTGAAACTGGCCACACCTTGGCGATCTCGGCGAAGCACATCGTCTCAATGACGGCGCCTTACGATCTGGTGCGCAAAATGCGGGCTTCGGTCCTCGTGCTGGGACCCCTGCTGGCGCGCTGCGGCGCGGCGAAGGTGTCGCTGCCGGGTGGCTGCGCGATCGGCACTCGGCCGATCGATCTGCACATCGCGGGGTTGGAGCGGCTCGGCGCTACCATCGAGCTCGCCAACGGCTATGTCCACGCTCACGCACCGAAGGGTCTCGTCGGGGCTGAGATCGTATTTGCCAAGCCGTCCGTCGGGGCTACCGAAAATCTGATGATGGCGGCCTCGCTAGCGGACGGCGAGACGGTGCTGGTCAATGCGGCGCGCGAGCCGGAAGTCGCAGACCTTGCGCGCTGCCTCAATGCGATGGGCGGGCACGTCACCGGCGCCGGCAGTGATCGCATCGCTGTTAGCGGTGTATCGCGGCTGCACGGTGCGCGACACCGTGTCATACCCGACCGCATTGAGGCGGGAACTTACGTGATAGCGGCGGCAATCACAGGTGGCACCATCGACCTGGTCGGGGCAAACATTCGCGATATCGCCGCGGTCGCGCGCATATTGGAAGAGGCAGGCGTGGTGGTATCGGAGGCGGCGGACTGCCTTCGTGTCACTCGGGCCAACGGCCGCCTGATTGGCGTCGATGTGATGACCGAGCCGTTCCCAGGCTTTCCCACCGATCTACAGGCACAGATCATGGCGGCGATGGCAACCGCGAGCGGTGCGGCGATGATCACGGAGACGATTTTCGAAAATCGCTTTATGCATGTACCGGAGCTGTGCCGAATGGGCGCCAACATCAATGTCCATGGCGCGTCTGCGATGGTGCGCGGTGTGCCGGAACTGACCGGCGCGCAAGTGATGGCGACGGACCTGCGTGCCTCTGTATCACTGGTCCTCGCGGGCCTTGCCGCTAAAGGCGAGACCATCGTCAACCGCGTCTACCATCTCGACAGGGGTTACGAACGGCTCGAGGAAAAATTGGCGGCCTGCGGCGCCAACATCGAACGGCTGGTGGATGGCGGTTGACGCCGCAAAAGACGGCGCTGCGAAGCCACTGAAGCTGCGCGCCGAGGACGAGGAAGACATCCGCGTCATCTCCGCGATTTTACAGGACGCCATGGTGGCTGTTGGCGATATGGCTTATGTCGGCGAGGATCGACGCTTCATTCTGGTAGCAAGCCGCTTGCGCCGCGAGAGCGGGACTGCAGGACTCCAGCGCGTTCGCTGCGGCGTCTGGTTCGACGAGGTCAAGACTGTTTGGCGACAGCGGTTCAGCCCGCGCAACGCGGAGCGTATCCTCGTTCTTTTGGCGATACGCTGCGATGGAGGCAATGTGCTGCGAATCGATTTTTCCGGCGGGGCCGGGATCCGACTGGAAGTTGGCCGCATCCTGTGCCATTTAGATGATATCGGCGAGCCCTGGCCCACGCGCCAGGCGCCGCGGCATCCGGTTGAAGGCGGCGTCTAGCAAATCTTTCTCTCCGCTTCGAGCGGTGGAGAGCGTAGAGTGCGGTTGGGAAGCGCCGACCCTTCCCCTCGGCAACCCTCCATCGCTTCCCGATGGGACCCACTCTGGTCGCCAAGCGCCGAGAGGGGAAAATCTGTAGGAGTTGCGTCGTGTACGCGAATGAGCGGCTGGTTCTGGCGCTGCCCAAGGGGCGCATCCTCGACGAGGCTGTGCCGCTGATGCGCCGTGCCGGGATCGAGCTCGAAGCGGCATTCGAGGACCCCGAGGAGCGCCAGCTGCGGTTCCGCACCAATCATGACCAGTTAGACGTCATTCGCGTCCGCAGCTTCGATGTACCGACCTTTGTCGCCTTCGGCGCAGCACATCTCGGCGTTACCGGCGCAGACGATTTGATGGAGTTTGAGTCTCCCGAGATCTACGCGCCGCTCGATCTCGGCATCGGCCGCTGTCGGCTGGTCGTGGCGGGCCCACGAGAGGATGCAGGTCGGGATCTCGGTCGGCTGAGCCATATCCGGATCGCGACAAAATATCCGGAGATCACGCGGCGCTACTTCGCGACACGAGGCATCCAGGCCGAATGCATCAAACTCAATGGTGCGGTCGAGCTCGCCCCCGGCATGGGATTGTCTCGCCAAATTGTCGATCTGGTTCAGACCGGCTCGACACTGAAGGCAAACAATCTGGTCGAGATCGAGGAGATCGCCGCCATCACTGCCCGGCTTATCGTCAACCGTACCGCGCTGAAGACGCGAACCGAGCAGGTCAATACCTGGATCGAGCGATTTCGGGAGGCCGCCGATGCCGCTTAGGCTCGACGCGTCGCAACCGGGATTTGCCGCGGCGTTCGCGGCGTTCCTCGATGCCCGCCGCGAGGCTGAAGCGCACGTCGACGACGCGGTCGCCGCGATCCTCGCCGATGTTCGGGTGCGGGGCGACCGGGCCTTGATCGCTTACAGCAAGAAATTCGACAGAATCGATCTCACCCAGACCAACTTGCGTATCACGCAGGCGGAAATCGCCGCGGCCGAAAACGGCTGCGCCCCCGACCAGCTGGCGGCGCTGCGTCTGGCAGCGGAGCGCATTGAGGCCTACCACCGCATACAATTGCCGGCGCCGCTCGATTATCGCGATGCACAGGGGGTGCGTCTCGGTGCGCGCTGGACCGCGCTCGCCTCGGTCGGGCTGTACGTGCCCGGCGGTACGGCGGCGTATCCCTCATCGGTACTGATGAACGCGGTCCCGGCCAAAGTAGCAGGCGTGCCGCGTGTGGTAATGGCGGTACCGTCGCCCGACGGCAGCCTTAATCCGTTGGTGTTGGCCGCAGCCAGGCTTGCCGGTGTGCATGAGGCCTATCGCATTGGCGGCGCTCAAGCGATCGGCGCGCTGGCTTTCGGCACCAGGAGCATTGCCGCCGTCGACAAGATCGTCGGACCGGGCAACGCCTATGTCGCGGCGGCGAAGCGGCGCGTCTTTGGCACGGTCGGCATCGACATGATTGCCGGTCCGTCGGAAATCCTGGTCGTGGCCGACACACAAAACGATCCGGCATGGATCGCCGCGGACTTGTTAAGCCAAGCTGAGCATGACGCGGCTGCACAGTCCATCCTGATAACAGACGACGCTGCGTTCGCCGATGCGGTCGCAACCGCGGTCGAGAGTCAGCTGAAGGCGTTGCCTCGAAGCGAGATCGCAGGCGAGAGCTGGCGCCGGCACGGCGCGATTATTGTGGTGCGCGTGCTTGGGGAAGCGGTGTCGCTGGTTGACCGCTTGGCGCCCGAGCATGTCGAACTTGCCGTCGAACAGCCCGACGCGCTGGCGGCGAAGATTCGTAATGCCGGCGCGATTTTCCTCGGCCGCTACACGCCGGAGGCGGTCGGCGATTACGTCGGCGGTCCCAATCATGTGCTGCCGACATCGCGCAGCGCCCGCTTCTCCTCGGGCCTCGGGGTACTCGATTTCATGAAGCGAACCTCGATCTTGGGCTGTGATGCGGCCGCGCTCGCTGCGATTGGACCCGCGGCGGTCACGCTGGCCGAAGCCGAAGGGCTTGGGGCACATGCCCGTTCGATCGCGATCCGGCTCAACCAGCCGCGCGGCTGATGGCCGGCGATCAACGCATCGCCAAGATTACCCTCGACGAGCACACGGTGGTGCGGCGCAACGCCGATATCGAGCATGAGCGGGCAACCGCCATTTTCGACATATTGGAGGAAAACAGTTTCGCGCCGGTCGGTGCTCCCGCCGGCCCATTCAATCTTCATTTGGCGGTGGAAGGAACACGCTTGATTCTCGATGTGCGCTCGGCCGACGACGCGCCGGTGGATCGCATCGTGCTCGCTGTTGCGGAGTTCCGCCCGATCATCAAAGACTATTTCCTCATCTGCGAAAGCTATAATCACGCCATTCGCAATGCGCCGTTGTCGAAGATCACGGCCATTGACCAGGGCCGCCGCGCCCTCCACAACGAGGCGTCGGAACTGCTGCGGGACCGCCTGGCGCCGCAGGTCGCGATCGACGGCGACACCGCGCGTCGTCTCTTTACCCTGATCTGTGTCTTGCAAATTCGGGGCTGACATGATGCGAGGGGGCTTGACCGGGCGAGCCGACGCAAGGGAAGGTGTAACCGCGGCGTGACAAACCACAGGCGATGAATGGCTAAAGAAGATCTCATTGAATTTTCGGGTACCGTGACCGAACTGCTGCCCAATGCCATGTTTCGTGTCAGGCTGGACAATGATCATGAAGTTCTGGCCCACACTTCGGGAAAAATGCGCAAAAACCGCATCCGTGTGCTCGCGGGCGACCGGGTCAATGTCGAAATGACACCCTACGATTTGACCAAGGGCCGCATCACTTTCCGCTTCAAATGATCCCGTGATTGCGGAGCGACTGGTGTTGGCCTCGGCCTCGCCTCGCCGCCGCGAACTGTTAGCGCAGGTTGGTCTGGTGCCCGACGCGTTTGATCAAGCCGATCTTGACGAAACGCCGTTGCCGAACGAACTGCCACGTGTCCACGCGGCGAGACTCGCCCGCGCTAAGGCCGCCTCGTGCGCGCCCCGCCATCCCGGTGCCTTCATCCTCACCGCCGATACCGTCGTAGCCTGCGGCCGCCGGATCCTGCCCAAACCGGAGGATGGGGAGACCGTGCGACGTTGCATTGAGCTGCTTTCGGGGCGGCGGCATCGGGTCATCGGCGGCATCGCCGTGGTGACTCCGCAAGGCAGGCTCAACACGCGGCTCGTCACCAGTATCGTCACTTTCAAGCGGCTCAACCGGGAGGAGATCGCGGACTATGTCGCGACCGGCGAAGGGCTAGGGAAGGCAGGTGGTTACGCCATCCAGGGCTTTGCCGCCCGCTTTATCCGCACAATCCAGGGGTCCTATTCCAATGTCGTCGGCCTGCCGCTGTTCGAAACGGTGACGATGCTGGCCGGCCTCGGTTTCGAGCGCGCGCGGCGCCTGGCGCCATGATCAAGCTGCTGCTCGCCGTTTCCCCGGGGGAGATTTGGGCGGCGCTCGTGGCGCAAGGCGAGCTCTCCGCGCTGCGCTTGGTCCGTACGTACGGTGCGCCAAAGCCTGGCGATCTCTATCTCGGGCGGGTCGTTGCGCTACGGCCGGAACTGCCGGCGGCACTGGTCGATATCGGCGAGGCCCGGCCGGCCTTTCTTGACGGCGAAGCGATCGGGCGCGGGATCAAACTGCGCGAGGGTGAGGTGGTTACCGTCAAAGTGATCAAATCGGGGCGGGCCGACAAGGCGACCGGGCTGACGATGAAGCTTGACGGCGAAGAGCAAAAGGCTGGAACAACCGGTACCCCGCCAAAATTGATATGGAGGCGGGAGACCGTCTTGGCGTCGCTGATCAAGGAACTACCTGCCGACGAGATCGCCATCGACGATGCCGCATCGCTGGCCGAGGTCAGACGCAATTTCGCGGGCGAGGTGAAAGTGCATCGCGGCGGAAAAGCGTTATTCGAGGCAGAAGGGGTGGCCGCAATCATCGAATCCGCGGTGGCGCCGCGCGTTGCCCTGCCAACGGGCGGCGCCATCAGCATCGATATGACTTGGGCCGCAACCCTGATCGATGTCGATAGCGGCCGTGCGGGTGCAATGTCTGCCAATCTCGCGGCGGCAGCCGAGATCGGACGGCAGATTCGTCTGCGCGACCTTTCCGGCCCAATTGTGATCGACTTTGTCGGGATGCGGGAACGCCGTCAGCGCGGCCAGATCGAGAACGCGCTGGTGCAAGCGCTAGGCGATGACGTGCAATATCTGGGGTGGACGCGCCTCGGCCATTTCGAGCTCGTGGTGAAGCGCCGTCGCCCGTCCTTGAGCGAACAATTGTATGAGCGTCGGACAGATGGCTTCGCGGTGAGGACGCCGCTGACAGTTGCGCTCGAGGCGCTACGCGTCCTGCAGCGAGAGGGCCGCGTCGCACCAGGAAATCGGCTCGGCCTCCGCGTTCATCCCGAGATCGCGGCATGTCTTGACCGCGAAGCGGCGGACGCGCGGCGCGAACTCGAAACACAATTTGGCTACGCGATCAAGGTCGACGTCGAACCGCGCGCACGCGACAGCTTTGCGCTCGTCCCCTTGGACCCTATATCTTTACCGTCATGAGCACCCGCGAACCCGGATCGCGGTCCTGTCCCATTTGTGGCAAGCCGCAACAATCAATCTACCGGCCGTTTTGCTCCGCGCGCTGCCAGACCATCGATCTGGCGCGCTGGATCGGCGGGAATTATCGCGTGCCGGCCGTCGAGGAGGAGCCTTCGTCGGATGATGACGGGAAGATCTCTTAAAGTGGACGCCTTAGGCCTTAGGGGTTGGTGTCGAGATCGAAGCGCGCACGGCCGCACTGTCGCTGCCACGAGGGGCGTGCCAATGGAATGCGCCGCGTCCACCGATGCAAAGGAGGCAAGGGAACGCTGGCTCCGGACGTCCTTGCCAGCTAGGGGATTTTGTAGTGAAGCGCTGGCCAGAAGAGAATCCCGCTCGCGGTGGCGTTCACCGTTTTATCAGTCGAGCCGGTTATCTGCCTGGTGTTGCTTCGCATGGTGAAACGGCCGCCGCCGGTGATGCCGGCAAAATGGGTGGTGCCGCCGGTCAAGGTGAAGTCACCGCTGCAGCCGACCAGGAAAACCCCCGTACACTTGAGATCAGCAAACATTTGTGCGCCGTCACGAGCGGTGATGGCGCAGCTGCCAGTGGCGCTTTGTGAGCGATCCTTCCCGTTGATATGAAGCATGGCGGGACAAATCATTTGCCCCGCGTCGACCGGACCTTGGTCGGTCATGATGTAGACCGTGCCACCAATTGTCGCGATGAAGCTCGTTTCATCGGTGCCTGTGCGCATCGCTTGGCCGGCGCCTTGCCAAACGACGAAGGCGTTGACCGTCTCGTCCTGCGCCGCCCCCGCCGGCTGCGGAAGAAGCGCCATGATGAAAACCGCCGCGGTCGCCACCAGGCAACCGGCACGAATCGTCCTGGCCATAATTCCGTTCCTTCCCGAGACCATCATTTGAAGTCGATGTAGACGGCATCGCCGCCGAGTGAGAGCGCGAGACCTTCACGTTCCGCCCGGAGTTCGATGACGACGTTGTGACTGTTCTTGAGCCACAGCTTGCCGGCACTTGCCTGGCCGACGGCATAGCCGATACGACCCTGGATATAGGCGCCCGGGAAATAGGCGAGCCGATCGAGGTTGTACACGGTGCCGGTCGCGGTCATCTTCGAGATGCCGATGCCGCCGATGCCGAGCCCGCCGACTGTGAAATTGTAAGCGCCGCCGCGATAATAGAGTGTGCCGCCGCCAAGATTGCCGCTGCCGATGAATGCGATCTGAACCTGCTGGATCCGCACTGTGCCGGATCGGCGAAGATTGTCGTCGGCGGAACTCGGGCCGAAGGCGGCGAACCCGATCAGAAGTCCGGCAAAGACCGCGCGGACAAGTTTGCCAGCGAGAAATTTCATTGTCCGTCCTCCTGTGCCGATCCCAGCGCTTTGAAATTGACAGCTTGCGGCCGAAGTGAGCGATGAGATCCTGTCTGCCCTGGAAAGCTGCTAAACGGTGGCTTCTGCGTCACTTTTCGCCGACGCGTCCTTTAAATCTTCGAGCGTCATTGCCGATGAAATCGACGAACTCGTCACTCATGGTGTCGGTCAGCCTCGCTTGACACAGCGAAAGCCGACGTGGCTCGCCGATGTATCGATCGGCTGAGCGTGACGTGCAGCCGGGCGATAGCGCCGGCAATAGCTTGGGGCGCAGAGATGCGAGCCTCCCTTGAGCACCTTTCGCGGAATTCGAATTGTTGGCAATACCGGGTCATAGCTGTGGCCTTCTGCACCGCCGCGCGGGTTCTCTGGTGTGCAACATGACTTGGCGGTGTCGAACCCGTGGCGCGGGTTGAACCAATCGCTGGTCCATTCCCAAACATTGCCTATCATGTCATAGAGACCATAGCCGTTGGCCGGATAGGCCATGACTGGCGACGTGTACTTGAAACCGTTCGGCGCCCGATTCAAGTGCGGAAACTCGCCGAGCCAGGTCTTCGCCATCCGTTTACCACCAGGAGCGAACTCATCGCCCCAGGCAAACTCGGCGCCGTCGAGGCCGCCGCGAGCGGCGAATTCCCATTCCGCCTCGGTTGGCAGGTCTAAACCCCTCCACTGCGCATAGGCGCGTGCGTCCGAATAGGTGACGTGCACGACGGGATGATCCTCGAGGCCAAGAATATTGCTCTCGGGGCCATAAGGGTGACGCCAATCGGCGCCTTTGAGGAAGCGCCACCATTGCTGCCAATCGCCGAGATCGACCGGCCCCGGCGGCGGCGTGAACACCATGGAGCCGGCATAGAGCATATCGGGGAGGGCGCCGGGATAGTCTTTCGGGTCCGGTGGAATCTCCGCGAAGGTCACGTGCCCGGTGGCGTAGACGAATTCGCCGAATTGCCGATTGGTTACGGGATGACGGTCAATCCGGAAACCGTCGACCCTAACAGGATGTGCAGGGCCTTCTTCGGGATAGTGGTTGTCGGAACCCATCTGGAAGGTTCCCCCGGGTGCCCAGACCATGCGCCCGTTGGCGCGAGTTTCCGGCAAGCGCGTTCTCGAAATCATTCCGACAGCCTTGCTTGTTCGACCGCAGAATTGTTCGGTCTTACACCAACTCGGGCTATTGGGGAATTCCCTGATCAAGTCACGGGGAAACCCCGATCAGCCTATGAGGTGTGCGGAATCGGAGCGATGGCTGTGAGCGTGGTTCGTCCGACGATCGAGTTTATTTCGAGACGGCCGCCGATTTGGCTCAACCGTTCTCTCATGCTGACGAGGCCGATCCCCGGTCGCGTCCCCGGTCGATGATGCATGCACATCGCCTGCAACATGCGGGCCGCCGGCGGCATGCCGCGTCCGGCATCTTCAATTGTGACCGCGGCTTGCTGGCCATAAATCGAGTGCAGGCGCGCCAGATGAATATGCGCTGTCGGGCTGTCGGAATGTCGAGCAACATTGGTCAGCGCTTCCTGCACTACACGAAACAGAATTAATTCGGTGTCGGCCGGCAGGCGGCCAAAATCTCGCGCTACGTCGAATGAGACCGCAACCCCGCTTCTTTCCGCGTAGCCATCGGCGAAGCTGCGCAACGCGACATCCAGGCCCGCTTCGTCCAAGAGCGGCGGATGCAGCACATAGGATACGGTCCGGATTTCATCGGTGGCTTGCTTTAATAGATGGTCGACCTGTCGCAATACCGGCTCGCCCGCAGGTGGCAGCGATTTCTCTAAGCGCCCGACCAGGAGAGATGCCGCGATCAAGTTCTGCCCGGTGCTGTCGTGGAGGTCACGCGCGATGCGCCTCCGTTCTTCGTCCTGTGCGCCGACCACCGAGGCTGCCAGATGTTGCATCGTCAATGCCGCTCCCCGCAGCTCGTCGATGAGGGCGCCCAGCAAGAGAACCGGGATCGCCAACCCCGTCAGGAACAGCTGCAAAGCGAGCACGCTCACGCCCGCGTCGTCGTCATTGAATGGGCCTAGACCGTGCAAGGTCGCCCAAATCAAGATCGCCGCCACTGCGAACAGTGCGCTGCTCGCGCCCCGCTGACCGAAACGAACCGCGGCCCACAGCAGAATTGGCAATGGCGACAGCAGCAGCGCCGGGACAAAGCTGTTCGTGGTCTCGCGATCGGCGGCGGTGATTCCGCCAACGCATGCGACAATCAACGCGACGGTGAGCAGCGCCGGCTCGAGGTGACGGAATGACGGCTTCCACGACGACGGCGTCGCGCCGACCGAATACCAAGTCAGGAAAGCAGGTCCAAGCGTGATGTTGGGTATGGCATTAGCGAAATACCAATGCATCCAATAGACTCCATAATGCGACATATTTCCGCCGCTTAAGATCGGCACGAAGGCGCCCCCCAAAGCGGCGATCGCTGGACTGACGCCCGCGGTAATGACGATATACCAAGCCGCGTTGCGAAACTTGCCGAACCATGGCCGCTCGCCGATAAAGCGATTGACAAGATAGGCGCTGAGCGACGCCACCGTGCAGTTGGTCAGGAACGCCAGCAGGAGCGGGGACCACGCCATGCCGACGCCGAGCTCCGCAATCGTGTGCGCGGGAAACGCGGCGGCAATGTACAGCCACCATCGCCGCGGCGGCACGATCAACAGCGCAAAGAACAGAATGACGTTCGGCGGCCAGAACAGCGCGAAGACGCGGTCCGAGAGCGTGCCGACGTAAAACGCCAATTCGGCACCCACGAAATAGCACAAGGCGACCAACAGCGGCCCTTGCAGCTTGTCCAGCACATGTTGAATTTGCAGCCGCTCAGCCCGCGGCGATTGGGCAGAGCTCTCTTGCGCGGCCGATGACATCGTGCTTCTCCCCCGGACCCATGTTCCCCCCGGAGCCGAAGCCATCATTCTGCACGGCGAGCTAGATATCCACAATTATGTTTATCCAAAATTTATGGATCACAATACTTTGAATTAATTCTATGATATTTGAGGAACTTCTGGATGTTTATAGTGTCGACGCGACACGCCGATGCAAAGTCATCGGACGCCCCCGGGGGCAGAAATTCGCCTTCGCGGCGGTCAAACCAAATTGCCGACCGTTTGCGTATTAAGAAGAAATTCACTTTGACGTCCCGGAAAAGCGCAAGGCGCCACAGGCGCTCGATCGAAGCAACGCGGCTAGGGCTCGACCAAGCGGTTGCGGACGGCATAGCGGACGATGGCGGCGGTTGAGGTGAGGTTGAGCTTGCGCATGGCGGCGGCGCGATGGGTTTCGATGGTCTTGACGCTGAGGTTGAGGATCTCGGCCATTTCCTTGTTGCTGTGCCCCTCGGCGATCAACTGCACGATCAACCGCTCGCGCGGCGACAGCGTCGCCTC
>JASHOB010000078.1 GCA_030041335.1 Alphaproteobacteria bacterium | reverse complement strand
AGAACGCGTTTGACTATATCCGGCTTTGGCTTGTCCCGGTTGGCAATCAAGGTCAGCCACCAATCCGTCCGCGCCTCACGTTCATCGTCAGGTCGGCCAATCAGGTCTCCCTCGCTCACCATGCCTATAGGCGCACCATTGACGTCAACGACCGGTACCGCGCTGATACCCTTGTCGAGCAATAGACGCGCAATCTGTTGAGCCGGCGCGTCAGGCTTGACGGAGATGACGTCCGTGGTCATCACATCACGCGCGTTCATCGCTATTCTCCTCCGGTAAAGCAACGTTTCGACCTCGCATATTGTATCCACCGCCGAGACAGATCGTTCCGCCGATGATCATTTGCGTTCGGACTGACCACCTTCAACGCGGTGCGCAATTGTGGCGCGAGCCTCGGCGACCTCGTCGTAGTGCACGGCATTTGAGGCCTCGAACACTCGCATTCGGGCGCGCCAACCTGCTTCGATATCCAAGCGGCCTCGGCCATGAAATCGTCGCCCGGGCCGGCTCACGCATGAGCCCATGCGAACTCGCGGCGGCGCTTCATGTCGATGACGAGAACATGGTTGGCCTCACGGATTTCCTATCGCGGTTGGGTTTGGTCGAGGCCATTGAGGCGAGGTCACTCTTACCGAATCGGGGAAGAGCATTTCAACGTCGAAAATGCAGGCTCGACGTCACTTATTCGTGGAGCCGGCTCGGCGTCTGCCGATTGTTCGCAAGATAGTCGAAACGCTCGGCGCGCAACAGCCTTCTACACGCCAAAGTGGCGCGGCGGAGCGACGTTTCGAGCGGTACACGGAAATTAACTTTTGCGTGCCCAACCCGTGACTTAGAGGGTGACCCCGAATCTCAAGCCATTGAAAAGATTGGTGGGCCGGCAGGACTCACAGGCTATTCCAAATGATTGTTATTCCGTAATATTTTGCCAACGTACCTGAAAAAATACCAACAAAAGTACCAACAGCATATCATTCAAAATTGATTGCAAAGCACAGACGGAAGTCGCGTGTCGAACTCAACACGCAACTCTGTTCGGCCGCGATAAATCAGTTTAAGCGGCCGTGCGTCGTCTTGTTCATCGTGGCTGGTTCGAAAGTTCCAGCGAAATTGCTTCGCTTGCCTCTAAGGAGATTGCCATGAGAACGTCACTTATCGTCGCCTCGGCCGTGACGGCGGCCGTTTCCTTGCCCGTTGCCGCGCTCGCCGGCCCGGCCGCCCCACCATCATTCAAGGCGGAAAAGTGCTATGGTGTTGCCGCCGCCGGTCAGAACGATTGCCAGACCGCCAGCCATTCCTGCGCCGGCGAATCCCGCAAGGCTGCTGCAGCCGATTCCTGGATCTATGTCCCGGCCGGCACCTGCATGAAGATCAATGGCGGCTCACTGTCGGCGAAATAGCGCGGAAATCGGGGAGGACGGACATGGCGAACGGTCAGTCGGACCCGGCAGCCGGCATCGGTTTGCGGTCGGCCCATATTGACGAGATGCTGTCGACACGACCTCCCTCGCTCGGGCTACTCGAGGTCCACGCAGAAAATTACATGTCCGGCTCGCCCGCCGTCGCGGCGCTCGATAATCTTCGCCGCGACTATGCGCTGAGCGTCCACGGCGTCGGCTTGTCGCTCGGCGGAGCGGGAGAACCCGACCCCGACCATCTGGCTCGGCTCAAAGCGCTCACCGAGCGGCTCGAACCAAACCTGATCTCCGAGCATCTCGCCTGGAGCGTTCACGTCGGCATCTATTTCAACGATTTGCTGCCCTTGCCCTATACTGAGGAATCGTTGCGCATCGCGTGCCGCAACGTCGACCGTGCCCAGGACGTGCTGCGCCGGCGACTCCTCATCGAGAATCCCGCCATTTACCTGCGTTTCCGACACGCGACAATCGACGAGCCTGTTTTTCTTGCCGAGCTGGCGGCACGAACCGGCTGCAGCATCCTGTGCGATGTCAATAATCTCTACGTCAATTGGAAGAATTTTGGACTCGATCCGGTCGCCTACTTGGATGCCCTGCCGCGTGAGGCGGTCGGGGAATTCCATCTCGCCGGTCATCACAAGAGCGACGCCGACGGCCATACGATCCTTATCGACGATCACGGCGCCCCGGTCGTGGAACCGGTCTGGGCGCTATATGAGCACGCCGTTCGCCAATTCGGGCGGCGTGCGACGATCGTCGAGCGCGACACCAATTTGCCGCCCCTGGGCGAATTGATCGCCGAAGCCGGCCGCGCGACGCAAATCGCCGAGCGCGGCGCGGTGAAGAGCAAGCCCGTTGCCTTCGCTTGAGAGAATCCAAGACGGCATGGCGCGCGTGCTGCGCGGCGGCAGCGATCCCGAGCTGCTCGCGGCGATCGCGGATGACGGTATCGACGCCGTCGCGCGGCTCCGCATCTACCGTAATCACATGACGATCACCTTGACCGAGGCGCTGAAGGCCAATTTTCCGGTCGTTTGCCGGCTCGTCGACGAGCGCTTCTTCGCCTACGCGGCGCATGAATATATCGCTATCGCACTGCCGGCCGAACCGAGCCTGTGGGCCTATGGAGCCGGTTTTGCCGATTTCCTGGCGTCGTTTCCGCCGTGTCGCGACCTTGTCTATCTGCCGGATGTCGCGCGCCTTGAACGCGCGATCGGCGCCGCATTCCACGCCCCGCACTCGAACGCACTGCCCTTGTCGGTCCTCGCCTCGTTCAGCCAACACCAGGCATGCGACCTCGTGTTCTCGTTCCAGCCGGCGTGGGGGCACCTGGCGTCTGATTGGCCGGTGGATCGAATCTGGCTGGCGCATCAGGACCAGGCGCCGGCCAATGCGTTGGGTACATTGGCGCCGGAAGCAACGCGGCTCGAGATCTATCGGGCCAGCGGGCGCCCCGTCTTTCGGCGCATGACCGCCGGCGAGTTCGCCTTTCGCCAAGCACTAGCGCGCGGCACGCGTCTCGAAGAAGCCACCGATGCCGCGCTCTCGCTCGATTTCCTGTTCGACCTTCCGGCTACGCTACGACACTTGTTCGATGAAGGGCTCGTTGTCGGCTGCGACTGCGTCGCAACTGATGCGAAGGAGGTCTGAACCATGTCCGCGCGCAGCGCCAACTTCACTGCCCGCCATGGCATCGGCGACCGGCTATGGAGCTGACCGATCTGCTCAGCCGCGTGCCCTTATCAGCCTTGCAGTTCCTGATGCGGCTCAGCATCGGCGCGGTATTCTGGCAATCCGGCATGACCAAGATCGCAAGCTGGCAGACCACTATCGTGCTGTTCCGCGATGAATACGCGGTGCCGGTGCTGCCGACCGAACTGGCAGCGACGCTCGCGACCATGATTGAGCTCAGTTGTCCCGTGCTGCTGCTGTTCGGGCTCGCGACGCGGCTGGCGACGCTGCCGATGCTCGGCATGACGTTCGTCATCGGCGTTTTTGTCTACCCGGAGCAATGGACCGAGCATCTGATGTGGGCGACGATTCTGCTGTTCATCCTGCTGCGCGGTCCAGGCGCGTTGTCGCTCGATCGGGTCATCGCCAAGAATTTGTTCGGTTGGAAGTAGTTCGTGGTGGTTGTCATTGTCACTTTTCGTCGAGTATCGTTAGCGGTGTCCAACTCTCGGGGGGCGGCGCTACCAGAAATTCGCGGCACCGCGCGATAAAAATCTCGGCGGGCCGATCCGCGCCGCGCAGATGCACGGCCTCTTCGAAGAACGCGATCGCCGCCGGCCAGTTCCGCTCGCTGTAGGCATCGAGACCTTGCTCGTATGGCGCCACCCAGGAAGGCGCCGTGCCTTCCTCGGCCATGGCGAGCAATTCGAAGATTGCGACGCCATGCAGCCTTCCATAAACCGCAACCCTGTCGACACGGCGCACAATAACGGCGTCGCGCGCGGCGCGGCGGGTATCCTCCCCGATCAGAATTTCTGTGCCGTATCGCTTATTGATCGCCTCGAGCCGGCTCGCGACGTTCACGGGATCGCCGATTACGGTGTAGTTGAGCCGCTCGCTGGAGCCAATATTGCCGACCAGCATCGTTCCCGTGTTGATCCCGATGCGGATATAGAGCGGATCGCGTCCGTCGCGCTCGGCGGCGTCGCGCTGACCGCGCATCCTACGCTGACATTCGAGTGCGGCGGCGCACGCCTCGACGGCGTGTCGCTCGCTCGGCACCGGCGCGCCCCAGAAAGCCATCACCGCATCGCCGATGAATTTGTCGATGGTGCCGTGCTCCGACAGGATGGCGTGGGAGGTCAGCTCGAGATATTCCGTCAGCACCGGCACAACATTGTCGCCAAGCCGTTCTGACAGGCCGGTGAAACCCGTAATGTCGATGAACAGTACCGTCAATTCCTGCTCGCGTCCGCCCGGTCGTGCCTCGACGCCGCGCGATACTAAGGTCCGCACCAGCGCAGTCGGCATGTATTTCTGAAATGAGGCGAGCCCGCGCGCCATCTGCGTCATCGCCGTCGATAGATCGTCGAGTTCGCGCATCGCAGAGGGAACACGAGTGATGCCGTCGAGATGGAAACTCTCGATGTGGCGGAGCTGTCCGACCACGCGAAGCAGGGGCGAGGTGATGAGGCTGTTGGCGACGATGATCGCGACAATCGCCATCAGCGCCGTCAGGACCGCCAGCCCAGCTAACAGAATTTGCGCGTTGCGCTCGATCGTCGTGAGGAAGTCGCTCGCGGGAATGACCGTCGCGACGACCCAATTGTCAAAGCGCAGTGGCGCGAACGTCACGAAATAGTCGATGCCGTCGGCGCCGGTAACGCGTCGCTGGCGCGCCGCCGTCAGCGACGCCAGGTCGAAATCGTCGCGACGCAGTTCCTGTTCGACCACGTTGAACAGCGGATTGGCGCGGCCAAGCCCGGCCAGCGCCGGCATGCTTCCGGCTTGCTGCTGTTCGACCGCGGCAGGATCGGCCGCGGCGACAACCCGGCCCGCGCTGTCGAGAATGACGACCGTGCCCGTCTTGCCGACCGTCACGCTATGCAGGAATTCCGAGAGCCGAGCCGATTCGATCACGACATTGATCACGGCGACGATATGATTGTCGATGATCAGCGGCGTCGATGTGCTGAAGGATTGCCGGTCGCTGGTCGGATAATGCGAGCTGTGATTCCAGCCCGGCCCGTTCTCGGCGACAGCGCGGGAATACCATGGTTGCGCCGTGGCGTCGTAGTTTCCCGGCTGAATTTCGCGGTTGAGGAACAGAATGTCGCCGACATCGGGCTTGTAGTAGTCGACCCGCTGCTCCGGTTGTTTTTTTTTGTCGCGCCGGACCGCGACCATGTCGATTTCCGTGTCACTGACCTTGTGCGAGCCGAAGAAATCACCATTGGGGAAGCCGAGCGAAATCCACGATAGGCTGGGCTGCGAGCGCAGCAGCGCGAGGAACACGAATTCCCGCTTGCCCTCGTCGTCGACCTTGATTGCGCCCTGGAAAAAAATCGAACGCACCGCCTCCTGCATCGCCCAGGCGTCGTTGAGTACGCCGCGCACTTCGTGATGGACAGAGTCGACGACCTGTTTGTTGAGCTGCCCCACCACGTCCGAGACGTTTTCCCGCGCAGTATAGGACCAGGAAAGATGTACCGCGAGCGAGGTGACGGTGACGGTCGCCAGCACCAGCGCCGTCAGCGCAAGGCGCAGCCCGATCTTCCGGCGGCCTATGTTACCGCCGATATTCGGCGACCCGTCGGCCGTTCGATCAGTCGCCGCTTCGTCGCCTGTGAGAGTCGTCACAGGGTTGCATCTCCCGCTGGCGGATCACAGAAAATCATGCGCGATCTCGATGGTCGATTCTTGGCGCAGTCGCTCGAAATCCCTCGCCGGCCAGCCGTCGGCATGAGCTCGCCCGATACCCCGCCATCGCCTCAGGAAATCCCAATCGGCATTAAGCTTGCGCGCGACGCCGAGCCGCGCCATCTCGTCGTCGGCGCGGGTGCCGTGGATCAGCATCTGGCGCCGTCCGTCGCCAGTGACCGAGCCTGGCTTGATCAGCCGCGTGACGAAGCTGACGGCGCGTATCTTCCTAAGCAGCGAGGGGCTGAAGCTGATCTCGGTGACCCGATTCATGGTTTCCGTCGCGGTTCGCGGCAGCTTATCACGGTGGAGCGGATTGATGTGGATGCTGACAATTTCGCGGCTCTCGCAACTTTAGATCAGCGCAAACAACGTGGGATTCTCTATGTAACGCCGTCGCCCTCGATTTCCGCTGCACGGAAGAGGAACGGCCGGCAGTCGGAGGCCAGCGATGCCGCAGATTTCCCGCCGCTCAACGCATCTATAGATGGCTCAGCTGAGCGCGGCGAGGCCGCAAACATCGGACGGCTAGAGATACCAGTTTCTCAAAAGACGCCCGACGACAAGGACGACAATGACTGCGGCAATTACGGGTAACGAAATCACTGCCAAGCCGAGGATAATGGCGAGGGCTACCGCCAAGGCCGAACCAATAAGAAGGATTGCGAGAATGCATGTGAACAGGCCTGGCCGCCAGACATAGACGCGTTCGCTGCGCATGGAAAACCGCGCGGTGCCGTCGCCTGGTACTGAGTTTTTGTCCGGTGGAATGATCTCCGGTTCGGACCGCGGTGACGTCCCTTCTTTCGACGGTTCTTTGGGCTCGCTGGGACCGGCGGGGTTCATAGCAATAGCTTACAGTGACTCACTACATTTGCCGAACATGATATCTGCTGTTCGACCTGGTTTCCTAATACGCTGTAATTCGCGCCGCGAATAAGACGGCTATGTTGCGCGGTCAGCCGCGGCCGCCTCGTTTGGGAGACCTCCGTTTACCTTGTACCATGCCCGAAATTGTCCAATTGTCGTGTGGGATGAGCTCCGCAAAAGATTCGCTCGCTGGCCAAATCAGCTCAACGAGGGGAACCAATGCTTACATCGCATGCTGCATGAGTAACGCTATCAAATCGTCATCCAGGAAAGGGAGTCGGGTTCGCCTGTCAAAATCCCCTGAGAGGGCCACGTCCCGGGGTCGTTGCCGCCCATGCTCTTTCAGAATGAACTTAGGCTCCGAGGGGGCGTCCACGTGGGGATGGTGCATCCCGTTTTTTAGTCAGGAAACGCTGCCCGTAGCAGATCAACATTCACGTGGCGCCGCCGAGACGTGAGCCGTCCCTTCTTCTCTTTCGAAGCTACCTACGTGCTTGTTCGAGGCAAGAAAACAGACTTGCCACGCTCGGTGTCTGGTGCGTGCTGTCCATGCCCGTGTTCCCATGGCCCCTCCAT
>JASHOB010000010.1 GCA_030041335.1 Alphaproteobacteria bacterium | reverse complement strand
TTTTTGAGATGCGCTTTTACTCAAGGCAATATTGTAAAACGCCCAACCGCTGAAAAATAATGCTCGGATTAAGGCAGCGGCGAATAGTTGGACGTTGGTCCTACATGCTATCGCCTGAGAGGGGTGGTTTACGGGACCATTGCGCGATGGAAGGATGCGACTGTCGACTGAGCCATGACCCGGCTTCAAATCTGGCCGCGCCCTCGTGACCGAAAGTCGGTGAAACTGCTTGCGATATTGGGTTTCGAGAGCACCAGTCGTCGCCGACGCACCCGATCAGAACGTCGTCTTGGCCGCTGACTTCCGAACGTCCTCGGACGAGGCGGCAATGTGGCAACCAGCGTCCGTGAACCGCCATAACGTAAGCGGGCCTGACCATCGTTTGGACCTATGATAATGTCCGCGTCAAGATGGCCTTAAGGAGTGGCGCGACGGCGGGAGGCCGGGGTGTGGAACGGCTACTACTCCAGCCTCTGATGAAAGCGGCATCAACGGGCGTCGAACGAGCCTTGTCACTCAACCGACGGATCCGACCCTTCCATCGTGGCAATCACAGTGGAGAGCAATGGGCCCGGTCGCGGGACGACCGCTGGCCACCGCCATGAGCGCCCAAACCGCAATCGTGTTCCTGGTCGATGATGATCCTGCCGTTTTGGCGGGGCTAGAGCGGCTTCTGCGCGGAGCCGGCTTGACGGCGCGCGGCTACCTCTCCCCGGAGCGCTTCCTTGAGCACCACGATCCGCAAGTGCCTGGTTGCGCGGTGTTAGACTTGTCCATGGGCGGGGACGTCAACGGCCTTGAGTTGCAGCGGATACTTGCCGCCCGTGGCGATGACCGACCGGTTATTTTCCTGACCGGTCAAGGGGATATCCCCAATAGCGTGCGAGCGATGAAGGCCGGTGCAATCGACTTTCTGACAAAACCCGTCGATGGTGAGGTACTTTTGGACGCGATCCGCAACGCCCTGGAACAGGATCGGAGGCGGCGCGCGGTCCGCAATAAGAATAGCGACGCCGAGCAGCGGCTCGGCACGCTCACCGAGCGGGAACTGGAAGTCCTTCGCCATGTTATCGCCGGGCGCCTCAACAAGCAGATCGCGGCCGCGCTCGGCGTGGCGGAAAAGACAGTCAAAGTGCATCGCGGCCGCGTCATGGCAAAGATGGGTGTGCGCTCAGTGGCCGAGCTTGTTCGCGTGACTGAACAGATCGGGATCGTGCCACTAAGTGCCGATTTGCACCCCAAATAGGACTTTTGTCCAACTTCGCAGGCGCCAAGCCGAGGGGTATCGTGAGGTTAAATGGCAACTCAAGAGCGGCCGGTGATAGCCGTCGTTGATGACGAGGAGTCCGTCCGTCGAGCGCTTGCGCGGCTGCTCTCGGCGTCGAATTTTGACGTCAAGACCTTTCAGTCGGGGAGCGATTTTCTCGATGCCTTGCCGACCTGGCAACCAGACTGCATCGTTCTCGACCATCAGATGCCCGGGATCACCGGGCTCGATCTCCTGGGAGAACTCGCTCGCTTGGGATCAAAGTCGCTTGTGATCATGATCACAGGGCAAGCCGACACCGAGATCCGCACCAGATGCCTCGCCACCGGCCGCGTCTTTGCCTATTTGAACAAACCCATCGACGAAACGGATTTCCTCAGCGCGGTTCGTGTGGCGGTCGAGACAGCCGGACGCACGCCCTAGCAAGCAACCCCCGATGATGCCGACGCGAACGCGCGTGGTTGGCGTTCCGAGGCGGCATTGGTAGCCTTATCCTCGCGCTCTTTGCCTGGCAATCAGCGCTTCAATAGCAGCAATTTCATGTTCCAGGGCGTCAGCCTCATATTTCGACATCTGCTTTGCCGCTTGAATCTCGGCGACAGTGCTCCGGATTTCGTGGAGAAGCACGTCGATTCGCGCTAGGTGCTGTTGGTTGCGCACTGCCAATCCTCATTTTTTCGAAATGCGCGCCTCACTACTATGGGCCACCCCCTAACCACGCGATGGGCGATACATTAAGAAACAGTGAGGTTGGCACTGAGGTCCGGACCATTGCTCAGAATGAAGCGGTGAGTTGGACGATGTGATGAACCGCTTTGCCCGAGAACGGGCAACAAACGCGCAGAGAATGGCGGTCTGTTGGGATCAAGCAGTTTGCCCACCGCGCCACCCCTTGGATCTCGATCAGCCTCCCTTGATTTGTCGATACGACTAGGTGTTTCGCCTTAGATCAACACCGGGACAAAACGACTAAGATCCTTCTGAGGGTCGGGCAATGGCGCCCGGGCGCATCAAAATCCAACGTCGCGAACTCGGAGACTAATCCCAATGTTCAGTTCGATTACTCCCCGTAAACTCGCTTTAGCGGCTGCCGTCGTACCGGCGCTGTTCCTGACCGGGTGCGTATCCCAAGGTGCCTATAACAAGCTTCAGCAAGAGAACGACGAGCTGCAATCGGCGAATAACGACCTGCAAAATAAGAACGCCCAACTGCAAAGCTCGCTGACGGCGGCGCAGGCACAAATCATGCGCCTGCAGGCGGCCGTCAAATACTCGGTCAACAGCGATCTATTGTTCAAGCCGGGCGGCTGGGAGTTGTCGGACCGCGGCCAGCAAACGATTGCCAACATTGCGAAGATCCTGGCACCACAGCAGGTGAGCAAGGTGGTAGTCAATGGCTATACCGACAACGCGCCGATCGGCGCCGGGTTGCGGCGCCAAGGCGTCACCTCCAACCTGATCCTATCGCAAAAGCGCGCCGAATCCGTCATGCAGTTCATGATCGCGCAGGGTGTCAAACCCGACCTGGTGTCGGCGGTGGGTCATGGCGATGCCGACCCGATCGCCTCGAACCGCACGGCTCAGGGGCGGGCGCAGAATCGCCGCGTCGAGATCACGACGGCCCAACCCGGGACATGATCACGACGGTTCACCGGTTGGTCCATTGGGATGTCGGCCGGGAGTAGGAGCGAGCGACGCCTCGTGGTGACCTCTTTTATCGGTGAGGACTTTGTCGGCGAGGATGTCCGTGTCGGACGCCAGCGTCAGCAAAGGCCATAGTTCCAAAACCTGGCAACAGCTGGCCGATTGACCTCTTGTTGCGACTCCCTTCGGTGGTCAGCGCCTCACCTGTTTGATTTCGCCGGGATCGGTTGGAACCTACCCTCGTCTCAAATCACCGACGACGATTCCGCCGCTTTCGATGACGATGGTTCTCGAGCCACATTCGGGCGAAAAGACTGGCGATAGGCAGCAATTTTGAATGGTACTATAAAAGCCGTTTCCTATCTGAAGTTGAGAAATGATGGGGGTGGGGCGCTTTCGCCGATTTGGGGTCGACCGACGATCGAGAACCTTCTACCCATGTCGGGGCTCACGGCTCGCCACCCACTCCGGGCGGACGGTGCGCAGGTTCAATAATGGCGGATGGGCACCGTTCTGCTCCTCTGGTGCTGGGGTGATGCGCGTGACACAGGGGCTTTTCTCGGTTACGCCGCTGCGCTCGTTGGCAGGCCGGTCACACCAAAACTTCCCCAATAGGTTCTGATCGGTAGGGCCGGGCAGATTTAGATTGAATAATGGCTGACACAACACTGAGGAAGCGCCTTCGCTATCTAATCGAAGGTGCCGCCGCGATAATCTTGTACAGGGTGCTTGGTGCCATGCCCCTATCATGGGCGTCGGCCCTGGGCGGTTTTGCTGCTCGTACGGTAGGTCCGCGGACGGGTGCGTCCAAGCGTGCGCGCATCAATCTGCGCCGGGCCATGCCGGAACTCGACGAATCGCAAATCGAAAACATCGTGCGTGGCATGTGGGAAAATCTCGGTCGTGTCCTCGCCGAATATCCGCATCTCGGTGAATTCGAGGTTTACAATCCTAATGGTCGCGTCGAAGCGGTGGGATACACCCCGAAGGACTATCCTCCGAAGCCAGGTCAAACCTATCTGTTCTGGTCAGGACACTATGGCAATTGGGAGATCGCGACATTGGGGGCGACGCAGGCTGGTCTGAAAGCGGCCGCAATCTATCGCGCGGCTAACAATCCCATCGTTGACCGCCTCATCCGTCGCGCACGCAGTGTCTTGGGGGGTGAATTGATCCCTAAAGGTGCAACCGGGCGGCGGGCGATCGCTGCCTTGCACAAGGGCGCGCATCTCTGTCTGCTGATCGATCAGAAAATGAACACCGGTATTCCCGTTCCGTTTTTCGGCCGTGATGCGATGACGGAGAAAGTGTTGGCGCGACTGGCGCTGCGGTACGATTGCGTTATCATCCCTGCGCGTGTTGAGCGCATTTCCGGCGCCAAGTTTCGCATGACCTGTTATCCACCGATGGAGATTCGGCGTACCGGAGATGACGATGCCGACGCCCTACATTTGATGACGCAGATAAATGCACGCCTCGAAGAATGGATTCGTCAGCGTCCCGAGCAATGGTTTTGGCTGCATCGGCGGTGGCCGGACTGACCGAGCCGATTAGGGCCGGGCTAGCGGCGGCGGCGGAGAATCCTGCAAAGAAATGAGTGCCGCGGCAACGAGCCTGGAAAGACAGAAGATTACGCTTCGCCTGACCTTGCTAAAGCAAGCCCGCGCGCGCTTATCCAATCAGGAACGGTCGATCGGCAAGGCGACCGAGAGGGTGGCGCCACGATCTCCATTGTTGGCCGCCCATAAGCGGCCGCCATGGGCCTCGATGATGGAACGGCAGATCGACAAGCCTAGTCCGATGCCGGCCGATTTGGTGGTGACGAAGGGCTGGAACATGCGCTCCTTGACACTCGCGGCGATGCCGCTGCCCCGGTCGCTCACCGAGACCTGGGCGAACCGCTTGTCGTCGCACCAGGTCGCAATGGTCAGACCACGGTCGCCGGGCTTGTTGGCGGCCATTGCGTCACAGGCATTGACGACCAGGTTCAACAGCACCTGCTTCAACTGAACCGGATCGGCGCGCACCGCCGGCACGTTGGCCGCGAGCTTGGTCGCGACGCTGACATTGTCCTCGAGCAGCCTGCGATCGGCCAGCTCCAGGACATCGGCCACGATGCCATTGAGGTCCACCCGCTCGAGATGCGCGTCGGCCTTCCTGAAAAGCTCCCGCAAGCGCTTGATCACATTGCCGGCGCGTTTGCTGTCGGCCGCGATGTCGTCGAGGATCTCACCGACTTCGCCGGTGTCGGCCGGCTTCTGCTGCAGAAACCGCTTGGCCGCCTGCGTGTTGCTCAAGATCGCCGAGAGCGGGTTGCTGATCTCGTGGGCGATGGCGCCCGAAAGCTCGCCCAACAGCGACACCCGGCCCAAATGCGTCAATTCCTGCTGCTGCTGTGCCAGCGCCGCCTGCGCCCGCTGCCGCCGCCGCGCTTGGACAATCAGCGCGGCGATGAGCAGCGCCTGCACCGCCAATGCCGCGGTTCCTCCCATCACCACCCATTTGTGCTCTTCCCATAACGACGGCGGTCGAAACCGAACGATCGTCCCCGCCGGCAGATTGGCCTCACTCAATCCCCAGCGCTACACAGCTGCCGCCAGTCGACCATGGTGTGGGTCGGCGCCACCATTCGCTGACCGACCGGATGTTCATTGAGCAATCGGACAGCGAGCCTCCCCGTTTGCCGGCCCTCGGCCTCGAAGTCTTCGACATTGCCGCCGACATTTCCGTGTCCGACCCAGGTCTCGTACCCGCCGTAGAGCGGGACACTGGCAGCTCCGGCTAAATTTTCGTCAACATCTCGCGGGATGAAGAGCTGCCCCGCACCGTCACGATCAATGCCGAGATCGAGCACCAAGGTTCCATGAGGCAGCCTGCCGACGTCGCGCATGAGATCGGCCATCGCCAAATTCGACCAATAGGTGATCTTCAGCCGATGCGCGAAGGCTTTCAGTCGATCCGGCGTCACCGCTACTTCGTGTTGCGTGCCCCCGGTGGTACCGGCGAGGATGATCAGCCGTGTTGCGTCTGGCTCCAGGTGCAATGCCAAGTCCACAGTCGGCGCTGGATCGTACCGGCTGACAATTCCAGATAGATCCATCGGCACATGCCAGACGCGTAGCTCATCCTCTGTGAGCCGCGTAAACATGAGTTGGCTTTCGGGAAATAGAATTTTTCGCCGCTGCATCAGAAAATCGAGCCCTTCGGGAGCCATCGCGATCACGAGATCGATGCGCCGTCCGGCGTATTTATCGCGAAGAAAGGCAGCCAATCGCGCGGCATATTGAGGTCCCGGAAAGCGCTCGATATCGAGAAACTCGGTGTAGATCTCGAGGTCGCGAAGTTCGGATTGCATTTCACGTCGAATACCGGCCTCGAGCAGACCGGCGACCGGCAAAGCGTTGTCGTAAGGATTGACGATCAACACTCTTCGCGTGACGTCGGCCAACGCGGGATTGATGAGTAAGATGCCGAGGATTGTTGGGAGAAAGAGACGGAAGCAGACGCGTCTGCGATCGGTTAAATACGCCTTATATCTAGCCATGGTTGAACGCTAAGAGGCCTAGACCTATCGACGGCGATCCTGGATGCGATTGGCAATGCAAGCCATCGGGGAATGCCCTGGTTACGGCGGCGGGTCTGCGGCGTGGGCGGACGCGCTGCGCTGAAATAGGCCGACAGCGGTTCGTTCTGCCTGGTCGACCGTCAAACTGTTCATCAGTTGGTCGATCGGTGCGCCCGCTCGCAACCGCCTCAATAATTCTTGATGCGATATTGGCGTGCGCGCTACGGCGGTAAATTCGCCCCACGGGTCGTGTGTGACTGGGGGTGTCGGACCGAACAGGCCGAGCGTTGGGACTCGGGCGGCTGCCGCCATATGCATCAGGCCGCTATCGTTGCCTATAAAAAGACGAGCGCGGCTCACGCACGCGGCCACCTGCGCCAAGTCGCGACCGTCGGTGATTTCGATGCGGCGATCCGGGGGGATTGCCGCGAGCACGGGTGCGGTCTGGCGTTGCTGTGTCGGAAGCCCGAAGACGGCAACTCGGGCACCGGCCAAGACGGCGCCCGGGGCGGTCAATCGCCGAGCAACTTCGGCAAACCGCTCGGCCGGCCATTGCTTTGCCGGCCAATTCGCCGCCGGCGCCAACGCGAGCACCGGCCCATTGCCCATGATGAGCTCGGCCTCTCTAAAATCTTGGACGCTCAGCCAAAGGCGGGGCGCTGGAGGCGGGTCGATTCCAAAGAGACGCGCCAGGCGCACGACGTAATGGTCGTTCGGGCTGCTCTTCGTCGTGGCACGGCGCTCCCGGGCGCGCAACAGCCAAGGAAGGATCGGCCCGCGCAAACACACCACCAAATCCCAACGAATGGGGACCATCGCCCGATACAGGTCGAGCCAATGCAGATGGTGTTTGCGCTTTTGCATCGGGATCAGCGCATCCAGGCGTGGCATGTAACGAAACAGTGGTAGGGCGGAGGGGACGGCGGCAATCGTGAAATGCGCCTCGGGTCGCGTTTCAACCAGGTGGCCAAGGACGCCGGTGGCCAGGACACAGTCGCCGATTTGACCGGCGCACACGAACAGAACCGCCGACGCGGCATCCCTAGCGGCAGATTTTGCCGGTCGAAGGTTGGTCAAAACAGGAACCACTCCCGCAAGGGCCTCGGCGCGATTGACACTAAAGCCGGATCATCGATCGCGATCATATAGCCGGCGCCATAAAGCGTATGGAGCAGGAACGGTGGGAAAATGCGAGCGATCTTCTGGCACAGACGGCTGATCTGACCTCGACAATGTTGCTCTACCGGTCGAAATGATCGCCCGCACCGCTTCAGGCGACGTGCCGGGCCTGACCCAGCGGTCCTGACCAGGCTTCAGAAATTCCATAGCAGGAATGGTCGAACCGCTCATACCCGAGACGGGGTAATCCGAACCGGTACCTTTGCAGCCGGCTTAATCCAACCGCGTACGCTCCTCCGCATAGCGATAGAGCGGCCGCCAGATCAGGCGATTGAACAACGTTACCATGAGCGACATTACCGTGATGCCCAAAACGAGACGAGGGAAATCGCCCGCGCTCGTGGCCTGCGCGATGTAGGCACCGAGCCCATGAGCCGTGATCGTCGTCTTTCCCCAGGATACCGACTCGGCAACGATGCTGGCATTCCAAGCACCACCAGATGCGGTGATCGCGCCGGTGATGAAGTACGGGAACACGCCGGGCAACATCGCCTCGCGCCACCACTGCCAGCGGCGAACGCGAAAATTCGTCGCTGCCTCGCGCAAGTCGGTCGGGTAAGCGGTCGCGCCGGCAATCACGTTGAACAGAATGTACCATTGTGTGCCCAGCACGATCAGCGGGCTCGTCCAAATGTCCGCGTTGGCATTGAAATAAACGATGCCGACGACGAAAACCGGGAACAGTAGATTGGCAGGAAACGCGGCAAGGAATTGGGCGAGCGGCTGAATCTTTTCTGCCAAACGCGGACGCAGGCCGATCAACACGCCGATGGGTACCCAGACCAGTGACGAGATCGCGATCAATACGGCGACGCGAATCAGCGTATATATTCCAAATCGTACGGCGGTCCAGACATCGGCCCAACCGACTCCGCTGGCCACATAGGAAGCGGCGCGGTAGACGATGTAAACGGCTAGCGCAAGAATCAGCACATACCATATTGCATCGAACACCTTTGTTGTGTTCTGGGTCACGGGCACGCGCATCCGACGGCCGGGTCTCGGGAGCGGAAGGCGAAACCGCAAAAATAGGTCGATCAAGCCGGGAAACGGCGTCAGTAGCCAACGAAAGAGACGTGCTCGCTGCATTAAATCAAGCACCCATGATTGAGGCACGGTCTGCGCCGCGGTCTGCTCAAATCGAAACTTGTCCGCCCACGCCACCAAGGGACGAAACATGAGCTGGTCGTAGGCGACGATCACGACAATCATCGTGAGGACCACCCAACCGACGGCGGCAAGGCTCTTTTCGTCGAGGGCCCGCGCCAGATAAGCACCGATACCAGGCAAGGTTATGGTCTTGTCGCCGACGGTGATCGCTTCGGCGGCGACGACAAAAAACCAGCCACCCGATGCACTCATCATCATGTTCCATATCAGACCCGGCATCGCGAACGGCACTTCCAGTTTCCAGAAGCGCCGCCAGCTCGAAAGCTGGAAGTTGCGCGACGCTTCTTCGAGATCGCGCGGCACCGTGCGCAGCGACTGATAGAAACTGAACGTCATGTTCCATGCTTGGCTGGTGAAGACCGCGAAGATCACGGCGAATTCGGCACCCAGCACACGGCCGGGGAACAGCGAGAGGAAAAACGTGACGGTGAATGAAATGTAACCGAGGATCGGGACTGATTGGAGAATGTCGAGGATCGGAACCAGCAGCTTTTCCGCGCGTCGGCTCTTGGCAGCGATGGTTGCATAGATGAACGTGAAGATCAGCGAGCCGACCATCGCCGCCAACATCCGCAACACCGTTCGCAGAGCGTACTCGGGCAGATGGATGGGATTGAGTGATACGACAGGTTCTTTTAGCTCGGCGAGCGGCTTCATCGTTTCATGTCCGCCGAAGGCCGCAAGCGCTATGAGACCGACGATCAGCGGAAACGCGACGAGATCCCATCGGTTTGGACGCGCGCTGGCCACGACTGTGGCCTCATTGTGAAACTGAAGCTCTGCCATTTTCCCTCAGACCTCCGCGATCATTCTGTCGAGCAGACAAACGGCAGTCGCGATACCGGATCTGGGTCAAGCCGGCCAACAACCTGCCTTAACAAAGGCTTCAGGCGCCACAAATGAGTGCTGGCTAAACCGCTCGGAACATGCGGGTCGACAACAGCGCCCGTGCGTCGCGCCGGTCCACCGATTGGACCCGATTCCACGCCGAGAACGCATAGCGGCGGCCGGTCGCGGGTCCGCGCACGACAACATTGGACGATTGCAGATACTGAAGGGGTATCGTCGCGGCACCCGGTCCGCGGTACACCTGCGACGCCGCGAGGCTGGGCAGCGGCAGACCGCTAATGCTCGGTCTGGTCTGCATCGTCCGCATTCCGTTGAACACTGACCGTTTCTGACCACAACATGCCATCTTTTGCTTCTCCTCTTTCGGGGTCCGCACTTCGTTCGACGATAAGGGGCTCGGATTTCGCGCGCTCGACCAGCAACGCGGCACCGGACAACGCAAGCCAGCTTAAAACGAGGCCGAAAATCTCGCGCGATACAAAGAACGCCATCGGAATGGCAACCCAAAGGGTTAAGCAGCCGAAGCAATCCATCATGCCGCCGATCGGCGAATTTCCGACGCGCGCGCGCAGCCGTGCCACCAAATCGGCGGGCCCGTCTTCGTTCGCAAGGAGATGGCTGACGCGCCAAGTAGCCAGCGCTGCGAGGATAAAGCGCAGCCACACGCTCGGCTCATCCCACATCGCGAAAAACTCGATCATATTGCGGCAGGCGAAGGCGTCCTGCCCGCGCCCGTTCACGCTTGTGGTCGAATAGTTGCTTGCGTGACAGAAGCCACCCCCCAAGTCGCGCGAGATTGGACCGCTATCAATGATACCTTTGTCGCAAACCTCAAGCCAAATGACGGAGAAGCTATCCTGTTTTTCTCGGTGCTTTTGTGCGTCTCCGGACCACCATCGGCCACCTCGACGTCAAGGCACCGCGGTTATCTGATTACTGCTGACATCCTATAGTTCTATTACACGCCACTCACAAAATCGAACACGCTAATACGCCACAACTTATGACGTCTCAATGGTGTTAAATCTTTAGGGAATTCTCGCTGAATGACCTTATGCCGCAATATCCGATTCATGGGTTCGTCACGCAACCGGCAGCGGTTTTTTTGAATCGGTTTTCCCCTTAGCGCACCGGCTTGCTCCTCGCGGCATACGGGCGAGGATGTGGACGAAACCTCGCGCGTGGGTAGTGCCTTTTCAGTGCCGGGATGGAAGCGCCGTTTCGGCACATCGTACCGCTGGGACGCGGCCGGCGCCTATACGTTACACAGTAGAGGCGCGGCTGCGGGAGCGGCCGCCGGCGCCTGACGCGAGGAACTTGCGTTCCGAAGGGGGGATTTGTGTTCCGTCGTAAATCTGTCATGAATTGGAAATACGAGTTTCTAGCGACGCACGGGTCGACCGAGGAAAGCGGGTCGACCCCGGAATTTGTCGTCGTCGATGGCGGCGCGTTCGCAGCAGCGGATCTCGCCGGCGCGAAGTCGGTGCTCTCACGGGTAGTGAGGGAAGTGAGGGTCGCGGGGCCAACGCCGCCCAACGCGATCCGTTTGATCGACCCGAACGGCGAGGAAATCTGGCGGGCCCTCATTGCGGGCAGTCGTGTCGACGCTCGTCGCCGGGTTCGCGATGGCCGTAGTCATGCCGCACGGCGAAGGCAAACCGGGCGATCCTAGTTCGAAAATGTCGCGGCTGAACGCCCGAGGAGTGTGAGGCCGATTGTGCGTCGGGTTTCTTCGCGAGCTCTCGGCCAGCACCGCCCTAGGCGAAAAATGATGGGGGGTGTCGCCGAAGGGGTGCAATAATGTTATCGTGAAAGATTAAGGGGTGAGAACAAGCGTCGTGCGCCAAATCGGGCCGGAGGTTGGGCTTGGGCATATCGCGCCTATCGATTCGCGGGCGGCTGATTCTGCTGGCGGTTTCACTGGTGACGATCCTCATCCTCACCGTCGGCTACCTGACCCGCGAGCTGGCGGCTGATTCCCGAGCGTTGGCTCGTGAGGCCCGAGTGGCCGAACAGCTCAAGATCGCCGAAGAGGCTGAAATGCACTTCGGCGATTTCAAATATTGGCTGGAAGAATTCGGGGTCAGCCTGTTGGATCAATCGCAAGAAGAGGCTGCGGCGGCGCAGCGCCAATTCGATTCTGACCTCAAATCGTTGGTCAATGTCGACACCGCCGGCGTCGCGCGCATTGAACCCGAGCTGGCAGAGCTCCGAAAACTCTCGCTTCTGGCGGCCGAGGACTACGGCGCTGACCAGCGCGCGGCTGGCAATGCGTTGATGGCGCAGTCGCGCCAGTACGTTCAGCAGGTCGATCAAGAACTATCGAGGATTGTCGAAACCCTGGAACGCGGCGCCGTGGCGGCGCGCGACACCGCGACCGCAAAGGCCGACGCCGCCGTCAACATCGCCATCGTCGCAGGCGTGGCGGCGATCCTGCTTGCGATCGTGCTCCTCGTGCTGATTCTGCGGTCGATTGTTGAACCGTTGCGGCGACTCGAACACGCCATGCTGACGATCGCGGGCGGTCGCCTCGACCAACCGGTGACCGCGGTCGGCAACGACGAGATCAGCGCGATGACGCGCGCGCTGGAAAAATTCCGCCTGAGCCTTCTCGACCACGATCGTCTGGATCGCGAGCGCCGTGACGCCGAGGCCATGGCAGCACGGGCGCAGCGTCAGCTCCGGGAAGCGATCGCCTCGATCGACGAAGGTTTCGCCCTTTGGGACGCGGACGATCGCCTGATCATTCTGAATGATCGTTTGCGCGAGATGTTCGGCAAGCTCGATATCGAACTGCGCCCGGGCGTGACTTTCGAAGAGGTCGCGCGTTCATCAGCCAGATCGCAGGCGATCTCGGTCGCGCCCGAGGGCATCGCCGGGTGGGTGCAAGCACGTGTGGCGAACCACCGTGCCGGACACGCGGTCTTCCAGCAGCAAAATAACGAAGGCCGCTGGCTCAACATCAGCGAAACCCGCACCAGCGACGGCAGCATCGTCGGTGTCTACATGGACATCACCGATCTCAAGACACGCGAACGTCAGCTGGCGGATCTCGTCGACCGGCTCGCCGACGCGCGTGATCAGGCCATGCAGGCGACAGTCGCCAAAAGTCGATTCCTCGCCAATATGAGCCACGAATTGCGCACGCCCTTGAACGCCGTCATCGGCATTACCGAGATGCTGGTCGAGGATGCCGAGGACGCGGACCAGGAGAGTTTTATCGAGCCGCTGCATCGGATCTCACGCGCCGGCAAGCATCTGTTGGAATTGATCAACGAAGTGCTCGATCTGTCGAAAATCGAGGCCGGCAAGCTCGAACTGCACGATGAGGATATTCATGTCAGCACCTTGGTCGGCGATCTGGTCGGTGCAGCGCAGCCGCTTGCGGCCAAAAACGACAACCGCCTCGTTGTCGAATGCCCGAGCGAAACCGGCATTATACGTGCCGATCAGACGCGCTTGCGGCAGATCGTGCTCAACCTTCTGAGCAATGCATGCAAGTTCACCGAGAGGGGCATGGTCTCCTTGACCGTGTCGCGTCATCACGAAAAAGGCGAAGAGTGGATTAAATTCAGGGTATCCGACACCGGCATCGGCATGACCCCGGAACAACTCGGCAAGTTGTTTCAGGAATTCACCCAGGCTGACAGCTCGACCACCCGCAAATATGGCGGCACCGGGCTCGGCCTCGCCATCACCGACCGGCTGTGTAAAATGATGGGCGGAGACATCGGGGTCGAAAGCAAACCAGGCGTGGGGACGACTTTCACGGTGACGTTGCCGGCGCTGCACGGGGCGATGGTCGCCTCGCCGGCGGCGAGCGAGGGCAGCGCGCGCGGCGCGCCATCCGCCCCGCCGGCCCGTCGCAGCAATCGCGTCCTGGTCATCGATGACGATCAGACGGTTCTCGACCTGATGCGGCGTTATCTTAGTCGCGAGGGTTTCGACGTCGTGACCGCGCGGGACGGGCGTGAGGGCATCGCCCTCGCCCACGAGCTGATACCGTCGGTCATTACGCTCGACATTCTGATGCCCGGTACTGGTGGCTGGTCGGTGTTGCAGGCGCTCAAGGCTGATCCCGACTTGGCCGCCATTCCCGTGATCATGATCTCGATCCTCGATGAACAACAACGGGGTATCGCTCTGGGTGCTTCGGGCTATCTCAACAAGCCCGTCGATCGCCGCAAGCTGGCGGCGCTGCTGGCGAATTTCAAATTCGCGGGCAAGCCGCGCGCGCTGGTGATCGACGACGATGACGCCACTCGCGTCATGGTCGGACGCGTCCTCAGGGCGGAGGGCTGGGTGGTCGATGAGGCGGCAAATGGCAGAATCGGGCTGCAGCGGCTGGCCGTCGAACGGCCCGACCTCATTCTGCTCGATCTGTTGATGCCGGAAATGGACGGCTTCGAATTCCTGGCCCAATGCCGCAGCGATGCTAACCACCGCAACATTCCGGTAATCATCGTCACCGCCGCCGACCTCAGCCCCGTCGAGCGAGACCGGCTCAACGGCGGCGTTGACCATATTCTTCGGAAAGCCGCATATCCGCGAGACGAACTCTTGGACGAGATTCGCCGGCTTGTGGCGACATACGCCGAGACCATGAAACTGACCGGCACGGGCAGTTAGCGGTGGCGAAGATTCTTTACGTCGAAGACAATGAAGACAATATTTATATGCTGTCCAATCGACTGACGCGACGAGGACACGAAATTATTGTCGCGCGCGATGGCCGGGAGGGCATCGACATGGCAGAGCGCGAAATGCCGGCCCTCATCCTGATGGACCTTAACCTGCCCATCGTCGACGGGTGGGAAGCGACGCGGCGCCTGAAGGCAACCGCGACGACGCGACACATTCCGATCATCGCGCTATCGGCCCACGCCATGGTAGGCGATCGCGACCGCGCGCTCGCCGCGGGCTGTGATGACTACGACACCAAGCCCATCGAATTGGCGCGGCTGCTGCAAAAGATCGCTGCGATGCTGGACAAAGCGAACGGCGATGGCTGACGGGTCACCCGCGATCCTGCTCGTCGATGACGACGAGAACAATCGCTACACCTTGTCTCGACGCTTGAAGCGGGAAGACTACACGGACATCACCGAAGCGGTGAACGGCCGCGTCGCACTCGAGCTGATGCGGGATCGGTCATTCGACTTGGTGCTGCTGGACGTCACGATGCCGGAAATGGACGGCTACGAAGTGTTGCGCCAAATCAAGTCAAACATGAACCTGCGCGACATTCCCGTGATCATGATCTCGGCGCTCGACGCGATCGAAAGCGTCGTGCGTTGCATCGAATTGGGCGCCGAGGATTATCTGCCAAAACCATTCAACCCGATCTTGCTGAAAGCGCGCATCGGCGCCTCGTTGGAAAAGCGGCGGTTACGCTTTCAGGAAGAGGCCTACACGCGCACGATCGAAGCCGAAAAGCGCCGGAGCGACGATCTACTGCGCGCCATGCTGCCGCCTGGCGCAATACGTGAGTTGAAGGCGACTGATGAAGTCAAGCCAAGGCGTTACGAAGGCGTGGCGGTTTTGTTTTGCGACATTGTCGAGTTCACCGCCTATTGCGACAAGAACCCGCCCGAGAAAGTCGTGGCCGAGCTGCAAACCTTGATCGAAGAGTTCGAACGCGTTATTGCCGTCCACGGCTTGGAAAAGATCAAGACCATTGGCGATGCCCTCATGGCCACGGCGGGGCTGCTGCAACCGCTGGATGAGCCGCTGGTTGCAGCGGCGCGCTGCGGACTCGATCTTGTTGCCGCCACACGCCGGGTTCATCCCAATTGGGGCATCCGTGTCGGTATTCACCAGGGTCCGGTGGTGGCCGGTATTGTTGGCAAAACACAATTCCTGTTTGATCTCTGGGGCGACACGGTAAATATGGCGGCACGCATCGGCGCCTGCGCTCCAATCAATTCGGTTTTCATGTCGAGCCTGGTGTGGATGCGCATCCGAAGTCGTTGCCAAGCACAAGCCCAGGGTTTATTCGATTTAAAGGGCAAGGGCAGCATCGAACTGGTGGAGTGCCTTGCGATCACCTGACAACGCCGTAGCGCGATAAGCCAATTGCGAAGGAGGCAAAGATGGATTCTAGAATTTCTCGTCGTGCCGCTATCCTGATGGCTGGTCTGGTATGCGCTGCCTGGGCGGGAACGGCGTCGGCCGCACCCGCATCCTTCACCGTGCAGCTTACCGGCGCGCAACAGGTGCCGCCGGTTCAGACGTCCGGCACGGGAACCGCTAACATCACTTATGATCCGAGTACGCAGAAGGTGACGTGGAACATCACTTATAGCGGCCTCTCGAGCGCCGCCACGATGGCACATTTCCACGACGGTGCGGCAGGCAAGAACGGCCCGGTCGTGATTTGGTTGAGCAAGCGCGGCGCTCCGGCCGCCAGCCCGATCACCGGGGAGGCGACTTTGACCGCGGCGCAGGCGCAGCAATTCCTTGCGGGGGATTGGTACATCAACGTCCATTCGCAGGATCATCCGGCCGGCGAAATCCGCGGCCAGGTGACGCCACCGAAGAGCTGATCGAATTCAAAGGAGGTTCGAAAGACCGGCTGCGGCAAGGGCGCTGCAGCCGAGGAGAAGGAGCGCGCGGGCAAGGCCGGCGATGCGAGGCCGGGGCACGGTTTGCGGCAGCACCTTCCACCCGGTGATCATCGGCACGACGAGGTTTTGCCGCTTCGCTATGGCGTAGAGCAGGATCGCGCCTAAGTGCGCAGCAATGGCGAAGACGAGAACGTTCCAGAATATCGAATGAAGCGCGGTTATCGCGTCGGCGATGGACGCAGGAACCAATTCGGTAAAAGGCCCCTCGTCCGCCACGTCATTCAAGACATAAATCCCGGTCAAGATTTCAACGAGCAGGAGGAAGAGGAGCAGACAAACCATCCAGCCGCCGGCCGGATTGTGACCGGGCAGGTGATCAGGCTCGCGGCGGAGCATCTTCCTCAGATGCCGAGCGACGACGGTTGGGGAAGCGAGAAATCGACCAAACCGCGCCGAGTCGCTACCGAAAAAGCCCCAAAGTATGCGGAATATCACCAAGGCGAGCAGCACCTCGCCGATCTCGGCGTGCACATCCATCCAGTTTAGGCGCCAGGTTGCGTAGGCCGCTGCAACCAGTACCGCGACGAGCCAATGGAAGAGGCGTGTGGGCACGTCCCACACGAGAACCTTACGGTCGGTGCGGCTCATGATACCGATGCGTCAGTGCCCAAGGAGTGGGAATTTCCCTCTGTTCGTTGGCATGACGCCTCTCGTCATCGCCCCCCAATGCGCGAACACCAATTCGACCAAGTCTTCACGTCAAAAATACCATAGCGCTCGCCCGCGAGCGCGCCAACCCCACCACTCCTTTATAGGCCATGCCTCGGCGGTTCATACCTTGCCAGCGGCCGTCAAAAAGATTGCTTCGCCCGTTGCGGCGAACGCCCGATACGCCGCTTCGGTCAGCTTGATGGCGTGAACGTTCGTTTGTTCCGCGAGCGCCAGGATATGCGCTCGATCGAAGGCCGGTGGGCCTTCGGGCAATGGTCCAGGCTCGCGATTCTGGTTGAGGCTCGGGTGAGTTCGGTTGAAGCTGTCTAACGCTATTCGCCGGGCGCCCGCGTCAAGATGCTTGCTGATGAGCAGGTAGGCCATTGGCCCAGTCACGTAGTGCAGCGTGACGATGCTGGGCCGGTCTACGAACCTTGCGGCCCCGATGCGGGCATAGTCGATGGCCGCATCGACCGCGGCGCCCGCGGACGGCGGGCGGTGCGCCGGATCCGGCGCCGCTCTTCTGATACCGATTGCCCACAAAGCTAGTCCGCGCGCCAGTTCGGCGCGCCGTGCCGGCGTGTCGCTGTGTTCGAGAGCGCGCGTTGCGTGGCCGGTTCTGATCACGCCGTGAAACAGCAGTGCCCCCATATCATGTGAAAATCGGGGGACCCAACGCGCCAGTACGTCCGCGAACGGTTTACCCTCCAGTTCCGCGTCGAAATGGGCGATCCAGTCGCCGTGGCACTGCCTTCGCCCCAGCGCCTCGGGCCAATCGGATGAAATCGCTATGCCGGCCACCGGCGCCTGATAGCGCCTCACAGGCCAGCGCGACGCCCAACTTTCCGCCTTTGCCCCAAGCCCGAGGGCAACGAGTGCCTCGGCACCCATGGTGACATGATCGACGAAGCCGGTCACCGGCTGAAACGGGTCGCTGGTCGCGAATCTGTCGTAGACGCGGTCCAGCGCGGCCTCATCGGGCCTGTCGCCGTGCGCGAGATATTGCGCGATCTTTGCTTCGGTGATGCCGCTTGCCATGCCTGCCATCCCTTGCACCAGGTACCAGTCGATGCCAGTATAAAAGTTCAAGTTAACTTCAAGTCAAGGAAATGATGGTGCCTGCGGAAATTTACAATCAGTATCTGACGATCAGCGAGGTGGCGCGGCGCAGCGGCGTCGCCGCTTCGGCTCTGCGTTTCTACGAGGAACGGGGGCTGATCACTTCCGAACGGCGCAGCGAATCGAGCCAGCGCCGCTTTGGGCGTTCGGTATTGCGTCGGGTCGCCTTTATCGTCTTCGCGCAGCGCATCGGGCTCTCCCTCGACGAGATCCGGATCGAGTTGGACCGGCTCCCGAATGGCCGCGTTCCGACGGCGAGAGACTGGTCACGCCTGTCGGAGCCCTGGCGGGCCCGGATCGACCGGCGCATTCGCGAGCTCGAGCTCCTGCGCGATGGGCTGACACAATGCATTGGCTGCGGCTGTCTCTCGCTGGATCGATGCCGGCTTGCCAATCCGGGCGATCGCGCCGCTGCGCGAGGTTCGGGACCACGTTTCTGGCTCGGCGAACGCCCTTTCAACTTCTGACGACGGTCCCGCGCCCTCGTTCCGATTCACCGCGCTGGCCGAAACGGCGCCGGTTTTCCCACTTTGCGCCTGGCCAATGTTCGGCCCTCTCATCGGGACGGACGTAGAAAACCGCCGGTCGGTGAAGCCTTAGGTGCGTTCATTGCCAACGAGCGAACCCGACCTTGGTAAAACATGATTCATAAAACATGATTTAATGGCGGCAAGCCGCTCAACGCACAATGCTTTTCTCCACGACGTCTCGATGGAGAACAACGATGAAAAACGCCCTTCTTAGCGCAGGCGCTGTAGCTGCCCTTTGCGTTGGGATGTCGTTGGCCACGCCCGCGCGCGCGGCCGATATGAGCTCGATCAGGGCGGCATGCGCGGCGATGGGACTTAACCCGAGTGAGGCCCCCTTCGTCTACTGCGTTCAGAGCCTCGCGCAGTCCGCACAGCCGCAAGTCTACGCCATGAATCCTCCGACAACGGCGAGCGACGCCGGCAGTTACTATCACAGCAGCACGACCGGCTACCGTGCCGAGAATGCATGCTCCGCCATCGGCCTCGCGCCAACGACAGCGCGGTTCTCCTACTGCGTCAGCAATCTCAATCAGACGCTTTTTGACCAGCAGAATTTCCTTACCCGCTAAATGTTTGCGGATCGGGGAGCGCTCCTCGATTGGGAGCGCGAACTGGCGGTTCGAAGCACTGCCACCTCAATTCCGAACGGGGCTTAGTTGCCAGCGCTTAGAAATTGAGCTGTGTTCGGGCGGCGATGGCGTTGAAGGAGACGCCGCCGTTCAAGGTGAGGGCACCGGTTGTTGAGTTGGGGAGGAGGCGGTTGGTGACGTTGACGTGGAGGAAGTCGAGCATGAAGCGCATATTGCTGTTGGGGTAGTAATTGAGCCCGATCGACCAGGTCTGCTGGTAGCCGCCCTCGACGCCGCCGGTGGAGCTCAACAGCTTGCCGAAGCCGGGGCTGTCGTCGTTGAGATCGACGGCGCTGTAGCGCGCGGCGATTTCGAGGGCGCCCCAGCCGCCGCCGTTGAAGGACAAGGGCTGCTCGGGGATGACGCCGGTATAGGCGCCCGAGGACGG
>JASHOB010000077.1 GCA_030041335.1 Alphaproteobacteria bacterium | reverse complement strand
CATCGCGTTCGATTGAGATCATAGATGAGGCGCAGCCCCCATAAGTTGAGCGCCGGATCAACCCTTTCAAGGGCCGGCGTCGAACCCTCGAACAAAGGCGCGAGTCCCCCGGTCGCAACCGTCTTCATCGCCGCGCCGAATTCTGCCCTGATGCGCCCAACGAGACCTTCGACCAAGCCGATATAGCCCCAATATATTCCGGACTGCATGCAGCTTTCCGTGTCCTTGCCGATCACATATTGGGTGCGTCGGATAGGAATCGACGGCAGCATCGCCGCCGCCGAAGTCAGCGCCGCCAGCGACAAGTTGATGCCCGGGGCGATGACGCCGCCGGCATAATTGCCATTTGCGTCGACCACGTCGAACGTCGTCGCGGTGCCGAAATCGACAATGATCAGCGGCCCCTTGTAGCGATCATGCGCCGCGACGGTGTTGACCAGACGATCGGCGCCAACTTCCTCCGGCCGGTCGACCAGGGCCTTGATACCGAGCTTTACATCCTTGCCCCCGACGATCAGCGGATCGGTGTGGCAATATTTTCGGCACAAGGTCACGAGGTTGAAATTGACGTCGGGTACGACGCTGGCGATGACCGCCCCGTCGACGTCGGCCCGCGACAGCTTTGCCAATACCAGAAGGTGATCCAGCCAAACGACATATTCGTCGGCGGTGCGCTTCGCCTCGGTAGCGGCACGCCAACTGCCTTTCAGGGTTGCGCCCTCCCATAATGCGAACACCGTGTTGGTATTGTTGGCATTAATGGCAAGCAGCATGGACGCGGCTCCTACGCGGTGGCAAACACATCGCCCGCCGAAATATGGCGTCTTCCCTCGCTGGTTTCGAGTATGAGGGCGCCCGATGCGTCGAGATCGACGAAACGGCCGAACGTTTCGAACCCGCCGTAGCGCACGCGGATTTCGCTGCCGAGACCGTGGGCGCGGCCGAGCCACGCCTTGCGCAACGGGGCGAAGCCTTGATCGCACCAAGTCTCGTACCAGGTAAGGAAGTGTCGGCAAAGATCGCCCAGCACCGCGTCGGGCGTCGTTTTAATGCCGAGAGCCGCGAGTGACGTGGCCGGTGTCTCGGTGCCTTCAGGGTGGCTTTCCAGGTTGATGCCAAAGCCGACGATCAGCGCGGCGACATTGTCGCCTGCCGCTTCGGACTCGAGCAGAATGCCGGCCGTTTTCCTGTCGCCGATAAGCACGTCATTTGGCCACTTGCAGCGGAGCGCCCGAGCGCCGGGTAGCGCCTCACAGACCGCGAGCGCAGCCGCAAAGCTGAGCTGCGCCACCTCGCCGGCGGGTTTATCGGGCCGCAGCAATATAGAACAATAAAGGTTGCCAGGCGGCGATTGCCATGCCCTGCCCTGGCGGCCGTGGCCGGCGCTTTGTCGATCGGCCCAGATCACCAAGCCCGGTGGCGCACCAGCGGCTGCCCGGCGTCTCGCTTCATCGTTGGTGCTATCGATTTCGGTAAAATGGTGCAGCGCGAAGAACGCCGGCAGCGGCGTCATCCCGGGAACAGCGCCGCGCTCGCCGCCTCGGCTCCCGCTACGACCGGGGCGGGATAGAGAAAGAAGAACATGATAATGATGCTCGCGACCATCAGCACCGCGTTTACCTCGACGCCGATATGGCGATCAAAGGCACCGCCGGCGGCGGGCTCGTCAAAGTACATCAACTTGACGATACGCACATAGTAGTAGGCGCTGACCACGCTGGTGACGACGCCGATCACGGCCAGCACGTTGAGGCCGGAATCGATCGCCGCCATGAAGACATAGAGCTTGGCGAAAAAGCCAGCCATCGGCGGAATACCGGCGAGTGAAAACATGAAGATACCGAGTGCCAGAGCCATCGCCGGTTGGGTACGCGACAAGCCGGCAAGATCCTCGATGCCTTCGACCATCTTGCCGCCGCGGCGCATCGACAGAATGACCGCGAAGGTGCCGACGTTCATGAACAGATAGATCGCCAGATAGATCAGCACGCCGCGCACCCCGATGGCATTGCCCGCGGCCAGGCCGATCAGCGCATAACCCATATGGCCGATCGAACTATAGGCCATCAGACGCTTGATATTGCGCTGGTTGATAGCGGCCAATGCCCCCAGGATCATGGAGGCGACCGCAATCGCCCAGATCACCTGACGCCATTCGAACAACAGGGTGTGGAACGGGCCGACCATGACGCGCACAAATAACGCCATTGCCGCAATCTTTGGCGCCACCGAGAAAAAGGCCGTGACCGGCGTCGGCGCACCCTCATAGACGTCCGGCGTCCACATATGGAACGGTACCGCCGAGATCTTGAAGGCCATGCCAACGATCAGAAACACGATGCCGACGACCAGGCCTGCCGACGGCGTTGCTTGCCCGCCGAGATGAGCTGCCAGCGTGTCGAACCCGGTGCTGCCGGCAAAGCCGTAAATCATCGAGATGCCGAACAGCATCATGCCCGAGGCGAGTGCGCCGAGGACGAAGTATTTGAGCCCGGCCTCGCTCGACCTCGCCGAATCGCGGTCGAAACTGGCGACGATGTAAAGGGCGAGCGACTGCAGTTCGAGGCCGAGATAAAGCGCGAGCAAATCATTCGCGGAGATCATCATCAGCATCCCGGTGGTGCTGAGCAGCACCAGCACCGGAAACTCGAACCGGGAGATATTCTCACGCTCGTTGTAGCGGATCGACAGGATCAGCGAAAACGCCGAGCCGATCAGCACCAGGATCTTGGCAAAGATGCTGTACCCGTCGGTAATGAACATACCGGCGAGGGTCACATGCCGCACGCCGTTTTGGGCGCCGACCATGAAAATCGCCACGACCAGTACGACAACGGAGAGCCAGGACACTTCCTTGGCAGCGCGCGCCTCCCCCTGGAACACGCCCAGGATCAGGAGCGCCATTGCCGCCACCGCAAGAAAAATCTCGGGCAGCGCCGCTAGCAGATTAGGCAGTGGAGCGATCGGCATGGTCAGCGTGATGCCAGACTGGTATCGGGCGCTGTCTGACGTGCGGCCTCGATGTGCTGGATGATATGGGTGATGGCGGGCTGCATCGGATGCAGGAAGCTCGAAGGATAGATACCCATCCACAGGACGATTGCGATCATCGGCGCGAAGATGGCCACCTCGCGCCGGTTGAGGTCGAGCATGGCGCGCAGGTCGTCGTGGGTGATCGTGCCAAAAATGATGCGGCGATAGAGGTAAAGCATGTAGCACGCGCTCAGGATCGTGCCGGTCGTGCCGAGGAACGCAACCCAGGTGTTTATCTTGAAGGCGCCGATCATTGATAGGAACTCGCCGACAAAACCGCTGGTGCCGGGCAGGCCCATCGACGCCAGCGTGAACAGCATGAAGACAAAGGCGTATTTCGGCATGTTGTGCACGAGGCCGCCATAGCGTGCAATCTCGAGAGTATGCAGCCGGTCATAGACGACGCCAACGCACAGGAAGAGCGCGGCCGATACGATGCCATGGCTCAGCATCTGGATCATGGCCCCCTGCATACCCTCCGGCGTGCCCGTAAAAATACCGATGGTGACGAAGCCCATGTGTGCGACGGAGGAATAGGCGATCAGCTTTTTCATATCTTGCTGCGCCAGCGCCACCAGCGACGTATAAATGATGGCAACGACGCTCAGCGTATAGATCAGCGGCGCGAACAGAGCCGAGGCGTCGGGCAACATCGGCAGTGAAAAGCGGATGAAGCCGTAACCGCCCAACTTCAAGAGAATGCCAGCGAGAATGACGGAGCCGGCGGTCGGTGCCTCGACATGGGCATCGGGCAACCAGGTATGGACCGGCCACATCGGCACTTTCACCGCAAACGAGGCGAAGAAGGCGAGCCACAGCCAAGTCTGAAGCGCCGGCGGGAAATTATGATTGAGGGCGGTGACGATGTCGGTCGTGCCGGTCTGGAAATAGATCGCGAGGATCGCCAGGAGCATCACGACCGAGCCGAGTAGAGTATAGAGAAAAAATTTGAATGCCGCGTACACCCGGCGGCCGTGACCCCACACGCCGATGATCAAGAACATCGGGATCAGCACGCCTTCGAAGAACATATAAAAAATGATGAAATCGAGCGCACAGAAAATGCCCACCATAAACGTCTCAAGGACGAGGAAGGCGATCATGTATTCTTTCACGCGGCGCGTGATTGCGGTCCAGCTTGCCACCACGCATATCGGGGTAAGAATCGTCGACAACAGCACGAAGAAAAGTGAAATTCCGTCGATGCCCATGTGATAGGCGATGTGCAGGCCCGGCAGCCAAACGCCCTGCTCGACGAATTGAAAATTGGCGCTGTTGGTGTCGAAGTCGGCCCACAGCACGAACGACAACGCCATCACCACCAGCGAGGTCCAGAGCGCGATCCAGCGCGCATTGCGGGTTGTCGCCGCTTCGTCGCCGCGCAAGATCAGGATCAGCGCGACGCCGAGCAGCGGCAGGAAGGTAACAAGAGAGAGCAATGGCCAGCTCGACATGGTCATGTGCTCCGCCAGAACAGGAACCAGGAGACGAAGATCGCGACGCCGATGACCATGGCAAAGGCATATTGGAACACATAGCCCGACTGCAGGCGGCTGGCCCGCACCGAGAGGTCGCCGGTAACTTCGGAAACGCCGTCGGGCCCGAACCCGTCGATGACAGTACCATCACCGCGCCGCCACAACAGGCGCGCCACCCAGAAAGCCGGCCGCACGAAGATGAAATTATAGATTTCGTCAAAATACCATTTGTTGAGGAGGAAGAGATAAATCGGCTCGAACGCCCGGGCGGTCTCGCCTGGCACGCTCGGTCTGCGGATATAGGCGTACCAGGCGACGGCAATGCCGATCAGGCCGGCGACCAGCGGCAACGTCGAGACCCACACCGGCACGCGCTCGGCGCCGGCGATGCCGGCATGCTGCGGCAGCACGACAATCGCATTGCCCCAGAATTCCTTGGCGCCCGCACCGACGAGCCAGTGATAGCCGAGCGCCCCCATGACCAAGGCGCCGGCCGAAAGGACATAAAGCGGAATCAACATCACCTTTGGCGATTCATGGACATGGTGCAAGGTCTCGTGGTCGGCGCGCGGTTCGCCGTGGAAGGTCAGGAACAACAACCGCCATGAATAAAGGGCGGTAAGGAACGCCGCGAAGCACCCGAGCACGAACGCGTACTCGCCGACCTCGCTGCCGGAGGCGTAGGCTGCCTCGAGGATCATGTCCTTCGAAAAATAGCCGGCAAAAGGCGGGATGCCGGCAAGCGCGAGGCTGCCGATCCACATCACGACGTAGGTGATGGGGATGAGGCGCCCGAGCCCGCCCATCTTGCGCATGTCCTGTTCGCCGGACATCGCGTGAATCACCGAGCCGGCGGAGAGGAACAGCAACGCCTTGAAGAAGGCATGTGTCATGAGATGAAAAATCGAGGCCTGGTAGGCCGAGACGCCGGCGGCAAAGAACATGTAACCGAGCTGAGAACATGTCGAGTAGGCAATCACACGTTTGATATCGTTCTGCGCGATGCCAACGGTCGCGGCGAACAGCGCGGTGGTGCCGCCGACCACGGTGACTGTATTGAGCGCAATCGGTGCGTATTCAAACATGGGCGACAGGCGTGCCACCATAAACACGCCCGCCGTCACCATGGTTGCGGCATGGATCAGGGCCGAGACCGGGGTCGGACCCTCCATCGCATCCGGCAGCCAGACGTGGAGCCCGATCTGTGCCGATTTGCCCATGGCGCCGATGAAAAGAAGGATGCAGGTCACCGTCAGCGCGTCGACATGCATGCCGAGAAAGACCATGGTCTTTCCCGCCATGCCCGCGGCGCCGCCGAACACCGGACCGAAATCGAGCGTACCGAACAGGTAATAGACGGCGAAAATGCCGACCGAAAAGCCGAAATCGCCGATGCGGTTGACGACGAAGGCCTTAATCGCCGCAGCGTTGGCCCTGGGCCGGTCATACCAGAAACCGACCAGCAGATAGGAGCAAAGTCCGACACCCTCCCAGCCGAAAAACAGCTGAACGAAATTGCTGGAGGTCACCAACATCAACATGAAGAAAGTGAACAGGCTCAAATACGACATGAAGCGCGGGATCGACGGGTCGCCGGCCATGTAGCCGATGGAATAAACGTGGATGACAAACGAAACGACCGTGACCATCGCCAGCATCACGGCTGACAGCGCATCGAGCTTCAACGCCCACGCGATCTTGAGCTGGCCAGCATCGATCCACGTGAATACCGGTACAATCGCCGTGTGATGCCATACGGCGATATCGTTGAATACGAGCAGGCCGCATATCGCTGCCACCCCGAGGCACGAGCAGGTCACGACCTGCGCGCCGCGATCGCCGATGACGCGGCCGAAAAAACCCGCGACCACGGCTCCCAAGAGTGGCAGAAAAACGGCGAGAATGGCCACGTTCAACCCTTCATCAGATTGATGTCGGCAACCGCAATCGTGCCGCGATTGCGGAAATAGATGACGACGATAGCGAGGCCGATCGCCGCCTCGGCCGCCGCGACCGTCAGCACAAACATCGCAAACACTTGGCCGACCATGTCGCCGAGAAAGCTCGAGAACGCGACGAAATTGATGTTGACCGCGAGCAGCATGAGCTCGATCGACATCAGGATGACGATGACATTCTTGCGATTAAGGAAGATGCCGAAAATGCCGAGGGTGAACAGAATCGCCGCGACGATGAGATAATGGGCGAGCCCTATTTCCATCACCGCACCCCTTCTTCTTCGCCAATTCCTTCGCGCGCCTTCACCTTGACCAGGGCGATGGTCTCGGTGCGCCGCCGCGACACTTGGACGCCGATCTTCTGGCGTCGCACGTCTGGCTTGTGGCGCAGCGTCAGCACGATCGCACCGATCATGGCGATCAGCAAAATGATGCCCGCCGCCTGAAAGGCGTAAACATATTTGGTGTAGAGCAGATCGCCGAGGGCGGCGGTATTGGTGACATGGGCTCCAGGCATCGGCGCCGCCAAGGCCTGTCCGACCTCGGGCGCAAACACCCAGGCCGCGAACATCAGAACCAGCTCGACGGCAAGAATGATTCCGACCGTGGCGCCGATCGGCAGATACCTTACCGCGCCCGATCGCAGCTGGGCGAAATCGATGTCGAGCATCATCACCACGAACAGGAACAGCACCGCGACCGCGCCGACATAGACGATGACCAGGATCATTGCCAGGAATTCGGCGCCCATCAGCACGAAAAGGCCCGCCGCGTTGAAAAAGGCCAAGATCAAAAACAGCACGGAATGCACCGGGTTGCGCGCGGCGATGACCATGACGCCGGAGGCCACGGCAATCGCCGAGAAAATGTAGAAACAGATCGCCTGGACGATCATCGATAAGGCGCGTCCAACGCGATGTTATTGGCGATTTCCGCCTCCCACCGGTCGCCGTTCGCCAGCAGCTTCTCCTTATCGTAGAACAACTCCTCGCGCGTCTCGGCGGCGAATTCGAAATTCGGCCCTTCGACGATGGCATCCACCGGGCATGCCTCCTGGCAGAAGCCGCAGTAAATGCATTTGGTCATGTCGATGTCGTAGCGCGTGGTGCGGCGGCTGCCGTCTTCCCTGGCCTCCGCTTCAATGGTGATCGCGAGCGCGGGGCAGATCGCCTCGCACAGTTTGCAGGCGATGCAGCGTTCCTCGCCGTTGGGGTAGCGGCGCAGCGCATGCTCGCCGCGAAAACGCGGGCTCAAAGGGCCCTTTTCATGCGGGTAGTTGATCGTCGCCGCCGGTTTGAACATGTATCGGAACGTCAAGGCCAGGCCGGCAATCAGTTCCGCCAAGAGGAAGCTGGCCGGGCCGCGGTCGCGAAGCGCCATGGTCTTTCTCCTATACGCGCGCCGGCAGCCAGCCTGCCCATACCAGCACGCCGGCGGTCAGCACCAACCAAAACAGCGACGCCGGCAGAAACACCTTCCAGCCCAGCCTCATCAGCTGGTCGTAGCGGAAACGCGGGAAGGTCGCACGCACCCACAAGAACGCGAACAGGACAAACGATATCTTAAGAATGAACCAGATGGTGCCATAGGGCGCGTGAGCCGGAGTGATCCCGAACGGCGGCAGCCAGCCACCAAGGAACAGAATGCTGGTCATTGCGCTCATGAGGATCATGTTCACATATTCACCGAGATAGAAAAGGGCGAAAGACATCGAGGAATATTCGACAAAGAACCCGGCAACCAGTTCAGATTCGCCCTCGGGCAGGTCGAAGGGCGCGCGATTGGTCTCGGCCAAGCCCGAGATGAAGAACACGATGAACATCGGGAACAGCGGGATGAAGAACCAGACATGCTGCTGCGCCAGCACGATCTGCGACAGGTTCAACGACCCGACGCACAACAGCACCGTCACTAGCACGAAGCCGATCGAAACCTCGTAGGACACCATTTGGGCCGCCGAACGCAGCCCGCCGAGAAACGCGTATTTCGAATTCGAGGCCCAGCCCGCCATGATGATGCCGTAGACACCAAGCGAGCTGATCGCGAAGAGATAGAGAATGCCGACGTTGATGTCGGCAAGCACCAAACCCTCGCCAAACGGGATCACCGCCCAAGCCACCAGACTGAGCATGAACAAAAGCATCGGCGCCATGAGAAAGATTGTGGCGTTGGCGCCGCTGGGGATGATGGTTTCCTTGGTGGCCAGCTTCAGCGCGTCCGCCCAAGGCTGCCAGAGGCCGAAGGGGCCGATCACGTTCGGCCCTTTGCGCCGCTGCATCAGCGCCAGGACTTTCCGTTCGAAATAGGTCAGATAGGCCATCGCGACGGCGATCACGATGACCACCAGTAGAATCTCGAGAATGGTGATGACCGTCGGCCAGAAATAGCCGGACCAGAAATCGCTCATGCGACTTTCCGTTCCGCCGCGGTCTTGGCCTCAATCGCCGCGACGCAGGCCGCCATCGTCGGCGAGGCTCGGCTGATTGGATCAGTGCGGTAGAAGTCGGCGATCGGATAAACGAACGGCACCGCGTCGATCGCGCCTTCCGCGCCGAAGGCGCCCCATGTCGCCGGCACCCGCTCATCGATATGGGCGAAGACCGGGTTCGCCCTGATCAGAGCGGCGCGGACATCACGCAGACTATTGTAGGGCAAGGTCTTGCCCAGCGCCTGCGACAGCGCGCGGATGATCGCCCAATCCTCACGCGCATCGCCGGGTGGAAAGGTCGCGCGGCGGCCGAGCTGCACCCGCCCCTCGGTATTGACGTAGGTTGCGTCCTTCTCGGTATAGGCGGCGCCTGGCAGGATGACATCGGCGCGACGGGCTCCGGCGTCGCCGTGATGACCCTGATAGATCACAAAAGCGTGGCCCAGCACGCTCATCTCGAGCTCGTCGGCTCCGAGCAGATAAAGCAAGTCGATCTCGCCCGCGGCGCAGCCGGCGAGAATTCCGGCGGTATCGCGTCCTCCGGGCCCCGGGACGAAGCCGAGATCGAGGCCGCCAACGCGCGACGCCGCCAGTTGCAGCACGTTGAAGCCGTTCCAGTCCTCGCGCACGGCCCCGCAGGTCTCGGCCAGCTTCCGCGCCGCGGCAAGGATGGCGGCACCGTCCCTGCGCCGCAACGCGCCCTGCCCCAGGATCACCATCGGCCTTCTGGCGCCGCCCAGAAACGCCGCCGCTTCGGAGAACTGCAGCCTCTCTACCGGATAGGTCAAATTGAGCGCCGGACCAATGGCGCCGACTTTGAACCGCCCGGCCAGCCAGCGCTTGCGCATTCTGGCATTGATGATCGGCGCCTCAACGCGGAGATTGGTCGCGATGAGGAGGCACGCATCGGCCTGTTCGATCCCGGCGATGCCGCTATTGAATATGTAGGAGGCGCGGATCGCGGGGTCGGCAGCGGCCCCGTCCTGGCGGCAATCCAAATTGGACGAGCCGAGCGCCTTCATCAGCTCCTTCAACGCCAGCATGGCCTCGCAATCGGCGAGGTCGCCCGCGATGGCAGCGATCCGCCCGCCGGGGATTGCGCCTCGGCGCTCGGCGATGACCGCGAAGGCCTCATGCCAATCGACTTCTTGGAGCTTGCCGTCACGCCGTACGTAGGGCCGGTCGAGACGATTGCGCTTCAGCCCGTCGATGGCGAAACGCGTCTTGTCGGAGATCCATTCTTCGTTGATCTCTTCGTTAAGACGCGGCAGCACGCGCAGTACGGCGGCGTCGCGGGCATCGATACGGATATTGCTGCCGACCGCATCGAGCACGTCGACCGACTCCGTCTTGCGCAGCTCCCACGGTCGCGCGATGAACTCATAGGGCTTTGACGTCAGCGCTCCGACCGGGCAGAGATCGACGATGTTGGCCGACAGCTCGGAGGTCAGCGCCCTTTCGATGAAGTTGGTTATCTCCGAATCCTCGCCGCGATTGACCATTCCCAGCTCGGGCACGCCGGCGACCTCGTCGAGGAAGCGGACGCACCGCGTGCAGTGGATGCAGCGGGTCATTTGGGTGGCGACCAGCGGACCGAAATTCTTCTCCTTTACCGCGCGCTTCGCCTCGCGATAGCGGCTGCGGTCGAAGCCATAGGCCATGGCTTGGTCCTGCAAGTCGCATTCGCCACCCTGGTCGCAGATCGGACAGTCGAGCGGGTGATTGATCAATAGGAATTCCATCACGCCGTGGCGCGCCTTGCGGGCGCGCTCGCTTTGCGTGTGGATCACCATGCCCTCGGCGACCGGTTGGGCGCAGGAGGCAATGGGCTTCGGCACCTTTTCCTGCTCGACCAGGCACATGCGGCAATTGCCGGCGATCTCGAGCCGTTCATGGTAGCAGAAATGGGGTATCTCGATGCCGAGCTCCTCCGCCGCCTGCAGCACGGTGGTATTGGGCGGGACCTCGACTTCGCGGCCGTCGATGGTGAGTTTGGTCATCGCCTACTCCGCTGCCATTTGGGCACGCGCGCGATGGTCGGCGATACGCCGTTCGATGTCGGGACGGAAGTGGCGAATGAGTCCTTGAACCGGCCACGCCGCCGCTTCACCGAAGGCGCAGATCGTATGCCCTTCGATCTGGGTCGTGACGTCGAGCAGCATATCGATCTCGGCGACCTCGGCTTCGCCCGTGGCCATGCGTTCGAGCACGCGCCACAGCCAGCCAGTACCCTCACGGCATGGCGTGCACTGGCCGCAGCTTTCATGTTTGTAGAATTTGGCAATTCGCGCGAACGCCTTGATGATGTCGGTCGACCTGTCCATGACCACGACCGCGGCGGTGCCCATGCCAGATTTTGCGTCGCGCAGCGCGTCGAAATCCATCAGGACCGTGTCGCAGATCGATTTTGGCAACACCGGCATCGAGGCGCCCCCCGGTATGACCGCCAAAAGATTGTCCCAGCCGCCGCGCACCCCGCCGGCATACTTTTCGATCAGCTCTTTGAGCGGAATGCCCATTGCCTCTTCGACGTTGCACGGCTGGTTAACGTGGCCGGAGATGCAGAACACCTTTGTGCCTTCGTTTTTTGGCCGTCCGATACCGGCAAACCACGAGGCGCCGCGCCGCAGAATGGTCGGCACCACTGCCAGGGTCTCGACATTGTTGACGGTCGACGGGCAGCCATAGAGGCCGACCCCGGCCGGAAATGGCGGCTTTAGTCGCGGCTTGCCGGGCTTGCCCTCAAGGCTCTCCAGCAGGCCCATCTCTTCACCGCAGATATAGGCGCCGGCACCGCGGTGGAGATGGAGCTCGAAATCGTAGCCGGAGCCGCAGGCATTCTTGCCGATGAGACCGGCCTTATAGGCCTCGTCAATGGCGGCCTGCAGATTCACCGCCTCGTTATAGAACTCCCCGCGGATATAGATATAGCCGACGCTGGCACCCATCGCCGCCGCAGCGAGAAGGCAGCCCTCCACCAGCTTGTGCGGATCGTTGCGAATAATGTCGCGATCCTTGCAGGTGCCGGGCTCCGACTCATCGGCATTGATGATGAGGTAGCACGGGCGGTCGCTTTGCTTCGGCATAAAGGACCATTTGAGACCGGTCGGGAATCCGGCACCGCCACGACCGCGCAGTCCGGAATTCTTGACCTCGGTGACGAGATGGTCGCGGCCCTTCAGGATCAGCTCCTTGGTGCCGTCCCAGTCGCCGCGCGCACGCGCACCCTTCAGGGTCCAGTCATATTGGCCATAGAGGTTGGTAAAGATGCGGTCCTTGTCGGCGAGCATCAGGTCGCATCCTTGGCAAAAGAGAGTTGGGTCAGCGTCGTCGGCCCGCCCTCGGGTGCCGAGCCCTGGCGGCGCTTGACCGAGCCTTTGGGCGGCGTCTCGCCGCGCACCAGGGCGTCGATCAGCGCCTCCGTCGATCCCCCATCCAAATCCTCGTAGAAATCATCATTGACCTGAATAACGGGCGCATTGACGCAGGCGCCCAAGCACTCGACCTCGATCAGGGTGAATTTGCCATCGGCGGTGGTCTCCCCCATCGCGATGCCGAGCTTGCTTTCGCAGGCCCCCACCACCGCATCCGAGCCGCGCAGCCAGCACGGCGTCGTCGTGCACACCTGGAGCAAATGTCTTCCGACCGGCCGCAAATGGAGCATGGTGTAGAAGGTGGCAACCTCGTAGACCCGGATCCGCGGCATGTCGAGCAGACCCGCGACGTAATCCATGGCCGCGCGCGGCAGCCAATTGTCGTACTGACGCTGTGCCAGGTCGAGCAGCGCCAGGACCGCGCTCGCCTGCCGGCCCGGCGGATATTTGGCGATCTCGGCCTTGGCTCGTGCCAGATTTTCGCCCGTGAATTCGAACGTTGCCGGTTGCACGATGGGAGTGGTGTCGACGTGCTCGCTCACCGGTCGAT
>JASHOB010000076.1 GCA_030041335.1 Alphaproteobacteria bacterium | reverse complement strand
GACGTGCCGACAATGGGAGCCCAATCATGGGCGCTCTCGACCAGATCAGCCTGCAATTTCTTCATGACCTAGAGGCTTCCGGAGCAGCAGCCTGTTTCGATCTGATTCATCGCTCAATCAACCAAGATAGAAAAAGCGCCTCGCCCTGGGAAGTCGCGACTCTGGCCGGGTTTTTTCTCGACCGGTCAGAGCTGTTTAGGCAAGCCCGCTTACTTGAGGATGGCCTTTGCCGATGCGACGGCTCTTGATGCCGACGAGGACTGAGAAGCTGCGCTTCGTTGTGGGACTATGCCAGATCTGATTGCTGCCCTAGCCAGTGCGCACGAAGCAGCATCATGCGTGCTCTAGAGAAGCCTGATGCCCTCTCAATCGAACGATCGGCCATTGGGCGTGTGCGAAGGAGCTCCTCAACTCCACGATGGTCATAGGGCCTGAAGTAGACCCCCTATATAGAGAGCGCGTCCGTCCGAAAATGGCCGAGTGCGTGCAGAAATGTAATGAGTTGATCAAATCCCTTGATGCCGCCAAATGAAACCCAGAATAGCCGCCGCCGGTTAGAACTTTGGCCTGCTCCGGCGCAGCCTATGATGGGCGGGCCACGAACGCCTGAATGGCGCCAATCAAGTCGAGCCGTCGCGCTCGTGGTATTCGTCGTCAAACGTCACGGGATGTCCGCCGTCATGCTTTGCGACCCGTCCAGCGAGGTATCGCACCGTCCCAGGAGACTTTTCTGATGCCCCACGTGCCTTCTAGGCCCCAGCGAGTGGCGGTCATCGGATCGGGCGCTGTCGGCGTCATTAGCGCCATCGAGGCGTTACGCGACGGACACAAGGTCACCTTGATCGATCCGAGCCCGCCCGGCGGCAAGCAAGCGGCGAGCTACGGCAATGCCGGCTGGCTGTCGTCGCATTCGGTAATTCCGCCCGCCGAGCCGGGCTCCTGGAAAAAAGTGCCGAAATTCCTCTCCGATCCGCTCGGCCCGGTGACCGTACGCTGGCAGTATCTGCCGAAGGCGCTGCCTTGGCTGATCCGTTATCTGTGGTCGGGTTGGACGCCGGCAAAGCTAGAGGCAACAGCGGTTGCCCTCCGCTCGCTCCTAAAAGATGCGCCCCTGCTCCACCGGATGCTCGCGGACGAAGCTGGCGTAGGCGACCTCATCGAACGCCAGGGCGTGATGCATATCTATCTGTCTCGCGCCGACTTCGACGCCGACGCTCTCGCCTGGTCTATCCGCAGACGGGTGGGCGTGGAATGGCTGGAGCTCCGCAGCGACGAGCTGCGCCAGCGCCTGCCCGAGCTCCACTCGCGCTATACGTTCGCTGTTCTGGTCGAGGAGGCCGGACGCTGCCGTGATCCCGGTGCCTATGTGGCAGCGCTCGCGTCCCACGCCTGCTCCCTCGGTGCAGAATATGTCGCCGAGCGCGCAAAAGGCCTGAGGGTCGAACGCGGTCGCGTGAAGGCCGTCGTCACCGACAAGCATGATATCGCCTGCGAGAAGGCCGTAATTGCCGCCGGCGCGCGCTCCAAGGCGCTCTGCGCCGCGATCGGCGATGACCTTCCACTGGAGACCGAGCGCGGCTATCACGTCATGATCGAGAACCCGAGCGTTGAACCGCGCATCTCCTTCATGGCGTCCGAGGCCAGGTTGGTGGTAAATCCCATGAAGGGCGGCTTGCGCGCAGCGGGCCAAGTGGAGATCGCCGGGCTCGAAGCCGCACCCAATTGGCGGCGCGCGGAGATCCTCCGTTCTCACCTCGCCGCCATGCTCCCCGACCTGCCGATGCCTGTCCCAGCGGACCGCGTGAAGATGTGGATGGGTCATCGTCCAAGCATGCCGGATGGTCGTCCCTGCATCGGCACTTCTCGCGCCACCGACGATGTCGTTTACGCTTTCGGTCACGGTCATATTGGCCTCGTCGGCTCGGCCCGCACCGGACGGTTGGTGGCGCAGCTGATCGACGGCCGCGAGCCTGAGATTTCGATGCGACCGTTCGATCCGCGTCGCTACCTCTGACCGTGTCTCCGCAGAGTTTACCGGCTCTACGCCGTTGGTTGCCTCGACGACTTATGAAAGCACAAACGACTCATGGAAGTTACGCCGATCCCGGACCGATTCGCACGATGCCTATGAGGCTTTGAGGCAGAGCAGCGGATTGCGCAGGACGCCGTGCGCGCACAGATACCAGGACCAGGCCCCAATGCCTTGTTCGTACCGCCTCCGCCCGAATGAGCGATCATTTAAATCCTCGAGGAAAGTGCCATTCCAAAACCCGCAAGGAAAGACCGTCACGCGGTCCTACCTCGCAACCCGTCCGCGAGTGCTGATAGCGCGTCGGCGAGTTGCCGCGCAGTCTCTGGCGGTGGCAGCGGCATTTTAAGGCTCCGCGCGCCGGTTGCCGGATCGCATTCGATCCATGGATGCGCCGGAGCCTTGGGATCGTTGGCGGCCGCCAGAGCGGCAACGAACTGCGCACCCACCTGCACCAAGGCACGCCACGGATCGGACTCGCGGTAGCCCGGCGGCACTGCGGGCCCGTTGGACCGCACCACGTCGCCCGCATCCCTATTCGTGTCTTCTACGGGGCCGGAATCGTCAGCGGCAAAGTCGCTGTTTCCGACCTCCTCTGCCGGCGTCACGGCTGCGCTTTCGCCCATGCGCCCGGTGACCTTCTCGACGTCCTTCATGAAGCGATTGAGACGCGAGCCCCCGAGCGAAATCTCGCCGCTGCCGCCATCGAGAATTCCGGCCGACAGTGAGCGCTTGAATGCCAGCAGCGGAAGCATCCCTTCCTCGATGGTACCCTTCGCGACAAAATTGATGATCCGCACGGGCAGTGCCTGACCAATGCGATGGATGCGCGCGATGCGCTGCTCCAGTATGGCCGGATTCCATGGTAGGTCCATGTTCACGAGGGTCGAGGCACGTTGGAGATTGAGGCCCGTGCCGCCGGCGTCTGTGGACAAGAATACCCGGCAGGTGGGATCGTCGCGAAAGCGCTCGACGAGTGCCGGCCGCTTTTCCGACGGCACGCCGCCGTGGAAGCAGACGTAGCCTAAACCACGTGCTTCGAGCCGACGGATGACGACCTCGTGGGTCCGCGTCCATTGCGAGAATACCACCGCCTTGGCTTTTGGGTCGGCGAACAGATCGTCGAGGAGGGCCGCCAATTCATCGGCCTTGACACCGTGGTCTGTCTCTTGGTCCAAGAGATAGGTGCTGTTGCACGACATGCGCATGTTCTGCAGGGCGCAGGTGAGCCGCCGCTGGTCTGTGTCTGACAAGAACCGAGTCTTCCGCCAGCGCTGGACGATTTTCGCGACCACGTCGGCGTTTTCCTGGTGATAGCGCATCTGCATCTCTGTCATCGGCACCAGAAGGTTCTGGTCGAGACGGTTCGGCAATTGCTTTAGCACCTCGGATTTGCGCCGGCGGATCACGATCGGCGCCAGCGTCTGACCAATCCTCTCCAACCCGGTATAGCCAATTATCCGCCCACCTTCATCCCTGACCTGGTGCTCGTGCAGCAGCTTCCACGTCGGCCCCAGCCGGTGTTGATCGACGAACTGAACGATCGAGATCAGCTCCTCGAGCTTGTTCTCCAAGGGCGTGCCGGTCAGGACGATCGCGTAGGGACTGTCGATGCGCTTCAAGGCCCGTGCGGCAATGGTGTTCCAGTTTTTCACCCGTTGCGCTTCATCGACGATCACGAAATCGGGCGCCCAGGCCGCGATCAGATCGAGGTCCGGCTTGAGCTTCTCGTAATTTGTGATCTTGCAGAAATCGTCGA
>JASHOB010000009.1 GCA_030041335.1 Alphaproteobacteria bacterium | reverse complement strand
TGGGACGCGACGCTTGCGCCGCCTTGCGCATCCGGTAGCCGACATCGTTGCCGGCGAGATCGTGCACGCCGAACATGCCCATGGCATAACCGAAATCCGTCAGTGCCTTATCGACCTGTTGCGGCAGCGCGCCTTCCTCGAGCAGGAAATGCGCCTCGCGGCCGTAATGGCGCAGCATGGCGTTGCCGATGAAGCCTTCGTACACGCGGGCCAACACCGGCACCTTGCGGAGCTGTTTGCCGACCTGCATCGCCGTGGCGACGACGTCCTTGGCGGTCTTGTCGGCACGGACAACTTCGAGCAGGCGCATGACGTTGGCGGGCGAGAAAAAATGCATCCCGATCACGTCTTGCGGCCGCTTCGTCACCGAAGCGATCTCGTCGATATTGAGCCCCGACGTGTTGGTGGCGAGAATCGCACCGGGCTTGGCGTATTTGTCGATGTCGCGATAGACGGATCGCTTCAAATCCATCTCCTCGAACACCGCCTCGATGATCAGGTCGGCGTCCTTGATCTTGTCGGTGCCGATGGTGCCTCTGATGAGACCGACGCGTTTCGCCATGTCGGCCTCGGTCAAGCGTCCCCGCGACACGGTTACGGCGTAATTGTCCCTGATGCGCTTCAAGCCCCGATCGAGAAAATCGTCGGTCGAATCGATCAGCGTTACCGGGATGCCGATGTTGGCGAAGCTCATGGCGATGCCGCCACCCATGGTACCGGCGCCGATGATTGCCACCGACTTGACCGGACGCAGCGGCGTGTCGGAGGGGATGTCCGGAATCTTTGCGGCTTCGCGCTCGGCAAAGAAGACATGACGCAGCGCCTTCGATTGCGTCCCGGCCATGAGCTCGCCCGCAATTTCGCGTTCCTTCTTGATGCCCTCGGCGAAGGGCAGGGTCGCTGCTGCCTCAAGCGCGTCGACAATCTTTAAGGGTGCGATCTGGCCGCGTGCCTTGCCGGCGACCGCTTTGCGCGCTTCAGCGAAATAGGCGGCATTGGCGCCGCCAAGCCTGTCGGTGCGCTGACTGACCGACCGGCCCTTGGTACCGCCGGGGATGGCGATCGTATCGGCGAACTTGATCGCGCCCTCGAGCAGGTCGCCCTCGACAATTTGGTCAACCAGTCCGATTTCCTTGGCCTTGGCGGCAGGGATCGGGTCACCAGAGGTGATCATGTCGAGCGCTGCCTTGATGCCAATGACGCGCGGCAGACGCTGCGTGCCACCGGCGCCCGGCAGAATGCCGAGCTTCACTTCCGGCAAGCCAAGCTGCGCTGACGGCACCGCCACGCGGTAATGGCAGCCGAGTGCGACCTCGAGCCCGCCGCCCAGCGCGGTGCCGTGCATCGCCACCACGATCGGCTTCGCCGAATCTTCAAAGCCGTTGATGATGGTCTGGAGACCCGGGCCGGTCATTGGCTTACCGAATTCCCGGATGTCGGCGCCTGCGATAAAGGTCCGTCCGGCGCCTATCAGCACCATCGCCTTGATTTCCGGATCGCCGGTGGCCTTGGCCAAACTGTTGGCCAGCCCCTCGCGTACCGACGCGCTCAGCGCGTTGACCGGCGGATTGTCGACGGTGATGACGGCAACATCGCCGCGGCGCTCGTAACGGACGGTATCGGACATGGTTCCTCCAGACGCTTTCTATAGTTCTATCGAATAACGTTTCAATTTACCCGACCGCCGTACCTTGGCAAGTAGCCAAGACGATGACGGACTCTGACCGCGTTTCCGGTGATTCGACGACGTCGAACCTCCATCGGATTTTTTGGCGGCGCGCAAAACGACGCTAATGACTGTGTAAATTCGGCCTGCGCCCCTGAGCGGCCCGGCTGAAGCACGTCGGCCGAACCTTACCGTTTTCTGAAGGCTGCGCCAAGGCGGCCACGCGGAAGGCGAAGAACAGGCAGAAGTCGCCTCAGGCGTCATGGGGCTGCAGGGTGGCCAAAATTCCTCGTGGTCCTGGTGGATCGATTAACTACCTCTCGCCGCGATGGGAACCGCGTGCCGAGGTCTTCAACGCAAAACGACCGCACACAAGCGCGGGCGTCCGTCCCGAATCTCATCGCCGGGCCACGGCGGTCTCGTCGATGCCAGCCCCACCTTTTTCGCGATCTTCCCGATGCTCAGACCATAAGCGCGCTCAAATCGCCGCGATCGACGGCGTCAATATCCGAATTTCTGCAAAGGCTCACGGGCAACGCGACCGACCCGCGGCACCTATTCTTTCGATGGCATTGCGGCTCTTCAACCGAGAAGCGGATCAAAACATTTGGTCAATCAGGCTGAGTTTGTAGTCGATGGGAAATCTGACGCGCGCTTCGTTGGCTTTGAAACTGTCGGGCAGCGCCGGAGCAGGCGAGGCATGTTGCACCATCGTCAGCGTCGCTTGGTCGAGGATCGGCGACCCCGAACTTTTTTCGATCTTTGCGTCGCTGATCGTGCCGTCGCGCGCGATAACGAATCCAATCACCGCCGAGCCCTGCTGCTTCGCGCTGATTGCTTCGGGCGGGTATTTCTTGTAGCGCAACAGATGACGGTAGAGCCTTTCGAGATAGTCGTCGCCTGGTCCCGCCGTGCTGCCGACGGCGCCTTTGCCGGCGCCTTCGAGCCCTTTCCCCGGTCCGGCTCCGATGCCCGCCGCCGCCGCTGGCAAGGTCGCCGCCTGGGCCGTGGCTGGCTGCTCTGTCTGGGCTTCAGGGGGCTTGGTCGGCTGCGGTGGCGGCGCCTCTAGCGGCGGTGACTGCGTCTCGCGATGAGGCTGGGCGCGTCGTCGCGGCGGAGTTGGCCGAGGTTTGGGCAGCGGTATTTCCATAACGAGCTGCGGCGGTGCCGCAGTCTTGACTGGCGGGGGTGTGGTGACGGGCGCGGGCGCCGGCGGCGCGATCTGAGGCTGCGCCGGCAGGACGATGTCCGGCTTGGCCAGGAGTGGCAGTTTATCCGGTAATGGTGCGGCGGAAACCGCCTTGGGCCGAGGCATCGGGTTTGGTTGCAGGGGTTTGACGATGTCCGGCTTCGCCAAGAGCGGCGGCGGTTTTTCGGGTGGTGACGGTACGGACGCTACCGGCTCGGGCCGGGAGGCTGGGTTCTCGGGTTGTTTCCCCTGCTGTGTTTGAGCGTCGCCGCCACCGTTCTTGCCACCTGCAGCGCCAGCACTGCCCGGTCCTTGAGGGATCAGCGTGATCTTGAGGACAGCGGGCGGTGCCGGCTGCCTCGCCCAGAGCAGCCCCAATACCAATGCGGCAATAATCAAGAGATGGGCCGAGATGGAAACAGCGATCCAATGACGCTCCAAAATCCGGCGCGTCAGGGCACTATGCTCGATCTGAAGCGGCTCGCCCGGCGCCGGCGCGCGCGCCAACGGCACAACCACATGATCGCGGTCGTTCTCGGGATTGGAGAGCGGAACGAGCGTCGGTATCATCTCGTGCTTTGGTAGCGCGAAGCTAAGCGGACGGCAATGAGGACGAGGCAATTTGAGAGCTCGTTGCCGGAACGTACCGTGGCCATCGCGATCATCGCCGCAAGCCTACGCTCCTCTCCAGGTGACCCGCCTGTGTCTGCTGCTCATTCATGTTGCAGCGCAGCGCTCGGAGATCGGAAGCACGACTTGGGATGGACATACCCGCGATCGCGCGGCGAGCCAGGGCGCCGCTCAGGCGATCATCAAATGGGTATTACCATCTCTGCCACCCGGTTGTGGTAATAAGTCTTCGAGGTTGTGCCGCTGACGCGATCTCGTGCGAACCCTAAAGGCCGGGAACTTCGATCACCAACAAGGGGAGAAGCAATGATGGCCAATCGGCTCAGAGCGAAAAAGGCACTCGTGACGGCCGCCGGTCAAGGAATCGGTCGTGCAAC
>JASHOB010000075.1 GCA_030041335.1 Alphaproteobacteria bacterium | reverse complement strand
AGGGCGGCGCCGCGAAAACGACGACGGCGGTCAATCTCGCTGCCGGCCTCGCCAAGCGCGGTCGCCGCGTCATGCCGCTCGACTTGGATCCTCAAGCCAACGCTTCAACCTGGCTCGGCGGGAGCGGCGACGCCGGCATTTGCGCGGTACTGACCGACAACCGAACCGTCGAGAGTCAATTGACGAAATCGGTGATTGAAGGCGTTACTCTGGTAGCGGCATCGCCCAGGCTGGCCGGCGCCGAGCGCATTCTCGCCAGCGAATTGGCCGCCGAGACGACACTCAAGCGGCGGCTTGAGGCTGCCGACCTCAGGCGCTGGGATTACGTCATCCTTGATACGCCGCCGGCGCTCAATCTGTTGACAATTAACGCGCTGACCGCGGCGGACGAGGTTCTCGTTCCTGTCGAGGCCCACGTCCTGGCCCTGTCCGGGGTTGCGCAAATCGTCTCGACGATCGAGCTGGTTCAATCGCGGCTCAATCCGAAGCTCGCATCGCCGCGCTTCCTTCTGTGCCGTTTCGATCCGCGCACGCGGCACAGCAGCGAGGTTCGTGACAGCCTCACGGCAAAATTCGGCGCCCAGGTACTCAGCACGATTATTCGTGAGAACATCCGGCTGGCAGAGGCGCCGTCTTTCAGCGAGCCGATCGAACGCTACGCTCCGTCAAGCCAAGGGGCCGCCGACTATGGCGCACTGGCCATGGAGATCATGGGCATGGAGACCATTGCTTAACCGGAGCAGCCATGGCAAAGCGTCGAACAATCGGCAAGGATCCGCTTGCGGCCAACTCTAGCGAGCCCGACTATAGCGCTGAAATCGTGCCGATCTCGATTGCCGCCGCGGCGCCGAATCCGCCCGAACCCGACGCGGAACCAGCGGTCCAGAGCGATCCCGGACCAGCGGTTCTCACGGCAAAGGGCCGGCGCGTCATTGGCGGCACCCTCGAAATACTGGGTGGCGATTTTGGCTTGGGCGATCGCGCGATTTGGCCTTTGCGACCCGACGGTCGCATCGGTTTTGTCGCACCGACCGGCCGGCGGGTCGATCTCGGACACGAGCTGACTAGCGTTGAGGCCTGGCCCGATCGGGCGGAGCATCGCTATCTGAGCGCCACCGGCTGGGCCTTGGTGTTGGTAAGCCTTGGCGGTGTTGCCGGTCTGCTGGTGGGTGGCCTGCGTCTCTTGGCGCCGCGGCGGATGATGGTCAGGATCAAGTTCGACGATGGCAGTGCAATAGTGGCGCGCACCGACGGCGTCACCGTTCAGGGACTAAGGGCGGTCGCGGCGAGCAGAGGTGTCGTTAGGGGATAACCCAGGTTTCCACCCGACGATTGAGCCATTGACCCAAAGGGCTGTTCGATGACGCCAACGCCTGTTCGGCGCCGAACGGAACCACATGGCCGATGCGCACGTTGCGCGCACGCAGTTCGCGCGCGAATACGTCGCCGAGCCCCGCCGATATTTCGGCGTTGCGCTCCGGAGTGCCGGCCTCTTCGCAAAAGACCAGGTGGCGCAACTGTTCCGGCGGAATGTCGAGGCGGCGCAGATAATTTCCCAAAGCGTCGAGCAGGTGCTTGGTGCGTGAGTCGACCTTGACCGAGCGCGGGTCGAAGCGAACTGTCGTGCTCACGCGCAGCGCGTTCCGGGTGAGTTGCGCGTAGCGCGATGGCTCCCCGTCATCGAAGTGCGGCGGCACCAACAGCTGGGGCGTTACCGCGATGAAGCCGGATTGTAATTCGATGACGTCGGCCTGTACCGACTCGGCTTGGGCAAAAAAGGAGTCAACTTCGGGGTTGGGCTCACCGGGAACGCGGTAAAGGATAATCGGCAGGACGAGAGGATAGTCGTTCGTGGCGATGCCATATTCGTCCGGCAGAGCCGTTAGTCTGGTGCCCAGTTTGAACTTAACCGGCACCACCGCGCCGCGCCATCTCTTCGGATCGTGATAGCGCATATTGGCGGCAATGTAGCCGATTGACTGCGGATCTTCGGCGACCGATTTCCACATCTCGGCATACGATTGGACGACACGCGCTCCGGCGAGACGGCTGTTATTGGTGAGCGAGGCAGCCAATAGACTGTCGGTGCCTTGATCGATCGGGCGAATATAGCGGCGGATCAGTCCGGGAGTGCCGCCGAGGACAGACCAGTCGCGGACTTTGCCGCTGAACAGGTCGAGACAATCGTCGACCGACAGGGACTCAATGCCCGTCGCCTTGTTGACGATCAGCTCGTACGCGTTAAGCGCTATTGTTCGTATGTTGCGCGCCGCCGCGGCAGGCGTCAGGGCGTCGAACCCCGGCACTTCGTTGGGGCGCGCCATGCGCGTGGTCAAGCCGATATCGGCGTTCCCGCCCGCGAGCTGGGTAAAGCCGTCGGCCGAAGAGCTGGCGCGAATCAAGATCGCGACCTGCTGCCCGTTGAGCATGGTGCCCGTTACCTGTGTCGTCCACGGTTTGTCGGCCTCTGAAACGACGATGCCATTGGCTCCGCGGTAAAGCAGATAATACTTGGCAATATCCGGAATAATGGTTTTGGCAGCACCATCGTCGCCCGCGATTTTGAGAATGATCTCGGGTCCTTGATCGTCACCGAGGCCCAGCGGCGCCACGATGTCGGGCGTCGTCGCGGCGCGAGCGCGGTTTTGACGGGTGAGGCCGGCGATTGCGGCGCCGGTCAATCCCATGAGCGCACGCCGGCGCGTCATCGAGGGGTTGGATGAGCCGTTCGCTGTCATTTGTTCCGAGCCGGTTCACGGGTCGGCGGTTGGCCAGGCGGCGGCGCAGCACCCGGTGGTTCCGCCGCCATGGCTGGCGAATTGGCCGGGGTGGCGAGTGCCGGTTTCGCTACCACAGCGGGGTTTCCGCCGGCGCTCGTCGCTCCCGACTGCAGTGCCGGCGTGTTGCCGCCATCGCTGGCCGGCGGTAGGCCAGAGGGTGCTGCCTCGCTCTGCTGGCCTGGCGCGGTGCCGCCTCCGGGGCGCACGGACATGTTTCCGGTTCCGCCGTCCATGTTCCCCAAAATGATCGGTAGCCCGTCCTTGCTGCTGCCGATGATCACCATCTTGGCGTTGTTGGAGCGCGCGAGCTCGAGTGTCGCCTCGATGCCTTTCCAACGAAGATAGCTATCGGTGATACCCGTCGACACCGTGTCCTGAAACGCGCGGATACCGCCGGCTTCGATGCGTTTGCGTTCTGCCTCCTTGGCTTCGCGCAACAGCCGGTAGTCGTATTCGAGGTTGAGCTGCTTCTGCTCTTCCTTGCGATTAATCGCGGCCTCGACCTCGGGCGGCAGGGTAATGCCGCGGATCAGAACGTCGTCCAACCGGACGAAGTCGATGGGATGACCGGCCATCGGACTAAAGGTCTTACGCAGGTCGGACTGCACGTCTGTCAGGATCTCGCGCTGAATCTGGATGCGACGGTCGGAAAAGATTTCCTCCGGCGTATTGCGCGAGAACACGTCGCGCGCACGCGCCCCGATTTCTGTCGTGAGCAGGATCGAGACGTAGTTGGGGCCAACATATTGCTGCAGTTCGGGCACTGTCTGCGGGATCGCCTGGAACCGGTAAGCAATGTTGACTTTCATCTTCAAACCGTCCGCCGACAGGACATCGAAATCCTGTTCAAGCTGCTGCAGCCGCACATCGTAAACGTAGATCTTGTCCCAGGGTGGAATAACGTGAAATCCCTCGCCCAGATAATAATGCAGCACCGTGCCGCCGAGGAAGCGCAACCACAGTACGCCGACGCTCCCGGGCGGGATGGTATAGAAAATCTCATCGGCGAAATAGACCACCATGAAGACAAGGATCATGATGACGACCGCGATCTCGGGCCCATGATGTCCGACGAACCGTGTCAATCGCCGCCATAGCCGCCCCATCACGCCTCACCTTTCGGCAGATCGAGCACGATTTTGCCTTCCTCCAAATGCAGCCTGCGATCGGCGATATGGAAGTACCGGTCATCATGGGTGACCGCAATAATCGTGATGCCCCGCGCTTTAAACATTGGCAGTAAGTCTTCATAGAATTTGCGCCGGAACAAGGGATCCTGATCGGCCGCCCATTCGTCGAGGACGCAAATCGGCCGCCGCTCCAACAACGCCACGATCAGCGCCACACGCTTACGCTGTCCGGCCGACATGTTGACGGTGGTGAAGGCACCGTCGAGCAGGGCGGTCTTGTCTTCGATTTCGAACAGGGCGAGGAGATCGGGCACTTCGGCCAACGCCTCGGGCGCCACGCCGTAGAGGCGCTTGAACAGATGATATTCGGAAAACACGGCGGCGAAGAGGGAACGGTAGGCTTCAACCGTTTCGCGGGTCACCGGCTCGCCATCGACCTCAATGTAGCCGGCCTGCGGCCAATAGAGCGAAGTGAATAGCCGCATGAAAGTCGATTTGCCCGAGCCGTTGCCGCCCGAAATGAACACCGTCTCCCCGGCTTTGAACGCGAGGTTGAAGGGGCCGACCCGAAATCCTGGGCTGTCGCTGTCGCCATAAGCGAACGAAACGTCGCGGATCACGATCTCCGCGAACGCCGGCGTCGGAACGCCGACGCGCGCGCTTTCGCTCAAGAGCCGTCTCGGCGCTCCAATTGCGCGCTCAAGGTCCATGACATTGCCGGCCGATGCATTGGCATTGATGAACACCGGCACGGAAGACACCACGCCGGCGATGGCGCTGGTGACGAACAGAATGGCGGTGGTTAGCTTGACGATTGTCTCGCTGGCAATATCACTGAGCAGCGGCACTACGAACACCATGGTTGCCAGCAGCAGGAAGAAAACGTTCTGGGTGAATACGTAGTTGCGCGTCAATTCCGACTGCGCGGTGACGCGTGACTCCGCCGCCTCGAGCGAAGCTTCGAGAAGATCGTCTGAGATCTGCTGGCTGCGAGCGGCGTTGAGTTTTACTTCCTTGAACCCGTCGAGGATGCCTTCAAGCAGCTCATGCAGATCGAACTCAGCGCCGAGCGAGGCTTGGATGGCGCGATTCACGACTTGCAACCGGCCGAGATAGATCGTTACCGCTATCGACATGAATATGACCGCGATGACGAAAGCGATGGGCGACAAAGCCAGGAGATAGAGCGTCGCGAACACAACCAGCAGCGACATCTGCGATACCGCCACCAGGGTATTTGTATTTTGGGCGAGCGCCTGGATTTCCTTGCTGATCGCATTATAGATGCGCGTGCGGCCGATATGCTCGATCTCCGCCAGTTCGGAATCGCGCACTGCCGCGGTAAGGCGCGACCGCACGCGATGGATGATGCGCTCGATCTCCTTCGATGCCTCGAACATCAGATATCGCTGCGATATCGAATAGGCGATCAGCACCGTCACAAACATGATCGCGAGCCGCGCCTTGTTTTGGGCGCTCGGGCTCGCGGCTGCGTTGATGACGGCCAGCACCATCGCATTGCTCAGTCCGGCGATGACCGCCATGGCGATCAGGCGGCGCAGATCGATGGCCGATTCGCTGCGTAGGAGCCTCAGGAATTCCATGGACCGGCAGCGGCGCGCGCGGCTCGAGCAGTCACGCGGCGGCGACCGGACTCATACCGGTGCGCCGCAGCGGATGCAGCGCTGATGCATGGCGGCAGCAGCGCGAGCCTCGATGCCGGCGCAATCAGCGCAGATGATCAAATGGCCAGCGCCAACCTCGCGCGCCAGAAAACGCCGGTGAGTGATGAGCAACCACCCGAGCGTAACCACCGGCGTCAACAGCACCGACAGCAGGAAAAAACCGAAAAATCCGAGCCGGCGTCGCCGTCCCGCGATGCCGATAACGAAGCACAAGATGAGATAGACGATGACCAACATGATGACGCGATCCCGCCCGCTTGCCCCCATTTTGACTGATGAGACACCGGTTCGGGGACTCTCGAGCAATCGTTGGAGTGAGTCAATCGCACGCTGGCGATGGTGTGCGGCAGCATGTTAGAACGTCCGTCGCATACGCCGTGACGTCTCCACTCACGGTGGAGGGATGGCCGAGTGGCTGAAGGCGGCGGTTTGCTAAACCGTTATAGGGGCCTAAACCTCTATCGGGGGTTCGAATCCCCCTCCCTCCGCCAGTTTGAGGTGATATTGTTAGGTATTTCAATGGGATAATATTCTCAAGCCCGTAAGCTACCCATCGAGATACCGATGCTCGTGTATTAAAATGCGGTGTCCGCACTCGGCTGTCGCCTCTTTGCAGCCGACGACTTAAGGAGGCTGTCGCAAGGCCGCGACCGACCAGCCATCGCGACCAGGTACGCGGTGCCGAGCGCTATTTCCCAGTTGTTTCCCTGTGCGCATCAGTGTTGCGAGGGACAAGCTAGGCCGAGACCGTCAGTACCAGGACATGTGGCTGGATGAGCAGATCGGGCCGGCCAAGTGCTTCCATGTGGAAGAGCGGCTGCCGACCTTGCCGCAAAGGATGCTGTTCTATTTCGTCGCTATCGCCGATGCGCAGGCCTTTATCGACCGATTCTCGTGGCGTGTGTGCATGCAGGGCGAGTGGCCGTATTGAATTGCGGCGAGGAGACCGATATGCGACGGGTCGGGATGCGCACGGGACGCGTCAAGCCTTGGCCGTTTGGGAATTGGCCTGCAGCAAAGGCGATATCGACGATGCGCCCTCCTTACCGGCGCTACGGGTAAGGCAATATGGCAACAAGTTACGTCCGGCCATTCTGTTGCAGTCGATGAAGTTGTCCCACAGTTGCGGCTTCTGCCAGGCAGAACGGCCCTAGCGGACGATTACGCGACCTTCCGCAGGCGGACCGGCAAGGATTTGTAAGACGGCGTACCGCTTTGTGGATCCTGATAGGTCAGCGGGCAGAGATTGTTCGCCTCCGGGTAGTAGGTGCCGATCGAGCCTGGGGCGATGTCGTGCGCGATCGCGGTCAGACAAACGTGTCTGTGCTCCTGGCCCGGGATGGCGGATGCGACTTCCACCACGTCGCCATGTGCCAGGTTCTGTGCGGCCAGATCCTGCTCGCTGATGAACAGCACGTCGCGCCGTCCGAACACGCCGCGGTAGCGATCGTCGAGCCCATAGACGGTCGTGTTGTACTGGTCGTGGCTGCGCAGCGTGGTCAGCTTCAGCACGTCCGCCCCGGTCACCGCTGGGTCCTCCGCCAGCCCGTTGAAGGAGATGAATTCCGCCTTGCCGGATTTGGTGTGCCAAACCCGCTCGGTCGGGCCCAACGGCAAGCGGAAGCCACCCGGGTGGCGGATGCGCGCGTTGTAATCTCTGAAGTCGGGATAGACGGCCTCGATCTTGTCGCGGATCAGATCGTAATCGGCGGTCAGCCCCTGCCAATCGACCTTGCTGGAAGGTAGCGTCGCGGTGGCGATGCCAGCGATGATCGCGGGCTCCGACCGCAGGTACTCGGAGGCGGGCTCAAGCTTGCCGCGCGAGGCGTGGACCATCGACATCGAATCCTCGACCGTTACCGACTGCGCGCCGGTTGCTTGCATGTCGCGCTCCGTGCGGCCGAGCACGGGCAGGATGATTGCCTCCTTGCCGATCAACAGGTGGGAGCGGTTCAGCTTGGTGTTCAGATGCACCGCCAAGTCCAGGTTGCGCATGCCCTGGTAGCTAAGATCGGTGTCGGGCAGCGCGATCGAGAAATTGCCGCCGAGGCAGACGAGCACCTTGGCCTTTCCCGCCACCATCGCCTGCATCGCCTTTACCGCGTCATGGCCGTGGTGCGGCGGCGGGCGGAAACCGAACACCTTTTCCACGTTGGCGAACATCACGGGGTCAGGCTTCTCGGTGATGCCGACGGTACGGTTGCCCTGCACGTTGGAATGGCCGCGCAGAGGACAGATGCCGGCGCCAGGCTTGCCGAAATTGCCGCGCAGCAGCAGCAGGGCTGCGATCTGCTGCACATTCTGCGTCCCCTTCTCATGCTGGGTGATGCCCATGCCGTAGCTGACGATCGTAGCGTTTGACCGGATATAGGCATCGGCCACCCGGTCCAGGGCGCCGCGGCTCAAGCCGCTAGCAGTCTCGATCGTCGCCCACGGGGTCTGGCGCAGATCTTTGGCGAAGGCCTCGAACCCATTGGTGTGGGCGGCAATGAAATCGCGCTCCAGCACGTCCTCGCCGGCATCGGCACGGGCCATGATGGCCTTCATGATGCCCTTCAGCGCCGCAGCGTCGCCACCGACCTTGACCTGGTGATAGGTCGAGGCGATCGGGGTAGCGCTGAAGCTCGCCATCTCGATCGGGTTCTGGGGATCGGCGAAGCGCTCCAGCGCCCGCTCCTTCAGGGGGTTGAACACGATGATCGGCACGCCGCGGCGAGCACATTCGTGCAGCGTGCCCATCATGCGGGGGTGGTTGGTGCCGGGATTGTGGCCCATCGCGATGATCAAATCGCAATGCTCGAAATCCTCCAGCGAGACGGTGCCCTTGCCGATGCCGATCGCCTGCGGCAGACCGACGCTGGTTGCCTCGTGGCACATGTTGGAGCAATCGGGGAAGTTGTTTGTCCCGAATTCGCGGGCGAAGATGTTGAACAGGAATGCCGCCTCGTTCGACGCCCGGCCGGAGGTATAGAACTCTGCCATATCGGGGTCGGGCAGGCTGCGCAGCACTTCGCCAATGCGCGCGAAGGCAGCATCCCATTCGAGCGGCTTGTAGGTGTCGCTCGCCGGGTCGTAGGCCATCGGGTGGGTGATACGGCCGTGATCTTCCAGCTCGTAATCGCTCTGCTGCCGCAGCTCCGTCACCGTGTGTTCGGCGAAGAATTCAGGAGGGACGCGCTTCTTCGTCGCCTCCCAGGTGACAGCCTTCGCGCCGTTCTCGCAGAACTGGAAGGTGGAGGTGTGTACCTTGTCTGGCCAGGCACAGCCCGGGCAGTCGAAGCCGTCCGGCTTGTTCGTGCGCAGTAGCAATGCCGGCGCCTCGGCGACGTGCATCTGCTCGGCGATTGCACGCGCCGTCGCCCGTAGCGCACCCCATCCGCCGGCCGGCGCGTCGTAGCGGTGGACACCCGGAACGTCACGTTTTTCCATCGCCGGAACCGTGTTCTTTCAGAGCGCAGCGTTATATTCCACATGGAATAACGCAATTTTCTCCTTATTTTGCCAGATGCTCCAGAGATTGGACAGTATCCCAAGAAAGTTTGTCGGATCTCGGTGGTCCGCTCCTCCGGGGCTATGCAGGACCATGCCGACTAGTTTTCGGGAATGAATTTGGCACCTTGCGATGAACCACGCTTTGAGTGCCGATATAACCCAGGGAAGCGTGGTTATCGAGAGTAAACCACTTGCACACTGCGGGCCGCTAAAGCACCGAGTCAATCGCCTGGCGCAAGCTCAAGCGTGTTGTCCTTTTCGGAAATGCACGTTTGACCATCCGATAGAATTGATCCGACTGTGAGGCCGCAGGCATGAGGCCGATAGCGCCGCGATGATGCGGGACGACATGATAGCGGTTGCTTCCCGTGGATACGCGGCCGCAAGCTTCTGACCAACGAATGGCAATAGCGGCGCGTTGGCGAAATGAAACAACATCACGCTCAGCGTGAACACCGTCAAAGGAGTGTGGTTCAGCAGTTCGCGCCGGCGCACCGGCTGCGGGTGACCGGCTTGAGGCTCGACATCACCGTCGAGCCCGTGCGCTCGATCGAGGTCAATCGCAACAGCCGGAATCGGGAGGGTGGCAATCCCGCCAGCAACGCAAAGATCGGCGCCAAGAAGAACGCCGGTCGCTGCGAATAAACACATAGCCGACGGCCGCGGCCGCCAAGGCGATGGCAATATTACCGGCATGATCGAATGCTGTCTGCGACCAAGGAAGGGCGCGCGGCAAAAGACCAACCGTCAACGCCGTCACCGCTGGACCGGTGACATCGCCGACAATTGCCATAACGCCATTGGCGAAAGGGCAGGAGACATCACAGGTCGGCAGGCTTCCTTTTGACCGTGCCGGATCACGGCTTCGAGGGAGACTTCGAGCAGCGTCGCGGTCGCCGTTCGACCGTCTCGCAGGCGCTCTCGTCGGTGTGCCATAGCGCCCTGTTCAGATTGAGGCTGACTCTGGGCGTCGAGTGCCCGAGCCGGCGTCCATGATTCCCCGCACTCAACCGGTGGCGTGCCGATGCTGCGGCGCTTCAGGCCGTCACGCCCGGAGGCCTTTGCGACCGGTCGCGCCGTACCCGAGAGACCTTCATCGATTAACCTATGCACGATTGTCACGCGCGCGAGCCTGGCCGAAAACGGAAGCCGTGAAAAACGATTCCACCCGGAACCAAGCGAGCGTCTTGCCCGCCATTCGGGTTGCCGTCGGGACTGATCCCGTCGGGATCTGGCTCGTCGGCGCTCGGGCAAAGGCGATGCAATTGTTCGGCCCTGCGTGGGGAATCGCCGACCAGCGGCAATTGGCTGTCGTCACGTCGGAGCAGCAATTGCGGCGCTCTCGAACACTTGGCATCAAGGGGGAATTGATGATCCACAGAAGGCAAGTTCTCATCGCAGTGTCATTCGCCATGGTAGCGTTTGTCAGCGCGGCCGCGGCAGTTGCAATGACGCACTATTATAGTCGTCCACTCCATTGCGCAAATCATAGCGTCTTGTGGTCCGTCGAGCACGGCGACCGCGAGCAAAAGATCGTTTGCAGCCGTTATTGAGGTCGAGATTCGGTGCGACGGAGGATATTGCCGGCAGGCGGTCCGGGGAAAAGTCGGAGGCCTCCTTCGCGGGTGGCCACTAGCGGGGTCCGATGAAACCGCGACGCCAAATACCGGAACGATTTTGACGAACTAAGCTTGATAGTGCCCGAACGCCTTGAGATCTCGGGCCGTTAGCCAAGCTCCATAAACAGCCCAGGCCGCGACGATCGGCGCAAATGCGAGGCAGAGAGCAATTATCGCTGCCATACGTAGCTTGCGCGGGCTCATTTCCTCCTCCCGGGAGTCTTCTCCCAGCGATTACCTTGTCACAAGCTGACTGCGTCCGTGTATAGCTGATTTCTTAATAGAGCTCGTTCCATTGCTCTATGGCAGGCCCATTAGTTTTCATTGTATTCTATTGTGCCATTTCGAGTGTCAGGTGAAACTGCAGATCGCGGAATCATTAAGCATCACACATATTTGAATATTTGAGGATAACCCAAGTGCTCGGGGTCGCAACGAGTCGCACCAATCGTTAATGCTCAATGAAATCCGTGGACAAGAAATCAATTAGGTTGCATGGTGCCGCGCGTAAGGTTTGTCGTTCTGTTTACCTCCAACTCGCCCCCGGTCGTCCCGGGGGCGTCCTTTTTTTGAGGATGGATGGGCCGGTGGCCCGCGCAAGCCGCGCCGCATGGGCAGGCTACACGTCGCAGCGAACATGTGCAGATTGCGCAGACGGCAGTTCGGTCGCAGGCACATGCAAGGTACATGCTCGCCGTCGGGCGTATCGCCATGCGGTCGGCAGAGCGGCCGCTAACCTGTGTACCAATTCGGGGCAAAATCCGATAGAATCACGACATGCGCAGGGGGACTTACCCGTGACCACCGGCCGTGTAACCAGGCAAGCTAAATTCGCGCTTGGCGAAATCGTCCGCCATCGGCTCTATCCATTTCGCGGTGTGATCTACGACGTCGATCCGGTGTTTGCCAATACAGAGGAATGGTACCAGTCGATTCCGATTGAACGGCGTCCGTCGAAGGACCAGCCTTTCTATCACCTGCTGGCGCAGAATGCGCAGGGTGGGCCCTACGAGGCCTATGTCTCCGAACAGAATCTGCTGCCCGACGCGGAAAATGGTCCGGTAAATCACCCGATGATCGACGTGTTGTTCGAAAGCAAAACCGGCGACCGTTACATTCTCCGGACGGGACGCCGCCAATAGATATCCGCGGCGGGGCCGGAATGGAAATCGTGCGCGCTAGGCACGCACCGGTTGCTGCTATTGTTGTGGGCGGCAATGCAGTTCCTGCGGCAGGGGGCGATCGCGCCCCTCGACGACCAAGGTCATGATGTTGTCATCGCCCGACGCGGGCATTCGGATTTTGTTCGCCACAAACATCCCGCAGACCGCACCGGTTTCGGTCGGGAGTGCACCGTCTGTTCGTTCACGGCGCAACCAATGCGGCGGGCACCTCGTTCGATCTTGAACTCGGCGGGTACTCGCCGATGGATTCTATCGCCGAACGCGACTGCGACGTTTATCTGGTTGACCTCCCGGGCTACGGCAAATCAACCCGCCCGCCGCAAATGGATGAGCCTGCTCACAAGAATCCGCCGCCGCTCTCGACCGAGAAATATCGCCGCCGTGGTCAACATGATTCTGGCGAGGCGGCGACTCGATCGGCTCGATCTCATCGGCCGGTCGTTGGGCGCCACGATCGTGGCGACCCACACCGCCCGTCATCCCGACAAAGTCGATCGGCTGGTCCCCTAGAGACGCCGGTCTGGATCGCCGGAGGCTCATCGCCGTTGGCCAGGCCGATACCGCCTATTGCATCGTTACCAAAGAGGACGGGTGAAGGGTTGGGTCCGTGACGTGCCGCCGCGTCAGGCCTGGTCGCCGATTCCGCACGACTGGTTCGATGCCTGGGCGAATGCGGCATGGTCTCAAGACCCGGTCGGCGCCAGACAACGTCCGTCGGTCCTGCGGGCGCCAAGCCGTGTCATCAAGGATTTCAAGGATATTTGGTTTGCAGGTCAGTCGACCTAGATCCGCCGAAAATCACCGTCCTGGTGCGGCTGATCCAGGCTGAGCTGAATGGGACTCCGACACGCCGCCCTATATGGCTCGCAAACTCTTCTCCCTGCTGGCCAACACGCCGATGAAACGCGACCTGATGGGGGGCGAGGGCACGCGCCCCTGACGACGGAGCGCCAGCGGCTCGAACTGTTCGCCCGCGCAGTAGTTCCTGTCGGAGAACGGGGCGCCTGGCTTCATCGACGCTTCCAGGTGAAGATTGCCGATACCGCGTAATTCCAGACCGAGCCGATCACCGCGCCGGCAATGCCGGCCAGCCACCAGACCGATCGCTGATGGAAGACGTCCGCAGCAACGTCGACATTGGCGACGGCGCCGATGCTCGCGATCACATAAAACGTTGCGAGACCCCGCCACAACCTCCAGCCGCGAAGACGCTGATCCCGATAAGTGAAAAAATTGTTCAATAGGAAGTTCGACGCGATCGCCACGAAAACCGCAACCGACTGCGCCACCGCAAAACCGACGCTCGACAGGCGCAGGGCCAGCCACAACACCGCCAGCTGCACACAAAGACCGATGCATCCGATAGTGGCAAACAGCGCGAACCGGACCGGCACGATATGGCCGATCAGCTTGTCGGCGATCAGCACGCCGAATTCCCATGCCACCAGCGAATCAAGCTTGCTCGTTCCGCGTTGGCGGGGACGGAAAACGTAATGCAATTCCTTGAAGGGGATCGGCTTCGGCGACGACGCCAGCAAGTCGAGCAGAATCTTGAAACCTTGGCCAGAGAGGCGCCGTACGGCGCCTTCGAAGACCTCGCGCCGCATCATGAAAAAGCCGCTCATCGGGTCGGCGATGTCGGCCTTGCAGATAAGTCGGGAGAGCCGCGTCGCGAGATAGCTGATCTGCCCGCGCCGTTTGCTCCAGCCGAAGCTGCCGGCGTCGCCGATATAGCGGCTGCCGATGACAAGGTCGTAGGGCTCGGTCTGCAGAGCGAGCAGCATATCCGGGAGCAGCCGTTCGTCGTGCTGCAAATCGGCATCCGTCACCGCGATGAGCGGGGCTGCGCTCGCGAGCACGCCCTCGATGCAAGCGGTAGCCAGGCCGCGGCGGCCGATGCGCTGGAGGCAACGAACCCGAGGATCGTCGCGGGCGATCTCGCGGATCAGGCTGGCTGTACCGTCTCGGGAATCGTCGTCGACGAAAATGATCTCCCAACGGACGCCTATAAGCGCGTTATCGACTTCCGCGATCAACGGCCGGATGTTGTCGCGCTCGTTGAGGGTCGGCACGATGATCGAAAGATCCGGCGACGTGGCGACCGCCGCGGTTCTCGCTACGGCGGCGATCTCGCCGGGCAAGCGGTCTGTTCTCGCGATGGGCCCTCCGGTCAGTCCTTGTAGGAGGTGTCGATCCGATCGAGCCGCCGCAACATCGCCGCCCATGCGGCGTCGGAGCCGCCGTGGAGCAACATTCCTGCGTTGAACATCTTTCCCGTCTTGTCAGCCACCTGGTCGCCCGCACGGTGGAGCTTGACATTGCATGCCATCGCCTCGAGCTGCGACCTGCATGCCTTTTCCAGCTGGTACATCCGGACATAGGCCTCGCCGACATTGCGCCCGGTCACAAGCGTGCCGTGATTGCGCAAGATCATCGTCGATTTGTCGCCGAGATCGTCGATCAGGCGCTTGCGTTCGCTAAGATCGACGGCAATGCCCTCGTAGTCGTGGAACGCGATGTCGTTGCAGAACCGCATCGCGGTCTGCGACAGCGGCAGGAGTCCGTCCTCGAGCATCGAGATCGCGGTGCCGGCCACCGTGTGAAGATGCAGCACGCAGCCCGCATCGTGTCGCGCGGCGTGTATGGCACTGTGAATCGTGAAGCCGGCGCCGTTGATCGGATATTCCGAATTGCCGATGATGTTGCCCTCGAGATCGACCTTGACCAGGTTCGATGCGGTAACTTCCTCGAAAGCCAGGCCATAAGGATTGATCAGGAAGTGATTCTCGGTGCCGGGAACACGCGCGGAAATATGATTGTAGATCAACTCGTCCCAGCCATTGAGCTGCGCAAGGCGATAGGCCGCGGCCAACTCGACCCGCACTTGTCGCTCGCCGTCGCTCATCGGCTCGTTGGAAAGCCGGCGCTTGGCGCCGACGCCCACCGCGTAATCGACCGTATGTGACATGGTGAATTGATCTCCTCGGTTTCCTTTGGCCAAAGAATAGCACGCCGAATGTGCGGCGCTCGATGCTATTGTCCCGGCGTCAGCCTATCGGATTGCGGCGCCAACTTGGGAGGCATGTGCCATGATTGTCGACGAACGGACTTATACTATCCATATTGGCAAGATCCCGGACTATCTCAGGCTCTATCAAGCCGAAGGGCTGGAAATCCAGAAGCGCACGCTGGGCAACCTGATCGGCTATTTCGTCACCGAAGTTGGCCAGCTCGGCACCGTCGTCCATCTCTGGGCCTATGACAGTATGGAGGAGCGTACCAAGCGACGCGCGGCCCTGGCGGCGGATCCGGCTTGGCAGGCCTACCTCGCCAAAATGCAACCCCTGGTGACGGCGATGGAGAATCGTATCCTTACGCCGACATCATTTTCACCGCTGCACTAAGCGATGAGCGGTGTGCCGCGCACCGGTGCGCGCATTCTGGTCGATCAACTCGCGATTCACGGTGTCGACCGCGTCTTCTGCGTTCCGGGCGAGAGCTTTATCGCGATATTGGACGCGCTCTACGACGTGCCGTCGATTGGGCTTGTCACCTGTCGGCAAGAGGGTGGCGCGACAATGATGGCCGACGCCGATGCGAAGCTCACCGGAAGGCCCGGCGTCGTTATGGTATCACGCGGACCCGGCGCCATGAACGGCAGCGCCGGTCTCCACGTCGCGCGCCAAGACGCGACGCCGCTCGTCATGCTCGTCGGCCAGGTCACGCGCGGCACCCTCGAGCGCGAAGCGCTGCAAGCCATCGACTACCGCCAGATGTTCGGCCCGGTGGCGAAATGGGTGGCGCAAATCGAACACGCCGCCCACATTCCCGAATTCCTCAGCCAAGCGTTTCATGTCGCGGTGAATGGACGGCCCGGGCCCGTGGTGTTGGCCGTGCCAGAGGATATGCAGACGGAAGCCGCCAGTGTTGCGGACGGCGCGCACTATGAGGTTGCGATAACCTATCCGAACCCGGCAGCGATGACGGCGGTTCAGGAAGCCCTTGACCAGGCCAAGCGGCCGTTCGTGATCCTCGGGGGCTCGACCTGGACCAGGGAAGCCGTTGCGCAAATCGAGCGTTTCGCCGCCACCCGTCGACTGCCGGTTGGCTGCGCCTTTCGCCGTCAGTCCCTGTTCGACAACGCGCACGAATGTTATGCGGGCGATATCGCCATTGGCATCAATCCGAAACTTGCGGCAATGGTCCGCGATGCCGACCTGATCTTGGCGATTGGCGCGCGTCTGGGCGAAGTCACGACCAGCCGCTATTCGCTGCTCGACATTCCGGTGCCGAAGCAGAAATTAATCCATGTCTACCCCGATCCCGAAGAACTCGGTCGCGTCTATCGGCCGTTCCTGGCGATCGCTGCGGCCTCGCGCGATTTTGTGGCCGCATTGGCAGCATTGCCGACGCCGCCGAAGGAGACGGGCGGTGCCGCTCGATGGTCGAGGCGAACCGCGGCCGCACATGCCGACTATCTCGCCTTCCGCACGCCCGTCAAAAATCCCGGGAGGGTGCAGATCGGTGAAATCCTCGGCTGGCTCGACGACCACGTTCCGGAAGACACGATCGTCACCAATGGCGCGGGCAATTTTGCACCCTGGGTCACACGCTTTCATTGTTATCGCGGCTTCGGCACGCAATTGGCGCCGACCAGCGGGTCGATGGGCTACGGTCTGCCGGCAGCGGTGGCGGCAGCGCTGCGCCATCCTGAGCGTCTGGTGCTGTGTTTCACCGGCGACGGCGATTTCTTGATGACCGGCCAGGAATTCGCCACGGCGCTCGCGCAGCGGATCGCGTTTATCGTCATCCTGTTTAACAACAATTCCTACGGTACCATCCGCATGCATCAGGAAATGCACTATCCCGGCCGCACCATCGGCACGGATCTGGTTAACCCGGATTTTGCCGCGCTGGCGCGCGCCTATGGCGGGTATGGTGAGATCGTCGAGACGACGGCGCAATTTGCCGGTGCGTTCGCACGGGCGCGAGATTCAGGAAAGCCGGCCGTGATTGAGATGCGCCTCGATCTCGAAGCGATCAGTCCTGCCCGCAGTCTGAGCGACGTGCGACAACAAGCCCTGGCCGCGGATAGGCGCTGAGGCATCCGAGTCCCCGTGCACCAGGGCACGGTCGTGAAGAGGCTAACGCCCGAGCTGCAAAAGGGACGGGTGGGCAATTCAAGTCGCTGGCGGGATTTTTGGCGACCGCAGCGCGTGCCAGATCAAGTAGCTCGCCACGCCGACCAGGGCGATGCCGACGCCGACATAAAAGTAGACCCGATACTCGGCGAAATGTTCGGACACAAGGTAGAAGCGCTTGCCCAGATTGTAAGCGAGGCCGCCCCAGAAACCGACCCACAGCGCGGCGCCGCTCGCGTTTAATATGACGAAGCGCCACCAAGGCATTTCCAATGTGCCCGCGACGATGCCGTTGAATTGACGGAGCACCACGACGAAGCGTGCGAATACGATGACCACGCTGCCATAACGCGCAAAGAAGCCCGCAACCTGCTTGAGCTTTGCCTCGGTGATCCCGATTCGCCCGCCATAACGCAGCATCAGCCGATGGCCGCCGCTATGGCCGATCAGATAACCGAGATTATCGCCGACCACGCCGCCGAGCCAGGCGAAGAACAACAGCGGCCAAATGTTGAGATCGCCGTGCGACGCTGCAATCGCGCCGGCGATCAGCAGCGTCTCGCCCGGCGTTGGCAAGCCGAAATCCTCGAGCAGGATGCCAAGCGCTACGGCGGCATAGCCGTAATGCGCAATGGCTTCATGGACGTGCGAAAAAATGTCGGGCAGCAAGAGCGGAATATGCTTCTTTGGTTCGTCGTCTAATGTGGTGCGGCGACGCGATGCGGACAATCTTGCGGCCATGCTAGGGTCGCGTGCAAGCGAGGATAGGAGAGGCAACGATGTCAGCGCTAGTGGTGTTGGAACGCAGCGACGAAATCGTGACGGTCATTCTCAACCGCCCCGAGCGGCTCAATGCGCTGACTCGCGAGATGTGGCATGATGTCGGTACCATCTTTGCGGCGCTTGAACCGGATGACGGGTTGCGCTGCGTCATTTTGCGCGGTGCCGGCAATAAGGCGTTCGCGCCGGGTGCCGACATCGCCGAATTCGCCGAGCGTCGGTCCAACAGAATGCAGGCGCGCGACTATGGCGGCGTCATGCATCGTGCCATGGCGGCGGTCGGCGAATGCCGTCATCCCACCGTTGCCGCGATCGAAGGTATTTGCGTCGGCGGCGGCCTCGAGTTGGCGATGATGTGCGACATCCGGATTTGCGGCGAGAGCAGCCGCTTCGGGGTGCCGGTCAACCGCATCGGCGTCACCATGGCCTATCCTGAGATCGGCGCGCTGATCGAGCGGGTTGGACGACAGGTCGCCTTGGAGATTTTACTCGAGGGCCGGATTTTCGGCGCCACCGAGGCGTTGGCGAAAGGGCTGGTTTCACGCATCGTGCCGGACGACAAGGTGCTGGAAGAAGCCTTCGCCGCGGCCAACCGCATCGCCGCAGGCGCCCCGCTGGTCAATCGCTGGCACAAGAAATTTGCCCGGCGCCTGATGGATCCGAGACCGCTTTCCGGCGACGAACGCGACGAGCCGTACCTGACCTTCGATACGGACGATTTCCGCGCCGGCTACCAGGCGTTTCTGGCCAAGACGACGGCCGTGTTCAGGGGAAAGTAACCGGGGGCAGACCTGTTTTTCCAAAACGCGACAACGATGAAGCCTCTTGACTCTTCGCCTAAAGGAACAAATCATGAACAAATGCCTTTCTTGGCCAATCCAAAGCGGGTCGAGGAATTGCGGCAACGGATAGCCCGCATCGAACGAGGCGGCGCGCGTCAAGCTGGCGAGGCCGTTCTGCCTTTCGGCCTGGCCGAAATCGACCAACTGCTGCCGGGCGGCGGGCTGGCACTGGGCGTGCTGCATGAAGTGAGTGGGGTCGGTCCCGACGAGGAAGATGGTTCGGCGCCAGCGGCTTTTATCGCTGGCATTTGCGCTCGGCTTGCGCCGGCGAAGCCGGTGCTGTGGTGCCAGGCGGGTGCCGGGGATCTTTATGGGCCGGGTCTCGCTGTCTGCGGTTTTAAGCCCGAGCGACTGTTGCTAGCCCGCGCGCGCAATGTCCCTGAGTTGCTGTGGGCGATGGAGGAGGGGTTACACACCCGCTCGGTCGCGGCGGTGGTAGGCGAGATTGCGGATCTCTCCAGCGCTGCGAGCCGGCGCCTGCAGCTGGTTGCCGAGAGCTCGGGCGTCACCGCTTTCATTTTGCGTCGTGTTCGCACGGTTCGGACAATCGGGAAAAATAGAAACCTCAGAACGAATCCAATCGGCGTTGGCGATAAAGAAGATTTTGAAAACAGCCCGCTTTCGGGCGTGACCCCGCCAATTCCTTCCCGGGAAGCCCCAACAACCCGAGCGCCCAATGCCGCGGTGACGCGATGGAATGTGGTGTCGTTGCCGGGCGTGCCATTGCCCGGCGAGCCGGGGCTGGGCAGGTCGCGTTGGCGGTTGGAGCTATGGCGGGCGCGGGGAGCCGCGCCGGCGAATTGGATTGTGGAGGCTTGCGATGAGACGGGTCGTGTCGCTCTACCTGCCGCGCTGGGCGATGGAACGGCGCGGCGCGAGCGGCGCCGCGCTAGCGCATAGGCCGGCAGTTCTCGCACTCTCAATCGGCAACCAGCGCCTGGTCAGCGCCGTTAACCCGGCCGCTGAGGCGCAAGGGCTGCTGCCCGGCCTGGCGCTTGCTGATGCACGCGCACAGGTGCCGAACCTCGCTGTGGCGCCGGCCGATCCCGAAGGCGATGCCGCAGCACTGCTGCGCCTCGCACAATGGTGCAGCCGCTATTCGCCCTGGACTGTACCGCACGAGGTAGACGGCGTCCTGCTCGACATCACCGGCTGCGCTCATCTCGCTGGTGGCGAGGACAAGCTCGGCGCCGATCTGATCGAGCGGCTGTCGCAGCGCGGCCTTACCGGGCGCCTCGGCATCGCCGACACGATCGGTGGCGCCTGGGCGCTGGCGCGCGGCGGCGAGAATGCCGTCAATATCGCTGCATCCGGCGACACCCGGGTGGCGCTGGCGCCGTTGCCCGTGCGCGTGCTGCGCCTCGATCAGGAGATAGTCGCGGCGCTGGGCCGATTGGGTCTGCGTCGCATTGGCGATCTTTACCGGCTGTCGCGCGCCGATCTTGCGGCGCGGTTCGATCCGGTTCTGATGGCGCGACTGGACGAAGCGTTGGGCGCGGCCAAGGAGCCTTTATCGCCGCTGCCGCCAAGGCCGCCGCGCTGGGCCCGGCGCGGTTTCGCCGAGCCGATCGCCACGCCCGACGACATCGCGGCTGCAACGCAGCTGTTGCTCGAGACGCTGTGCCGGTCTTTTGCCGAGGAGGGGCTGGGCGCGCGGTTGCTGACGTTGGTGTTGCATCGCGTCGATGGCGAAAGCGTGTCGATTGCCATCGGCACCGCGCGGCCGAGCCGCGATGTCGGGCACCTCATTCGCCTTTTTGCCGAGCGGCTCGGGCTGATCGATCCCGGGCTCGGCATTGAAGACATGGTGTTGGCGGCGAAGACGGTGGAGAAACTGGAAGCCAAACAATTGGCGCTGCCCGTAGCGGCCGCTCCCTCGAATATTGACGACATCGCGCCGCTGATCGATCGCCTCGCCAACAGGCTTGGCGTACAGTCGGTGGGGCGCCTCTTGCCGCATGACGCACATCTGCCGGAGCGTGCGCAGCGTTTCGTCTTCGCCTTTGCCCCTGGCGGTGGCGAGGATCGGGATGGAAAAAAGCAGCGCCCGGTGCGGCTGCTGCCGCGGCCCGAGCCGATCGAGGCGGTGGCGCCGGTGCCGGACGATCCACCACGGATGTTCCGTTGGCGTCGGCGTTTGCATCAGGTCGTCCGCGCCGAGGGGCCGGAACGCATCATGGGCGAATGGTGGCGTGGCAATCGGGAGGCGAAACTTCTGCGCGACTATTACCGCGTCGAGGATCAAGACGGCCGGCGCTATTGGCTGTTTCGTTCCGGCTCCTATCGGCCGGCAGTACGCGCGCGCTGGTTCATGCACGGGTTTTTTGCATGATCCGCTATGCCGAGCTGCAGTGCACCAGCAATTTCTGCTTCCTGCGTGGCGCTTCGTTCCCGGGCGAGCTGGTCGAGCAGGCGAAGGCGCTCGGCCATCACGCCATCGCCGTCACCGATATCAACACGCTCGCCGGGATCGTCCGTGGCCATGTCGCGGCAGAAGAACAGGGCATGCAGTTCGTGGTGGGATGTCGGTTGGAGATGGAGGAAACACCGACCTCAAATGTCATTGTTGTTCGACCTGGTTCTTCCCCTCCGCCGCATCGGCAGAACGAGGGCAAGGGTGAAGGGACAGACGCTCCGCCTCATCCGTGGCCCGCGTCGGACGGTGGACCCGAGCCGGGGTGGCGGGTGCGGCAAACTTCCCCTGGCAAACGGGAAAAGGAGCATGACGGAAAACGCGAAGGTAACCTGCGCAGCCTCCTTTGCTATCCCACTTCGCGAGCGGCCTATGGCCGTTTGACCCGGATGCTGACGCGCGGCAAACGGCGCGCGGAAAAAGCCGAATGCAAGCTCTGTTATGACGATCTGATCGAATTCGGCGAAGGCCAAATCTTCATCGTGCTCCCGCCGGAAAATTTTTTTGATGATGAGTTCATCAAATTTCTTCACCGGCTCAAGACGGATTTTCCTGGACAGGTTTATCTTGCGGCCCAGCATCTATATCGCGGCGACGATGCCGGCCGTCTCCATCGGCTCGCGGCGCTGGCGCGACGCACCGGGGTACCGCTGGTTGCCACCAACGACGTGCTTTATCACGCGCCGGAGCGGCGGCGGTTGCAGGACGTGCTGGTCTGCATCCGCGAAGGCTGCAATCTGGCCGAGGCCGGCTTTCGTCTCAATGCCCATGCCGAACGGCATCTGAAATCGCCCGATGAAATGGCGCGACTCTTTCGCGGCTATGAGGACGCGCTTGAGCGCACGATCGAGATTGCCGAGCGCTGTCGGTTCAGCCTCAACGAGTTGAAATACAACTATCCCGATGAAAGTGGCAGCGCCGGCACGGCGCCGCAGGAACGGCTCGAAAGCTTGGTCTGGAACGGCGCCGCCTGGCGTTACCCCGACAGCGTGCCGGCGGACGTGGTCGAACGGATCGAGATGGAGCTGCGGCTCATCGAGAAGCTCGAATATGCCCCCTATTTTCTCACCGTCCATTCCATCATGCAGGAAGCGCGACGGCGGAAAATTCTTTGTCAGGGTCGCGGCTCGGCGGCCAATTCCGTTGTTTGCTATTGCCTCGGCATCACCGAGGTCGATCCAAAAAGAATCGACGTGTTGTTCGAACGGTTCATTAACGAAAAACGTCGCGAACCGCCCGATATCGACGTCGATTTCGAGCACGAGCGACGCGAGGAGATCATCCAGTTCATCTATAAAAAATATGGCCGCGATCGTGCCGCGCTGACGGCGACCGTGATTCATTATCGGCCGCGACGCGCCATTCGCGAAGTCGGCAAAGTGCTGGGCCTGTCGGAGGATGTGACGGCGGCGCTGGCCGGTACGGTGTGGGGTTGGTATGGCGATGCGATCCAGGAACGCCATGTGCGCGAACTGGGCCTCGATCCTGCCGACCCGACACTGGGTCTGGCGTTGGAATTGGCAACTGAGATTGTCGGTTTTCCGCGTCACCTCTCGCAACATGTTGGCGGTTTTGTCATCACCCAGAGTCCGCTCGAAGAACTGGTGCCGATCGAAAACGCCGCGATGGAAGACCGCACCGTAATCGAATGGGACAAGGATGATATCGACGCGCTGCGAATGTTGAAGATCGATATTCTGGCGCTCGGCATGTTGAGTGCAATCCGGCGTGGCCTTGACCAGATCGCGACGCACTACGGCAAGCAATACACGCTGGCCACAATCCCCGCGGAAGATCCCGAGGTCTATAACATGCTGCAGCATGCCGACTCCGTCGGGGTGTTTCAGGTCGAGAGCCGCGCGCAAATGAGCATGCTTCCGCGCCTCCAGCCAAAAGTGTTTTACGATCTCGTCATCGAAGTGGCGATCGTGCGTCCCGGACCGATTCAGGGCGGCATGGTTCATCCCTATCTGCGGCGCCGCAACCACGAAGAGCCGGTGGAGTTTCCTTCCGGCAAAGAGGAATTAAGAGAAATCCTCGGCAAAACATTGGGTGTGCCGCTGTTTCAGGAACAGGCAATGAGAATGGCGATGGTCGCAGCCAAATTTACCGGCGACGAGGCCAATGGGTTGCGTCAGGCTATGGCCACGTTCCGTCGAAACGGCAGGATGCCGCTCTATGAGGATAAATTTATTAATGGAATGGTCAAAAACGGTTACGAGAGGGCTTTCGCTGAACGATGCTTTGCTCAAATTAAAGGCTTCGGCGAATACGGTTTCCCCGAATCGCATGCCGCCAGCTTTGCCTTGCTGGTCTATGCCTCCGCTTGGATCAAGCGCTTCTATCCCGAAGTCTTCACTTGCGCACTGTTGAACAGTCAGCCCATGGGCTTTTACGCGCCGGCGCAGCTCGTGCGCGATGGCCGCGAGCATGGCGTCGAACTGCGCGAAGTCGATGTCAATTACAGTCACTGGGAATGCACGCTGGAGCCGCGTACCACAAGCGAGTCCTGCGCCCTGCGCCTCGGCTTCAACCAGGTCAAGGGATTGTCCAAGGCCAAGTTGGGGGAATTTATCGCGCGGCGCGGTACCGGCTATGTCAGCGTCGACGACGCGGCGCGACACGGCGGCATCGATCGCAAATCGCTCGAGCGGCTGGCCGAAGCGGATGCGTTTCGCTCGCTCGGTCTCGATCGGCGCCAGGCACTGTGGGCGATGAAGGGTGTTGAGGTCGAGTTGCCGGAGATGTTCGCCGTGCAACCCGCGGTGGAACGCAACGTCATTGCCCCGCTACCGGTCATGCCCTTGGGTCAGCACATCGTCGAGGATTATCACTGGACCGGACTATCGCTGAAGGCGCACCCACTATCGTTCCTGCGCGCCGATCTTGCTCGGCGCCGTATTGTCACGGCCGGCAGCTTGCGTAGTCGCAAAAATGGCGAGCGGTTAACCGTTGCCGGCATTGTCCTGGTCCGCCAGCGGCCGGGAAAGGGCAATGTCGTGTTCATGACGCTCGAGGACGAAACCGGCATCGCCAATCTGGTGGTATGGATCCCAGTGTTCGAGCGCTTCCGCCGCATCATCATGGGCGGACGGATGATTGCCTGCACTGGCAAGCTTCAAATTCAGGGCGAAGTGATCCATGTTGTTGCCGAAGCGATGCGGGATTGGACGCCGGCGTTGCGAAAGATCGGAGAGGCTGGCCAAGGCCAGCTCACGCTCTCAATCGCAAGTCATGATTTCCACTGATCGGACGATCAGCGCAATCGGCGCAGCCCGCCACCTCTAAAACCGAGCCTCAAAGCTGTCCCGCCCGCTCCTTGAGCAGATTGGAGCAATAGCGGGCATCATCCCGCAATTGTTCATAGTCCGACATCGCGCCACGCAGCGGATCGTTCTTTGCCAGGTGATTAATGGACGCTTGAATCGCGTCGAGTTGCGCATCCGTATACTTTACAACTTGCGGACATTGAACGTCCGGTTCCGTCGTCGTCCCGCAACCGGCGAGCGCAAGCGATAGCAGCGCGAAAGCAGTCGCCAACCTTCGCCCACGTGACATGAGTTAAATCCCTAGAGTTCCTCGGCATCGATCAGGACAAACGCGATCCGGCATGGGGTCTTGCCGCGATTGACCCAAGCGTGATTCGTCCCCTGCTGCACCAGGATGTCCCCTGCCTTGAGGTGCACTTCCGAATCGTCGAGCAGCATGTCGATCTCGCCGTCGAGCACGATGGCGTAATCGAGGCTTTTGGTGCGATGCATGAAAGGATGGCGCGGCGGCCGCCCCTTGGCGACGTGACCCTCGCCCAATGAGCTGGAAAAATGCGTGACCGGCAAGGCTTCCATCTCCTTGGTCATCGGACCGAATTCGACGACCCGGCAGATCGAGCCGTTGGGCGGTGGAGGAACACCGATCTTTCGCGCCGACTGATCGGTCTCGACCGAAATGTCGGCGGGCGTGCTGTCGGTGACCCAGACCAGTCCGGATTCCGTGTCGCTCGCGGCATTGCGATTCCAGGTCGGCGACGCGCCGTCCATCAGCACGATCGCCTTGCCGGTCTTGTCGTGACCGGTCACTACGCGTCTCACCGGTTTGCCCATGGCGTGCTCCGCTTGGCGAGAAGTTCTAGATTTCGGTCCACACATTGCCTTGCTTCGCCTCGCGCGTCTCCGCCCATTGTTCGACTTTCGGCCGGAAAATCGGCAACGAAGGCGAGGCGCGATGATCGGCCAAGGCTTTGTCGTCGCGATACATCTCGACGAGATAGAAAGTCTGCGGATCGTCTTTGTCGGTGGCAATGTCGAATTGGGCGCAACCCGGCTCGTGCCGGCGGGTGTAGTTGATGTGACGCGCGATCTCGGTCTTGAATTCGGCGACATGCTCCGCCTTGATGCGGAACTTGACGAACATCAAATGCATCGCGGCGCTCCGGCGGCTGTTGTCGGGGCATCGTCTCATCCGCCGGTCGGCATGGCAAGCAATAGCGCCTCGCAGGCGATTGCCCCGGCCGCGCCAATGGTCTATTGAGACATCAATACGGCCCCTGCCCCCGCAGGCAGGAAAGCGGCCCGGTACGGGGAGGTATGATGATTGCGAATGTTCGAGCCAGCTGCGCGGCGGTCGCCGCTGTCGCCTGCCCGTGACCACGGCGCGGCGCGAGGCGGCCGGATGATGATGGGGGGGCGCTGGGAACGGCGCGGTCCACTGTCGAGCGGTCCGAGGGTCCACAACATCGCCGATGGTATTTGCCTCCCGAGCGCCGTCGCAAAGCACGTTGTGCTCTCCGACGCGCAGCCGCCGATCATGCCATACGGACACGACCAGCAGCACGATGGACGTCAAGCAAGTTAAGAAGCATCTGTCGCCCGGCAAGGTCCTCATATAACGAGATCTCGGGTGCACAAAGAATAGGGAAGGGAGGACAATTATGGTACGGGATGTTCTGGCGGGCGTTTTCGCCGTCGCCTTTTGCGCCACTGTCGCGATGGCATCCGCTTACGCGGAAGACCGGCCGGTCGTCGGCCTCGTCGCCGCTTTCTCGGGTCCCTACGCTCAATGGGGCGAATCATACAAACGCGAAATCGACCTTTACATGTTTCAACACGATGGAAAGGGCGGCAATCCCAGGATCAATCTGCTTCTGCGGGATACGCCGGGCACCGATCCGTCGCGCACCAAGCAGGTCGTTCAGGAATTCATCACGCGAGACGGGGCGGCGGTGGTCGGCGGCGGCGAGTTCACGCCGGAGGCGCTGGCCGTGGCGCCGCTGGTAACGGAAGCAAAAATTCCTTATGTCATTTTCAACGGCGCGACCTCGTTCATCGTCGATAAGTCGCCTTACCTGGTCCGCGTCGGCTTTACCATCTGGCAGCCGAATGTGCCGCTCGCAGATTATGCGGTCGCGCATGGCTGCAAGAAGGTGACATTGATTGTGGCCGATTATGCGCCAGGCAAAGACACGGTCGACGCCCTGACCTACGGTTTCCAAAAGCATGGCGGCACGGTGGGCGAGGTGGTCAAGGTTCCGCTCGGGACCACGGACTTTTCCGCCTATATGCAACGCCTCAAGGATTCGCATCCCGATTGCGTCATTCCCTTTATGCCTGGGGGTCCGATGTCGCTCACATTCGCGAAGGATTTCGCGGCCCAGGGCTTCGCGCGGCAGGGCATCGTGCTTTATGACGCCGGCGGCGTCACCGCGGAGAATCAGCTGGACGCCGTCGGTGATGCGGCGCTGGGCGTCATTTCGGCGGCGCCCTACAGCACCTATCTCGACAATCCGATGAACCGGGCCTTCATCGGGGCCTTGGCGCAAAAGTATCCGAACATTCGACGTGAATTCGTGACGACGGACGCCTATGACGGTATGGAAGTGATCTATCGGATGCTGAAGGCAACAAACGGAGCGCGCGACGGCGACCGGGCGATCGCGGCGATCAAAGGCTACGCGTGGATGAGCCCGCGCGGTCCCTTGTCGATCGATCCAAAGACCCGCGATATCGTGGAGAATATCTATATCCGTAAGTGTGTGAAAGAAAACGGCGTGACATTTAACAAGGAATTCCAGACATTTCCCGCCGTGCACGACCAGTGGCACGACCTGCATCCTGCGAGCTGATCGAGACCACGGGGCCGCGGCGGCTTAGAAGACATGGCCCACGACGCCAGAGGAGAATGACATGATAGGCAAAGTTGCGGCCGGCGCGGCGGCAATGGCGCTATGCGCAAATTTTATGATTCACCCGGCCCGCGCTGACGACCATCCGACGGTCGGTATCGTCGCCGCGTTCTCGGGCGCCTATGCCGAATGGGGCCAAGCCTACAAACGCGAAATCGACCTCTACATGTTCCAGCATGACGGCAAAGACGGCAATCCGAAGATCAATCTGATCCTGCGCGATGCACCGGGCGCCTCGGATGTCGCGCGCACCAAACAAGTCGTCCAGGAATTCATCACCCGCGACAACGCTGCCGTCGTCGGCGGCGGCGAATTCACGCCCGAGGCGCTGGCCGTCGCACCGCTCGTTACCGAAGCGAAGATTCCATACATCATCTTTAACGGCTCGACGTCGTTTATCGTCGACAAGTCGCCCTATCTGGTCCGCGTCGGCTTCACGACCTGGCAGCCGGATGTACCGATCGCGGAATACGCCGCCCAGCACGGCTGCAAGAAGGTGACGATGATTGTCGCCGACTACGCGCCCGGCGCCGACACCATCGCCGCCTTCTCCTATGGCTTCGAAAAACACGGCGGCAAGGTGGCCGACGTCATCAAGGTACCGCTCGGCACCAGCGACTTCTCTGCATATTTGCAGCGCGTCAAGGACTCGAAACCCGAATGCGTATTTCCCTTCATGCCCGGCGGCCCCATGGCGCTGGCCTTTATCAAAGGCTATTCGCAAATGGGTTTTCCGAAGCAGGGCGTCACGCTCTACGACGCCGGCTCGGTCGCAGAGAACTATCTCGACGCGATCGGCGACGCCGCTCTGGGCGTGATCTCGTCGGGCTTCTACAGCACTTATCTTGATAATCCCATGAACAAGGCGTTCATCGGCGCGCTCGAGAAGAATGATCCAAACATCAGGCGCAAGTTCGTTCCAGTTTTTGCCTATGACGGCATGGAGGTGATTTATCACATGCTGAAGGCGACCAACGGCGAGCGTGATGGCGACAAGATGATTGCCGCGATAAAGGGGTACAGCTGGATGAGTCCCCGCGGTCCGATCTCGATCGACCCAAAATATCGCGACATCGTGCAAAACATCTATATCCGCAAGGTCGTAAAGGATGATAAAGGCGTCCTTTACAACAAGGAGTTTCTGACGTTCCCTGCAGTTCACGATCAATGGCACGAACTGCATCCTGGAAGCTGAGTATTTGAGTCTGCCAGCCGGAGTGATCCGGACCAACCGGTCCGCCGGCCGTTGCTGCGAGGAGAGGAGCCCTTAATGTTTCGGTATTTAATGTGTTTGGTGGTTGCCAGCGGCCTCGTTTGCGCCGCGTCTTTGGCCCAGGCTTCCGATTATAAGGTTGGCATCGTGGCCGCCTTTTCCGGCGCCTATGCGCAATGGGGCCAGTCGTACAAGCGAGAGATCGATCTCTATATGCAAGAGCATAACGGCCGCGACGGCAATCCAAAGGTCAATCTGATCCTGCGTGACGCGCCAGGCACCGACGTCGCGCGCACCAAGCAGATCGTCCAAGAATTCGTCACGCGCGACGACGTCTCGGTCGCCGGCGGCGGCGAATTTACCCCCGAGGCTTTCGCGGTTGCCGATCTGGTCACCGAAGCCAAAGTTCCCTGGGTTGTGTTCAACGGCGCGACCTCGGTGATCGTCGACAAGTCACCCTATATCGTTCGCATCGGCAACACCAACTGGCAGCCCACCGTGCCGATCGCGCAATACGCCGCGAAACACGGTTGCGAGCATGCCACTTTGGTGATCACGGATTATGCGCCCGGGGCCGATTCGATCGAGGCCTTCAAGTACGGTTTTATGGGTGCCGGCGGCAAACAAGTCGACGTCATCAAGGTGCCGATCGGAACCACCGACTTTTCCGCCTATATGCAAAAGGCCAAGGACTACAAGCCACAATGCCTCTATCCGTTTCTGCCTGGCGGGCCGATGGTCCTCGGTTACATCCACGCCTATGTCGATTCCGGACTCGCTAAGACGGTACCGAATTACGGTACGGCGGAGACTTCGCCGAACTATTTGCCGGTGATCGGCGACGCCGCGATCGGC
>JASHOB010000074.1 GCA_030041335.1 Alphaproteobacteria bacterium | reverse complement strand
CCAAGGGTTCGGCGTCGACGGCGGCTCGTGGGGATGGCAAGTCGGCGCCTATGTCACCTGGGCAGCCAATAGCTGGCTCAACCTGATCGCCGGTTACCGCGCACTCAACACCGAGCGCATCGGCGATTCAACCCAGGCGATTCGCACCCTCGACGTTACCGCATACGGACCCGTCCTCGCCGTCGGCTTCTCGTTCTAAGGAAGCTGCACCTGTCAGCAATGACCATGAGGCGGGACGCTCGCTCGGCCTGCCGCCACGGCTCGCGCTTCTAATATCTAATATCCAGTCGTTTCGACATATTTCGACGTGCCGGTTCGCGGACTGTCGATGCCCCGATCAGATAAAACGAAGCCGAGGTAACGGGCGGGCGCGAGGTGCGTCTGGGCGGACCGGCGACACGGCCGGCGAGCGTCGGTTCTCTGAGGCGACCGTTTCTTTGCCGATCTGCTCAAGCCGGCGCTCTGTTGAGGCGCCGCCGTGCCACGACTACCTAATAGTAATGCCAGTGACCGTGACGATAAGAACGGTGACGGTAGTAGTGTCCATGATATCGATAAGGATAGTAATGATGACGATAGTAATAGACATTCTCAATTGTGCGGCTCGCTTCCGGTCTCGCAATCAACGAGGTTGCGACGCCAACGGGGGCGGCGAACGCCATGTTTTGCATGCCGAGGCAGCCAATCAAACCGAGGGAAAAAAGGTATCTACGCATCGCTCATAGCTCCTCGCTTATCGTTCGCGTTCACATTCCAAATGGCTCGACGACTCTCTCAACGCAGCTCGAGCCGGATCCTACGAAACCGATGGCCGGCGCCGGATCGACGGTCCAATGGTGCCGATCTTTTTAGAATGTCATCGGACCTTGCGCCTGTCCATTGAGGATCGCCGTCTTGCCGCGGTGCGGGCACCGCCGTTGTTGCCTGGCCGATCCGAATTGCCGGGTGCGCCAATGTTACGGGTCGACAATATGATTTCGAACCGCGTACAGAATCAGTTTTGCGATCGAATCGGTTTTCAGTTTGCGCATCAAGCTCGCCCTGTGCGTTTGCACGGTCGTCACGCTCAGGTCCAACGAGGACGCGATGTCTTTATTCGTGTTGCCTTCCGCCAACATTTTCAGGATTTCGCGCTCCCGAAGCGTCAACAACTGGCCGCCGAAGCGTGGCCTTTCATCCCCAGAAGGTTCGGTTGCGGCCGCATGTAGCAATATTTCGGCTATTTCAGGAGAAAAATATGGTTTGTGCTCGGAAAGCATCTTAAGGGCCAATTCCACGTGGTTCACTGGGCCTGATTTGAGCACAAAACCCCTGGCCCCGGCCGAAATGGCTTGGCGCACCAACTCACTCGAATCATGCATCGAAAAAATCAGAATCTCGATCTTGGGAAGCACCTTGTGAAGCTGAGTGATTGCCTCAAGACCGTTCAGACGTTTCATGGTCAAATCGAGTACGATTATGTCAGGGTGATGCCGAGCGGCGAGCTCCACCGCCTCCAGCCCGTTTGAGGCTTCGCCGCAAACCAGATAGTTGGGGTTGCCCTCGATTAGTTTGCGCAAAAATATTCGGATCACCTCGTGATCATCGGCAATCGCGATACGGATCATTGCCGGCCAGTCCCCTTACTCAAAGCGGGTAACCCGATCATGCTAATCACCGCCCTCGGCGCGGTCAGCAAGCGCTTTTTTATTGCGCGAGTAACCTAATATTGTCTAGGACTCGGATGGCGGGCCTACACATCAAATTATCGTATTCTACACGAGATTATGGATAGTGTTGGTTGAGCGCCGCGCATCTAATGAGCATCGTGGTGATGGTAAGCTTGGGGTGTGCCCTTGAGCTGAGGATACAGGCTGAGAGGGAGCGCGCCCCGCAAGCCTTACTGTCATAACGTCATTCGCCCTTTTGGTTGGTTTTTCGGCTCGGTTTTATGGCGATGGCAGGAGCCCATGGCGCTTACGATCTTGATTGCCGACGATCACGAGGCGGTCCGCCAGGGTCTTCGCCAGTTAATTTCGAACCATCAGGGATGGGTAGTCTGTAAGGAAACGGATACCCTTCAACAAACCCTGGAAGCGGTTAGCGAACTGCAACCGAACATCATGATACTCGATCTCAGCATCATCGAGGGAGTGGGCGATGCCGTTCACAAGATTCGCACGGCGTCGCCGCATACCGAGCTTCTCGTCTTTACCATGCATGAGGGCGAGGAAAGGTTTCGGTCCTTGATCGCAGCAGGGGTCCGCGGCTACGTCTTCAAGTCGGATTCGGCAAAGGAGGTGGAGGCTGCCATCGCGGCGTTGGCGCAACACAAACCTTATTTTACAGGGAGAATATCCGAAGAATTGATCGACGCACTTGCCTCTACCGAGCATACAAATCGGCAGCAGCGCCCTCTGCTATCGCCGCGCGAACGCCAGATTATACAGCTTCTGGCTGAAGGCAGCTCGAACAAGGAAATCGCCATCGCCCTGCGTATTAGCGTGAAGACGGTTGAGACGCACCGTGCCTCGTTGATGAAGAAACTGGGGGTTAGCTCTGTTGTCGAGCTCGTGCACTATGCCATACGCAATGGCATCGTTTCCTCGTAGCCTGCGTCGGCCTTTTGCAAGGCGCAAAGTTACGGCGCGAGAGCGCGTCCTGGAATACCGAGTCGCACTCCTCAACGGTGCAAAATTATCAAGGCATGTCAGTACTTCGCCGCCCCGATGACCGCTTTTAATGCCCTGGAGCCCGTCGCTTCGGGCAGCGGCGTGCCACAAAGGGCATAGAAATCAAAGAACGACTGTTCAACTTCGTTCGTGTTCCTACCCCTCCTCCCCTCGCTGGGGCCTTGGGCTGCGGCTCTTCGAAGGGCGGTCGAGGTCATTCACAATTTGGTGCAGCGATAAATTTCTGACCCATCCGGACGTCGATTGCCGTTTACCATGTCTTCGGCTTGCTGAAGCATCCCAAAATCACCGCCGCACACATTCTGCGAGGCAAATCCAGACCGGTCGGTGGAGGTGTCTTGGGCGGGATCTCGAGATGGCGATGTCAAAGAGTCAGCATTGGCCGGTACGCGCGCCAGCGCGACCATCGCAATCAAGGCAATGCTAAGCAAGCGCCAGGGCTGAATGCAACCGACAAGCCTCGAGCGAGACCCTTCACAGCCGCTTTCCATCCCGGTTTCCTCCAATGCTAGATCCGTTGAGGCAGCGATGCTGATGCAGGACCGGCTCCGGCCCCCGACCGCACCGTCGCGTCCAGCGTTGCGGTGGTGATGCAGAGAGTTGATGTGTCTCATTCGTTTTGTTCGCAGATGGCCGCCGAAAAAAAGCCGATCCGGGTGCGCAATTGCCAATTTCCGCCGTCGTGCCAACGCCGCGGCCAGTCCTGCCGGAGGACGGGGTTTACCACCGGGGCGGCTCGGTCCAGCTTGGAACAGACCGGTGGCAAACCAACATCGAGTACCGTGCCCTTCATCGGAGCCTCTGCGCGGACAGCCTCCGTTGAGTGTATCCGCTCCGGGATTGTGCCGCCTATCGCGATAAACCCTGGGTGTGACAGACGATGCGCGTGCCTAAGAGCAAGGCGTCGACGATCGACCCGCACGCCGCCGCTAGCCAAAAGGAGCGCCAGGTGAGGCCTCAAGAGTGCCATCCGTCCGGCTCTCTCCCAATGCCGCTTGCAACCAGCGCGAGCCTCAGCGCCGCAGACGCCCGAATGTCTCGACGAGTTCATCGACCTTTTGTCGCTGCTCCAGCAGATTGCCCGAGGCAAAGGCATCACTGACGCAGTGCGAGACATGATCGCGCAGGATTTCTTCCTCGACCTTCAGCACCGCCGCGCGGACGGCGTAGGCTTGGTGCAGGATATCGACGCAATAGCGGTCGTCATCGACCATCCGGAGCAAACCGCCAATCTGGCCCTCGATGCGCCGCAAGCGGGCAGCGACCGATTTCTTCGTCTTGGCTTGCATCTTGATACCATACCCTTGAAGGGTATATTTATCAAGCTCTAGGCAATAACCTGAGTTCCCCGCTTATGAGAGCCGCGACACCTGGCAACGGTTCGGACCCGTGCCATCACCAGCACCCGCGCGGTGACCGAGACCGCGCCATTGGCGCGCAAACGGCACCAATCTGCGGGACGAAGGCCGAACCGGGGAACGCGGGGACACGGGTCGATCACACGAGCCCAACGCTTCACTCTTGCGGCGCGACGCCGTCGGCAGACGGGGCCGCCAGGCGGGAAAATCACCTGCGTACCGAGGCGCTGCCCCTGCTTCCGGCAAGCGGCGCCACCTATACCTGTCCGATGCATCCGGAGATTAGGCAAGGGCAGGCTGGCGTTTGCCCCATCTGCGGGATGGCGCTGGAGCCGGTAAGGGCGCTCGACGATGACGGTCCGAGCGCGGAGCTCCTTGATATGACGCGCCGCTTCTGGGTCGGCCTTGGGTTCGCCATTCCCGTCGTCATTCTGGAAATGGGCGGCCACGTCCCCGCGCTCAACCTTCACCACTACATCCCGCCGGTCCTTGGCCTGTGGCTGCAATTCCTGTTCACGACCCCGATCGTGCTGTGGGCCGGGTGGCCATTTCTGGTGCGTGGCTGGCAATCAGTGCGCAACCGATCGCTTAACATGTTCAGCCTCATCGCCCTCGGTGTCGGCGCCGCTTATGTCGACAGCCTCGCCGCGACATTCACGCCTCAACTCTTTCCGGCAAATCTTCGGGAAGGCGGCGGTGTGCCCGTCTATTATGAGGCGACTGCCGTCATCATCGTGCTGGTGCTCCTCGGGCAGATCCTTGAATTGCGGGCGCGCGCGAAGGCCGGCGGCGCCATTCGGGCGCTCCTCGATCTTGCGCCAAAAACCGCGCACCGTGTCGGCAATGACGGCTATGACGAGGAAGTGCCCCTGGCACACGTGCACATTGGCGATCGGTTGAGAGTTCGTCCCGGCGACAGCATCCCCGTCGATGGCGTCGTTCTGGAAGGAAGGAGCGCGGTTGATGAATCCGTTATGACGGGGGAGGCGATGCCGGTGGAGAAGCAGCCGGGCGCCGAGGTCATCGGCTGCACCGTCAACGGCTCGGGCAGCCTCATTATGCGCGCCGAGCGAATCGGTTCTGATACGATGCTCGCGCGCATTGTCGAGATGGTCGCAGAGGCGCAGCGCAGTCGGGCGCCGATTCAGCGACTCGTTGATATCGTCTCGGCATGGTTCGTTCCTGCGGTCATTCTTGTCGCGGTCGTGACCTTTGTCGTCTGGATGATCTCGGCACCACCTCCCGCCTTCGCCTCGGCACTGGTCGCCGCCGTCTCCGTCGTCATCATCGCCTGCCCGTGCGCCCTCGGACTCGCCACCCCGATGTCCATCATGGTCGGGGTTGGCAAAGGGGCAAGGGCCGGAGTCCTGATCAAAAACGCCGAAGCGCTCGAACGCTTGGCGAAGGTCGACACGCTCGTTGTCGACAAGACCGGGACGCTTACCGAGGGCAAGCCGCGAATCGTTGCGGTGGTGCCCGTCCAGGGGTTCGATGAGGCGACCGTTCTCGCGCTTGGTGCCAGCCTCGAGCGCTCGAGCGAGCACCCGCTTGCCGCTGCGATCGTCACCGCAGCTCGGGAGCGGGCGCTCGGCATGCAGGAAGTTGCCGGCTTCAGCTCGGAAGCCGGCAAAGGGGTGATAGGCAATATCGGCGACCGCCACGTTGCTGCCGGCAATGTCCAGCTGATGAGGCAACTCGGGATCAGCGCTGCCGAGCTCGAAGACCGAGCCGAGAAACTGCGCCGCGACGGCGCCACGGCTATCTACCTCGCCGTCGATCGTCGTCCAGCGGGAATCATCGCGATCGCGGATCCGATCAAAGCGACGACGCAAGCGGCGCTCGCCAGTCTCAGGGCGGACGGTGTCCGCATCATCATGGCGACCGGGGATAATCGCACCACGGCGCAAACGGTGGCGGCCAAGCTCGGCATTACCGAAATCGAGACGGATGTGCTCCCCGCGCAGAAAAATGCCATCGTGCGTCGTCTGCGCCGCGACGGCGGGGTCGTGGCAATGGCGGGCGATGGCGTCAACGACGCTCCGGCACTCGCGGAGGCGGATGTCGGTATTGCGATCGGTACGAAAACCGAGGTCGCGGTGCAAGCCGCGGGCGTCACGCTGGTCAAGGGTGATCTGGCCGGCATTGCCAGAGCCCGCGCTTTGAGCCGCGCCGCCATGAGGAATATCCGACAGAATCTGGTGCTTGCCTTCGTCTATAACATTCTTGGCATTCCGCTCGCCGCCGGGGTGCTGTACCCATTCTTGGGAATTCTATTGAGCCCGGTCGTGGCCGCAGCGGCGATGAGCTTCAGCTCGGTCTCGGTGATCGGTAATTCATTGCGTTTGTGGTCAGCCCGGCTCTGAGTCGCATTGCGACAATCGCTGACCTTGAGGCGCACCAGGCGCCGAGAGGAATAGACTGTGGCGCAGACGGCAAACCGTACCTGCCGTTACACAGCGACCACGGTACGGATCGAAACTGATGGTCTGATGCCGTTAAAATTTTTGCGCAGATTGCGGCTCGCCATGTCGCCGTTTTTGGCCCGCGCCGACTGCACGATGGGGTTGACTTTTAGGTCGTGAGCCGCAGGCTATTGCCGCCGTGCTGTTCATAGCGCGGAATGCGCCGATCTCGACGCCGCGGGCAGCGCGGGCTCGGCGGTGGCGAGCAGGCGGTTGACTTCGCCGATCAAGTAGCGGGCGAAGGGCCCAAGATGCGTGTACAAGATCATCATCCCCACGACGGCTTCGATGTTAGCGCTTCGGTGAAGCGCGATATCGATCAATGTCCGCCAAAAATGGCGGCGCAGTTCGGTCGAGCGGATACCAAGCTGCCACACCGCGGCGACCAACATACGGATCCCCCAAATCGGACCGCGAAGCGGGAACCGGTGGAAACGCGGGAGATTGAGCGCCCGTCCCATGACTCGGACACGCTCGAAATATGCTGGTGGAGCGTAAATGCTTTCCAGAACCGCAGCATAATCGGCGAGCACCTCGCTGCGCGGCCGCAGCGTCACGAAATTGAGCCCGGCCGCATCGCCGAGGCACAGAGGCGCGTCGGCCGCCAACATCCTGCCTTCCCGGCTCAGGCGCCGTGTCAGTTGGGTGCCCGGCAATGCGGTCAAGAGCCCGACGATGCAAGCAGGGATGCTGGTGGCTTCGATGCACCCGACCATGGCTTCCGCCACACCGGGCCTTTCGGCATCGAAACCGACAATGAAGCCGGCGGTGACCACCATCCCGGCCTGGTAGAGCCGGTGCACGCTTTCCGCGATGTCGCGGCGGGTGTTCTGTTTCTTTTGGGTCGCAACCAGTGTTTGTGAGTCCGGGCTCTCGATGCCGACGAAGACGAAAAAGAAATTCGCCTCGCGCATCATTTGCAGGAGCTGCGCATCGTCGGCGAGATTTATCGAGGCCTCGGTCGAAAATTGAAAAGGATAGCGCCGTGCCGCCTGCCATTCGCGCAAGACCGGCAGAAACCTTTTTAGCGCCTTCTTGTTGCCGATGAGATTGTCGTCGACGAAATCTACATGGCCGCGATAACCAGCCAAATATAGGCTTTCGAGCTCACGCAGCATTTGTTCGTTGGATTTGGCCCGGGGGACATGGCCATAGAGCTCGATTATGTCGCAAAACTCGCAATTGAACGGGCAGCCGCGCGAAAACTGAACACCAATATTGAGGTAGTGTTTAAAGTTCAGGAGATCGAAACGCGGGACCGGAGACTTGGTGACGTCGACGTCGGGTCGTTCGCCGGCGAAGGTTCCCTGGCGTGCGCCAGCGCGCCATGCCGCGATAAATTGGTCGAGCAGATTTTCGGCCTCACCCAGGACCCGGAAGTCGGCTGCGGGATATTCCTCCGGGCTCGAAGTGACGTCGGGGCCGCCCACGACGACCGGCTTGCCATAGGAATGGGCCAACGCGATGACAGCGAGTGTGTCGCGCCGTTGGGACAGCATGCCCCCCGTCATCACCAAGTCAGCCCATTTGAGATCTGCCTCCGTCAGCACCTCGGCGTTGCGGTCGGCGAGCCGCACCGGCCATTCGCGCGGCAGCAAAGCCGCCACCGTGATCAGGCCAAGGGGCGGTGCTGGACAGCGGGCGCCAAAGAATTCGCAGGCCGCTCGCAAGCTCCAGAAAGTCCGCGCCGGGAACTGGGGAAAGACCATGAGAATATGGGGATTGAACCTCATCCATTGGCCCCCTTCCTCAGCCGTTCGGCGCATGTGGAACCGCTGTCGGTCCCGCTCAAGCTTCGCCAACCACCAATACACAACGGTGCTGCCGCAGCACTTCAGGACAAAGGCACGTCCAAGACCCGCCGCAGATCGCGACTTTGCCGCGGCCGCCGGAAAAATCAGCGATCTCAATCATCGGGACGCCTGTGTAAACCTTGCCGGTTCAGCCCCTAAATTGCGCGTTGGTGTCGAAATCGATAGCTCGTTGCAGATCCGAACTTGCCAATAGAACGGCATGGTCGATGCCACGATGGGCACGGCGAGGTCCGCAATATCGACCGCGGAAACAAAACCCTGGTGGTCAAAAACCCCGGTACCGACAGCGACTGCGCGCGATCGCCGATCCCCTCTTGGCACTGTACTTTGAATAGATCGTTACGACAACAAGGCCAAGTCCTGGCGGTTCGCCCCAATCCTCGCAACCGGGTGGTGCCAACCAGCGGACTTCGTTTGACGGTTGTCGCTTAACGAGGTAACATAATTTGTTCTGCTTCCCCGTACCAGCCTCTCTTAATTCAAACCGCTTGGGAGGGCACCATGCCTAGTGGTGGCGGCGTTTCGATCAATATTCCCGACACGATTAACTTTAATTCGCAATCACAGATCGATTCGAAGTCCGAATCGACCATTACCTCAAATTCTAATTCAAAAAATGAGATCGACAGCAAAGCGAATGCGGAATTTAAAATTGTCGGATTAGACAATATCCGTCTCAAGGCAGATTCCAATTCTGACAGCAAGACCGCTGTCGAGATGGATTTGAAGCCGCTGCAGATCGATTTTTGCTTCAAAGTCGGACTCGAGCGCTTTCCGTCGACCAAGATTTGCAAGCCCGTTTCGCGTCACTTCGGATTGACCGTTTTGGGCGTCGAGGTCATGGGCTTCAACTATGTGGATGACAGCACAACGGTAATTGAGGATCTTAGCCGCCAGCCGGTTGTCGTCGGTGACGCGGCCCAGTTCGCGCCGCACCCACATCCGCATCATCCCATGGAAGGCGGACAATCCGTCCGGATACGCGTTCCTTAACGAGACCGAGTCGGGGGGGAAGCAAAAGCTGGCCTAGACGATGCGCGCACTTCCGAGCTACGAAATCGTCGACCACTCGACAGAGCGGCCAATTCATTTGATGGGCCCGCCGGGGCGTTTGAGAGGCGAAGTATCGGTCAAAAACCCCGGCGATGAGCGGGTTTTTTTGCGGCCTGGTCGTCTCGACATTGAGGGCGGCGCGGGACATCGCTTGCCGGCGGCCATGTTGCATAGTGTTGCGGTGTCGATGATCGGCATTTTGGCGCCCGGTGGCAGCGAGGTGCTGAAGATTCGGGCGAGCATCCATCCGCAGACACCGCCGGGCCAATACCAAGCGGCGCTGACGCTGGGAGATTACCGGTATCCCGCTGTGCTTCATGTTGCCGAGAACCTTGACTTCGACATGTCGCCCAATCCGTTGATTGTCGAAAATAGTCCCGGTTCACGCGCTCACAAACGCGTTACCTTTGCTAATCGCGGCAATGTCGCGATCGATATCGGCCGCATTGGTGCCGTGCCTCTCGACGACGAACTCGGGATTTGCCGCACGATACGCGCCACCCTTCACCAAGCGGCCGATGAAGCGAAGACCTTCGACGATTGGCTCAATGCCTATCTGCGGCAAACGAATGAGCTTTTTAAGAAGACCGGGCTTCTTTGGGTCGAGGGACCGGAAGATCCGGTGAAGATCGCACCCGGCGCCATGGCGACCATCGATTTCAACATCCGAATTCCCGATGGCTTGGAGGCCAATGCACGCTATGCGGCCGTCGCCTACATTTACGATGACAATTTGAGAATCTTGGTCGTGCCGGCCGGCATCGAAAGGGTTAGGAGACGGAAATGAATTATTTCGAAACAGCAAGCATTCGACCTGATCAGATGATGCCCGCATCGGGCTGGGGGGGTGCGACGGCGAACCCGATGCCGTCGGGCGCCGATATGAACCGGTTCATCTCGGATGGGCTAATCGGGCCGATCGCGGATGGTGTGCGTCAAGCCTTCGCCAACCTGTCCGATACGATTGGCGGCACGCAAGGAACGATGCGTGGCGGCCGCTATGCCTATAGCCGTGCCCCGCAACGCTGGAAAGAGTGGGGGCCGTCGCGCCGCGACGAATGCTGTGAACCGTGCGGCCACTATGATCCCTGTCACTGTAATTGCTGCATCGTCGATGCCGATCTCGTCGTCTATGCCCGGCTCGGCGAGACGCGCGTCATTCCGCTGTGTTTTGAAAACCGGTGGCGCCGAGAACGGCAGATCAAACTCGACTTGAGTGGATGGACCACCCGCGGCGGACATCCCGCGCCGATCGTGGCGCGGTTCTTGCCTCCGGCGCCCGAATTCAAACTCGGTCCCTGCGCGACCCACTGCATAAATTTGATCGTTGAGGCGCCCTTCGATCGCTTGACGACCGGCTCGCAAGAGGGCCGCAAGGAGCCGATCGATGTCGATGACTGTCTCGTTTGCTATGCCGATTGTCGCGTCGAGGGCTGCGACATTCGCTCGCTGCGAATCGCGGTGGCGTTGCTGCCGCGCGATTGCGGGCCTTACCACGTCGTCTGCGAATGTGATTGCTGCTGCTGATTGCGCACCAGCCGACCGTTAGCGGCGCCGCACCTTTGAGTTTGGTTTGCGTAGGCGGGTGACGAGGTCGACGAGGTCGCCTAGCGTCGAGATATCGGCGGCCTCTGCGCTGCTGATAGTGATGTCGAATGCGTCTTCAAGCCCGACAATCAATTCGAGCGCTTTCGCCGAATCGATGCCAAAGTCAGCAAACAGATCGGCGTCTTTATTGAACGCGGCAATGTCAACGCCGCTGACCTCTCCAACGAGTTCGCGCACCGTGGTCCAGGTGTTTTTCCTCATGCGCCGGTAACGCTGGCAGCGAGACCGGGCGCATCGATCCGATCGAGCCTGCCTCTCTGATAAAGCTGTCGCGTCATGCCGCGTCGGATCTTGCCGCTCGTTGTCCGTGGCAGCTTTCCGGTTCTGAGCCAGACAACGTCGGAAAGCTGAAGGGCGAGCTTGGCCGCGATATTCCGGCGAAGATCCGCCTCGATTGCCGCGCGTTTTCGAGGATCCCTTTCACTGGTCTCGATAGCAAGAATGGCCAGTTCGCCCGCATTGTCGCGCGCAACCGAAAATGCCGCCGCACGATGGCGCCCGCCGCCTCCGGCAATGGCTTCGGCAATCCACTCGAGATCGTGCGGGCTGAATGTCGTGCCGCGGATGATCAGGCTGTCCGATTTTCGACCGGTAAGGTAGAGCTCGCCGCAATGAAGGAAGCCAAGATCGCCGGTGTGCAGCCAACCATCTCGCAAGACCGAACGCGTCTTCGCGGCATCGCCGATATACCCCGAAAATAACCCAGGACCGGCGACGAGGACGTCGCCTTCCTCGTCCTCACGAACGACCCTTCCGTCGGGGCGGGCGATCCGGATGATCGTGCCGGAAACAGGAGCACCGACAGAAATGACCTCGGACAGTGCGAAGCGATCGGTGGTGTGCGGCGGCGCCGGCCGAGTATGTGGTCCCCGACGGGCGCGGTCCATGGTTACGGCGGCCGTCGCCTCGGCGAGGCCGTAGCTTGGCCTCAGCACCGTCGACGGTAACCGATACCCCGCGGCGAAACCGAAGAGCGTGTCAGGCCTCAGCATCTCGCCGCCGCAAATGGCCGCTTGCCAATTCAAAAGATCGCCGGATTCCGGAACCGAGGCGCGCCGATCGAGACAAAGTTGCAGACCGAAATTGGGCGAGAGCGATAAAACCCCCTGGCTCGTGGCGATCTGTCCAAACCAGAGCGCGGGATGCGCCAAAAACAATTGCGGCGCCATGAGGCAGAGGTCGCACCCGACGATGATCGACGACAGGAATGCGCCAACGAGGCCGAGATCGTGATGCAGCGGCAGCCATGAAACGACAGTTTCAAACGGTCTTGAAGCCGCATCGCCTTGCAGCAGTGCGTCGTGCGCTGCCGCAACATTCGCAAGCGCCGCCTGATGAGAAATCGCGACAGCACGTGGCATCCCCGTCGTCCCGCCGGTCAGTTGCAAGAAGGCGATCTCGTCCGGCGCTGCATCGTTGAGAAATGATTGCGATGGCGCGCTTCGTACATCTTCTGGCGAATGAGCGGGAATTTCGGGTCCGAAGCGTGTTTTCAATGTCTCAGGGACGATGAGGCAGCGTGCCTCAACCGCAACCGCGACGCTGGTCAGCCGGTTGACTGTTGCCGCGAGATCGCCCAACGGCATTGGCGGGGCCACGGCGACTGGACGGACTCCGCACATCACGGCGCCAAGCCACAATTCGATGAGCGCCGCCGACGTCGGCAGGGCGAGCACGAGCGCGTCGCCGCGTCGAAATCCAAGCCCCGTCAGATGCCGCGCCACCTCGCTCGCCCGGGCGAACAAGTCAGAATAGAAGACCCGGCCTTGACCGTGCCGGCCAGTTAGAATTGTCACGCCGCGTTCAGGGTATCCTGCTGCTGTGCGCGCCAGCGCATCGGCCAATGTCAATGGCTTGTCGCCGAAATGCATGCCCCGACCCCCAAAAAACTATACGCTCGGCGATCCTCACAATCCATTGGCGTCCTCACGCCCAAAAAAAGGCCGCGAAAATACAAGGCAAATGCGACAGGTTCGGGATGGCTTCGAGCCCGTCGGCCGCATCAGTTTGTTGCTATTGAGATGTGCGGTCGATAACATGGCCTGACAGCGCAGCCGAAGGGGGGGATCGTCAGCGATCCATCGGAGGCCATGGGGGGCGCTATGCGAGTCCTTCTCGGGAGTCCACGGGGTTTTTGCGCCGGCGTCGATCGCGCCGTGAGTATTGTCGAGTCTGCACTCGAGCGGTTTGGTCCACCGATCTACGTTCGCCACGAGATCGTTCACAACGGCCATGTGCTGGCATCGCTACGTGAACGCGGCGTTATCTTCGTTGATCATCTCGACGATGTGCCGCAACGCGCCATTGTGATTTTCAGCGCTCATGGCGTGGCTCCCGCTGTTTGGCGCGAGGCGGAGGATCGGCAGTTGCGCGTCATCGACGCAACCTGTCCGTTGGTGAAAAAAGTCCATCTCGAAGTTGCGAAACACGCTCGCAATCGCCGCACCGTGCTGGTGATCGGGCATCCCGAACACGTCGAGGTCATCGGCACGGTGGGGCATTATGAGCCGCGGCCGGGTGCCCGCATCATCGTCGTCGAGAACGACGACCAGGCGCGTGCCGTGACGATAGAGGATCCGGACAATGTCGCCTATGTCACGCAGACAACGCTTGCCGCCGACAGCACCGCCGGAATCATCGGCGTATTGAAGGAACGGTTCCCACACATCGTCGGTCCGCAAGCCGACGACATCTGCTACGCAACGCAGAACCGGCAGCGCGTCGTCGCAAAACTGGCCGATCTGAGCGACATCGTGATCATTTTGGGCGCTCGGCACAGCTCGAATTCCGTGCGCATGTTGGAAGTGGCGCTTGCCCGGAGCACCCCGGCATATCTCGTCGATTGCGCCCGCGAGGTGAAGCGCGAGTGGCTGACGGGTATGACAACGATCGGCATCACTTCGGGCGCGTCGTCCCCCGAATACCTGGTCACGGATCTGCTCGCGACTTTGCGCGCCTGGTACCCCGATCTGCGGGAGGAGGCCATTGGCCGACCCGAGACGGTCCAGTTCCGCATGCCTCGCGAGCTCGAACAGACCGGCGTTAAGCAAGCGACTCGATAGAATGGCGTTCCAAGATTACGTGCCACAGGACAGGAGCCGATATTGAACCTGGAGAATCTAAGACGTCTTCTGTCTGATCCAGAACTGCGAGACCAGGTATCGCGACTGCTGACACAAAAAATGCGCGCCGATGCGCGCACCGTCGAAGTCAACGCACAATTGGCGCGGTATATCGGCGACCTGGCTCGGCGGCCCGACACCGGTGACGCGGCGATGCGGGCATTGCGCGCGAGCATCAAGGAGCACCTCGATTACTACGAAACACTCGTCGGGCTGACACTCGCTTTCAATGATCGCCTCATGGAGCGGCTGAACGGCATGGCCGAGCCAGCCGAATCGGCCCGAACGCAAGCTAACATGGTCCTGTCGGCACAACCGGGTGCGGTGGTCCGGGCGCCGTTTCATCTCGAGAACAACAAGAAGGCCCCGATCGACGTCGCCTTCGAAACGACGCCCTTTGCCAGCGCGGACGGGAGTCAGCTGATTGCGTCGCAGACCGCCTTCGACCCGCCGAACCTGCAAATCCAGCCTGGGCAAGAAAAGAAGATAGAGCTGATCTTCACCGTCAGCGACGCGTTTCGCGTCGACGAGGATTACTTCTCGACCGTAACGGTGACGGGGCTCGAGGGTACGCAGCTTTTAATCAACCTTCATGTTGAGCGCCCGCCCGGCGCGGTCATTTCCCCCGTATCGGAACCCGAATCTTTGGTGCCCGTGCCGGCGCCGGCGTTGGTGACAGAGCCGGCGCCGGCGAAGACGCGACGGCACCGCCCCAAGATCGACGCACGCGCCGCGGCAGGTCGCTCGGGCCTCAAGCCGGCGAAGACCGCCCGCAAAAAACCATGACGACCATGGTCGCGATACCCAAATTGGTGATCCGCGATCCACCGCCCACGCCGACCGACAGGTTGGCGTCGGCCTTGCTGGGATTGGGGCCGCTTGGCGCGCTGCTCGGAGCGCTGGCGGGTCCCGGCGACGACGCGAAGAAGGCCGTGCGCAACCTGATCCAATCCTTAATCGATGAGGGCCGGCGTTATGCCGAGACACCGGAGGGCCGCCGCTGGGTTTCCATTCTCGGCGATTCGCCGTTGGTCAATCGCGGCTGGCTCATTTGGAGCCGCGCCAACATCGACTATCACTTGCGCAATGCAGAACCTTTTGAAGATGGGCCCATCACCATGTTGGAGTCGGCATTGCGTGAGCTTGCCACCGCCGAAATCGAAGAGATCTTGACACAAATCAGCCAGGTTGCCGCCGGTATTGCCGCGACGTCGCAAGCCGAGGCGGCGGAAAACCGATGAGCGGACCGCCCCATAGTCTTGAGCCGCGCCCGCCGGGGCTCGAGACCATGCGCTTTGCGCAACGGAATAATTTTCTGTTTTTGCTGCTTGGTCTGATCTCGGCATCCGAACAGATCGTCAGGGTGTTGCCAGGACTGGGAAGCGGCGGCGCGGCCGCCGAAGACCTGCCCGCGAATGGGGCGCGTTCACGAAAGCCTCTCCGTGATCCGATTCTTCGGTGACATGGCAGCGCCACCATGAAGGATATTCGGCAAATCCTCGATATTGTCGATCGCCCGCATTTGCCGCCGCCAGGCGCCCCGGGACGGAGCAGCTTCAAAGAATGGTTTCACTTTACGCTGACCGATGTGCAACACGATGCCGACATTATTGCCAATGTCAGCCTTTCCGGCGACGTGACTCGCGCCGGAATGGCGACGGCCGACGTGATCGCGTTGTGTCACCGGCCCTCGCATGGCTGGTCCGGATCGATTGACAGTTACGAGGCCGCAGCCGCGAGCCTGAATGCGGAACGCCTGTCCCTGAAGCTGTCGGGGAATCGCGTCGAGTATGTCGACGGCGCGTACCAGTTGGCGATCCATCTCCGCGATGAGGAATTTTCACTGACTGCGCGATTGGTGCCGCGGGCGTCGCCGATGCTGATCTGGAACGACACGCCAATCGGCAGTGGACATCTCAATTGGCTGATCGTTCCGGCTCTGTCTGCGTCTGGCCGCATTGCCTTAACCGACACCGCGATCTCGTTTACCGATGCCCTGGCCTATCACGACCACAATTGGGGCCAGTGGAAATGGGGCGACGATTTCGGCTGGGAGTGGGGAACACTCATGGCGCCGGCGCAAGACGCCGGCCAAACCGCCCTGGTATTTGACCGGACAACGGACCGCGACGGACGCCAGGTGCTCGAGCAGACGTTGGGCGTTTGGCACAACGGCACCTTGGCGAAACTCTTCACCCGCCAAATGATCCGCGCCCGCCGCTTCGGCCGGTTCGAAGGACGGATTCCGCGGTTGCCGGGCCCCGCGCGCCTGATAGAGTGGGGGCAAGTACTTGAAATCCCTATAGAATACCGCATTTCTGCCAGGGATGCCGACGACTGGATCGACATTGACTATCGCATCGATGGCGCCCTCCAGGTGTCGGTGCCGACCGATTTCGGTTTCGGTGTCGTCGGTCTCAATGAGACCGTCGGCAACTGCACCGTTCGCGGCGAATTCGGCCGGACGGCCGTCGAATTCGTCACCCGCGGCTGTTTTGAATTTATGGCCTGAGCGGTGGATCGCCGCGGAAACGGCCACACGGTCGCGGCGACGCTGGAAGAAGCGCTCCGCATTTTGCGCTGCGATGCGCTCGCGGCTTACTACCGGCTCGTTCGCGAGATGAACGGGTTGTCGGTAACGTTCGATGTCGAGGGCGAGCTGTTCAGCCTGCACTGCGCCGACGCGGAGCTGCATTTGCAGCCCTTGCCTGCCGACGCAACTGTTTTCGTCCAGGCAACCCGCAAGACCATTCTCGCATTGATCGACGGCAAGGCCGACATGATGGATTGCGTCACCATGGGCAAGCTCAACGTCTGGGGCGATGTCAGGCTGCTGCCGAACATATCGCGCGCTTGCATCGCATTCGCCGATGGCGCCATCCGGTCGCGCCAGATGCGGACACTGCTCACTTCGTTCCGCAGCGACACCGCGCCTAAAGAGGCCGGTCAATCATGTAATCAATCATTTCTTCAAGAAACTGCCGATAGGGACTGGGCGCCATCCACCTGAAGCGGCGTTCGAAGATGCGCGAAGCAGAAAGGGTAAGCGACTGCGACAGGGTGTGCGCAAATTCGATCGAGCCGTAGTGGTGCATGCAATCGAGAACGAAGGCAAGGTCTTCGACCGTCTTGTCGCCCCGCGCGCGGCCGTAGATCTCCAAAATGCGAGTGCAGTCGGCTTTTCCGGCGTGACGCAACAGATGGACGAACATCACCGTGCGTTTACCTTCGGCCAGGTCGCCGCCGATCTCCTTGCCGTAGAGCGCCTCTTCGGCCGTGAGGTTTAAGATATCGTCCTGGATCTGAAATGCGGCGCCAACCTTAAACCCAAAGGGAATAAACGCATCCAGGCAATCGATGCCGGCGTTGCCGATCAACGCGCCCGTCCGCATCGGCGAGATGCAGGTATACCAGCAGGTCTTTTTGTAGATCATGGTCAGGTAATCGCGCAGCGTCACATCCGGCCGGTCGTACTTCACCCAATCGAGCTCGATCGATTGGCCTTCGGTGGATTCTCGCGCCATGCGCTCGACTTCAAAAATCAAGGCGAGCGCCTTCTGCAATCCGAGCCGCCGGGTATTTCCCAGCAACGTCCGCATCGCCAGCATATTGAGGCCATCGCCCACGTTCGTCGCGATCGCCACACCATATTTCTGGTGGAGCGTCGGATGTCCGCGGCGCGTCTCGGACTCGTCTTCGATATCGTCGTGAATCAGGAAGGCATTGTGGAACATCTCGAGCGCCGCCGCTGTGTCGAGCGCTTCCTCCAGACGACCACCGCACGCCTGGCATACGGCGAGACACAAGGCGGGTCGAAATCCCTTGCCCTCGCGCAGGGGATATTCGAGCATCGGCGCGTAGAGCGTTCGTTGGTAGCGGTTTTTCGGCACCAGCGCACAAATGCGATCCAATACACGGTCGCGATAGTCGCCAAGCACGTTAAAAAAATGATCAGTCGACCGCGCCGGCCGGCTCACCTGCTCTTTTTCTCTGATCGTCGACACGTTCAGGCTAGGGCCAGAAGTTCGCGGCGCCGCCGCCGAGCGAGCAAGCCGTCCATGATGGCTTGCGACGCGCGTTCGACGTGGTCGTAACAGAACTTCACCAGATCGCGATCGCCGATGCTCTTCGGGCCGTGGTCGGGAAATTCGATTGCCGGGCCCATTTCGATTTCCATCCGCGCCGGGAACGGGATCGAAAAGTTCACTCCCAGGGCCAACCCGTGGGGGAAGGAGTAGGTCAAGGGAAGCCGCTCTACCCCCAACTCCGACAACCCCCATTCGCGTGCCCGCTGGCGTCCATCATCCAATACGATCAGCGTCTCGTGGGCGCCGATGGAAATCACCGGCACGATCGGAATCCGAAACCGCAGCGCCAGGCGGACGAAGGCGTCGTTGCCAAAGAATGATATCTTGTGTCGCGCCTCGAAGGGCTTGTAGGCGTCGTCGCCCGCGCCCGGATAGATGAAAAGCGGGGCGCCCTGGTCGATCGCCTTGAGCGCCATTCGCGCGGTTGCGGCGATGCCCCCTACCTTCATGGCATGAACATTGAGGTAGGGTTGCTTAAAAATATTCGGATGGACAAGAGCGTAGATCGGCGCGTCGACGCCGCGCGCAAGCAGAATCGCGTGCATCGTCATTCCGGTGTCCGGCGCGGCGAGACCGCCATTGTGGTTGCCGACCATCAAAAATGGCCGATCCTTCGGCATGCGGCCGAAGCCGCGCGTCTCCACCCGAAAATAGTATCGGAACAGTGCCTCTTGAAACGGCATGAGATCGCGGATGTAGCTTGGATCACGGCGCTGCAGGCTCTCGCCGTCATAAAGCGCCGGGTCTTCGTGCAGTACGCGCGGCAGGATAAGCGTCACCGGCAGCCGCCTCCTGGTCTCAGCGTTTCAGCAACACAACTTCGATTCACGCAACCCCCGATGGCGCTGTCCCTAGGCGCGCACGTTGACGATGCGGCGCTGGTGAAGATGACGCCGCGATGCCTCCCATCGTCCTTCCGCCGCTAGCGCGATAACTCGTCTAACCAGCAGCGAGGCGGCGTCCGCTTCAACACTCCGTTCGAAATTCGGATCGCCGCGATCATACCATTCTTGCGCGCTTTCGAGAACTTTCCGGTCCTGCGCGAAGACGGTCGGCGTGCGATGGCTCCAACGAATTCTTGGACCGAGCGGGAGCGTACGGCGAGCAAGCCACTCGAGACGACACGCCGCCGGGTTGACTGGAACGAAGCGAAGAACGATGAGCGGATCATCGGAGCCGACACAGAAGGCGATCCGGTCGGGCAAGGTGAAATCGATTTTTAGTGCCCCGGCCGGTACCGCCGCCGCCGCATCCTTGGTGACCGGGGCGAAGACCACGAGGCCGTGCTCCGTCACGCGGCATTCATAGGGCTGGTCACGGATTCCATGGAGCTTTGAGGCAAACCAATGCGGATGCGTCCAGGGGTGCGTAAACGCCGCGTGGCACCAATCAAGACTATTCTCGATCGCGCTGACAAAGGAACAGGCAAACAACATCGTCCCCTGTTTCCAGCGGTAACGGTGAAAGTGGGCGATGGTCGACGGGGTATCGGGTTGCGGCGGCTCCGCACCGATCCATACCCACACGTAACCATCCTGTTCGAGGCAGCGAAACGCCGGAACGCCGACATTGGCCCTGATTGACGCATCGCTTGGCAGCGAAGGGATTTGGACGCATCGGCCGTCGCCGCCAAAGCGCCATCCGTGATAGCGGCAGCGCAGGGTGCCGTCGACGACGGAACCCAGAGACAACCGCACGCCGCGATGGGCGCAGCGATCGAGCAACGCGTGCGGTTGGGAATTTCGGTCTCGAAAAAGAACGAGGTCTTGCTCCAGAAGCGAGCAGGCAACCGGTTTCCCACCGAGCCGCGAACTCGGCATGGCCACGTACCAAAAGTTTCGGGGTAAGACGGTTCGTGCCGAGGCTTTCTCCAATGCCCTTGCCCCTTTGCTCATGCACCCCAACCGCGCACCGAACCCTCAAGGCGGTACTTGGGTGCGCCGACACAATACCCGGTTGCCTCTCCCTGGCCATTGCGTGAAACCAAGGGATCGCCGCCCATCGCAGGGTCGGGCTTGCCTTGTCGGCCATGGTTCCTTATAACCCGCGCTTCCGCGCAGAGCAGGCCATGAAAGAGAACATCCATCCCGACTATCACGAGATCACCATCGTGATGACTGACGGCACGAGCTACAAGACCCGTTCGACCTATGGGAAGGCCGGGGATACGTTGCGGCTCGACATCGATTCGAAATCGCACCCGGCCTGGACCGGCGGCCAACAGCGCCTCGTCGACAGCGGCGGCCAGCTGGCGCGCTTCAACAAACGGTTCCAGGGCTTCGGCGCCACAAATAAAAAGTAGGCGCTTACCCTCCAACGCCCGGCAACGGGCGTCCACCTTGCCAGGCGACAGCTGCCCGGACGCGCACCTCGTCCTCGTGTTGGCCACATCTCGAGTGCCGCCCTTGATCGGGGCGCTTTCCGACCTATCTAATAGTCAGCCGGACGCTGCCTAGCGGGTCTGGTTGCCGATGTCCGGCGATGACGCGCGGACGCGGCTCAACCCATGTTGCTCATTGGAGGATATGGTTATGTCCGATTTCGATTTCTCCCCTCTTTTCCGTTCGACCATCGGTTTTGACCGTCTGATGCGCATCGCGGACGCGGCCACGCGCGTCGATACCGGTTCGTCCTATCCGCCCTACAATATCGAAGCGACCGGTGACAACGCCTACCGCCTGACAATGGCGGTGGCGGGCTTCGGCCCGGATGAGCTCGACGTGGTCGTGAAGGAGAACGACCTGACCGTCTCCGGCAAGTCAAAGACCGAGGCCGAGCCGGCCAAGTATCTTCATCGCGGCATTGCGCGCCGCACGTTCGAGCGGCACTTTCAGCTCGCCGACCATATTAAGGTCGTCGGCGCCGGCCTCGCCAACGGCATGCTGAGCGTTGACCTGGTCCGCGACCTGCCCGAGGCCGCAAAGCCCCGCAAGATCGCCATCTCCGCGGGCGTGCAACCGCAGCCGGAAAGCGTCGAGCAAAAGCAAGCTGCCTGATATCGGCAGTTCGATCGCAATGCTACAATCCCCTGCCTGATTCTGGCAGGGGATTGGCTTTCTCAATGGCTTACCCGCCCGACCGCACGCGATAGCACAAGGTAAAGCTTGCCGACATCGGCGGTGACAAAGGCGGCGCCGAGCACTTCCAAAGGATCGCATTCCTTGGCCTGCGCCAAGAGCGTGTCGAATTGGCTGAGATAGCGAAGCACATGCTCGCGAAACGCCGGGTCGTCCTCGAACTTCTTCTTGATGATCGATGACGAGCTCGGCTCTTGCATCTGCAGCAACTGGCGCGTGAAAGCCCCGCGATCGCCGGCATGAAACCGCCGCCACACTGCGTCGGAAATGTTCGGTTCAAGCACCGGCTGCAGATCGACGGCGATCGAGTTCAGTGTTTCGATGATCAAGGTTGCAGCCTTAAGGAACGTCTCCTGCTGCGTCACCGAGGCTGCGGCGCGTAATTTCTGCGCCTCCTGCGCCGCGGTTTCACGCAGCATTTGCGCGTCGGCGGCAATGGACTCTCGCATCTTGTGTGCATCCTGAGCCGCTGCTTCGCGCAGCCGCTGCGCCTCCGCCTCGGTGGCTTCGCGCAACATCTGGGCATGGACGATCGCCGCCTCGCGCAATCGTTTCGCTTCGGCCGCGGTCGCTTCGCTCAGTTTTTTTGTTTCCGCGACCACGTCTTCGGCAAGTTTCTGGAGCGACTGGGTGCGGGTTTCGAACGCGGCCGTGATGGTGTGCGCCTTGGCGCCTGCGTCATCGCTGGCCTTGTCCGCCGCCTTGATCAGCGCTTCCGTGCGGGCGGCAAAGAGCTGGGCGATGGTTGCGGCGCGCGCGGTCGCCTCCTCAGCCGCCCTGTCGGCGGCTTTGAGCAGCTCCTCGGTGCGGGCGGCGAACAGCTGGGCAATGTCATCGACCTTGGCCCGAGCGCGATCGCTTGCCTCATTGGCGGCGACGAGCAATTGCTGGGCCTGGATCTCGAACGACTTGGACAAATCACTCGACTTGACGTTGGCCTGATTGGCGGCGTCGTCTGCTGCACGCAACAACGCCTGGGTGCGCGCCTCGAACAATTGGACGATTGTGCCAGCGTGGTCGCTGGCTTCCGCCCGCATCGCGTCCGCCGATTTCAGCAACGCTTCGCTTCGTTCGGTGAAGTCGCGCGCGATGCCATCGATCCGCGCCGTGGCGCGTTCGCCTGCCTCGTCCGCAGCCTTCAAGAGCGCCTGAGTGCGAGCCTCGAACAGCCGCGCAATATTGTTCGCCTTGATGCTTGCCTGATCGCCGACCTCGTCGGCTGCCTGCAACAGCGCATCCGTGCGCGACGCGAACAGCCGCGCAATGTTATCGACCTTGGCGCCGGCGCGGTCGCCCGCTTCGTCGGTGGCTTTCAACAGTGCCTGAGCCTGCGTCTCGAATAGCCGGGCGACGTCGTCGACTTTGGCGCCGGCGATCTGCCGGGCTTCGTCGGCGGCGCGCGCCAGCATGTGCGCGTGTTCGTGGAACAGATGGGTCAACTCATCCGCCCGCGCGCCGGCGTGATTACCGGCCTCGGTCGCCGCCTTCAAAAGCGCTTCGGTACGCGCTTCGAAGGTCCGCGCGATCTCGTCCGCCTTGGCCACTGCCTGCTCGCCAGCTCTGTCGGCTGCAGCGAGTACGGCTTCGGTGCGCATTGCAAAAAGTCGCGCCACATTATCGATTTTCGCGCGCGCCTGATCGCCGGCGTCATCGGCGGCCTTCAGCAAGGCCTGGGTTTGCGCCTCGAACAGCGCCGCTACGTCGCCGGCTTTGGCCCGCGCCCGCTCACCCACCTCCTCGACAGCCTTCAACAAGGCCTGAGCCCGCGTCTCGAAAACTTCGGCAATGGTACCGGCATTTGCGCGGGCTTCGTCGCCGGCGAGGCTACCGGCTCGTAGCAGCGCCTGCGAGCGCTGCTCGAACATCTGCGCAATTTGGTCGGCGGCGGCATTCGCCTGCTGGCCAGCCTCCGTCAGCGCCCGGGTCTGGGCGTGGAACAGGTCAGCGATGGTTTCTGCCTTCAGGCTGGCACGATCGCCGGCCTCGACAAGCGCCTGGGTCTGCGTCTGGAACAGTTGGGCGACGCTGCCGACCTTTGCGGTCGCCTGGTCCCCAGCGTCTGTCACTTCTTTGGCGTAGTTTCGCACACCCTGGGCAAAGTTGCCGACTTGCTCCATTGCATGCTGCGCAACACCGTCGAGATGGAGCACGTGGTCGCCTAGCCCCGCACGTATGGCCGCCAGATCGCGCGCCGTCTCTTGGGCCGCGGTGGCCAGTTCGCGCAATTGCCTCAAGAGCGCCTGGCTGGCCTTTTCGCCGGTTTGAGTGGTCGCCTCGAGCCCCTGGGACAGAAGATCGGCCTGGCGCAGCGCCGAATCGCCGAGCTCATGCAACCGTCCCAAAATCGCTTCGCCGGCCGACGCGAACGAAGCAATCCGATCGGCGAACTGGTCAGTGACGTCATTCAGCTGGCCCGACGCTTGGTTTGTCGCCAGCGCCAGATTCTGGGTGCGTCGTTCGAACTGATCGCCGATTTCCGTGAGCCTGAGGCCGGCGGCAGCGATCTGTTCGCCATGTTCGCCAAGTCGCCGGGCAGCGCGTTCGGCAGCCGCTTCGGCAGCGGTGGCATGATGCTGCAGCACCGCGCCGTTGGCCTCGATATTCCGCGTCGCATGTTCACCGGCCTCGCCAATCGCCAATGCTTGGCGGGTCAGGGCTTGGCTGACATCGTCGATCCGGTACGCGGCACGTTCGGTCGCCGTGCCGAGCTCCGCAGTGCCCGACAGGATGGCATCCTTGATGGTGGTTGTTAGCGCCGACAGCGTCTCGGCCGCGCCGTTCAAGTCGTGCAGCTGATGCTGCAGCGTCGCACCGAAGGCCTCCGCCTGAGCGTTTGCCTCGCGCGCCGTCTCGCGCAACTGTGTCGCTTGATCGCGGAACGTCTCACCGACCGCTGCCGAACGCGCAATCGTGCGCTCCGACGTCGACGCGAGATCATCGCCATGCTGCTGCAGCAGCGATTGCATTTGCGCTGCCTGGGCCGCGATATTGCCGCGGATCGCATCGAGCCGGCTCAATTGTGCGACAAATGTCTCCTGGAGTTGCGCCAGGCGCTGCGTGGCCTGCTCGGCATCGACCGTCGCGCGCCCGATCTCTTGACGCATCGCTTCGCCGGCGCTGTGGAACTGTTGCGCCGCGTTGGACGAGATATCGCTGAGCCGCACCTGATACTGCTCGAGACCTTGGGCCGCGAGCTGCGCGTGCGTGGCGAGCTGGTCGACCCCGGTCTGCAGATCCCCGGCCTGATGGCGCAGTCCCGCAACGGCATCGCCGATTTGCGCGATCGTTTGCTCGGCCGAGACCGTCACCGCTTGACCTTGCTCGCGGAATGTCTCCACGGTGCGATTGAGCGCCCCGATATTGGTCTGGACCACGTCCGACAACTCGCTGCCGCGCCGGCGCAGGCTGTCGCCGACCGCGTCAACCCGGGTGGCCGACTGCTCGCTCAAGGCGAGCAGGTCGCGGGCAGTGCCCTGCAGGGCATCGCTCGCTTCGGTGATGCGGGTGCCGGCATCGCGGGCCGCCACGGTCAGCCTGTCGCTTTGCGTGCCGAAATTCGCACCACTTTCTTCGAGCCGGGCCAATGCCTCCGCCGCCGCGGCGCGCAAAGTCTCGGTGTGGCGCAACAGTGTCGCGCCGTGCGCTTCTGCCTGCAGCGAGGTCTGCTCGGCGTGGCGATTGATCTCGCCGGCGTAGTCGCGGAATCTGTTGGCCAGGGTCTCGGCCTGCGCCGCCGCGTTCTGCCAGCCCGCCAACAAAGTCTCGGCCGAACCGGCGACCATTTCATGGGCACGCCGCGTCATCATATCGATCTGCGCGGAAGTGCCTTCGAATTGTGTGGTCGTAGCGAGAATCTGCTGTTGAAGCTGTGCCGATTGTTCGCCGAGGCGGTCGCTGGCCGTCCCGACAGTGCGACTCACCACACCCTCGAAGTTGGTAATCTCGCTGGCGACCCGGTCGGCCGCAGCGCCGGTTTCACGGGCGAGGCGAGCGCCGACACGACTGAGTTCATCGACTGACCGCTCGGTCGTGCGCTGCAGCGTCTCGACCAGGCGACCCTCCATCTCGCCGGCCTGCGCTGTCACCCGTTCGCCGCTTGCCGCGAAGGCGCGCTCGATCACCGACTCGACAACCGCGACCTGTGAGGCCAGCCGTTCCGCTGCCGCAGCAAGGTCACGCCCAGCCGCCCGCTCGACGGTGGCGGCGTGGGTCGCGATCGACTCGGCGAGGCGGCCAATTTCCGCCACGGTCGTATCGAGATTATCGCGCGTGCCCTCGGCACGCTGAGTCGCCGCGACGACCCGATCGACCGAACCGGCAAGCTGATCGCCCAGTGCCGCCGTGGCGCGATCCAATCGCTGCGCCGCACTTTCGGCGGTGGAGGCGAGATCGGCTGCGCGCCGCCGGAGTGCATCACCGGCCTCCGCATCGGGCGGGTTGGTTTGGGCGCCAATCTCGCCGATCTTTTGCGCCAGGCGGCGCTCCAGCTCAAGTATGTCCGTGGTGCGGCGCCGCGAACTGGTCGCCAGCCAGAGGAGCAACAGCGGCAGCGCCACGCCGATGACGATGGTGGCGATCTCCGGCGGCGGCATGGCGGCAATCCTGGGCCAGCCGACCCGCGTATAGAGATAGAAGAGACAAACGGCAATCCATGCGGTTCCAAGAACCGGCCAAGACAAGACCGTGCGCCATGATTTTGACAAGGCCCGCCCCTCGCTTTCTCGTCTCATTGTCGGGTAGTTGTGGAAGCCAGCCTCGCTCATCGCCTCTAACGCGTCAACTAAACTGTAACCGATTCTTAAGGGGCAGCGCGTCGTAACCAAGGCGGGAACCCGAGCGCTCGAAAGGCGAACTGATGGTCGATTTTTTCGCGACGAATCGTTTCGATTTGAGGGGGTTTCGCCAAGAACCGCTACGGAAAATGCGGGCGCTAATGCGGCCGGAGCGAGGTTGTTGGCGCTTTCCGGCCGACGGCGTTGGCGATTGCCGCCGCCCTCCCGGGCCTCAACCAATGTTTCGCCGCTATTTGTGCTTGAACAGCGCCTCGGCACCGCCGCGCTGGGCCCGCTTGGCGGCGATGTCGGCGCGAACGCGCACAATCTCCTCTTCCAGTTCGCCGATATAGGCTTCGAGTTCGGCGATCGACAGCGGTGCCAGGTTTTTTCTTCCTGGCTCCTTCGGGCGGGTCGGTAAATCGTCCTCTTCCATCGCTCGTCTCCGGTTGCCAGTGTGGCGCGATCGGGCTAGAGGTGCAATCGACGAAGCAATATCCGAGGCATCGACATGGCGCTCCCCGAGACCATGACGGCAATTGAAATCGCCAAGCCCGGCGCGGCCGACGTGCTTAAGCCGGTCCAACGGCCCGTGCCCAAGCCAGGCCGCGGCGAGGTCTTGATCGAGGTCGCTGCCGCCGGGGTCAATCGACCCGATATCATGCAGCGACTGGGCCATTATCCGCCCCCGGCGGGCGCCTCTGATATTCCCGGTCTCGAGGTCGCGGGCAGCGTCGTGGCCGCGGGCGGGGACACAAAGCTAGAGCGCGGGGCCAACGTGACGGCGCTGGTCGCCGGCGGTGGCTATGCGCAATATTGTGTAGCGCCAGAGCCGCAATGTCTGCCGGTCCCCCACGGGTTCTCGATGGCCGAGGCGGCTGCCTTGCCCGAAACCTTCTTCACGGTTTGGCACAATTTGTTCGAGCGGGGCGCGCTAGCACGCGGCGAAAGCGTCCTCATCCATGGCGGGTCGAGTGGCATCGGTACCTGCGCGATCCAATTGGCACGAGAATTCGGCGCCCGGCAGATCTTCGTGACCGCCGGCAGCGACGCGAAATGCCAAGTTTGTGAGCGGCTGGGGGCAAGCCGAGCCATCGACTACAAAGGCGAAGATTTTGTTGCGGTCGTGAAGGCCGCCACCGGCGGCCGGGGTGTCGATGTCGTGCTGGACATGGTGGCGGGTGATTATCTTCCCAGGAATCTCGATGTCCTGGCGACCGACGGTCGGTTGGTGCTTATTGCCTTCCTGCACGGCGCCAAAGCGGAGATCGATTTCGGCGCGGTGCTGCGGCGTCGCCTCACGATCACCGGCTCGGCCCTTCGGCCCCGACCGGTCGCCGAAAAGGGTGCCATCGCGGACGGCTTGCGAAGTCATGTGTGGCCGTTGCTGGCTGCCGGCAAGGTCAAACCGGTGATCGACAAAATATTTCCGCTCGCCGACGCTGCCGCGGCCCATCGGCTGATGGAAAGTTCGACGCACATTGGCAAGATCGTACTGAAAATCTGATGCGCTCCGCCTCTCGCCTGGCGCGCCGCGGCACCGGGATCGGGACGCTTCGCGACGGGGGCGTTGCTACCCGCGGCCTGGGCGGGCGGCGGAAATTGTCCCCTGGGCGGGCGGCAAACGCGGGATTGAACTCCGGCACTTTTGTGGTGAAGATCCCCCTCCCGGCAAGGCCAAGCGGCTGCTGTGGAGGACATGCTCGATCGGGTCACGGGTGCCGGGACGGGACTTCCCGTAGCCGACTTCACCCCTATATAGCCTCTGTCCCGTACAGATTCGCCGGATTATTCGGGTCGGTTTCTGGCCCTTTTGCGTAGCGAAAAACGGGCGATGGTCCAGGAAGGAATGACGATGCAGCCTTTGATGCCCAAGGCGACGGCGGTATGGTTGGTGGAGAATACCGGTCTGACATTCGAACAGATTGGCGAATTTTGCGGCTTACATCCGCTTGAAGTGCAAGCGATCGCCGATGGCGAGGTCGCCGTTCAAATGATCGGCATCGATCCGGTCGCCAATGGCCAGGTGGCGTTGGAGGATATTGAACGCTGCCAGGCGGATCCGTCGGCGCGGCTCAAATTGCTGCAGAGCGCCCATCCGGAAGCCATTGTCAAGCACAAGGGTCCGCGCTACACGCCGATCGCCAAGCGCCAGGACAAGCCTGACGCGATTGCCTGGCTTCTCAAGAGCCATCCGGAGCTAAGCGACGGCCAGATCTCAAAACTGATCGGCACCACAAAGCCGACCATCCAGGCTGTGCGCGACCGGACGCATTGGAACGCTGCCGGCATCAAGCCGCGTCATCCGGTAGCCCTCGGCCTGTGCACGCTTCAGGAGTTGGAAGATGCGGTGACGCGCGCCAATCGCGGCCGGCGCACCGCGACCGGCGAGCCGGTGGTGGTCACGGTTGAAGCTCCGAACTATGACAGCGAAGAGACGCTGACCGAGTGACCTCAGACGTCGAGCCCCAAGTCAAGGATCGGGGCGCTGTGTGTTATCCAGCCAGAGGAAATGTAATCGACCCCGGTCGCGGCGATCTCCCGCACCGTGTTTTCGTTCACCCGGCCGGAGGCCTCGGTCAGCAACCGGCCCGCGACCATGGTGACGGCGCAAGCGAGCATCTCCGGCGCCATATTGTCGAGCAGCACGACATCGACGGGCAGTGTCAGCACTTCCTCCAATTGCTGCAGGGTGTCGACCTCGACTTCGATCTTAACGAGATGACCGATGGCGGCGCGGGCGCGCTCGACGGCAGCGCGGATGCCGCCTGCGACCGCGACGTGATTGTCTTTGATCAGCACCGCATCGTCGAGCCCGAAACGGTGATTGACGCCGCCGCCGGCGCGCACCGCATGTTTTTCGAGCGGCCGCAGACCGGGCGTCGTTTTGCGTGTGCAGACGATGCGCGCCCGGTGCGGCTTCGCCGCTTCGACGAGACGCGCGGTTGCGGTGGCGGTGCCGGATAGGCGGCAGAGAAAATTGAGCGCGGTCCGCTCCGCCGAGAGGATGGCGCGCGCGGGACCCTTGACCCGCGCTACGACGTCGCCGGCTGCAACCGCCGTGCCGTCCGGTTTTTCGATGCCTAAGCTGATAGTCGGATCGAGCAGGAAAAAGGCCAAGCGCGCCGCCTCGATCCCGGCGATCGTGCCCGGCTGACGCGCCGCGATGACGCCGTCGAACGCTGCGGTCGCGGGAATCACCGCATCGGTGGTGATGTCGCCGGCGCGGCCGAGATCTTCAGTCAGCGCGGCGCGCACGATCGGCTCGACGAGAATTGCCGGCAGTGGCTCGATCATTGGCGACGCGCCATGGGCGCATCGGCCCCGAGTTCGGTTGCGAGAGCGCGGGCTTGGTCAAGCGTGACGTCGCGCGAACTCGCAAATTCGGGTTTTGCGGTCGGATAATCGCTGCGGAAATGACCACCGCGGCTTTCGCGCCGGTGCCACGCCGAAGCCGCGATCAGCAGACCGACCGTCGCCGCTTCATCGCCAGCGAAGGTGGCGATGGCCTCGGCGATGCCGCGAGCGTCACGGGCAACGCCCAGATTCTGCTCCATTTGGGCACGGATTGCCGGATTCTGCGAGCGTTCGATGACCGGATTGGGCAGCATGACGGGGCCCCCCGGCTTGCCGGCGGCAAGTTGACCAATGTCGAGCGCAATCCATTTCGCAAAGACGAGTGCTTCGAGAAGCGAATTGCTGGCGAGCCGGTTCGCCCCGTGCAGGCCCGTGGCGGCGACTTCGCCGCAGGCCCACAATCCCGCGATGCTGCTGCGACCACGCCGGTCGACCTTGACGCCGCCCATATGGTAATGGGCTGCCGGTCGCACCGGTATCGGCGCCGTCGCCGGATCGAGGCCGAGCGCGCGACACAACGCCGTCACCGAGGGGAACCGGGTGGCAAAGTTCGCGATGGCGCGGGCGTCGAGATAGACGCGCCGGCCGAGCGCCAATTCCCGCCAGATAGCACGCGCGACGACATCGCGTGGCGCCAATTCGGCGCCCGGTATATCGGTCATGAACCGCGCGCCCCGGTCATTAATCAACTCCGCGCCCTCGCCACGCATCGCCTCGGTGGCGAGCGGCATGGGATCGCGGCCAAGATCGACGGCGGTGGGATGGAACTGCACGAATTCCATGTCACGCATCACGGCGCCGGCGCAGGCCGCCATCTTCAAACCCGAACCGATCGCGCCCAAAGGATTGGTCGTATGCACGTAAAGACCGCCGATGCCGCCGGTCGCCAAGACCACGGCGCGCGCTGCGACATAATCGACCGTGCCGCCCTGCCGCATCATTATTCCCGCGATGTTGCCATTGCGGTCGCGGATCAGGGATTGGGCGCGGGCATCCTCGAAGAGGGTAATAGAGGATGTGGCGCGCGCGGCAGTGATCAGCGCCGCCAAGATGGCACGGCCCGTGCCATCGCCGCCGGCATGGACGATGCGACGACGGCAATGGGCCGCTTCAAGGCCGAGCACGAGCCTGCCCGCGGCGTCACGGTCAAAAGCGGTACCAAGACGTTCGAGCCAGGCAATAGCGCCCGGCGCCTCCGCCGCGACGGATTGAGCGATAAGGCGATCGCCGATGCCGGCGCCAGCGTCGAGCGTGTCGCGGGCGTGAAAGGCCGGCTGGTCGTCGCCGCCGATTGCCGCGGCAACGCCGCCTTGGGCCCATACCGTTGCAGCCCCGGTCGATAGGGGCGCGCCGGCGAGCAGGGTGACCGGCAAGGGCGCCAAACGGATCGCGGTCGCCAGACCGGCGATGCCGCCGCCGATGATCACGGTGCGGTCGGTCATTTCTCACCTCCGGCCGCCGCCGCCCTGAACCGGAACGTTTCGCCTCGCCATCTTCCCTGCGCGAGCGCGAGGGAGCGGCGCGCCGTTCGGTCGAGAATTTGCCCGCGCATTTAGGTTAGCGCCAGCATCCGCTCGACCGCGGCTCTCGCGCGCGCGGCCAAGGGTGCCGGCACGGTCACTTCATGTGTCATGGTTTCGAGGGCGCGCCGGATCTTCGGCAGCGTCGTGCGTTTCATATGCGGGCAGAGATTGCAGGGCCGCACAAATTCGAGCTCCGGGTGCGCAATCGCGACATTGTCGCTCATCGAACATTCCGTAATCAACGCGACACGCGCCGGCTTGTTCTTGCCGACGTAATCAATCATGCCGGCGGTCGAGCCGGTGAAATCGGCCACCGCCACGACGGCGGGCGGGCATTCGGGATGCGCGAGAACGGTGACGCCAGGATAGGAATTGCGCAGCTCCGCGATGTCATTGGGCGTGAATCTTTCATGGACTTCGCAGTGTCCCTTCCAGGCGATAATTTCGACTGCGGTCCGCTTGGCAACGTTCTGCGCCAGATATTCGTCGGGCAGCATGATGACTTTCGGGACGCCCAGCGATTCGACCACCTTCTGGGCGTTGGCGGAGGTGCAGCAGATGTCGGATTCGGCTTTCACTTCGGCCGAACTGTTGACGTACGTGACAACGGGGACTCCCGGGTAGCGCTCGCGCAGCAAGCGCACATCGGCGCCGGTGATCGACTCTGCCAGCGAGCAGCCGGCGCGCGTGTCGGCGATCAACACGACCTTATCCGGATTAAGGAGCTTTGCGGTCTCGGCCATAAAATGAACGCCGGCGAGGAGGATCACATCGGCGGCGGTGCTGACGGCCTCGCGCGCCAGGGCGAGGCTGTCGCCAACGATGTCGGCAACGGTGTGGAAGATTTCCGGCGTCTGGTAATTGTGGGCCAGGACGACGGCATTGCGCTCGGCCTTGAGGCGCAAGATCGCCTCGATGTCGCCGGCGTGAACCGGCCACTCAACCGCCGGCACATAATCACGGACGCGCCGATAAAGCGCCGCTAAAGGCATGGCGGTCGGGATCACATCTTCGAGTGACATTCGGCCTCCTCCTCACCCCATATACTCATTTTGAGCATTTTATGTGACAAGTAAAACCGGATAATCATCCGGCGCAACTTTTGCTAAGATTGAGTATAAGCTAGGGCGTCGCCCGCGGAGCGGTCAAGCAGGAAACATTCATGACAGAACTGCAAAAACGAGGAACCATCGAGCCCGGCCGGTTTGTCGCCGCGCGAGCGCGGCTCATGTGCGCCGCAGCGCCGGCAGGCGCACGCCCGGCGCGAGACGCTCGACCAGCACTTCGGGGCGGTAACGCATGAGCCGGGCCGGGCGCCCGCCGGTTTCGGCGCGCGTCTCGCCGGTCTCCTCGACCAACCCTTGCTGCTCCACCAGGCGGCGGAAATTCTGCTTGTGGAGCCGAACGCCCGACAAGGCCTCAACGATCTGCTGCAATTCCGAAAGCGTGAAACTTGGCGGCATCAGCTCAAAGACCACCGGGCGATATTTGATCTTCCCGCGCAAGCGCCCGATCGCGGTGGCCAGCATCCGGCGGTGATCAACGGCCATGGCCACGCCTCGGGCAGCCTCGGGCAGCGGTGCCCCTTGCTTCCCGTCGCGCACCCGCTCCGGCACCAGCCCGGCTTCGTACAACAGCTCGTAGCGCTCGAGCACCCGCTCTTCGTTCCAGCGCGCGCCGCCCAGACCGAAATTGAGGCGCAGCCGCTCTTCACCAAGCTTGCCGCCCTGCGCCGCCCATTCCCAGAGCGGCGGCTCGATCGCCGCGATCGCAGAAGGACGGCCTGCGCGCCAATCCTCCCAGGGAAAATAGCGATACCAGCTTTGCCAAGAGGCGTCGGCGGCACCGGCCGGGCGCGCCTCGCGTACCAATGCAAGATAGGCCACCGAGAGCGCGCCGCCCGCACCTTCGCCGTCGGTCTCGCGGCGGTCGCGATCACCGAACGTATAGAGCTGCTCGACATAGCCAAGGGCCTGATGCGTCTGGCGCTCGACCCAGTTGCGCAGGCCCGCTTCGAGGGTAGGGTGCCGCGCTTCGAGCGGTCCCGAGGGGAGGGCGTCGATGCCGTGGCGCGTGCGCACCACGAGAACGCGGGGCTCGTCGCCGGTTGCGGCGACGATCGCGGCGGCTAGACCGATCGCTAGTGCTGTCGGTTCCACCAATTGTTGCGCGGCTTCGCTCATGCCTCGGGCGTCCACGCCCGGCGCAGGGGATTGTGTTTCATGACATTAGCGAGGCGATCCGGCATGGCATTGGCGACGTCGGCGACGCGAATCCTTGAAAGCTTGCTGATCTTGCCTAAAAGGTCCCTCGGCGACGAGGATAGCATATCGCGTCCGCGCGCAAACGCATTGCGCCGGGCCATCGAATTTGCTCAACAATAAGGCAAGCCGGGAGACCACCTTCATGTCGATCGATCCGAAGCTGCTTCGCACCGAAACCAAGATCGTGCGCAAGGGCAAAGCCAGCACCGCGCAAAATCTATCGGTCGATATCTGCGTCGTCGGCTCGGGCGCCGCCGGTACTTCGGCCGCGCTTGAGGCGGCGGCGTTGGGACGCAAAGTGGCGCTGATCGATGGCCTGCCCAGCCTCGGGGGCCAGGCCGTCAATTCGATCGTCGGCACGTTTTGCGGCTTTTTCTCCAACGGCGACGAGCAGCGCAAACCCTACCAGGTCACCCATGGCATCGCCGACAAGATGTTCAAGGAACTCGATCGTGCGGGCGCGCTGCATTGGCGTCAGGGCCTCACCACCGTCGTCATGTATGACGAGGTTGCGCTGTCGCGCTGGATCGAAGAGGAGATCCGCGCGTCAGGCATGACGGTTCTGGTCGGTGCCATCGTGCGCAATGTGGTGATGGAGGGCCGGCGCGTGGTCGCGCTGGAATTAACGACGCGCTACGGCGAAGTCCGCATCGAGGCGAACGGTTTTGTCGACGCCACCGGCGATGCCGCCCTCGCCTGGCAGGCGGGACTGCCGTGCCGCGAGGCCGCGGAAGGTCCGATCTACGGCACGCAAATGGTGGTGCTCGAAAATATCGACGTTGAGCACGCGCCGACGCGCGAGGAGTTTGCCGAACGCGTCGCCGCCAAGCACGAGCAGTATGGCTTTCCACGTCGCGACGGCTTTGCCTTTGTTGCACCCGGCCGCGGCATAGCACTCGTTAACATGACGCATATCGAGACGCCGCTCGATCCGCTCCGTATGTCCAAGATCCAGCTCGAGGGCAAGGCACAGGTCGACAAAGTCGTCGCCTTCCTGAGGGCCGAATATCCCCGATGCTTCGGTCGGTCGCGGATCCGCGCATTCGGCCAGCCCGGCATCCGTCAGACGCGGTGGATCGTCGGTGCCCACCAGCTCGCCGTGGACGAGGTCCGCCACGGCACCCGCTTCCCCGACGCAATTGCACGTTGCACCTGGCCGATCGAACTCCACAGCCGGGAGGCCGGCTATATCTGGGAACCGTTCGACCCTGACCATATGCACTATGTGCCGCTGCGCAGCATCACCGCCGCCGATGCCGACAACCTCGTTGCAGCCGGGCGCTGCATCGATGGCGACGCGGCGGCGCTCTCAAGCGTTCGCGTGATGGGTCCGTGCATGGCGATGGGCAAGGCGGCGGTCAATGCCCTCGATCTGGCCGGGTCCGGCAGCGTGCACCAGATCGACATTGCGGCATTGCAGGATCGGCTTAGGGACAATCTGTTCCGCACCGATTGATGGACGGCGCCCCCGCCACGTTGCCCGATCTGCTGCGCCACGCGTTGACCGTGGTCTTTGTCGGCATCAATCCCTCACTCTATTCGGTGGCGCAGGGTCATTATTTCGCGCGGCGCGCCAACCGGTTCTGGCCGTGCTTTTCCCGCTCGCCGTTGAGCGAGAAGGCGCGGTGCGGGTTAGGGGTCAAATGCCTGGAGCCATGCCATGACAGCGCGTTGCCCGACTTCGGCTTCGGCTTCACCGATCTGGTGAAGCGCCCGACGGCGAAGGCCCGCGATCTGACCGCGCACGAGCTGGTCAGTGGCGTCGCGGTGCTGATCGACAAGCTCGAACATTTTCGCCCGCGCGCCGTCTGCTTTCACGGCGTCACGATCTATCGCGCCGTGGCACCGCACCTCGGGACCGACGTCAAGGCCTTTGCGCTCGGTCCGCAACCGCGAGCCATCGGCTCGTCCCTTCTCTTTGTCGCGCCCAATCCAAGCCCCGCCAACGCCCATTTCACCCCGGCGCAACAGACGGCATGGTACGACCGCTTGGCTGCCGAACTCGCAAACCGGCAACGCGAATGAATTCATTTGTCGCGCGGAGTGAGACGCCCCGCAATCGCGACCGCAGCTTGGCAACGGGCGGCGCCGGCGCGCTGAAATTCGCGATCCGCCGCGTTTTGGCGCGCCCGATGCTTCCTTGACGCCACCGGGTGGGCCCAATAAGGTCATAGAAAATGACCTGAGTCATGCAAGTGCGGCCGATATCATCGCACTGGCGTAGTCGTTTTGTGACGGGGAGGCGTAGTGATCGGCATCATTTCGGGTTTCGCGGCGGCCACCCGGCTCGACGCATGAACGACGCCGGTCCTCTCCTGCGCACCGAGGCGCTGACCAAGTCATTTGCCGGCTTCATCGCGGTCCAGAATGTCAGCCTCGACGTCAAGCGCGGCACCATTCATGCGCTGATCGGTCCTAATGGCGCCGGCAAGACAACGTTCTTCAATTTGCTGACGCGGTTTCTACCGGCGACCAGCGGCCACATTTTCTATAAGGACCAGGACATCACCAATGTTCGCGCGCACGAGGTGGCTCGACTGGGCGTCGTCCGCTCGTTTCAGATTTCTGCCGTGTTTCCGCATTTGACCGTGCTGGAAAATGTCCGTGTCGCCTTGCAGCGCTTTCGCGCCGACAGTTTCTTCTTCTGGCGTTCGGACGCGGTGCTCAATGAAATGAACGAACGCGCGCGCGGGATCCTGGCCGATGTCGGACTCGAAGGACAGGCTGACCTGGTTGCTGCGGAACTACCCTACGGCCGCAAGCGCGCGCTTGAACTTGCGACCACACTGGCGCTCGAGCCGGAGCTTTTGTTGCTCGACGAGCCCACTTCGGGCATGGCGCACGAGGACATCGGTCGGATCGTGGATCTGATTCGCCGCGTGGCACGCAATCGAACCGTGCTCATGGTCGAACACAATCTCAGCGTCGTCGCCGACCTGTCCCATCGCATCACCGTCATGCAGCGTGGCGAAATCCTGGCGGACGGCAGTTACGCCGAGGTGTCGAAGAATCCGGCCGTGGTCGAGGCTTATATGGGAACGGTTCATGCCTGAGACGGCGGTGCTCGAGATTGCCGGCTTACAGGGCTGGTACGGCGAATCCCACGTGCTGCACGGCGTCGACCTCAACGTCGGCTGGGGCGAGGTCGTCACGCTGATCGGCCGCAATGGCGTCGGCAAGACCACAACGCTTCGCGCGATCATGGGCATTTTGCGGCGGCGCGAGGGCTCGGTGAAGGTGATGGGTACCGAGACGATCCGCCTGGCGCCCGAGCGCGTGGCGCGCTTGGGCGTCGGCTATGTGCCGGAAGAGCGGGGGATTTTCGCCAGCCTGACTGTGACCGAGAATCTGATGTTGCCGCCGACCTTGGCGCCGGACGGTATGACGCTCGACGAGATCTACCGGCTTTTCCCGAACCTGCTGGATCGCGCCCGCAGCCAAGGCAGCAAGCTGTCCGGCGGCGAGCAGCAGATGTTGGCGATCGCCCGGATCCTGCGCACCGGCGCGCGCTTTTTGCTGCTCGACGAGCCGACCGAGGGTCTGGCGCCGGTGATCGTGCAGCAGATCGGCGCGGTGCTCGAGACGATAAAACACAAAGGGCTGACGGTGCTGCTGGTGGAGCAGAATTTCCGCTTTGCCGCAAATGCCGCGGACCGGCACTATGTGATGGAAAGCGGTAAGATCGTCGACATGATCTCCAAATCCGAGATCGCGGGAAAAATGGAAAGGCTCGAGGAATATCTCGGGGTTTAGAAGGAGACATCGGCCATGTCGGCCATGGCATTATTCGGACAATTGCTTCTCGGCCTGATCAACGGTTCGTTCTATGCGATGCTGTCGCTCGGCCTCGCGATTGTCTTTGGCCTGCTCGGCATCGTCAACGCGGCGCAGGGCGCCTTCTACATGCTCGGTGCATTTTTCGCGTGGATGCTGGGGCAATATCTCGGGATCGGCTATTGGCCATCGCTGCTGCTGGCGCCGATCGGGGTCGCTGCCTTCGGCATGTTGCTCGAGCGTACCATCATCAAGCGCGTCTACAATCTTGATCATCTCTACGGGCTGCTCTTAACCCTCGGTCTGTTTCAGATCATCCAGGGTCTGTTCGTCTATTGGTACGGCACGTCGGGTCAGCCTTACGATTATCCCGAAGCGCTCTCCGGCGGACACAATCTCGGCTTCATGTTCTTGCCAAACTACCGCGCTTGGGTGGTGGTTGCCTCGCTCATCCTCTGTTTCGGCACCTGGTTCGCGATCGAGCGGACGCGCCTTGGCGCCTATTTGCGCGCCGCAACCGAGAACCCAACGTTGGTTCGCGCCTTCGGCATTAATGTGCCGCTGCTGGTAACGCTGGCGTTCGGCGGTGGCGTGGCGCTCGCCGGTGTTGCCGGCGTCTTGGCAGCGCCCATCTATCAAGTGAATCCGCTGATGGGTGGCAATATCCTCATTACCGTGTTCGCGGTGGTGGTGATCGGTGGATTCGGCTCCATCCTCGGCTCGATCGTCACCGGGCTGATGTTGGGCGTGCTCGAAGGTTTCTCCAAGGTGTTTTATCCCGAAGCCTCGAACATGGTGATCTTCGCCATCATGATCGTGGTCCTGATGACCAAGCCGCAAGGCCTGTTCGGACGGGAGCGCTGATATGGCTCTCGAAATCAGCGGCATCTCCGCCAGCGAGAGCAAAGGCCGCAGCCTTGAGTGGGTAGCGATGGCGATCGGCGTCGTGATTCTGATCGGCGCTCCGTTCGTGATCTATCCCGTGTTCCTGATGGAACTTTTGTGCATGGCCCTGTTCGCTTGCGCTTTCAATCTGCTGATCGGCGGCGGCGGACTGTTGTCCTTCGGCCACGCTGCTTTTTTCGGCGGCGGCGCCTACATTGCCGCGGAAACCGCCAAGGAGTTCGGCTTTCCGTTCGAGCTCGCGATTCTCGCGGGCACGTTGACGGCGACCTTCCTGGGCTTGATTGCAGGCGCGATCGCGATCCGCCGCAGCGGTCTGATCTTCGCCATGGTGACCTTGGCGCTGGCCCAGGCGATCTATTTCTTGGCCCTGCGTCTCCCCTTCACCCACAGCGAAGACGGCATCCAGGCGGTGCCGCGCGGTTGGCTTCTCGGCGTCGTCGATCTGCGTGACAACATGGCAATGTACTATGTCACCGCCGGGATCTTCTTTCTTGGTTACGTCCTGGTGCGCCGGGTATGGAAGTCTCCGTTCGGGCAGGTGCTGCGCGCCATCAAGGATAATCAGCCGCGCATGATCTCGCTTGGCTTCCCCGTTGACCGCTACAAACTGATCAATTTCGTCTTGTCGGCTGCGCTCGCCGGTGTCGCCGGTTCACTCAAGGCGGTGGCGCTAGGCCTCGCCACTCTCACCGATGTCGATTTCACCACCTCGGCGGCGGTGGTGCTGATGGTGCTGCTGGGCGGGCTCGGCACGCTGATGGGACCGGTAGTCGGCGCCGTCATCACGGTGTCGATGGACGAGTATCTCGCAGGCATTGGCGTCCCCGTGCCAGTGGTGATCGGCGTGATCTTCGTCTTGATCATCCTGATCTTCCGCCGCGGCATCGTTGGCGAATTCCTCTATTACCTGAACCGCTGGCAGTCCCGCGGCTGACTATTTACCGTCGAGCGCGGCCTGGATCGCGGCGGCGTAGTCGTCGAGCTTCGTTTCGCGCCCTTTGAATTTGTCGCGCGGGATGTGGTCGGCGACCCATTGTTGGCGTTCCGCGGTCGCGGCCGTCATCAGCGGCTCAAGGCCGATTTCGGCAACGGTCTTGGCCGCCTCGCGCATCTCGGCGGCGCGGCGCACACCGTGTTCGACGACGCGGCCGAACATATACTCAGCCTGCGATCGCCAATCCTTGCCTTTGAAATATTCATCAAGCGACGGGATAACCTGGTCGACCACGTCGTAGGCATGAGCTGCCGTCATCGCCTCGATTACCAGCGATTCGATGCCCTTGATCATGACGCTGCGGCACATTTTCATCGCCGAGACGTAGCCGACCTCGCGCTCAAACACGTCAATGCGGAATCCGAACGGCACGAGACGCTCGGCCACTGCCTTGCCCCATCTGCCGCCGACGGCCATCGGCACCTTGACGCCGTAAGGCGGCACCGGTGCCATCACCGCCACATCGACGAACTTGCCACCGGCGTCGTCGATTAATCTCGCCGCTTCGCGCTTCCTGCCAGGCGAGACCGAGTTGAGGTCAAAATAGAATTGATTGGGTTTGATATAGCGCGCCGCGGTGCGCGCGGCGTCGACAGAGGAACTCGCGGTCACCGCTGCGATGATGATGTCCGACCCGGCGGCCGCTTCCGCCGGCGACAGAGCCGGATGGACGCCCGCGGCCTCGGCGCCCGCCATCATCGCCGGTCCTTCGGCCTCGTTGAACTTGAGGTCATAAGTGGCAACGCTTTGCGCGCCGGCCTTGACAAGCCCTGCCGAAAGGATTGAGCCGGCTTCGCCGAAACCGAGCAGGGTCGCGGATAGCGAGATTTTTGCCTTTGTCATGGGCAGACCTTACCTGGTCGCGACTGAGCGTGAGCCGAGCAGGCGCCGGCGAGCAAGCGACTCGCGGTGCGCAACCGCCAGGCGCCACCGATCTCACGGGTCTTCAATTCGAGCCGCATGGTCAGTTCACCGCTCGGCTGCTCGACCGGAATGTCGCGCGGCCGCAGATCGCCATATCGCCGCCCCGGAAAAACATGCGCGACGACATGGGCTTTCCTATTTGGCGCCGGCCAGCGCCGACTTGAATTCTTTCAACAGCTCGGGATCAGCCAGCGTCGTGTCCTGCCCGCGCACCGGATCCACCACCGCGTCGTAGAGGCTGTGCGCCCATTTCCATTCATGGCCGGGCCGAATATGCCCTTCGCTGCCGACCTGATCGAGGCCCCAATAGATTTCGAGCCGATGGCCGTCGGGATCGCGGAACTCGACCGCGATCTGCACCCCGGCGCGACGGCGGCCCTCGAAATCGACGCGGACATTGTGCCTGTGAAGATGCTGGGCTGCGCGCAGCACCTCGTCCAACGTTCCAACCTCAAAGGCGAAATGATTGAGCTCGACGCTGTTCGATTCGTGAGGCATGCCACCGACGAGCGCAATGCCATGATGGTCCGAGTTGAAGCGCATGAACACCATGCCACCCGGCATCATGTCTTCTTTGTAGACATCGGATACCCTCATGCCCAGAACTTCGGTGTAGAACTTCACGGAACGTTCCATATCGGTGACATTGAGCACGACATGACCGATTTTCTGGATGCGGAACGGCGTACCTTCCGGCCGTGCGTAGGATTTCAGTTTTTCCGGGTCGATCGCGGACATCGTCTGGGCTCCTGATGCATAAAGATTTGACATAAGGTAGCGACTGGAATCGGCAGAAGCAAATCCACTAGAATCACCAACATGACCGCTCCGCTCATCGGCCTGACCCTCGATTCCGAACCGCCGGGCAAGTACTCGAAGACCCATCCCTGGTACGCGATCCGCCAGAACTATTGCGACGCGGTCGCGGCGGCGGGTGGCCTCCCGATCCTGTTGCCCCATGAGCCGGACCGCGCCGCGCAATACCTCGCTGTGCTCGACGGTCTGATCGTCACCGGGGGGGCGTTCGACGTCGATCCCGCCCTCTTTGGTGCGGCAACCACGCATGCCGCAGTCACCACCAAAAGACGCCGCACGGAATTCGAGTTGGCGTTGACACGCGCCGCCGTTGCCGCCGACCGGGCCGTGCTCGGCATCTGCGGCGGTATGCAGCTCCTGAACGTGGCACTCGGTGGCACACTGTTGCAGCATATCCCCGACGATTGGCCCGGCGCGCTCCAACACGAGCAGCCCAACCCGCGAACCGAACCGGGCCACACGATCAAGGTCGAGCCGGGGACCCTGCTCCACAGAGTGACGCGCATGGATGAGATGCCGGTCAACAGCGCCCACCATCAGGCGGTGAAAGAGGTTGGGCCCGGCTTACTGGTCGACGCCCGTGCGCCTGATGGCATCGTTGAAGGCATCGAGGATCCTAGGCGACGGTTCGTTCTCGGCGTTGAATGGCATCCGGAATATGCGCTGTCGCCTGGTGACACGCGTATTTTCGACGCTCTTGTCGCCGCTGCGGCAAAAAAATGAGCGAGCGGATTGCCAAGGCGCTCGCCCGGGCGGGCTTGTGCTCGCGCCGCGAAGCCGAACGTTGGATCGCCAACGGGCGGGTCGCGGTTGACGGCGCGGTGCTGACCAACCCGGTGCGCAACGTCGATGACGCGAGCTGGATCGAAGTCGACGGCAAGCCGCTGCCAATGCGCGGGCCAACCCGCCTGTTCCGCTTTCACAAGCCCGCGGGACTGGTGACGACACACAGGGACCCGCAGGGCCGGGCAACGGTTTTTGACAGATTGCCGGCGGGGCTGCCACGTCTTGTCTCGGTAGGCCGGCTCGATCTCAATTCCGAAGGGCTGCTGCTGCTGACCAATGATGGCGGGCTCGAGCGCGAACTGGAATTGCCGTCCCGCGGCTGGATCAGGCGATACCGGGTGCGGGTTCACGGCGCGGTAACGCAAGAGCAACTAACCCGGTTGGATCGGGGATTGCGCGTTGATGGCGTCGAATACGGGGCGATTACCGCGACCTTGGATCGCGTGCAAGGCGCCAATGCCTGGTTGACGACCAGTCTGCGTGAAGGCCGCAACCGTGAGATCCGCAAGGTGATGGTGGCGCTCGGTCTCGACGTGACACGGCTCATCCGTGTTGCCTATGGCCCGTTCCAGCTCGCCGAGCTGCCCCGCGGCGCCATTGCCGAAGTGCCGCGCGGCATCATGCGTGCCGTGCTGGGCCGCGATTTGGTGCCACCCCTTGCGCATCATCGCCGGTCGGCATAAGGGCCGCAACATCGCGGCACCGTCGGGCCAAATGGTGCGGCCGACCGCTTCACGGGCACGCGAGGCGCTATTCGACATTCTCATGCATGCCCGCTTTGCCGGGCGCACGCGGATCGAAGGGGCGCACGTGCTCGACGCCTTTGCCGGTACCGGTGCCTTGGGTCTCGAGGCACTGTCACGGGGTGCCGCGCGGGCCAGCTTTATGGAACGGGACCGCGATATCCGGAAGCTACTGGCCGATAATGTGAAAGCGCTGGGCGAGCAAGCGCGCGCCAGCGTGCTGGCCGTCGACGCTTTGCATCCGCCGCGCGCGGCCTTGCCCTGCGATCTCGTTTTCATGGACCCGCCCTATACCGAGGCGGTCGCGGAGACGGCACTCGAAGCGCTCGGAGCGCAGGGTTGGATTGCGGACGATGCGATCGTCTCCCTCGAAGTGGCCGGCAGGACGAATTTCGATCCGCCGGACGGCTTCGCTTTGCTCGACACCAGGCGCTACGGCAAGGCGCGGATCCTGTTCTTGCGATTCACCCTTTAGATTGTCTTGGTCGAACCGCCTTCCATGTCGATCAGCGCGCCTTGGAACAGCGAGCCACGCTTCGAGACGATGAAGGCAACCAGCCCGGCGATGTCCTCGGGCTCGCCCATGCGCGAAATCTTCTGCGCTTTGACCATGCGCGCGATCACTTCGTCGAGCGTAATGCCTTCCTTTTTTGCCGCGGACTCGAGCCCGACGATCTGGCGATCGGTCCTGACCGGGCCGGGATTGACGGCATTGACCTGCACGCCGTCGGTGATACCCAGTTCCGCAATGGCCTTTGTGAACGAGAGACAGGCGGCGTTGACCGAGCCGCCAATGGCGAAATGCGCGCCGGGAGTACGACCGCCGGCACCAATGACATTGACGATCGAGCCATGCCGCGCCTTCAGCTGCGGCCAAGCCGCACGCGTCAGCCGGACAGTGCAATAGTATTTGAGCGCAAAACCGTCGATGAATTGCTCGTCCGTCAGCGAGAGAAAATCACCGCGTTGCGTGGCGCCGGCGTTGTTGACGACGATGTCGATACCGCCAAACTGCTTCACGGTTTCAAGGGCGAGCCTTGCCGGCGCGTCGGCCTCACGCAAGTCAAGCGCAATCGACGCCGCGACACCGCGCCCATTCCGTATCTCACCAACCGTTTGCTCGCAGTTCTTGGCATCGCGGGACGAGATCATCACCGAGGCACCTTGCATCGCCAATTCGCGCGCGATCGCGCGGCCGATGCCGCGGCTGCCACCGGTGACGATTGCGATCTTTCCCGACATCTCAGGCATGGTGGGTCTCCGATTGCGCCGGGCAAAACCGGCAAGGTGTTGTGAATGAAAGAATAATACGGTGAAGGGCCAGGTGCAGCGATGCCAGCTGCGGTTCCTGTGCGTGGAAGTCCGACCGGTGGAGGTTGCCCAGTTGCCACCATAATCATATCCGGCAGCGGGAAGGGTGACCGATCCGCCGAAAGCCCGGAAGCAAAAGCTCCCGATGGCGGGGAGAGATACCCGGTCAGATCCGCCAGGGGGGCAAGCAAAGCCGCTGGTCCGGATCTCTGCAGGGGGCTATGCGCAATCATGGTTCCTACTGCGACTGGCTGGGTTGAGGCATCCTAGTGAAGCTCGGCGAGCGACAGCAGTGCGTCTTCGAGGCAATGGGATTGCGTTTTGGCGTCGAAGCGCTGTGCAACCGTGCGTCTCGCCGCCATGCCGAGGCGCTGACGCAACGCCTGATCACGGATGAGCCGTCCGATCGCCTCGGCGAGCGCCAACGGATCGCCCGGCGGCACCAACAACCCGTCTGCTTCGTCGGTGACCGCCTCGACGATGCCGGAATGCCGGGAGCCAATAACCGGCGTGCCTTGCGCCATCGCCTCGAGCACCACTGTCGGCAAACCTTCCTCGTCGCCTGTAGCCGCGGTCGCACTGGGGACGATCAGCGCCATCGCGCCGCGCATACGCGCCCGTACCTCGGCCGGAGCTTGCCAACCAAGGAAGCTCACCCCTGGCAGCGATGCCGCGGTGCGCCGCAATTGGCCGCCGAGCGGCCCATCGCCGATCATGATGAGCCGCGGCGCCTCGCCGCCGTTGCACAGCAAGCGCAGTGCATCGAGCAGATGCGTCGCCCCCTTCTTTTCGACGAAGCGCCCGACGAAGAGCAGATAAGGTCGCTCACCGCCGTAGTGCGACGCCACGGGCGGGTCAGGCTCGATGCCGAGACGAATGGTGCGGAGTTTCTGAGGCGGAAAGCCGCGGGCCGCAAGCACATCGCGAATATGGTCGGAAACACAATGGAACAGTGCCGCCTCGCGCTGCAGGGCCGGGAGCCGGCGTTGATAAATCGTCGGGATCACGCGCCGGCGATAATGCGTCTCCTTGGTGGCATCGCCGCCATGGAAGGTGACTGCCAGGGGCACGTGCAAAGCGCGTGCGATCGGCAAGGCCAACGCGCCGCCGCGGCCGAAATGAGCATGAATCAAGCGCGGCTTGAGCGCGCGCAAATCGGGCCGCAACGGCACCAAACCACCTTGCTTGAAGAGCGCGCGGTCGAGCGCGCCGAGTGTGCCGTCGCGGCCGATTTGCAGGACTGGGGCACCGAGCGCATCGACATTCGCCTCGATATGACAGCCGAGCCATACCGGCGACAAGCGATTGAAGCCCGAGTAGAGACGCCGCAAGAACTGCACTTCCGATCGCACGCCCAAGCGGTCGCGATAAACCAGCACGTGTCCCGCAGTATCGGTCGGCAAGAGTCACCCCTGGACGTCACGCCACGGGTCGAGTGTGCCGGCGGCATACATTCGCGGCCCATCACTCCGTGATCGGCTGTCCGACCAGGACCCAGCGGGCGCCGTCGAAACGTTTGAGCATCGCTTGGTGCATGGGAAAATAGTCAGAGCGCGAGGTATTGAGCGTGATGCCCGGCAGCAACAGTGGCAACGACATATTCTTGATGTTGGTCGCTTGCTTCATCACGTTGGCGCGGGTGAGCGTGTCGCCGCAACGCCGCAACAACTCGACCAGGACCTGCGCCGACAAATAGCCGCCGGGCCCGGCCGCATCTGAGGCTTGATCCTGCGGTGGCGCATATGTCCTGACCCAGTTCAGATAATCTTTCACGGCCGGGTCCCCGGCCCATCCCGGGTCGGTGGGGTCCTTGCTGCTGTCGACCGACATTACACCCGTAAGCTTGTCGCCGAGAGTGCCCGCCACGCTCTTTGCGGTGGCGACATAGGACATGAAGATCAGAGGGTTCCAGCCCGGCTGGTTGCGCGCCGCCGCAACCGCCTGCACCGCGGCGCGGCTCTGTGCCATTAGGTAAAGTGTGTCCGCGCCGGCCGCATGCAGGGCAATGATTTGCGAAGCGACATTGGCATCGGTGGCGCCGTAGCTTTGCTGTGCCACCACCATACTCGCCGCCTTGTCGCCGAGGGTCGCCAGGAACGGATTCAGGTGATCGCCGCCGAAATCGTCGTCCTGATAGAGGATGCCGATCTTGGCATTGGGGTGGTTGGCGAGAAGGTATTTTGCGAACACGCGGCTCTCCAGCGCGTAGCTCACCGCGAAGCCCATGGTCCACGGATACTTCTCGGGATTGATCAAGCTGTTCGAACCGGTGGTGACGAAAAGCTGCGGGATGTGGTGCGCGTTGAGGTACGGCCGCACCGCTATGTTGGTCGGCGTGCCGAGTTGGCCATACATCAGCAACACCTGGTCGAGTTCGACAAGACGGCGCGTCGCCTCGACTGTCTTGGCGGGAATGTAGCCGTCGTCGAGGGCAATTAAATCGATCTTGCGCCCGTTAATGCCGCCCCGGTCATTGACCATGCGGAAATAGGCCGCCATCTGCCGCTCGAGCGGGCTGGTGACGGAGCCCGGACCTGAAAATGCCCAGGTCGTGCCGATCCTGATGCTGGTGTCGGAGGCTCCCGGATCGTAGCTGCCCTTGGCAACTGCGAATAGCGGCACCAACGAAAATATGCCAGCCAAGACACTGCGCTTCATGCGTTACCTCCCGACTTAAGTGTCGCCGTTCCTCGGTGCTTGTTCCTGGTCCAATCTACGGCAGTGCCATGTCGGTTGCACCGATCTCGGCGAGCGGTATTGGGCCCGAACGGCGTTTCGCGCGCACTGCCTTGGGGCGGGGCGGCGGTAGCGGCAAGTCGCCTGCCGGCTCGGCGCCGGCCCCGGTTGCCGGGCTTCCGCTGCGTCAGCCCGTGTTCCGACATGCCACTGGCAGTGAACTACTGAAAATTCGGCGCACCAGGCTAGCGCCGCCCGAACAACCGCTCGATATCGGCGAGGCGCAGTTCAACATAGGTCGGGCGGCCATGGCTACATTGACCGGAATGGGGTGTCGCCTCCATTTGACGCAACAGCGCGTTCATCTCAGCCTGGTTTAAGCGGCGGCCGGCGCGGACCGAGCCATGGCATGCCATCGTGCCGCAAACCTCGGCCAGTTTCTCTCTGAGCGCGAGCGTGTCGCCGAGTTCAGCGAGCTCGTCCGCAAGATCGCGCACCAAACCTTGGACATCGGTCTCGCCGAGAAGGGCAGGGACCTCCCGCACTACCACCGCGCCCCGACCAAATTTTTCCAGCACTAGGCCCAGCTCCGCGAGTTCGTCTGCGCGTGCGGCGAGGCGGTCGGCGGTGGCCTCATTGAGCTCGACGACTTCAGGCAAAAGCAGCATCTGTCGGGGAATCCCGGTGGCGGCCAGTGCTGCCTTCATGCGTTCATAGACCAGGCGCTCATGCGCGGCGTGCTGATCGACAATGACAATGCCTTCTGCGGTCTGCGCGACGACGTAGGTATCATGCAACTGCGCGCAGGCGGCGCCGAGGGGAAAATGCTGTTCCGGCGCATCTGGTGTCGGGGGTGGGGTCGGGCGCAGACCGGGCTCGTAGAGCGCCATGGCGACGTCAGTGAGGCCCGACGGCAGCGAATGCCGCGATACCGGGTAGGATGGCGAGTGACTGAAAAAGGTTGCGGGGCGGACCGCGGCGAGCGCCTGTTCCGCGGTCTCGGATGAGGCGCGGTGCCCGGCGCCGCCGATGGCGTGCCGGAGCGCGCCGACGATCAGGCTGCGCACCAGGGCCGCGTCGCGAAAGCGCACCTCGGCTTTGGCGGGATGCACATTGACGTCGAGCTCGGTCTCAGGCAGTTCGAGGAACAGCGCCACCATGGCATGACGGTCGCGCGCCAGGAAATCGGCGTAGGCGCCCCGCACCGCGCCGGCCAGCAGCTTGTCGCGTACGGGCCGGCCGTTAACACAGAGATACTGGTCTCGCGAGGTGGCGCGATTGAAGGTTGGCAAGGCGGCGAATCCAGCCAGGATCACTCCTTGGCGCTGGGCTTCGATCGGCATGGCGTTGTCGGTAAAGTCGCGGCCGAGGATCGCTGCGAGCCGTTGGCGCCGCGCCTCATCCTGCCTGAGGTCCGACCCAACCGCGCCCAGCCGCAACAGGTCCCGACCGTTATCGCCCGTGACGGTGAAAGCGATCGCGGGGTAGGCCATGGCGAGGCGCGTGACCGCGTCGAGTGCGGCGTCGCGCTCGGCGCGCGCCGATTTCAGGAATTTGAGCCGCGCCGGCGTCGCGAAAAAGAGATCGCGCACCTCGACTCGCGTGCCGGGATTGAGCGTGGCAGGCTCGACCGCGCCCTTGGCCCCGGCTTCGACCGTGAGCCGCACCGCCTCGCCGCCGCGCTCGCGGGTGGTGATCGCGAGGCGCGAGACCGCGCCAATCGAAGGCAGCGCCTCGCCGCGGAAGCCCAGGTGTTTGATGTGAAGCAGATCGTTGTCAAGGAGCTTCGAGGTGCAGTGGCGCTCGACTGCCAGCGCCAATTCTGCCGGCGACATGCCGGAGCCATCGTCGCTGACCGCGAGCAGTGCCTGACCGCCATCGCGCAACACGACGTCGACATGACGGGCGCCGGCATCGATGGCGTTCTCGACCAGTTCCTTGACTGCCGCGGCAGGGCGTTCGATCACCTCGCCCGCGGCGATGCGGTTGACGACGACTGGCGGCAATTGACGAATAGTCATGGGCATATTGTGCTCCCGGCGCGGCATCGCGCCAAGACTCGGTGCGACTCGAGCCGGCAATATATCGGCGACTCGGTTGACGCCACCGCGATGCGCAGACAATTTGACGCGTCATGACCGCCGGTTCCGACATTGCCGTGCGTCCGCGCCGCGGCCGCGACGAGATTTATCCGTTCGCGTTCTTGCTTCTCGCCAACTTGTTCTGGGCGAGCAATTGGGTTATCGGCCGCGGCATCCACGAGACGTTTCCGCCGGTGGCCCTGAGTTTCTGGCGCTGGTTCGTGGCCGGCGCGGTTCTGGCGCCGATCGCGCTGCCGCGCCTCAAGGGTCAATGGCCAATCGTGCGCGCGCACTGGCGCGTCCTGCTGATTCTCGGCGCCTGCGGCATTGCTGTGCCGCAATGCATCACCTATGTTGGCTTGAACTACACGACCGCGGTGAACGGCTCATTGCTGACTGCCGGCAATCCCATCGTCATGGTATTGGTGGCGTGGCTGATGGAGCGACACACCGCGACGCCGCGACAGTTGCTTGGACTAATGCTGTCGCTCTCAGGCGTGGTAATCGTGATCGCGCACGGCTCGTTGGCGACGCTGCAACAATTCCGCTTTAATCCAGGCGATCTGTTGATTGTATTGTCGATTCCGATCTGGTGCGTCTATTCGGTCCTGCTGCGCCGCCGGCCGCGCGAAGTCGATGGCATGGCGTTTCTGTTTTTGCTGACGCCGATCGGCCTCGCGACGCTGGCGCCGGCCTTCGTCTATGAGGAAATCTTCGTGCGAACGCCGGTATGGAATCTGGTGAGCGTCGCCACTGTCGTCTATGTGGGCATTTCGGCCGGCGCCGGTGCCTACGCTCTGTGGAACCGCGGCGTCGAGCTTATTGGTCCCAATAGAGCCGCTTTTACCAACCCGTTCCAACCGTTGTTCGCGACTTTGCTTGCGATCCTGTTGTTGGGCGAGAAATTTTATCTCTATCACGCGATCGGCTTCGCAATGATCATCGTCGGTTGGTATCTGACCAGTAGTCTGCGATTGCGGCCGCCGGTCTAGCGCAATGGCGGCAACAGTCGGAACCGGCACTGTGCAGCGCGGGCAGGGGCGCCGCGCCGTCTATGCTTACCTGCTCCTGATCTCGGCAAATTTCTTCTGGGCGACGAACTGGGTCATTGGCCGCGGCATCCATACGGTATTTCCCCCGGTAGCCCTTAGTTTTTTTCGCTGGACGCTGGCGGCCTTGATCCTGGCGCCGTTCGCGCTGCCGCGACTGCGCGGCAGGTGGCATCTGGTGCGGACGCATTGGTGGCTGTTCCTGATTCTCGGCGCTACCGGGGTCGCCACCTTCCAGGCCATCATCTATGTCGGGCTCAACTACACGACCGCGGTGAACGCAACCATCCTCAACGCCGCCACGCCCCTGGTCATGGTGCTGATGGTGTGGGCGATCGACGGCCAGGAAGCGACGCGACGGCAATGGCTCGGCATGGCGCTGACCTTTCTCGGTGTGATGCTGATCGTGTCGCGCGGCGAATGGCAGAACCTGCGGCACCTGCGGTTCAACGGCGGCGATCTAATCATTTTCCTGTCGCTGCCGATCTGGTCCCTCTACTCCGTCCTGGTTAATCGCCGGCCGAGGGAGATGGACGGCATCGGCTTTGCCTTCGTCCTGACACTGATCGGGCTGACCGCGCTATCGCCCTGTTTTGCCTACGAAGAGATCTTTGTGCGTACGCCGATCTGGAGCTGGAACGTGATCGCGGCGGTGATCTACATCGCGGCCAGTTCCTCGGTGCTCGGTTATCTTTTCTGGAACCGGGGTGTCGAACTCCTCGGCGCCAACCGTGCCGGCTTTACCTACCCTTTTCAGCCCGCCTTCACCGCGCTGCTCGCCGTTTTCCTGCTCGGCGAACCATTCCGACCCTATAATGGCCTCGGCTTCGGCATCATCCTCTTTGGCTGGCTACTGACCACCGGATTGCAAATACCATGAACCCGCCCCGCGCCTTCGTGTCCTGGAGCTCCGGCAAAGACAGCGCATTCGCACTCTACACGGCGCGGCGCACCGGTCTGGCCGACATAGTCGGTGTGCTCACCACCACCAACGAGGTCGCCAATCGAGTCGCGATGCATGGCGTGCGCAACGAACTACTCGACCGTCAGGTCGCGGCGCTGGGCTTGCCCTCGATCAAGGTGCCGTTGCCTTATCCATGTTCGAATGAAGTCTATGAACAGCGCATGGCTATCGCTGTCGAAGAGATCAAGGCCCAAGGTGTGCGCCACATGGTATTTGGAGATTTGTTCCTCGAGGACATCCGCGCCTATCGCGAGGCAAAGCTCGTGGCCGCCGACATGATCGGGCTGTTTCCGCTCTGGCGACGGAACACCAGGTCGCTTGCCCATCATATGATCGAAAGCGGCGTGATCGCCCACCTTGTCTGCGTCGACCCGAAGAAACTCGACCGCAGCTTCGCCGGCCGGTGCTTCGATGAGGACCTTCTCGCGGCGCTGCCGGCGGATTGCGATCCATGCGGCGAGAATGGCGAATTCCACACCGTCGTATCGGCGGGGCCGATGTTTTCGGCGCCCATACCGATATCGATCGGTCGGGTCGTCGAACGCGACGGCTTTGTCTTTGCCGATGCCGTCCCGGAGCCACCACGATAAGGGCTGCTGTCGCCCGCGCTCCGACGATGGCCGACCGTTCAATTGGTCGCGGTCACCAGCACTGGATCGGGTCGATACCAGCCGGGGAACACCGTCTTCAAATTCTCGATCTTCGGCAAATCGTTGTAGACGATATAGGGGTAGTCGGGGTGCAAAGTCAGGAAGTCCTGGTGGTAGGCCTCCGCGGGAAAGAACTTTTTGCCGGGCTCGATGGTCGTAACGATCGGCGCATCGAACACATGCGCCTTGTCGAGTTGTGCGATATAGGCCCTGGCAATGCGTGACTGCTCGTCATTCACGGGAAAGACCGCCGAGCGATATTGCGGGCCGTGATCGGGACCCTGATAGTTGAGTTCGGTTGGATCATGCGCCACCGAAAAATAGATTTGCAGGATGCGGCCGTAGGATATCCGGCGCGGATCAAACACGATACGCACGGACTCGGCATGGCCGGTGGTGCCGGTCGCAACCACCTCATAGATGGCATGTTCCTGATCGCCGCCGGTATAGCCGGAGACCGCGCTCGTCACTCCCTTGACATGCTGGAACACGCCCTGCACGCCCCAAAAGCAGCCACCTGCTAATACCGCCGTCTCCGACGAGACCCCGGGAGCCGCTTTCTCGTCGAGCAATGGCGCCGGTATTTCGTGCGCCGACGCGGCGCTGGTCAGCGTCGACCATGTGGCGACGACGAGCAGGGCGGCTGTGGCGGCGCCGGCGATCGCGGCATGACATCGGTCGAAGGTCATTTTCACCTCTCCTCGTGCGCCGGTCAAAACCGGCAAGGTGTTGTGAATGAAAGAGTCACATGGTGAAGGACTAGCGACCCACACCAGCCCCGAGTCATGCGGAATCGCCCGCGAGGGCGTCGCCGAAGCGTTGACAGGGGTACGTGCGGGCCGGGTATTGAGCCGCGAAAGTGAATACCTTCGGAGCGCCGACGCAGTGAGGAG
>JASHOB010000073.1 GCA_030041335.1 Alphaproteobacteria bacterium | reverse complement strand
TTTTGGTCGCGGCGACGACCGGTCGGGTGCTGGCGGTTTCGGGCAATCGGACCAGGGAATTGGGCGATCCCACGGCTCATGCCGAGATGATGGTGATTCGCGCGGTAAACCGGACCGCGCTCGACCAATGCGATCTTTATGTCAGCTTGGAGCCCTGCGCCATGTGTGCGGCCGCGATTTCCCTGGCGCGGATCAGGCGGCTTTATTTCGGCGCCTATGATCCGAAAGGTGGCGCCGTCGATCACGGGCCGCGCTGGTTCGAGCAGGCGACCTGCCTGCACCGGCCCGAGATCTACGGAGGCATCGAGGAGCGCCGCGCCGGCGAATTGCTGCGCCGATTCTTCGCCGCCTTACGCTAGACGCGACGAATTGCTGCTCAGATTAGCTGGATAGAGGACGCCTCGCGGCCACGCCGCGCCTGTCCGACCATCATGCGAACCGCCTGGCCGGGTTCCAGTGATTCGATGCCCGAGCGCCGTAACGCCGTGACATGGACGAAAATGTCCTTGCCGCCGTCGTTCGGGAGGATGAACCCGTAGCCGCGCTGTGCGTCGTACCATTTGACGACCCCGTCGAGCGTTTCCGTCGGACCGGTCGGCTCGTCCACATGATCGTTTCGCTCACGACGGAAACCACCGCCGCCGCCGCGGTCGCCGCGGTCGGGCCGCTCGGCACGCGGCGGGCGCGGGGATGCCGTCGACGTGTCGAGCTCGAGAATGGCCGCCACCGCGCGGCCCTTCGCCCCGTGCACGCAATCGAACACGACACTGGCACCATCCGGTGCTTCGTTAAAACCTGCCCGTTCTAACACGGCCAACGGCAAAAAGACGTCGCCGCTACCATCATTCGGGATAATGAAACCGAAACCCTTGCTGCGATTGAACCATTTGACCTTGCCCGACAGACGCTGGCTGTCTCCAATCCCCTGCTGATAACTCATCGACGCACCTTAAAAACGATCGCGCGCCCCCCCTCTTACTGGCGGAATGCCGCCCCGCCGGGGGCGTTCGATCCGGCGGGTGCCCCTACCTTCATATGCGCGAAATGGCCCTGCGGCAAGATCTATCCACAGGACAGGGTTGCGTTTAGCGGTGGGGATGAACGGCCATTATGAGGTAATTGACGGCGATATCGGAAGTGAGCTGCCAACGGTCACGGATGGGGTCGTAGCTAAGTCCCACCATCGCCTCGAGCAGGAGGCCCTGGCGCCGCAGTGTCGCCGCCAATTCCGAGGGACGCCTGAAGCGGCGCCAGTCGTGGGTTCCGCGCGGCACCCAGCCCAGTATTCGCTCGGCCGCGACAATGCCTAAGACAAAGCCGCGCGCGGTGCGGTTCAGCGTCGACAAGATCAGAGCCCCACCGGGCGCCACAAGCGACGCTGCCGCGCGCAAAAAAGCGTCCGGGTCGGGCACATGCTCGATCACTTCAAGCGCCAGCACGGCATTGAATTGGTTGCCTTTCGCCGCCACTCTTTCGACCGGCTCGGCGCGATAGGTGATCGCGAGGGCGGCGCCTTCGGCATGGGCTCGGGCGGCATTGATGACCGCGTCACCGGCGTCGATCCCGGTGACGGCAAAGCCGAGCCGCGTCATCGGCTCCGCGACCAGCCCGGCGCCGCTGCCGATATCGAGAAGTGTCAAGCCGGCGAAGGGTCTGAGGGACTTGGCGTCGCGGCCGAAGCGGGCGGCGAGCCGATCGCGGATGAACGCGAGCCGCACTGGGTTGATCCGCTGCAGCGGCTTGGTCGTGCCGTGGGGATCCCACCACTGGGGCGCTTGCTCGGCAAAGCGCGCGATGTCCGCATCGTCGATGTTAGATTGTGCGGCCATAAGACTATGCCAGTGGAAGGGGTGGATCGGCGATCTTGAGGAGCTGTTTGCCGAAATTGGCGCCGACAAATAATCGCTTCAGGGTCTCGGGCGCATTCTCGAGCCCGAGGGCGATATCCTCGCGGTACGCGATTTTGCCGGCATCGACCCAGGCGGCAATCTGACCAACCGCTTCGGGAAAACGCGCGGCATAGTTGAGGACAATGAAACCCTCCATTCGTGCCGATTGGACCGTCAGCATGAAATAATTGGAGAGCGGCACGACCGCACGGCGCTCGGTGCCGTAGCCGGACGAAATGCCGCCGCACAGCACGACGCGGCCGTGAAACGCGATCTGGGCGAGGCATTGATTGAGGATTTGGCCGCCGACATTGTCGAAATAGACGTTGATGCCGCTGGGGGCGAGCGCGGCAAGCCGGCGTCCGACATCCTCACTCTTGTAGTCGATGGCGGCATCGAAATGCGCGTCGCGCGTCAACCAGCTGCACTTCGCCTTCCCGCCGGCGATGCCGATCACGGTCTTGGCGCCCTGGATTTTGGCAATCTGGCCGGCCGCCGAACCGGTGGCGCCGGCAGCGCTCGAGACCACGACGGTGTCGCCAGGCTGCGGGCGGGCGATTTCCATCATGCCGAAATAGGCCGTGATACTGGTCAAGCCCAATACCGAGAGCGCCTTGTTCGGTGGCACACCGGGCGACAACTTGGTCACCGGGATGAGGCCCGTGCTTTTGCCGGCGGCATAATCCTGCCAGCCGAATGTGCCCAACACCAGCTGCCCAGGGGCGAAATCGGGCGTGTTCGATGCGATGACCTGACCGACGGCGCCGGCCCGCATCGGTTCGCCAATCGCGACCGGCGGGACATAGCTTTTGAGGTCGTTGAGCCAGCCGCGCTGCGCTGGGTCGAAGGACAGCCACAGATTGCGGACGAGGAATTCCCCCGGACCGATGACCGGCACCTCGCTCTGGCGCAGCTCGAAAGTGTCGGCCTCGATCGGGCCGCGCGGCCGCGTCTTCAATAGCCATTGCCGATTGACGTTTTGAGGCATGGACGTTGCCCTCTTGGCCCGAGGCAGCATGGCACGAGCGCCGGCAGAGAGCTAGGTCGCTCAAGGGCCGCCGTGACGGGCCGCAGGGGTTCAGGGACGCTGCCCGGGGCGAAGGCTCCGGGCGCGAGCAACGCGGCAGCGCCGGCGGCAGAACCCCTCTTGATCGGGGCCGCGCCGCACAACCCGTTCATCTGCCGACACAATCTTTGTTCGATGGGTGCCTTGCCTCGCGGACACGGGCGCTCTATGAATCACTGCCCTTAACCGGCAAATTCCCCTCAGCGCAAGCGACTGGTCCGAGGCGTCATGGCGCGCATAGTCATGAAATTTGGCGGCACTTCGGTAGCCGATCTGGCGCGCATTCGCGCGGTAGCTCTGCGCGTCAAGCGCGAGGCCGACGCCGGAAACGAGGTCGCGGTCGTCGTTTCGGCCATGGCGGGGGCAACGGATCAACTTGTCGGCTGGTCCCGTGACGCTGGCGGAGCGCAGCCCGATCAGCGCGAATATGACAATGTCGTCTCAACCGGCGAGCAGGTGACAAGCGGCTTGACTGCGCTTGCGCTCCAACAACTGGGACTGAAAGCGCGGTCCTGGCTGGGCTGGCAAGTCCCGATCGAGACCGATGGCATGCACGGCCACGCCCGGATTCGGGCGATCCCGCAGGACGGACTGCGTCAGCGATTGGCAGCGGGCGAGATCGGGGTGGTCGCGGGGTTCCAGGGTGTCGGCCCCGATGGCCGCATCACCACGTTGGGACGCGGCGGTTCCGATACCTCGGCGGTGGCGCTCGCGGCGGCGCTCGAGGCCGAACGCTGCGACATCTTCACCGATGTCGAGGGCGTGTTCACGAGTGATCCGCGCGTCGTTGCGCGGGCGAGGAAGCTCGATAAGATCACCTATGAGGAAATGCTCGAGTTCGCCAGCCAGGGTGCAAAAGTGTTGCAGACGCGCTCGGTCGAGGTGGCGATGAATCACCGGGTCCGCGTGCGGGTGCTGTCGAGCTTCAACGACCTGCCCGGAACCATGGTAGTGGATGAGGACGAGATCGTGGAAAAGCGCGTGGTGAGCGGCATTGCCTATAGCCGCGACGATGCCAAGGTGACGCTCCTCAAGGTCGCCGACCGACCTGGTGTCGCCGCCGCAATCTTCGGGCCGCTTGCCGACAACGCCATCAACGTCGATATGATCGTGCAGAATATTTCCGAGGATGGTCGCTTTACCGACCTCACCTTCACCGTCGGACGTGGTGATCTCGACCGCACCATCAGGGTGCTGGAGGCGAACCGTGCCGCGCTCGGCTACGGCGCGATCAAGCCTGATAAAGATGTGGTCAAGGTCTCGGTGATCGGCGTCGGCATGCGCAGCCATGCCGGCGTCGCCCAGCTCATGTTCAAGACGTTAGCGGAAAACGGCATCAACATTCAGGTGATCTCCACCTCGGAAATCAAGGTGAGTGTGCTGATCGCGGAAAAATACGCCGAGCTGGCGCTCAGGGCGCTGCACACCGCTTACGGGCTCGACGCGGCTTGAGCGGCGGCGGCGGCGGACATATCGAGGTCGGTGTGCGCACCCGCGGCTTCGCACGACGCGATGCCGCGCGCGCCCGCCTCGATGAGCTGTGGCGTCGCGGCACGACATTCCTCGGCAGCGAGTTCGCGATCATGGGCGGCGCCATGACTTGGGTCTCGGAGCGCAGCCTCGTCGCGGCAATCTCCAACGGCGGCGGCTTCGGTGTCATCGCCTGCGGATCGATGAATCGCGAGCAGCTCGACGCCGAGATTGCCGCAACCCAGGCGCGGACGCGGCGGCCATTCGGCGTCAACCTCATCACTTTGCACCCCGATCTCGCCGCCCTAAGCGACGTCTGCATCCGCCGCGGCGTCACGCACATTGTCTTGGCCGGCGCCATCCCGTCGACCCAGGCGGTGCGCCGCATCAAAGATGCCGGCGTCAAGCTCCTGTGCTTCGCGCCGGCGCTGGCGATCGCCAAAAAGCTGGTGCGCATGGGTGCCGACGCAATCATCGTCGAAGGTGCCGAGGCCGGCGGCCACATCGGCCCGGTGTCGACCAGCGTGCTCACCCAGGAGATTCTGCCCCATCTACGCGAGGTGCCGGTGTTCGTGGCGGGGGGCATTGGACGCGGCGACGCCATCCTCGCCTATCTCGAGATGGGCGCCTCGGGCGCGCAGCTTGGCACCCGTTTCGTTTGCGCGCTCGAATCGATCGCGCATCGTCGCTTCAAAGAGGCCTTCATCCGCGCCCATGCGCGCGATGCCGTCGCCTCCGTGCAGCTCGACCCGCGCTTTCCGGTCATCCCGGTGCGCGCCATCCGCAACGCGGGGACCGTGCGCTTTCTCGCGTTGCAGCGCGCGGTGATCGATCGCTTCCTACGGGGCGAGATTCCGCAAAAAGATGCGCAACTCGAGATTGAACATTTTTGGGCCGGTGCGCTAAAACGTGCAGTCATCGATGGCGATGTCGAGACTGGTTCGGTGATGGCGGGGCAAAGCGTCGGCATGGTGACGCGCGAGCAATCGACCCGTGAGATTCTCGGCGAGTTGGTGTCGCAGGCCCTTAGCATGATTGCGGCGCGCGAATCGGCAGCGCCGCCACGCATCGCGCCTGTCCGCGCGGAGGGATGATGGAACCCGGCGGCGCGGCGGCTACACCTTCCCGCCGCCTGCTTCGTCGGCTGCGGGATGCGATGGCGGGAACGGGCTCGGCCCAGTCCAAGCTCGACGCGATCGTGCGCATGATCGCCGCCGATATGGTGGCCGAAGTCTGTTCCTGTTATCTGATGCGGCCGGGTGAGGTACTCGAGCTGTTCGCGACCGAAGGCCTTCGCCCGGAGGCCGTACACAACACCCGGTTGCGCGTCGGTGAAGGTCTGGTCGGTGTCGTTGCCGCCACCGCGCTGCCGTTGTCGCTCGCCGACGCGCAATCGCACCCCGATTTTGCCTATCGACCCGAAACCGGCGAGGAAATCTATCATTCGCTCCTCGGCGTGCCCTTGCTGCGCGGCGGGCACGTGGTCGGCGTATTGGTCGTGCAGAACCGTACCCAACGTCATTACAGCGAAGACGACGCCGAGACCCTGCAAACGGTCGCGATGATCGTCGCCGAATTGGCGGCGACCAGCGAACTGATCCCGCCTGGCGCTTTAGGCGAGGCGAACTGGCCGATGCTGAGGGCCCTGCGTCTTGAAGGCGTGCGGCTCAATGGCGGCCTCGCCCGCGGCAGCGCCGTGCTGCACGAACCGCGCGTCGTAATCAAGCAGATCGTCGCCGAAGATCCCGCCGCCGAACTGCGTCGCGTTCGCGCCGCGATCGCGGCAATGCGCCAGGCGATCGACGAAATGCTGGCGGCCGACGATGTTGCCGGCGGCGGCGAGCACCGCGACGTGCTCGAAGCCTACCGCATGTTCGCCGCCGACGGCGGCTGGACGCGGCGTATTGTCGAGGCGGTGCAGAGCGGCCTCACCGCCGAGGCGGCAGTGCAGAAAGTGCAGGACGATAATCGCGCCCGGATGGCGCAGGCGACCGATCCCTATCTGCGCGACCGGTTGGCCGACCTCGAGGATTTAGGCAACCGGCTGCAGCAGCATCTGGCGGGGCGGTCGCTGACCGCGGCCGGCGCCGAGTTGCCCGACGAATTCGTGCTGTTTGCCCGCGAAATGGGCCCGGCGGAGCTCCTCGACTATGATCGCAAGCGCCTCAAGGGCCTGGTGTTGGAGGAAGGCGCCCCGACCTCGCACGTCGCCATCATCGCACGCGCGCTCGACATTCCCGTGGTTGGCAGGGTCGGCAACGCACTGGTGAAGGTCGAGGCCGGCGACACCGTCATTGTCGACGGTGATGAGGCGCAGATCGTGCTGCGCCCCGGCGAAGATCTGATGCAAGCGGTGAGCGCCCGCCTCGAAGCGCGCGCGGGCGAACGGCTGCGCTACGCGGCGGTGCGCGAACTGCCGGCGGAGACGCGCGACGGCGCGCGCGTCTCGCTCAACATCAATGCGGGCTTGTTGCTCGATCTGCCGCACCTCGATGAAACCGGCGCCGACGGCATCGGGCTGTTTCGCACCGAGCTGCTGTTTATGCTGCGAGAACGACTGCCCAACGTGACGCAGCAGGTGCAAACCTATCGCCGGGTGCTGGAGCAGGCCGGATCCCGCCCGGTGACGTTCCGTACCCTTGACATTGGCGGCGACAAGCTGCTCCCCTACATGACGAGCGCGCATGACGAGAATCCAGCAATGGGCTGGCGCGCGATTCGCATCTCGCTCGATCGGCCGGCATTGCTGCGTCAGCAATTGCGCGCCATGATTCAGGCGGCATCGGCTCAACATCTGCGTATCATGTTTCCGATGGTGGCCGACTGCGCCGAGTTCGACCAAGCACGCGCGATCTTCGATCTGGAATCGGCGCGCGCCGCAAATCAGGGCCATGAACCACCGAGCCGGGTGGAGATCGGCGTCATGCTGGAGGTGCCGGCACTGTTTTTCGAACTGCCGCAGCTCTTGCCCAAGGTTGATTTCGTCTCGGTTGGCACCAATGACCTGGTGCAGTTTCTTTATGCTGCGGACCGCAACAATCCGCGCCTCAGCGATCGCTACGATTCGCTGTCCGGCCCAGTCCTGCGCCTGATGCGCCAACTCGTGGCAGCGTGCGATGACCACCGGGTGCCGCTCGCCATATGCGGCGAGATGGCGGGTGAGCCGCTGGCAGCGCTGGCCCTTATTGGCATCGGCCTTCGCTCACTCAGCATGTCACCCGCCAAAGTCGGGCCGGTGAAGGAGATGGTGCGCAGCGTCGATCTCGGCTCGCTGGCGCCGCTCTTGGCCGACCTCGACGAGCTGCCGTCGCGCTCTTTGCGCGGCAAGCTGCGCGATTTTGCGCGCGACCACGGGGTCGCGGCGTGAGCGAAGCCGCGCTGCCGCCGGACGACCGGTTGCCGCCACCAGTTGTCGATCTCGCCATCGACGGGGTCTTCCGTCTGCCGCCGAGCAGGGACACGCGGCGCGAGGCGGTACCGATCACGACCATCATCGCCGCCTTGGCGCTCCACGCGCTGGCGCTGGCGCTGCTGCTCTCGTCATGGCGCGCGCCGCAAACGACCATGAAACCACTTCAAGTCCAGCTACTGCGCGAGGCGCCGAAGCCGCCGCCGCCACCACCACCCAAAAAGGCCGAACCGCCCAAGCCCAAGCCGCCACCGCAAAAGCCAAAACCGAAGGTTGAGGAGAAACCGAAACCGCCGCCACCTCCCCCACCGCCGATGATGAAGCCGCGCGAATCCGGTGCCGACCAGAAGACCGAAGCGGCAAAAAGCGAAAAGCCCAAGGAAGAACTGCCCAAACCGATGCCGATTCAGCCGCAGGCCGCCGAGCTTCCGCCCCCACCGGAGCCGCTGCCCGAGCCGCCCGAGCCCAAACCGACGCCACCGCGCGCGCGGACCAAAGAGGCGGCGCTCGGGAATGGAAAGATGGTGCCGCTCGAAGCGCTGCCGCCGGCGTTGCAGCCCCAGCGCCAGACCCGCCAGGCGGTCCGCAACCTGGTGCTGCGCCTGCCGGGACCGGGTGGCGGTACCGGCGATCGCGACTATGTCGGCGATGCCTACCTCAATCATCTCAGGGACCGGCTCGAACGCAACCGCGTCTACCCGCCGGCGGAGGCGTTCAGCGGCACCGACAGGCCGACAGCGGTATTCGCCGTGCAGATCGAGCCCGGAGGGCAGATCGTTACGATCACCTTGCTCGGGACCACGGGCGTGCCGAAACTCGACGAGGGTGCTCGCGAAATGATCACGAATAGCGAGCCCTTCCCGCGTCTGCCGGCGGACTATCCGCAGATGCGCACCGTGATCACCGTATTCCTGCCGATGTTCCCGGCGCGATGATCATTCCTGCTCCGCGCCGGCGGCGTTTGACTCTGTTGGCGCTGCATTGTTAGCTCGCGCCATGCCGCGCATTTCGATCGGCGATTGCCAACTCTATTACGAGCGCTACGGCGCCGGCTTCCCGGTGCTATTCGCAAGCGGACTTGGCGGCCACGCCAACTTCTGGCGCGAGCAGGTGCCGGCATTCGCGCGCTCGTTCGACGTCGTCATTCACGATATGCGTGGGGTCGGCCAGAGTGACGCGTTGCGCATGGCCTACACCGTCGAGGGCAATGCCGCCGACATGATCGCGCTGATGGATGCGCTCGCCATCGAGCGTGCGCACATCATTGGTCACGCCACCGGCAGCGCCGTCGCCCAAGTACTGGCGATCGAGCACCCCGAACGCATCGCCAGCGTCGTTATTTCGGCCGGGTGGGCGCGGCAGGACCCCTATCTGCGGCGGGTCTATACGCTCCGCCGCGAGCTGCTGACGCAGCTCGGACCGGCCGCTTATGTCCAGGCCGCGACCGTGATGACCTATCCGGCGTGGTGGATCGCGAAACACAATGAGGCGCTGCGCCAGATGGAATCGCAGCAGCTTGCCGGCTTCAAACCGGAAATCGATCTGGCGCGCATCGACGCGCTGCTGGCCTTCGACCGCGCCGCCGAGTTGCCGCGGATGAAGACGCCAACCCTGGTGATCGCCGCCGAGGACGATTTCCTCAGTCCCTCCTATCTCTCGGAGGAGCTGGCCCGGGTCATTCCGGGAGCCGAGGCCAAATTTTTCTCTCACGGCGGACATTGCTTCATGCAGGTCAGCCCGCGTGAATTCAACCAGGGCGTGATGCCGTTTCTGGAGCAGCACACGCCGGCGAACCGGCACTGAAAGGCGAGCCTTGTCGAGCGCGGTTCCGCCGATCCGCCGAATTGGCAATGACGAGCGGTGCCGGCGGCAATACGAGATCGGGGCGCATTCACATTTTGGCCGGTGCCTGGCCGATGGCTAGAGCTTCCCTGATCGCCGAACCGTGCGGTTCGGCTTGCCCCGGCGAGATCGCGGCGCTGCCGCGTGGTGGCGCGCCTGCTCCCTCCATTTCCAAAACGGCGCAATCCACATTAGGCTAAACGGTAATCGAGGACCGATGCATGGCCAAGGTCGAACTTTATACGACGCAGTGGTGCGGATACTGCGCCCGCGCCCGTGCGCTGCTCGCCAAAAAGGGTGTCGCCTTCGTCGACATCGATGTCGATGCCGACAGTGCCAAACGGGAAGAGATGATCCAACGCTCCGGCGGCGGCTTGACGGTGCCTCAGATCTTCATTGACGACGAACATATCGGCGGTTCGGACGAGCTGGCGGCGCTCGACCAAGCGGGTGGGCTCGACCGCAAGCTCGGGATCGCGCCATGAGCGACCGCTTCACGGCCGCTTGCCTGCAGCTGACCTCGGCCCGCGAGGTCGAGCCCAACATTGCGGCCGTGCGCGATCTGGCGCGGCGCGCGCGTGACCGCGGCGCCGACCTCATTATGACACCCGAGGTCACCGATATGCTTGAACCTCGGCGCGACGCGATGCTCGCGAAGGCAAGGCTCGAGTCGGAGCATGCGATGCTCGCCGCCTGCAGGGACATCGCCCGTGACACCGGCGCCTGGTTCCTGCTCGGTTCTGCGGTGGTGAAGCTGCCCGACGACCCGCGTGTTGCCAACCGTTCGTTCCTGATCGCGCCCGATGGCAGCATCGTCGCGCGCTATGACAAAATTCACATGTTCGACGTCGATCTCGAACAGGGTGAGAGTTACCGCGAGTCGAAATCGTATCGCCCGGGTCAGGCGGCGGTGCTGGCCAGTCTGCCTTGGGGCAAGCTCGGTATGACGATTTGCTACGACCTGCGTTTTGCCGATCTCTATCGGGCGCTGGCTTTAGGCGGCGCGTCGTTCCTCTCGATCCCCTCGGCCTTCACCGTGCCGACGGGACGCGCCCATTGGCACGTGCTGATACGCGCCCGCGCGATCGAGAATTTCTGCTTCGTCTTTGCTCCCGCGCAAAGCGGCGAACATGCCAATGGCCGCAAGACCTACGGCCATTCGCTAATCGTGGCGCCATGGGGCGAAATCCTGGCCGAGGCGGAGGACGGTTCCGGGTTGCTCACCGCCACCATCGATCCCGCCAGAGTCGCGGAGGCGCGTCGCGCCGTGCCATCGCTCGCGCATGACCGTCCTTTCACATCGCCTGCCGCGAACCCGATGGCCGCTGAATAGGGCCGTCTCGATCGCGCCGAGCGTGGTGGCCAAAAAAGGTGCCGCGGCACGCCGCACCGGGACGCCGCGCGCGGACGCGCTCCCGGTTCGACGTTACACCGGCACTCTCGCCGTCCCGCCTTTCACCGCGGCGATGCGCTGCAGCAGTGCCGGTTTCGGCTCGCCGACCTCGCCCTGCTCGAACGCAACTATCGCGAGGTGGGGTGAGAACTCCTCAAACAGCTCGTTCGGCTTGAGCAAGAAATCAGCATTGGTCGGGCGTCCAAAACGCTCGTTGCCGCGCATGAAGGTCTCGTAAATCAGGGCGCCTCCCGGGGCCAGCGCCGCGACCAGGTCGGGAAATAGCGGGCGGTGCAGGTAGAGCGATACCACGATGCCGGCGAAGCCCTCGCCCAGACGCCAGCGCGCGCCGTTCTCCAAGTCGATTTCGACGATCCGGCAGCGGGACTCGGTGCCGAAATGGGCCCTCAGTTCCGCGACCTTGCGATCCGCGGCAATCACTCTAAATCCTTGCTGGAGCAGGAGCGCGGTGTGTCGCCCTTCGCCGGCCGCCAGGTCGAGGACATGGCCGCCGGGTGCGATCAATGGCAGAAAGCGTCGCACCCAAGCCGAGGTTGGCGCGTCGTGGCCATGGACGTTAACCTTGGCGCCAGGATCGGAGGATATTGCGGTTCCCATATTATGCTATAAAGAGAAGCAAGGATTTATGATGCAATGATTCTTTTCACCCTTCGCTGCAGCAAGGGCCACGAAATCGAGGCCTGGTTCCGCGACAACGCCGCCTACGAGCGCCAGCATGCACGTGGGGAGATCACCTGCCCGGAATGCGGCTCGCGCACGGTTGAGAAGGCGCCGATGGCGCCGCGGCTCGCCAAGTCGCGCGGGGATGCCGCGCCCAAGCTTATGCAACCGGCGATGCCCGAACGGCCGCCGACGGCGACCGAGTTCCGCCGCGCGCTGCAACAGATGCGGCGCTTTGTCGAGACCAATTGCGAGCATGTCGGTCCCCGCTTCGCGGACGAGGCGCGCAAGATTCACCGTGGCGAAGCCCAACAGCGCGGCATCTACGGCGAAGCCACCGACGCCGAGTCTGAGGCGCTCGCCGACGACGGCATCGAGGTCGCGCGCATTCCCTGGGTTCCAAGCAGCGACGCCTGAGCGCTAAAAAATTCAAGGGGGATCGCCGAGTTGACTCGATTTGCGACCATCGACCAGGTCGATGTCAGCGGAAAGCGCGTGTTGCTGCGCGCCGATCTCAACGTGCCGATGACGAATGGCCAGGCCGAAGACGTGACGCGGATCGCGCGTTTGGCCCCGACCGTTGCCGAGCTTGCCGACAAGGGCGGGCGGGTCGTGATCATGTCGCATTTCGGTCGCCCCAAAGGAAAGCCCAGTCCCAGGGAATCGCTGCGGCCACTCGTGCCGGCGTTGCAGGCCGCGTTGGGCGGGAGGCCGGTGCGCTTTGCCGAAGATTGCGTCGGCGCGGCCGTCGAACGAGCGGTGGCGGCGCTCAAGCCCGGCGAAATCCTGCTGCTCGAAAACACGCGCTTCCACAAGGGCGAGGAAGCCAACGACCCCGACTTCGCGAAGGCGCTGGCCAAACTCGGGGATATTTACGTCAACGACGCGTTCTCGGTGTCGCATCGTGCCCACGCCTCGACCGAGGGGATCGCTCATCTTCTGCCCGCCTATGCCGGGCGCCTGATGCAGGCCGAGCTCGAGGCGCTGAACCGCGCCCTAGGTTCGCCCCAGCACCCGGTGGCGGCGATCGTCGGTGGTGCCAAAGTCTCGACCAAGCTCGATCTGTTGCAGCATCTCCTCCCCAGGGTGGATGTTCTGATCATCGGCGGGGCCATGGCCAACACGGTGCTGCTGGCTCAAGGATTGAGCGTTGGCAAATCACTCGCCGAGCGTGACATGGTCGGGACTGCACGCGATTTTCTCGCTCTCGCCGACAAGCAGCGTGCAACGCTGATTCTGCCGGTCGATGCGGTGGTGGCGCGCACGATCGAGCCCGGTGCGCCAACCCGGACCGTGGCGATCGATATGGTGCCGGAGCAAGAGATGATTCTCGATATCGGCGCCAAGACCGTCGCGGCGATCGAAGCTCGGCTTGACCAATGCCGCACGCTGGTTTGGAATGGACCGGTCGGCGCATTCGAGACCAAGCCCTTCGATCGCGGCACCGTCGAGCTGGCGAAGGTGGTGGCGCGCCTCACCAAAGCCGGTAGGCTCGTGAGCATCGCTGGCGGGGGCGATACGGTCGCCGCTCTGGCGGCGGCCGGCGTCACCGACGCTTTGACCTATGTCTCGGCGGCAGGCGGTGCCTTTCTTGAATGGCTCGAGGGTCGAACGCTTCCGGGGATTGCCGCGCTCGAACGGCCTTAGCGGCGATCCCGCGCGTTAAGCCGTTGGCGCGGGGGAACGGCCGGCGCGATCACAACACTGGGCGCCGCGGTCCGGTGCCACGCAGCACCTTCGGGCACCGGCGCAAGCAGCACCGGTCTTGTCGCCGGCGGCGTCACGGTTTATCCATCAGCAATGGCAGAAACCGGCAAAATCGCTGCACCACAGGGGCCGATCCACCGCGCGATTCCGGAAGGCGACAATCGCGAGCGGCTCTTGTGCCGGGATTGCGGCTTCATCCACTATCAAAATCCGAAAATCGTGGTTGGTGCCGTCGTTACCTGGCGTGAGGAATTCCTGCTGTGCCGCCGTGCGATCGAACCACGGCGCGGGTATTGGACGATGCCGGCGGGCTATCTCGAATTGAATGAGGGGGCGAGCGCCGGTGCCATGCGCGAGGCCTGGGAAGAAGCACGGGCGCGCATCGCGGTCGACGGTTTGCTCGCAATCTACGACGTGCCGCGCCTGAGCCAGATCCAGCTCATCTATCGCGCCCATCTCGATGCGCCCGAATTCGCGCCGGGCGAGGAGAGCCTCGAGGTGAGGCTCTACGGCTGGGATGAGATTCCCTGGACGGAGCTGGCGTTTCCGTCGGTGCATTGGGGCCTGAAGCACCATCGCGAATCCGCTGCCACCGGCGATTTCGCCGCCCGCAGCCAGACCTTTTGACGATGACGGACGCGGTTTCGGCCGTCGTTAGCATCGGCTTTCATGGCGTTGCGTTTGCGATGGTGCTCTACCTCATCTCGGTCGGGCTCGGCGTCACCATGGGGTTGATGGGCTTTGTCAACCTGGCGCACGGCGTGTTCGCGGCGGCGGGCGGCTATGTCATGACCACGCTGTTCAACGACGAGGGCGTGCCTTTTCCGCTGGCGGTGGCCATTGCCGCAATATTGGTGGGCAGCGTCAGCATTGTGCTCGAGCGAGCGCTCTATCGCCGCTTCTACGGCGGCGACGAGCTCGACCAGGTTCTGCTCACGATCGCGATCGTCTTCATAGCGATCGCCGGCGCCAAATATATCTGGGGCTCCGAGCAGGCGCCGATGCATCCGCCGCATTATCTTGCCGGCCAGATCGAGCTCGGTGGCCGCGACTTCCCGGCCTACCGCACCTTTATCATCGGCGCCGGCGCCGTGCTGGTGACGCTGTTGTGGCTCGGCCTCGACCGCACGCGCCTCGGTGCCAAGATCCGCGCCGCGGTCGATAACCGGCGCATGGCACAATCGGTCGGCATCAACACGTCGGGATTGTTCTCTTTCACGTTCGCGCTCGGGACCGGATTGGCGGCGCTCGGCGGCGCCCTGGGGGCCGAGATTCTGCCGGTGTTTCCCGGCTATCCGCTCGACAATCTGATCTTTTTTCTGATCGTGGTCGCGGTCGGCGGGCTGGGCACCATCCGCGGCCCATTCTTCGCGGCATTGCTGCTCGGCGTCGCCGACACCGCGTTCAAATATCTGCTGCCGGAGTTCGGCTCGTTTTTTATCTATGCGCTGACGCTGGTGATCTTGCTGGTGCGCCCCAGGGGCCTCTTTGGCCAGATCGGCCGCGCGTGAGCGACACGCCGCTCCCGTCGGTCGCCACCACGTCGGTGCGCGACCGGCCGCTGCCCGAGGCGGTCCGCCGGCTCGCGCGCCGTCATCATCCGCGCGTTTACGAAGCGCTGCCGTGGCTGCTCGCGACCGCCGGATATTTTGCCTTTCCCGACTACCGACAACTCGGTGCACAGGTCTTCATCGCAATTCTGTTCGCACTCGCGACCGATCTGATCTTGGGCTATGCCGGCGTCATCACCCTGGGGCAGGCGGCATTCTTCGGCTCCGGCGCTTATTTCTGCGGCATCCTGTCGGCGCATGGCTGGAGCGAACCCCTGAGCCTGCTGATCGCCGGCGCCGCGGCGGCGGCGGCGGTGGGTTTCCTCTCGGGCTTCGTCGTGCTCCGGACCACCGGCCTGACGCAGTTGATGTTGACCCTGATCGTAGCGGTGATGCTGGGCGAGGCCGCCAACAAGGCGACCGGGCTTACCGGCGGCGCCAACGGTCTCCAAGGCATGGAGATCGCGCCGATCTTCGGTGTGTTCGAACTCGATCTCTATGGCCGGACGGCTTACTGCTATTGTTTGGTGCTGCTGTTTCTTGGCTGGCTCGCGGTGCGAACCTTGATCTATTCCCCGTTCGGCCGCTCGCTGACCGGGATCCGCGAGAGCGAGGCGCGCATGCGCGCGATCGGTTCGCCGGTGTTCCGTCGCCGCCTGACCGCCTACGTCATTTCTGCCGCCTTGTGCGGCGTCGCGGGGGCGTTGCTCGCGGAGACGACGCAGCTCGTCGCGCTCGACACTTTGAGTTTCGAGCGCTCCGGGGCGGTCGTTATCATGCTTATCATCGGCGGTGTCGGCCGCCTCTACGGCGCCTTCCTTGGAGTCCCGATCTACATGATTCTGCAGGACCGCTTCGCGCAGGCCGATCCGACCTACTGGTATTTCTGGATCGGCGTGTTCCTGTTGCTGATCGTGCTGTTCGCGCGCGGTGGCATAATCGGCCTGGTCGAGCGTGGCGCACGTTTGATACGTCCTCGCAGGAGGTCGGTCTCCACCCCAGGGAGCGAAAACATCGGGTGAGAAAAAGCCTTGGTCGCGGAACCACCCCCGCCTGACAATGCGGCGAAACAGGATTTCGCGTTGGAAACCCGCGGGCTCGAGCGCTCCTTCGGCGCGTTGGCGGTGACCCGCAACGTCGATTTCCGGCTCGAGCAGGGCGCACGACATGCGCTGATCGGGCCCAACGGGGCCGGCAAAACCACTTTTATCAACCTGGTTACCGGCGCGCTAAAGCCCAGCGCTGGCCGAATCTTGCTGGGCGGCAGCGACGTCACGGCGCTGCCACAGGAGCAGCGTGTCAAGCGTGGCCTCGCCCGCACCTTCCAGATCAATACGCTGTACCGCGGCTTGAGCGTCCTCGAAAATGTCTGCCTCGCAATCGGCGAGCGGCTCGGTAGCGGTGGACGCTTATTCCGCCCCGCCGGCTCGCATCGGGAGGTACTGCTTTCCGCCTATGCGCTACTGGAGCGCTTGCGCCTCGCCGACGACGCGAGCCGGCTGGTGCGCGAGCTACCTTATGGGCGCCAGCGCCTCCTGGAAATCGCGGTGGCGCTCGGGCTGGAACCAAAGGTACTGCTGCTGGACGAACCGGCGGCGGGCGTGCCGTCCGCCGAGAGCGGCATCATCATCGAGGTTATTGAGAGCCTGCCCGCGGATCTGGCACTGCTCATCATCGAGCACGACATGGATCTGGTGTTCCGTTTGGCCAGGCGTGTAACGGTATTGGTGCAGGGCACGATCATGCTTGAAGGCACGCCGCGAGAGATTGCGGGCGACGCGCGCGTGCGTGACGTCTATCTCGGCGAACGCGAGCACCGATGAGCGACGGCCTCGTCCTCCAGAATGTCCGTGCTGGATTTGGCGAGACCGTGGTGCTCGAGGGCGTGTCGATGACCCTGGCGCCGCGAGGGACGCTGGCGCTTCTCGGCCGCAATGGCGTCGGCAAGTCGACCCTGCTCGGCACGGTGATGGGCCACACGACGTTGCACAGTGGCACGGTCAGCTTTGCTGGCCGCGATATCTCCCGCTCGGCGCCATATCGGCGCAACCGGCTCGGCCTGGCGTGGGTGCCACAGGAGCGTGAGATATTCCGGTCGCTAACGGTTGCCGAAAACCTCGATGTCGCACGGCCGCCCGGTGGCAGCCAGCGCTGGACCGCGGCGCGGGTCTACGAGCTGTTCCCGCCCCTCGCCGAGCGGCGCACCCATTTCGGCGGCCAGTTGTCGGGCGGAGAGCAACAAATGCTTTCGATCGGCCGAGCGTTGATGAGCGACCCGCAGATCGTGTTGATGGACGAGCCGCTTGAGGGCCTGGCACCGGTAATTGTCGACGCGGTGCTTGCCGGCATCGAGACATTGCGCCGCGACGATAAGGTCGCGATCCTTCTGGTTGAACAACACGCCAAGCTCGCGCTCGGCGTCTGTGCCAAGGCGATGGTGCTGGATCGTGGCCGCGTCGTCTATGACGGCGACAGCGCGCCGTTGCTCGGGGAGCCGGATAAGCTCTCGGCGCTCATGGGCATCGACGCTCGAGCGACCAGCCATTGAGCCCGCGGCTCGCGGCCCGGCCTCGGCAGCGCCGCTTCAATGGTTTTGGGTGGTGCGGCATGTCCGAACCAGTGAGGCGTCGTTTGCCTGGGCGTAGCGGTTGCACCGGGCAGCGGCGTACGTTGCGTATTGGGTGACGCGGAAAGTTGAAGCCCTAAATTCACATCGGCAAAACTCTAGATGCAGCGTCCGCCATCGACCTCGAAAGCGACCCCGGTGATAAAGTCGGCTTCTTCGGAAGCGAGATAGAGCGCGGCGTTGGCGACGTCGCGCGGCTGTGCGAACCGCCCAAGCGGAATCGAGGACAGGAACTTGGCGCGGAGTTCAGGTGTGTCGCCGCCCATGAAGGTCGGCAGCAACGGCGTCTCGCCGGCGACCGGGCAAAGCGCATTGACCCGGATCCTGTCGGCCGCCAGCTCGTGCGCCATCGACTTGGTTGCCATCACCGCGGCACCCTTCGAGGCACAGTACCAGACCAGGCCGCCCCGCGCGCGGAGACCCGCGGTCGAGGCGGTGTTGAGGATGACGCCGCCCCCTTGTCGCCGCATTGCTGGCACCATGTGCAGCGCCGAGAGATAGAGCGATTTGACGTTGACCGCGAACACCCGGTCGAACACCTGTTCCGGCACTTCGAGCATCGGCCCGTTCTCGTGCGTCGTTCCGGCATTGTTGACCATGATGTCGATCCGGCCGAAGCGGTCGAGTGTGGCCCGTGCCAGAGCCGCCATCGCCGCGTTCACGGAGACATCGCCATGGACATAGAACGCCGTGCCCTGGCCCTGCGCGCGCTCGATCTCGCCGGCGATGCGCTCGCCGTTGGCATCATTGATGTCGTTGACAACGAGCTTTGCGCCTTCCTCGGCGAAGCGCTTGGCAATGGCCGCCCCGAAGCCCGAGCCGCCGCCGGTAACGATTGCCACTTTGTTTTCGAGTCTCATGCCTTCCTCCGTTTCCTCCTCCCTCTATCACCGCAACCGCAATTCCGATCAAGCGACATTGCCCAGACAAACCGCATCATTATTGGATCCTGGTGGGGGACGCCATGAATCCGGATCCGGTCGGCGGCGCCGTTTGGTATATCGAGACGCATCTCGGCGGCGAGCTTTCGCTGGCCGAGATTGCAGATTTTGTAAAGGTATCGCGCTTCCATTTGTTGCGGGCATTCGGCGCCGCGACCGGCCTCTCCGTCATGTCCTATGTTCGCGCACGGCGCCTGACCGAGGCCGCGCGGCAGCTGGCCGCAGGGGCCGCCGACATCCTTGGTGTCGCCATCGCGGCGGGCTATGCCTCGCACGAGGCCTTCACCCGCGCGTTCCGCGACCAATTCGGGCAGACGCCGGACGCAGTGCGGACGCAGGGGCATACCAGCAACATCAAACTCGTGGAGGCTTTCGGCATGACTGAAAATTTCGTTGCCCTAGAGCAACCGCGCTTCGAGCAAGGCCGCGTCACTTTGGTGGCGGGTCTGGGCGAACGCTACACCTTCGATACCAATCAAGGGATTCCGTTCCTGTGGCAACGCTTCGTGCCCTATATCGGACATATCGAGGGCCAGGTCGGATTCGCCACTTACGGCGTCTGCTGCAACATGGACGGCAGCGGCAGCTTCGAATACATCGCCGGGCTCGAGGTGCGGGACTTCAGCGAGCTGCCACCCGAGTTCCGGCACATCCGCATCCCCCAACAACGCTACGCCGTGTTCCGCCACCGCGGTCATGTCTCGACCATACGATCGACGGTCTACACGATCTGGAACAAATGGCTGCCGCGGTCCGGCTACATGCTCGCAGACTCGCCCGATTACGAATTCTACGGCGAAGACTTCAACGGGCAGACCGGTACCGGGCGGATCGAAATTTGGCTGCCGATCAAGAGCTGATCCAGTTCTTCAGCGTTTGATCCGGCGAGCACCAAGGCGTCGGCCGGAACACCGTGTGAATGTCTTGTATCGCCGCGCGGGGCGCGCGACAATTCGGCAAGGTTGAACAAGGGAACCTGAGCCATGGTCGACGACAATCTGATCCCGGTGCCAAGCGAGGTCGCGCAACGTGCCTGGATCGGCAATGCCAAATACAAGGCGATGTACGAGCGATCCGTCGGCGACCCCGACAAGTTCTGGGGCGAACAGGGCAAGCGGCTCCATTGGATCAAGCCATATACCAAGGTGAAGAACACCAGCTTCGAAGGCGATGTCAGCATCAAATGGTTCGAGGATGGCACGCTCAACGCCTCTTATAATTGCGTCGACCGTCATCTCCCGTTGCGCGCCGACCAAACCGCGATCCTGTGGGAGGGCGACGACCCCAACAATGCAAAACACGTCTCCTATGCCGAGCTGCACCAGAATGTCTGCCGTCTCGCCAACGTGCTGAAAGCGCACGGCGTCAAGAAAGGCGACCGCGTCACCGTCTATCTGCCAATGATTCCGGAAACGGCGTACGCGATGCTCGCCTGTGCGCGCATCGGCGCGATCCATTCCGTGATCTTCGCCGGGTTTTCGCCGGAGAGCATTGCCGGCCGCATCAAGGATTGCGGCTCGACTATCATTCTCACGGCCGACGAGGGCGTTCGCGGGGGACGGAAGATTCCCCTGAAGGCCAATGTCGACGAAGCGCTCCAGCAATGCCCTGAGGTGACGCGGGTTCTGGTGGTTAAGCACACCGACGCAAAAGTCGGCTGGGTGGCGGGACGCGATCTCTGGTGGGACGACGAGATGGCGAAGGCGAGCAATGATTGCCCGCCCGCCGAAATGCACGCGGAAGACCCGCTGTTCATTCTCTATACCTCCGGTTCGACGGGACAACCGAAGGGCGTGCTACACACAACCGGCGGCTATCTGACCTACGTGTCGATGACGCATCAATACGTCTTCGACTACCACGACGGCGATATCTATATGTGCACCGCCGATGTCGGCTGGGTAACAGGGCACAGCTACATCGTCTACGGTCCGCTGGCCAACGGCGCCACCACGGTGATGTTCGAAGGTGTTCCCAACTATCCGGACAGCTCGCGCTTCTGGCAGGTGGTCGACAAGCACAAGATCAACATTTTCTATACCGCTCCAACCGCGATCCGCGCGTTGATGCGCGAAGGCGAGGGGCCGGTGAAGAACACCTCGCGCAAGTCCCTGCGGCTCTTGGGCACGGTTGGGGAGCCGATCAACCCGGAGGCATGGCTCTGGTACCACCGCGTGGTCGGCGAGGGCCTCGTGCCGATTGTCGATACCTGGTGGCAGACCGAGACCGGCGGCATCCTCATTACCCCACTGCCGGGCGCGATCCCGCTCAAGCCCGGGTCGGCGACGTTGCCGTTCTTCGGGGTGAAGCCGGAGATCGTGGACGCCGCCGGCAATGTGCTCGACGGCGCCGCAGAGGGCAATCTCGTCATCGCCGATTCCTGGCCCGGACAGATGCGCACCGTGTTCGGCGACCACAAGCGTTTCGTCGAGACCTATTTCTCGGCCTATAAGGGCAAGTATTTTACCGGCGACGGCGCACGGCGCGATCAGGACGGGTACTACTGGATCACCGGCCGCGTCGACGATGTCATTAATGTATCGGGTCACCGTATCGGCACCGCCGAAATCGAAAGCGCGTTGGTCGCCGACCCGAAGGTGGCCGAGGCCGCCGTCGTCGGCTATCCGCACGACATCAAAGGACAGGGCATCTACGCCTATGTCACGCTCAAGCTCGGCATCGAGCCGAGCGAAGAACTGCGCAAGGAATTGGTGCAGACAGTACGAAAGGAGATCGGACCGATCGCGCTGCCGGACCTGATCCAATGGGCGCCGGGCCTGCCCAAGACGCGCTCCGGCAAGATCATGCGCCGCATCCTACGAAAGATTGCCGCCAACGAGCACGAGCAGCTGGGCGACACGACAACGCTGGCGGACCCCGGCGTGGTTGAGGACCTGGTCGAAAACCGGAAGAACCGATGATCAGAATTTCGCTTTGATGCCAATCATCCCTGCATAATCGCGCTCAGTTCGCCGGCTTCCGCCCTGGCCGGAGGACGCGAATGCGGTGGCCGGCTTGAAGGAACCGCAAAGGAATGCGCCACCCGGGGCCGGGGCTCGGCCGGGCTTGGCGTTCGGGTGCCAACCGGGTCTCAGCCGGCAGATTGCTTGAGCCGGAAGTCGTCGCGGGCACGCGACCTGGCCGACGCGGGCTGCTCGAGCTCGAAACCGCCCTCAAGGGACAATCCGATATTGGTCCTTTCGAACCGCAACAGCTCATCATTGCTCGCAAGGCTACCGACAATAGGGGCAGGACCATCATCACGCGGGATTTAACTGCGGCGATTGCTCTCCCGAGCTCGTGAGTTGCGTTGATGAGCCGCTTCTATTCCCCCGCACCGGGGTCATCACGGCCTCAAGAATCAGCTCGCGAGCCTCATCACCACGGGGACATGGTCGGAGGCAAGCTCCCAGCCACGCGCCTCGCGATGCACCGCGGCGGCGAGAAGCCGCTCGCGCAGCGGCGGCGTGATCCAGATATGATCGAGGCGGCGGCCACGATCCGACTTCGCCCAATCGATGTTGCGGTAGCTCCACCAGGTGTAGAGCTTCTCGCTGGCCGGCACGAAATGGCGCACCGCATCGACGAAGCGCGAGGCCCTTTGCAGCGCCTTTAGCTTTTTCACTTCGATCGGCGTGTGGCTTACAACCCTGAGCAATTGTTTGTGGGACCAAACGTCGTTCTGCAGCGGCGCGATGTTCAGATCGCCGACGAGCACCATCGGTCTCGACGCGCGCCGCTCCTTGGCGAACCAGGCTGCGATCTCATCGAGAAATTGGAGCTTGTGCCTGAACTTCGGATTTTCGTCCGGGTCGGGAATGTCGCCGCCCGCCGGAACATAAACGTCATGCAGCTCAATGCCGTTTGCCAAGGTGACATGACCATGCCGACAGTCGGCGCGTTCGCACCAGCTCTGCGTGCCGTGATCCTCAAATGGAATCCGAGAGATCACGGCGATGCCATTGTAGGCTTTCATCCCGTGAACGAGCTGGTGCACGTAGCCGAGCGCCGCGAATGCCTCGCGGGGGAAAAGTTCGTCCGGCGTCTTGGTCTCCTGCAGGCACAGAATGTCGGGATCGGCCTCGAGCAGAAAGCGCCTTACGACGTCGACGCGCAGCCGCACCGAATTGATATTCCAAGTCGCGATAGTAACGGCCATGGCGAGCACACTATCGGCGGGGGCGGATTCGGGTCAATCATGTGTCCGAATCGTGCCAAAGGCGGCATAATCGCGGCGTCCGGCGCCCTACTGGTTCCACATTCGGCTTGTTGAATCGGCTTACTGGCAACTGCATGAGAGGTTTGGAAATGACAGCGAAATGGGTCTTAGGCTCGCTGGTCCTGGCGAGCGGGATCGCGTTGGCAATGCCTGGTTTGGCGCAAGACCGGAATTACCCGAACGGCGCCCGCGCCGGCAGTTACGGCATGGACGTTGCGCCAGGTGGTGGAACCTATAGCGGCAGCGATGTTGCGTCAGAACCTGCCGACCGGATGAGCCACCCCGTCGTCGGCGAACGTCGCGCGCCAAGCGAGTTCACGCGCGGTTCCCTGGCGGATGTTGATCAGGCTGAGGATGCCGAAACGGCGCGGCTCAATCTCCAGCAACTGAACGGGCAGACCGCAACACTGCCAGACAACCAATAGCGGGTTGGCGCCCGAACGACCGGGGCCGGGCCCCTTTGGGCCCGGCCATCGGGTTGGACGGAAGCCTTGAGCCACGCGATTCCCCTTGACTTTCGCCTGGCAAGGCGGCGCCATCATCGGCTGATGAACCCCCCTTGGGGGGCGAACGTCCGTGGAGCAAGGTCATGGGTTTTGGTAGCATTTGGCATTGGCTGATCGTCCTCGCGGTGATCGCGCTGCTGTTCGGCGGGCGCGGGAAGCTGTCGGGCATCATGGGGGACTTCGCCAAGGGTATTAAGGCGTTCAAGTCCGGCATGAAAGAAGACGAAACCGCCGATGCCGGCAAACCGCAGGTTACGAACCAGGCGACTAGTGCGCCTGCGAGCGGCGTTGCCGGCGAGACCGTCCAAAAAAGCAGCTAGGTCGGCGGTTCGATTACTTGGCGCCGGCGCGCTCCGGCGGTAATGAACCCCCACAACGACAACAGAGTGGCGGGGCAGATTCCATGAGTAAAGAGCGTTTCCAGCTACCGTCGGCCGACGCCATGACGCCGGAGCAAAAGCGGATGGCCGACGCCATCATCGCCGGCCCGCGCGGGTCGCTCCGCGGCCCGTTTCCAGTGCTGATCCACAGTCCCGTCATGGGCGATCTGGCGCAGCGCCTCGGCGCCTATGTGCGGTTCGATAGTGTTCTACCGCAACCGCTACGGGAGCTCGCGATTCTATGCACCGCGCGTTTCTGGACCGCGCAATATGAATGGTATGCGCATCGCGAATTGGGTCTGAAGGCGGGTCTCGACCCCGCCATCATCGATGCCATTGCGGAAGGCCAGCGCCCGCCCAGTCTCAGTCGCGAGGAGTTCGTCATCTACGACTTTGTCAGCCAATTACTTGCAACGAAGAAAGTAAGCGATCAGGCCTTCGCGGCGGTGAGAGAGGCGTTCGGCTTGCAAGGCGTCGTCGATCTCATTGGAACAGTAGGCTACTACTCCCTGGTGGCGATGGCACTGAATGTCAATCAATCCGCGATCCCACCCGACGCAGTGCCGTTGGCGCCACTTGCAGAACATTGAGGCGACGGCCCCGCTTTCTTCATCACAGGTCTCGCGCGCGATCAGCCCTCGGGTGCATGATGGGGGTTGCCCGCACCGTCGGGTCTTGGCCTCTGTTGCGTAAGTTTCGTCAGCTTGCCGGCCCCGCCCCTCGGCGGCGAGACAAGCGCTTTCCGCAGCCGGCGAAATGGTAGCGGCGCGTGGCCATTTTTACCCAACACCGTTTGCGCGCGTGTGGGCCAAGGCTATGATCAATAGTTATCCTGCGGCAGAAGCCCACGCCAGCCACGTGCACGCCGGTCTGGGGAGCCTCCGCCGCCCTTGCAAGCCCATCAAACACGATAGGAAAGACATGTCGGTTCGTTTTGAAGGCACCGAGACCTACGTGGCCACGGCGGATTTGAATGTCGCGGTTAATGCCGCAATCGCGCTGGAACGGCCATTGCTGGTGAAGGGCGAACCTGGCACAGGCAAGACCATCCTGGCCGAAGAAATCGCCAAGGCCCTGGGCAAGGAATTGATCCCGTGGCACATCAAATCGACCACCAAAGCACAGCAAGGTTTATACGAATACGATGCGGTGGCGCGATTGCGCGATTCCCAGCTCGGCGAGGCGAAGGTCCATGACATCGCCAACTACATCAAGCGCGGCAAGCTCTGGGATGCATTCACAACGTCGGAGCGGCCGGTGCTGCTCATCGACGAGATCGATAAGGCCGATATTGAATTCCCCAATGATCTGCTCCTCGAACTCGACCGCATGGAGTTCTACGTCTATGAGACCAAAGAGCGCGTCGTAGCGCAGCACCGACCGATCGTGGTCATCACCTCCAACAACGAGAAGGAATTACCCGACGCGTTTCTTCGCCGCTGTTTCTTCCACTACATTCGTTTCCCGGATCGGGAAACCATGACGCAAATTGTCCAGGTGCACTTTCCCGACATTCAGAAAAACCTGGTCCGGGAGGCATTGAACGCGTTTTACGAATTGCGCAACGTGCCGGGTCTGAAAAAAAAGCCCTCGACCTCTGAACTGCTCGACTGGCTGAAGCTGCTCATGGTCGAGGATATTCCTCCCGAGGCACTACGGTCGCGCGAGCCCGGCAAGCTGATCCCGCCGCTTTACGGCGCGCTGCTAAAAAGCGAGCAGGACGTCCATCTGCTGGAGCGGCTCGCCTTCCTCAATCGCCGCGAGCGCGGTTGATGGTGTCTCGGCGGACCCCAGAAAATGCCTGACCGAGCAAGGGCAGCGACGTAGGCGGCGTCAGAACTGCCGAAACTGGTCATCATTTGCGAAGGAGTGACGCGTGTTCGCCAATTTTTTCCTCGAACTGCGACAAGCCGAGGTGCCGGTAAGCCTTCGCGAATACCTGACGCTGATCGAAGCGATGGACAAGCGGCTCGCCGATTGCAATGTCGAGGAATTCTACTACCTGTCGCGCGCCATTCTGGTGAAGGACGAGCGCAATCTCGATAAGTTTGACCGCGTTTTCGGCCACGTTTTCAAGGGATTGGAGATGCCGCCCGACGCGGTTGACGCGGTTCCGGAGGATTGGCTCAAGGCATTGATGGAGCGGCTCCTGACAGAGGAGGAAAAGAACGCCATCAAAGCGCTCGGTGGCATCGACAAACTGATGGAGCTGCTGAAACGCCGCCTCGCGGAACAGAGCGGCCGGCATGAGGGTGGCAAGAAATGGATCGGCACGGGGGGAACTTCGCCCTTGGGCAATCACGGCTACAATCCTGAAGGGATGCGTCTCGGCGAGCAGCGCAACGAACAGGAGGGCGGCCGGCAGGGACACGGCACAGCGGTCAAGGTCTGGGAGAAACGGGAGTTCCGCAACCTCGACGACCAGGTTGAGCTTGGGACGCGCAACATGAAGCTGGCGTTGCGCCGACTACGCCGCTTCGCGCGCGAGGGCGCTGCTGACGAACTCGATCTCGATGACACGATCCGCTCGACGGCGAGGAACGCCGGTTGGCTCGATTTGAAGCTCGTGCCGGAGCGGCACAACGCGGTGAAAGTGCTGCTGCTGCTCGATATCGGCGGCTCGATGAGCGGCCATGTCCGCACTTGCCAGGAACTGTTCTCGGCGGCGCGCGCGGAGTTCAAGCATCTCGAAAGCTTCTATTTCCACAATTGTCCCTACGAATCCCTATGGCGCGACGCCCATCGGCGGCATGTCGATAAGACGCCAACCTTCGAGGTCATGCATACCTACGATTCAAGCTACAAGCTGATCTTTGTCGGCGATGCCAGCATGGGACCCTACGAGATTACACAGCCCGGCGGTTCAGTTGAGCATTGGAACGAAGAAGCTGGCGATATCTGGCTGCAGCGTCTGACGACCACCTACCCGAAGGCCGCATGGCTCAACCCCGTACCCGAGCAATTCTGGGACGGCATGAGCTCGATCGAACTGGTGCGCGATAAGATGGAAGGGCGGATGTATCCGCTGACGCTCGACGGCCTTGATCGCGCGATGCGGGACCTGGCCAGGTGATCGCCGTTTTCTTGTCGCACGCAAGGCAATCCTGGAGCCGCCTTGGGATCTTCGCTGCGACCGCGAGTTCTCTTCCATCCGCGAAGAATGGCGGTTTTCTGCGGGTTTTCAGGCCATAGAGGTGCCCGTGAAACGGTTAGTTGCATCAGCAACCTCGCCGCCCTCGTCCCGGTAGCGTCGGCCCAGAGGTGATGAAACAAAGGTTGGATCATTCGACCTTGAAAACCCCTTGGGCCGCGTCAGACCGCACTGGGTTTGGCTTTTGGCGATGCTGATGGAGAAGGCGGAGATCACGTGCTATCGTTTTCTTAGCAATGGAGCATGTGCAATGGGTGTCGAATTTTCCGCAGAGAGGCGACTGCTAGCGGAAGATGAACTCGATCCGGTACGACGGAGTCACTATCCGGCGCTGGCAGAATGGACACACTCAGAGCTCGTTGAGCTCGCTCGTTTCTTGCGGGCACGTCGCGATCGGGCGCGCGACCTGATCAGGGACCTCCGTCGTGCCCGCCGCGGCAAGGGAGGTGTCGGCGAAGGACTTGGCAGCGAACGCGGATTGGCTGCGAAGAAGCAGGTGTATGCCCGCGCCTTGAAGCGAGTGAATGCGCGGATACAAACGGTGGTCGAGGCGAAGTGAGAGTAGCGATTTAACGCGGCGGTCTCTTTGCCGAGCCAACGGCCTGCTCATGAGTCCAATGCCAATTGCTGCTCCGGTCGACAACCAATGCAACGACCCGTGTCCCGTACTTCACGACAGATCGGCGCAAGTGAACACTTGCGCTGGTAAGGGCGTTACGCCGCATCCTGTGGAGAGAGAGAACGGCGCGAGATCACCAACGCGCCTCCGAAACCGTCAAGATCGACCACTCGTGCTGCCCGTGAGCCGCAAAAATTCCGTCGGGGCGGGCGTCCGGCTCAAGTGAGCGCCTGTCCCGTGCAAGAGTCGGCAACCGTCGTCAGGTTCGACGCTTAGGTGCCGTGTTTGGCTGCGCCTGGAACCGGCGATGATTGTCTTTGCGAGCGCGCGCGTTCCTCGATTTCGGCGGCCACAATGGTGCGTGCGAGTGCATCGCTGAGCTGCTTCGCCGACTGGAGCGTAAGCTCAACCGCGACCCGGGTGCCCGGCCCATGAGTAGAATTAACGAAGTCGATGGCGACAGCTTCTTCCAGCAAGGCGTGGTGCGGGTGGTCGTAGGACACAACGGCATGGGTCAGGCTGATCCAGCCCTCGACGCTCTTGCCGGCGCCTTCCACGCCAACGATCTCGACGATGGAGGTGCACATCCGGCTCACGCGCTCAATTGCTTGCCCAAGAACGTGAATACCCTTTGCCAGCCGTCGAGCGCTTGCTCGACGCGATACATCGGGCGGTCATAATAGAAAAAACCATGCCCCGCACCATCGTAGCGGTGAAACTCGTATTGTTTACCGTACTTTTTCAACTCCGCTTCATGCTGGTTCACCTGTTCCGGCGTTGGCGCTCGATCCTCGTTGCCGAAGAGACCGAGCAGCGGACAGGAGAGATTCTTGGTAAACTCAATCGGAGCCGTTGGCTGCTTCGGGGTGAGCTCTTCCTTGGCCATAACGACGCGTCCGCCCCAAAGATCGACGACAGCATCGATGCTCTTGGTATGGCATGCATACAAAAACGCCTGCCGTCCCCCTGAGCAACTGCCTATGACCCCAATCTTGCCGTTGAGATAAGGCTGGGCACGCAACCATTGTACCGCACCCTCTGTGTCGCCGATCACCTGGGCGTCCGCGACACCGCCCTCGGCCCGTACCTTGGCGGCGACGTCATCGGCCTTGCCCTCGCCGGCGCGGTGGAACAGGTTATGGCTGATGGCGGCGTAGCCATGATGGGCAAACTTGCGGGTGGCCTCGCGATACCACTCATCCCATCCGGGCATGTGGTGAATCAGCACAATGCCGGGGAAGGGCCCTGGGCCCAGTGGCCGCGCGAGGTAGGCGGAGATCCGTTCATTCTGGTGGCCGTTGATCGAAATCGTCTCGGCGATCATGCCTTCATAGGCCATATCCGCTACTCCTTCTCATTTCAAACGTGACGGCCGAATAGCTGCCCGAACCGATCATCTCGCCTTCTTGCTCGGCGCGCAATGTGGACGCGGCGTCCCTTGCGCGATGCGCTGCGCTTGTGCGCAGATAGGTCGGTCACCAAGGCAAGAGGATTCCCCATGACAATCCGTTGGGCCCTGCTAGGCCCGGGCAGGCACGCGGACAGATTCGTCGTGCCGCAAATGAAACGCGCTGGAGACACGGAGCTCATTGCGGTTATGAGCCGCGACCGGACACGTGGCGAAGCCTTCGCGCAAAAGCATGAAATCGCTTCGGTTTACACGTCCCTGGCGGAGGTCCTTCGCGATCGTCATGTTGACGCCATCTACGATGCAACCCCGGACGGGCTCCATGTGCAGCATGCAATCGCGAGCGCGGCGGCCGGCAAACATGCCCTCATCGAGAAGCCGTTGGCGATGTCGGTAAGGGAATGCGTCGACGCGATCGTGGCGTGCCGTACCCGTGGCGTCAAACTGGGCGTCGTGTTCAATCAACGGCACGAGGCGGTGCACCAAGAAGCACGGCGTATGATTCTGCAAGGCGAAATTGGCGAGGTTAAGTTGGTGTACGTTCAAATCCCCCTTCGCTTAACGATGCCGCGGCCGGCATCGCCGACGACCAATTGGCGGGCCGATCCCAAGATGCGGTACGGCGGCATCGCTTTGAGCATTGGCGACCACGCCCATGACACGCTTGCCTACCTGATAGGACAACAGATCGAGGAGGTTTCAATTTTTACCGACGCATCGCGGGACGATCCGCCCAACGACCAGGTTTGCGGCATGGTGCTTAAGCTCTCGAAAGGCACGATTGGCTACGCTGCCGCGAGCTTCGCGACCCCGTTCGCTCGTCGTCCATTCGAGATACACGGTACGATCGGTACCCTGATCATCGAGAATTCGTTCGCCTATCTGACCGGCGCCGGCGAGGACCCGACCCCGAGCCTGATCCTCGTCAATGAGACCGGCGCTGCGGCCCGGCGTTTTGCCGCCTCCGAATGCTTCCGTCTCGAGGTCGAGCAATTCAACCGCGCGATCAACGGCCAGGGGGAGCCGACGACTCCGGCGCACGAAGGCTTGCGAATCCTTGCAGTTGGCGAAGCCCTCTACAACGCCATGCGGACCAACCGCGTGGCGAGGGTTGCCGAGTTCTTGCCTAAAGAGCTTTGATAACCGTTATTGGAACGGATCGCCGCTGTCATCGCGAACCGATATCTCCTGGCCGGCGGCCGCGGAGACATGCCTTGGCTTCGCGAGCGGTGCGAAGCGCTGCTTGATCACCGAATCTCGCGTCCGCCTTTGCTGAAAAAGACAGGAACGCCAGGGCCGGACATCCGACCCTCAAATCTTGAAGCTCTCGAGCGTTTCCGGCGCGAACAGTTCCTCGGGCTCGAAGCGTCGCGGCGACAGACCCTGCTCATGGTGATAACGCAGGAACGTGGCGAGCACATGTCGGTTCGGCGCCAAGCCGTAGGACCACCAATCGGGTCCCATCAGTTGCCGCGCTTCGTCTACCGCTTCCAATTGCCACGGCAACATGGTCTTGAGCGCGGCTGAGATCGTCATGTCGTCGTAGGCTACGCGTTGTGCGCGGACAAACGCCGTGAAGAGCGACTGAGCCACCCACGGATTTGCTTCGTAAACGTCGCGCCGGATCACCACGACGTGCATGATCGGGAAGATCTTGGTCCTGCGATAATAGTCGCGCTCGACCGCGCCGTAGTTCGGGAAGAGACGGCGAACCGCGTCCGGTCGCGTCAAGAACGTCGAAGGCGCCCGGGCCGTATGGAGCGCGTCGATCGCGCCTTCGGCGAGCATCTGCGACAATGTTTGATCAGGCCCGATCGATCGCAGCGAAAATCGTTGCGGTAGGTTGAGGGCGATCTTTTCGTCACGACCGGTCTCTTCTTCGCCCCCACAGAGGTACTCGACACTATCGGGCGAGACCCCGTGCTCGTCCTGCAGAATGCCACGGATCCAGACTGGCGCCGTCATTTGATACTCGGGCACGCCGACGCGCTTGCCGGCCAGGTCGGCCGGTTTGCCGATGCCGCTTTTGGCCGAGACGAAGATGCTGCCATGTCGGAAACAGCGCGAGACAAAAGCCGGGATCGCGATGAAGGCCGGGACCGTTGCAGCGCGGGACAGAGTATAGGACGACAGGGACATCTCCGCCGCGTCAAACTCGCGGTGCCGCAACATGCGAAAAAACGTCTCTTCGACCGGAAGATCGAGGCAGGTCAGGTCGATACCATCGGGCTGCACCTCGCCGTCGAACAGGGCGCGGGTGCGATCGTAGTTCCAGCAGGCCAGAGTCAGATGAAGGCGAGACATGATGCCAATCTACCTGCTGGCGCCGGCGAGCGGGAGGGTTTTGCTGCGGCTCTCGAATTAGGGGAAAATGCGGCGCACTAAATTCGGGATTCTTTTTCAATGCATGAGCAACGGGAGATAACGGCCATTCGGGCCGACCCGGCGCGTCAGTCGACTTCGGCGGAGCCGGCTTCGAAGGCGTATTGATCTTGGAGTTCTGTCATACTTGGGGACGCTGGCGCAGATGAACGGTGGGGGAGCGATGAGCGACACGCAGAAGCCCACCGCGATTCTCCCGGCCGATGTCGCCGACTATTCGCGGCTGCCGGCTGTCGTGGCGCAAACCGTCGCTCGGTTGCACGCGACACGGTGACTTTATTCCTCGGAGGGTCGATGGCAGCTGCAAAGCACGGCGAGTTCTGGTTCACGATGGGGCTTCGAACGGCAACGGGTCATTCCCACCCGCGCTGAACTGAATCTGATCGTCGGCTGCCCGCATTGGGGCGACGAGCCCGTGCGATAGTACGAGGTCCGGTAACGAGTATGGCTGCTGCATCGGCGGACCGAGTTCGGGTGGCCGGCAGCGCCCTGCGGTCGCTCAATGCGCGGGAAAGGGCATAACCAATCGCCGCGGCGCCAAATCGCCCGAGATCTCGTTGCCCATCAGGGCGGCTAAGCGATAGGTCAACGTCAGGACCTCAAACCGGATCGCCACGACAACATGAGGACATCGCTGCCAATCGCGGCGCTGTTCGCGTTGTCGAGCCGGGTGCCTACGACCCTAACATGCGTCCCAACGATGGGTCTATCCGATGGCGGAAAGTGAAGAAGCTAGAGTCTAATTCACTTGCCGGTCACGGCCCCGCCAATAAGGCTCGCGCAAAATCCGCTTCAAGAATTTACCGGTCGCATTGCGCGGCAGCTCGTTCGTGAAATCGACCGAGCGTGGCACCTTGAAACCGCCGATGCGCGTGCGGGCGAACGCGACCAGTTCGTCGGCGGTCGCGGTCGCGCCTGGCTTTAGCACGACGCACGCTTTGACCGATTCGCCCCACTGATCATCGGGCACGCCGATCACCGCGACATCCTGGATTGCGGGATGGCCGTAGAGCGCATTTTCCACTTCGGCCGGATAAATGTTTTCACCGCCCGACACGATCATGTCCTTCACGCGATCATGGATGTAGTAGAAGCCGGCGGCATCGCGATAGCCAGCGTCGCCGGTATGGAACCAGCCCGCGCGGATGGCTCGGGCATTCTCCTCCGGCCGGTGCCAATAGCCCGACATCACTTTGACCGTGCGGCATACGATTTCGCCGACGGTGCCGTCGGGCACTTCCACGCCGTTCGCGTCCACAACCCGCATCTCGACATCGGGTATGGCGCGGCCGCAGGACTTGAGGCGCGCGGCATTGTCCGGGTCGTGGTCCTCGGTGCTGAGATAGGTGATGGTGCCGTGGGCCTCAGTCATGCCGTAGCATTGGCCGAAGCCGCATTTGAACACCGCCATCGCGCGCTTCAACAGTGCCACGGGGATCGGACTGCCGCCATAGAGGATGAGGCGCAGGCTCGACAGATCGATCTCGCTGACGCTCGGCACGTTGAGCATGAAAAGGATCACCGCAGGAACCAGGAACATGATGGACACACGATGCGTCGCGATCGCCTCGAGCAGCACCCTCGGATCAAGATCGCGGATGACGACGCTAGGGCAGCCAGTCGCGATCGCCAGAATGGCCATGGCGCTGCCGCCGATGTGGAAGAACGGCATCGGCAGGAGATAGATGTCGTCGTCCCGGGATACGCCGATCTGCTCTAGGGCCGGTATGCTAACGAGCAGCCCCCGTGCGCACAGCTGCACGCCCTTGGCGCGACCGGTGGTGCCGCTAGTGTAGAGCTGAAGCACCGTATCGTCCGGCGTCGTGCCTGTTTGCGGCTCGGCGTCCGATTGCCGGTCGCGCCAAGCGGCATAGCCGTCGCGACTTGTTACGCCGAGCGGCATCAGCGGAATATTGCCGAGCTCGCCCTTGATCGCGTCGACGATCGACGCGAAGTCCGGCCCGTAGAGCAGCATCGCGCTCTCTGCATCCTTCACGATGAACCGAACCTCAGGCGGCGCCAGGCGCCAGTTGATCGGCACCAGAACCATGCCTGCCTTGGCGCAGCCGAATTGCAGCTCGAGATAGTTGGCGTCGTTCTTGTCGAGCAATGCGATCCGGGCGCCAGGCTTCATCCCGGCGGCGAGCAAACCGTTGGCCACGCGGTTCGCGCGGCGGTCAGTCTCGCGATAGCTGATCCGTTCGTCGCCGACGATGATCGCGTCGCGATCGGGGTGTACGGCCGCGCGCCTGCGCAGCAGCTCGCCCAGGGTCATGATTTCCGGCACTGCCTCCGCCCATTCACTGTCTGGTTGCCTACAGTATAAGTGAGGCACGTCAGCGACGGCCAGACCGCGATGCGATGCGCGGTCGTGCGTCCGTCGGTCAGCAGGGCGCGTAAGGCTCCTGCGAGGACCCGCGAAGAGCGGCGCTCAGTGTCGCCAGGCTCGCCAATGCTGTCTCGCCAGTGCCGCCCGAGAACGGCGAAGTCTTGGGATGATCGTGAACCAGAGCCTGATCCTCGATTTGCTTGAATGCGTTGCGCATAAGGAGCGCACACCTGAATTTGCCCGTTCGCGCCATCGATTCTTGGTGGCCACCTTCTACAACGTCACTGAAATTTTTGCGCCGGCTCGCGATAGGTTGATCGCGCCCCTCGTTCCGGGCCTGGCCGGCTTGTGATAACCTCCGACGTGAACCCGGAGGACGAATCGATGCGCTCTTGGCTTGTGCTCGCCGTTCTCGCATTGGCGAGCTTGCATGCCCTGGATGCCGCCGCGCAGCCTCCGCCGTCACCGCCAGCCGCGCCTGATCAGCTCATTACCACCGACGGCCGGCGGATGGGTTTCGATCCTGCGGCCATCATAGCGATTGCCGACCGCGACCCCTATACCGGCGCTGCTGTCACCTGCGTTTACGGCCTGTCGCCGCCCCCCTGGGCGTTCATCAAGGTTTCGGAATCGGTCGGTACTTTCCTAGCCCGCCTCGGCATCGCTAGCTGGTTCGTCAAGTTAACTCGGCCCGACAGGTCTCCCGTCTGGATCAACGCGGCCGCCGTCTTCTTGTTGCGGAAGCCACTACCCGGCGAGTATCCCGCCGATGCAAAAGCGGTCGTTTTCGCCAGTGGACTGATACAGGCTGTCACGCAGGATCCTGCGTTTGTCAAAGCAGCCCTCGAGGCAGCGGGCGGCCGATTTGTTCGCTGAGCGCTGGAGCTATAATCGTTAGGCACGCCACCTCTATACGTCTCGACATTCCACCACTGGATGCGCTCGTTGCCCCGCGTGACGACTCGTCGCCCGCATGGCGTTGCGTGACGACGTCCGTAACTCTGGCGCCAGCCAGGAATGGGAAGCCAGGATTGTCGATCTTCAGGCGGTCCTGATCAAGACCGCTGATGATTGGGCGGAGCTGCCTCCGGCAGTGCAACCATCGACCGCGTGGGCCCGCCCCGCAGTGCAATTGTGCCTTCCCATGATCCGGCCGTGCGATCCTGACCTATGCTATGCGGCTATGAGTTCATTTGGCAAAACCGACCTCGAAAGCGCCGATCATTCTCGGTGCCGGCGAGTTCGAGGCGATCGACGCCGAAGAGGCGAAGACAGTGCTGGCCTCGGTAATCAAGAACATCAAGACCGGCGGACCGATCGAGCCCGATGCTATCCGACTTATCGATGCGGAAGGGCGTGAGATTTGGCGCACCCTGCTGTCGACGCAGGCCGCGCAGCAGGCAAAGCGAAAGGGGGGCGCCCCCATCGGGGTTGAGCGAGGGCGCCCCAGGGAGGATTGCCCGCGAACTCTCGGCGGGCAAGGGGAACGCGCAATCCTATTCTTGTGGATCATGTTCCCCACGACACGTGATTTATCAGAGGTCCCCGACGACGTATGCGCAGAAGAAGTTAAAAGAGCCCGGCTGGGCAGCGGGCGAAGGTGAAAAATAGGGAAGAGATGAAAGCGGCCGCCGCTTCGGGGGGCGACGCGGCGGCCGCAGAACTCCATTGGGGCAACGTTCTACTCTGGAGTGAGGTTGATCGTGACGCCGCTATAGTCCTTCGTCAAATCACAAAAGGCCGTGAAGCAGGCGGGAGATCGGGGCCAGCGGCTGAGCTTTTTAGGCTGCATCTTTGGGGTGAGTGTACGGAAGGTGTTCTGCGGAAAAGAAAGCCCCCGGCGAAAACCAAGGGCAAGGTAAGTGGAGGAACCGTGAAACGGTCACGTCCACCCCGACGCAATGGACGTGCCGCGTCTTCGAGGAGAACGAGATTTGTTCCTGTTTCGTGCACATACGCCGTGAGCGAGGGGGGACTGTCATGCCTAAGCTGTCGAGGCGGTGCGGAAGGATAGCTTTCACGATTGCTCTCGGCATACTCACGTCGCTTACAGGCCCTGCGAAATCTAATGCCGCTGCGACGTCTTGGACGAGATATCTCACGAGCACTCAATTTTTGCTCTGCCCGACGATTTGAATCAAGAAAACGCCATTTGTGAAGAGACTGGACCGCTTCAAACCTTCAAACCAGTCCTAACCCCTTTTGCTGGTACAAATATCAACGCATCCGGTCAAGTTGAAGGCCTCATATTGAGAGAGCCAAGGTTGGGCCTGGGAGTTTGCGGTGTTAAGGACCGCGAATCTCGATTCGCGTTGGGCCGATTCATAAGGGCGGGATGCGCGGAAAGGCATGATTGGATGGTAGTCCTTCCATCGCGGTAAAATTCCGCGTTGGGAGGACGTAACAATGACGGATATCCGTAGCCCATTGTCGCAAAAACATTGGCGCTCTTAAGCGCATCTCAATGGTTTGGTCACCGCAAACAGAGCAGTCCAAGACTGATCTGTAAGTGGCGAAAAACGCCAAAGTTGCTGGTCAGTTCGCGCCGCACGCGGACTACTTGGATGGTCGCAGTACGACCTAGGGAAAAAAGTCCCGCATAGTTCAAAAGACCATTGCCACTTTGAACGCGCCAAGCGATCAGCTCGGTTCGACACTCTCAAGAAACTGCGTGAAACACCCGAAAAGGCCGGCGTTGAGTTTATTTCAGAAGACGGTGGTGTAGCAGGGATGAGGGCGACGAAAAGGCGGCGATCTCAGGCTCGCCTCCGGTAGCTGCCGTGAGATTGACGCTTGCACCTGGGCTCACGAGCTAGTACCAAGCTGTTTCGTCCTTTGGTCATCGCCTCGGTTCCGTGGCATCGATGAAGCGTGGCTCTGGCACAGATCTGATCGTGCTCAAGTAAATGACCCGCTTGCCCGCCTTGTGTCTTGCCGGGTGCGTGGTCTGCTCAGGCCTGATCCTTGGTAACGATAGCCCCTCATTCGAAGCCCACTTGCCGCCGGCGAAAACCGAACCCGCAGCGCCGGAAATTCGGAAGCTCGCCGATCCGCTGTTTAGCCCCATGCAGCCACGTCTAGAGGTCCCGTCCTCGGCTGATGATGCTAATTCACCGCTGCGTGATGTGAGGCTGACCGGCGTCGTGATCGGACCGGATCTACGCATCGCGATTTTTGCCGTGGCCGGCACCAAATCGCTGGTGCTGTCGGAGGGCGAAACACTGAAAGGCTGGCGACTCGATCGCATCTCACCGGGGAAAGTCTTGCTCAGCGGTCCGGCCGGTACCATAAAGCTTGAGCCTAAGCCCGACGCGAATCTGGTCCGATCCACTCCCCCTGTTGCGGTCCGACCCAGCGAACGTGAGCCTAGCGTGCCACCCGGCGCGGAACTGGCTGGTGCGCCGGGGCAGCCAACGGCCATCACTCCTAATCCTGTCGGCAACTTAACCGCGCCCATCCCACTTCAGGCGCAAGGCTATCCTTATTATTTTCCAGAGAATTACGCTGGCTATGACCAGGATTACCCGTCATACAACTACTACCCGTACCCATACCCGTATTTCGCCTACGCTGTTCCGATAAGCCTCGCGTTTCGGTTCGGCTTTTCTCCCCGTCACGACATCCATCATGGTGGGTTCCACCGCGGCGGTCACCGCTAAAGCGGGGGAGGCGAGCGCCGACATTGAACCGTCGAAAACGCCGAGCGCTTGTGCTCTGGACGCCGCGGCGCGATAGCGTGGTCACATGGGCGCCGTCACGTGGCGTCCGGCCAAAGTTTGAGAGAGTGTGCGGTCTGCATTTTTCTTGCTTCTCGAACAGCGCCGGTCTCCATAACCGCGGACACGATTGCACACGTTTATCTCCAAGCAATTGAAACGACTACGACTTTTCTCTCTGCTTTATACGGCCTGAATCCATTTGCTGCCGAAGTTGCCACCGAGCGACCCAAAATTCGCATCCGAACAGAGGCGGGGCGAAACGCTGACCGGCCACAAGGACATATCGGCGCAAGCTCCTCACCGCACCTCGTTACCCTTAACCTTTTGCATTTTGCCTCGCCGTTTGAAATGGAACAGTGATTTCCCCAAGGGGCTTTGAGCAACGCCAGCGTACCGCCCAAGCGATAGCAGCTTGGGCTGAAACCCAGCAAATGACCGACGAAATGAATCGCCCGGTCTACACGAACTGCAACCTTCTGAAACTCGGTGAATTGCATCACTCACTGAGAGCCACGAAAGACAATTAGCAAGTGCCAACCAACGACGAGCGATGTCATGCAAGGATGGGATAAGAATACCGCCAGCGTTCTGAGCCATCCACAGAGCTCGGCCTTACCGCCCGAAGCGGAAGTTCCTCATTGCCGCAATTCTCCTACTCCGGTAGACCGGCACTCCGCAGTCCAGTCTCAATCGGGCCGATCAGGTCGCGATGAAAAATCGGGAAGAGAGCGGCGCCGAAAGACGCGATGGTGAAGTTCGGCTCAAGCGCCAGGAGCCGACTCGCGACAGCCTTGGCTTCGTCCATTCTGCCTGCTTGTGCCAGCGCCGCCGCGTGGATGGCGTGCATCACGCTAAATCGAGGGTTCGCCTGCACCGCCCTGGCGTAATGAGGCGCGGCCTCGTCAAACCGTCCATCGCGCATCCGGACGGTCCCGAACGCGTGCAACGCGAGATAGCTCAGCGGATCGAACGGGCTGAGACGCAGCGCTTTGGCTGCGAATTCCTCCGCGGTCGCGGGGTCGCCGACGACGGAATGAATGTGCGCGCCGAATAGGTACGCGGCGGCGCAGGACCCGTTCAGCGAAATGGCGCGCGCAACCGCTTCCGACGCAGCGCCGAAGTCGTGACTGAGATGCAGAATGGGGAGCGAGGCGACGGCGAGCGCCGTCGAATCGTCGCCACCCAGCGCCAGCGCCGCGCGCGCATGGCGCACCCCCGCCGCCGCGTCGGCCGGATCGAGCCCTCCGCGCGCAAAGCGGGCTTCGAGCGCCCAGGCCGAATAGGCGTGGGCGATCGCATAATTGGGATCGACTTTCAACGCCTGTTCGAGATAGCCCATGCCGAGCGCGACGTCTTCGGGCATAGCCGAGGTCATATGGGGCAGGGCGCGCAAATAGAGGTCGTAGGCATCGAGGTTTTCTGGTCGTTTGCGCTGGGCGCGCTCGATCTCGGCGCGACGGAGATTGGGCTCGAGGATCCCGACGATGTTCTGCGTGATCTTGTCCTGAAGATCGAACACGTCTTCGACGGCGCCGTCGTAGCGATCCGCCCAGACATGCGCCCCGGTCTCGGCTTCGATCAATTGGACGGTAATGCGCAGGCGGCTCGCCGACTTGCGCACGCTTCCCTCGAGTAGATAGCGCACACCCAATTCGCGCCCCGCCTGCCGGACGTCGATCGCCTTGCCCTTATAGATGAAGCTCGAGTTGCGGGCGATCACGAACAGCCATCGGATGCGCGACAGCCCGGTGATGATGTCCTCGACCATCCCGTCGACAAAATACTCCTGTTCGGGGTCCCCGCTCATGTTCTGGAAGGGAAGAACCCCAATCGAAGGCTTGTCGGGCAGCGAGAGCGCCGGCGACGGTTTCCGAGCGAGCTCAGATTCCGGCGCGGCTTGCGTCGGCAGGGCTGGTCCGACTTCCACTGAGTACACGCGGACCGTCTCGGCAATGTTCTTGAGTTGGGTCTGGCCGAGATCTGTGACCGCTAGGTCGAGCCTTGCCCTCACTTGCCGATAGGCGTCTTCGGAAAGGCAGATTGCACCGGGCTTGGCGATGCCTTCGAGGCGAGCCGCGATATTTAACGCCGTCGCCCATCAGATCGCCGTCGCTTTCTTCGACGACATCGCCAAGATGGATACCGATCCGGAACTCGATGCGCCGCTCGGGCGGCAGACCGGAATTGCGCTCAACCAAGCCGCCTTGAACTTCGATGGCGCAACGGACCGCGTCGACGACGCTACGGAACTCGACAAGTGCCCCGTCGCCGGTTCGCTTGACGACCCTCCCGCGATGAACGGCAATCAATGGATCAATGAGATCGCTGCGAAGTGCGCGTAGGCGCGCTAGCGTTCGTTCCTCGTCGGCGCCAGTCAGACGGCTGAAGCCGACGACATCGGCGGCTAGGATCGCTGCCAGCTTGCGGGTCTCGCTCATCGCATCGCGCTCAGGATGGCGAGAGTAGCATACCAGGACCGTCAAATCGCAGGAATCCACGTGGCTCCAGTCCGTCCGTTTGGGTCTGGCTTACAGTGCGCGGTCGCAGGATCGCAAGTCTATGGCAACCCAGAACCGACTTGCGGCGGCCAGCAGTGACAGTCGAGGTGCTCATCGAACTGAGCGCAGCAGCGGTTGAAGCTCGGACTTGGACGCGACCCACGCAACCTGGTTTTCGCGCGGGAAGATGGTGAGCCGATCGATCCTGATTCGCTCACCAATGGCTTCGGTCGTCTTATTGCCGATAACGAGGTAACCCCAATCCCCTTTCACGGCCTTCGCCTCACGCAATAGGCCACCTTTTGATGGATGGCGTGCATGCGACGGTGGTCAGCGAACCGGCCGGCCACTCTAAAATTGAAACCACCTTGCCGATCTACGCAGCCTATATTCGGAACATGCAAGCCACCCTGCCATGCGGGTGGACGCTTGGCTAAAAGACGGGATAAAAACACCGGTCGCGGAACCGTCCGGTGGGACTTGGGTGGGAAATCAAACCAAGGAGTGAACTTCGCTAGACTGCAACTTCTTGATTTCATTTGGATTGCCGGGTTAGCTCAGCGGTAGAGCAGCGGTTTTGTAAACCGAAGGTCGGGGGTTCAATCCCCTCACCCGGCACCAACGAAAACAAGGACTTACGCGAGATTTTTTACTTCGAGGCCGGGGAATCTTAGAACGGGGCAACGGATGGGGCAACAGAAACGCATAGATAGAAAGTATTGCAGACTTGGCCGACGAGCTTGATAAAGCGGGCCTCGTAAACAAATCCCATGCCCACAAGCGATTTTGGTTTCGCAGCCAAGCTAACCAAAAATGGGAGCTCGTTCCCGGCGTTTATCGGCCAGAATTTATGCCGGGCGGGGGTAATGAAGAAGATGATCGCTTGCGGAGGGGATGAAACCTAAACCAAGACTGAAAGGTCATGTCGACGGGCATTCGAGTCGGCGAAGAAACCGCACGTTGTTCTTTATGGACGTGTACGAATCGTCGAAAGTCCAGAGCGTCAAGCGTCCCAATGGAAGGGATTTTGAAGGAATTGCCCACGCACCCTGATCAGCGTCGGCGGCAAACGGTCGTCGCCGAGGGCGCGCACGATGCGCAGATCGATCCGGCCATACGATTCGAGCAGCTCGATCACA
>JASHOB010000008.1 GCA_030041335.1 Alphaproteobacteria bacterium | reverse complement strand
TTCGGCGAGGAATTTCGAGCGCTTGTAGGGGCCGATCATTTCGGCGAGTGTGCTGGGCGTGGTTTCGTCTGCCGGCGCGCCCCTGGGATCGATGCCGAGTGTCGCAACGCTGCTGGTGTAGACAATGCGCAGAACGCGCTGCGCCAATGCCGCCTCCATCAGGGCGCGGGTGCCGTCGACATTAGCGCGATACATGGTCTCCGGATTCGCAACAAATAGGCGGTAGTCGGCGGCGATGTGATAGAGCGCATCGCAACCGGTGAGCGCCTGCGCCAGCGAGGTGGCGTCTTCGAGCGAGCCTTCGCGCATGTCGACGGCAAGATCCCTCAGATTGGCCTTGTCGCTTGTTGGCCGCACCAGCACGCGCACTTTGCGGCCGCGCGCCAGCAACCCGCGGGTCACGGCCGAGCCGACAAAGCCGGTGGCGCCGGTTACCAATACCGGCTTCGACGGATCGATCACCCTATTGCCGCGCGGCGCCAGCCATTGCCAACGAGGCGCCGCGCCAGATCCCGCGCGGCGCGATCCGCATCGTAGACATGGTCAAGCGCGGCGATCGAGGGCCGATCGAGAGTACTGAGGCTTTCCTCGACGATCGCCGCAATGTCGAGAAAGCCGATGGCGCCATCGAGAAACGCCGCAACCGCCACTTCATTTGCGGCGTTGAGAATAATGGGTGCCGCGCCGCCCTCCTCCAACGCCTCGCGCGCGATGCGCAAGGCGGGGAACCGTTCGGGATCGGGCCTCTCGAAGGTCAGCTGACCAAGCGCCGCGAGATCGAGGCGCGGACTCGGTGCCGGAATGCGCTTCGGCCAGCCGAGCGTGTTGGCGATCGGCGTGCGCATGTCGGGCGATCCGAGCTGCGCCAGCACGGAGCCGTCCTGGTAATAGACCAGGCCGTGGACAACAGATTGCGGATGGACCACGACATCGACCTGGTCGCTGCGCAGGGCAAAAAGGTGGGTCGCCTCGATCACTTCGAGGCCCTTGTTCATCATGGTCGCCGAATCGACCGAGATTTTGGCCCCCATGCGCCAGTTGGGATGCGCCACTGCTTCGGCCGCAGTCACGTTTGCCATGGCCGAAACCGGTCGCTCGCGGAACGGGCCGCCGCTCGCGGTCAAAACGATACGCTCGACCGCGTGGCTCTGGTCGGGTTCGAAACATTGAAAAATCGCGTTGTGCTCGCTGTCGACCGGCAACAGGGTGGCGCCGTGTCTCCTCGCCGCCGTGGTCACGAGCTGCCCGGCACAGACCAATACTTCCTTGTTGGCAATGGCGACGCAGGCGCCGCGCTCGACGGCCGCCAGGGTCGGCGCCAGCCCGGCGGCGCCGACGATCGCCGCCATCACCCAATCGGCAGGCCGGCGCGCCGCCTCGACGACGGCCGAGGGACCGGCCGCCGCCTCGATGCCGGAGCCGGAGAGCGCCGCCTTCAGCGCACCATATTTGTCGGGGTCGGCAATGACCGCGACCTTGGCACCGACCGCCCGTGCCTGGACCGCGAGCGCTTCGGCGCTCTTCAGCGCAACCAAAGCCTCGACCGCGTAGGCCTGAGGCTCGGCCGTAACCAACTCGAGGGTGTTGCGACCCACCGAGCCCGTCGAGCCAAGAATGGTGACGTGGCGCGTCATGATGGCTCAACCGAAAGCGCGCGCTGACGTTCCCTGACGCGTTCGCGAATACGCTCCAGGCCGGGATCGCGGATGCCCAGCCGTTGCAGATGCTCGACCGTATTGAAGAGGTAGCTCGCGCAAGCGCCGATCTGTCCTTTGGCCGTCGCAATGGTCTCGACAATACGATCCTCGTCGATGCGTGCGTATCGCGGGCAGTCGCGATTGATGATGAAAGCGACAGCGTCGACCGGAGCTTCCTTCGTCACCACTTTGACCCATTGCGGATCGTAGGCATTGGTGAACATTTCGCGCCGCCAAATCAGATCGAGCTCGGTCTCGATCGCCTCTTCGGCAACGCGATAGACGACGCCGCGACAGGAGCCGCCGCGATCGAGACCGAGGGTCAATCCCGGATTTTCCGGCGTGCCGCGACCGAGCCGCGTCCACAGGCAGAAACGACGGTGATAGCCGTGCACCTTGCCGACGCGGCGCCCGACGAATTCGAACAGCGGGTTCCAGATCAATGAGCCATAGGCGAATATCCACACCCCGTCAGGGTCGGCGCGTTGCGCCAACAAGCCGGCAATCGACGCCGCCCGCGCTTCAGCGGGTATCATGTCGATGTCAGGATCGAGCGCGCCTAACCGATCGCGGGCGACATCGTCGAGCAGATATTCGCGGGTCAGCGCCAGGGGTGGGTCGGGTGGCATTGCGCTAATCATAATCGAGACGAGTCGATTCGGTCACGCGCTTCGTCCTTGTCATCCCCGGGGCTGGTGGTGCATTTTGCCGCCGCCGATGTCTCCATCTGACGATCGCCGGGTTAACGAGCCCCAGGGAATCGAACGGCCGCTGCCGTCAGAAGCGCGCGGACATTGGGGCAGCGACAGCATCGCGGATGTGCTGCGCGCGCTCGACATTCCCTACATCGCGCTCAATCCCGGCTCGAGCTACCGCGGTCTGCACGACAGCATCGTCAATCATCTCGGCAACGAGCGGCCGCAAATGCTGCTGTGCTTGCATGAGGAGAGCGCGGTCGCGATCGCCCATGGCTGGGCAAAGGTCACCGGCCAGCCGATGGCGGTGGCGGTCCATGCCAATGTCGGGTTGATGCATGCGAGCATGGCGGTATTCAACGCCTATAGCGATCGCGTGCCGATACTGCTGCTTGGCGCTACCGGACCGGTCGATCCGGTGAAGCGCCGACCGTGGATCGACTGGCTCCATACCGCCAAGGATCAGGGCGCGTTGATTCGGCATTACTCGAAATGGGACGATCAGCCCGCGTCGATCCCCGCTGCCATCGAAGCCGTCCTGCGCGCTTATCAGATTGCGGACACGACGCCGAAGGGACCGACTTATGTCTGCCTCGACGCCGATCTGCAGGAGCGCAAGCTCGACACGCCGCCGCCCGTACCCGATCCGGCTCGCTTCCGTCCTCCGGCGCCGGCGGTGCCCCCGCCCGCGCAAATAGACGCGATCGTCGGGAAGCTCTTTGACGCGGAGCGGCCATTAATCCTGATGGGACGCGTTTCGCGTCTTGAAGCGGCGTGGCGCGCGCGTGTCGAACTTGCGGAAGCCTTGGGTGCCGTCGTCCTCACCGATATGAAGCTTGGCGGGAGTTTTCCGACCGGGCATCCGCTCTACGGCGCACCGAGCTCGACCTTTCTCGGTTCGCGCAGCGCCGAGTTGCTGCGCCAGGCCGACGCGGTGCTGAGCCTCGAATGGATCGATCTCGCGGGCACGCTCAAAACGAGCTGGGGCGATCGTCCCCCCGGATCGGCGGTTCTCCATGTCTCGCGCGACCAGCAGCTGCACAATGGCTGGAACCTGGATTATCAGGGCCTGCCGCCGACCGATCTTTATGTCATGGCCGATGCCGACGCCACGGTCGAGGCGCTGGGGGCGGCGGCGAGGCTCGGCTCACGGGCGCGTCCTGCCTGGCCGGACCGCAGCCCGATAGCGTCGCGACGTCCGCCCGCCGGCGCGTCCGAGGCGCCGATCACGGTGGCGCAGCTCGCCGGCGCCGCGCAGGAAGGTCTTGCGGGCCGCGACGTCTGCCTCATCCGCGCGCCTTTGTCCTGGTCCGGCGAGCTGTGGCCGGTGCGGCACCCGCTCGACGTCCTTGGCGGCGATGGCGGCGCTGGTATCGGTTCGGGTCCAGGCATGGCGGTTGGCGCAGCCCTGGCGTTGCGCGACAGTGGCCGGCTACCGCTCGCGATCCTCGGCGACGGCGATTTCCTGATGGGCGTGACGGCACTGTGGACCGGCGTCCATTATCGCGTGCCGCTGCTTATCCTCATCGCCAACAATCGCTCTTTCTACAATGATGAGCTGCATCAGGAGCGCGTTGCCAGGGAGCGCGGGCGCCCGATCGCCAATAAATGGATCGGCCAGCGCATGAACGGGCCGGACATCGATCTCGCCGGCCTGGCGCGGGCCCAGGGCGCCGCCGGCTTCGGTCCGGTACGGCGCTGGGGCGAGCTCGGCGCGGTCCTCGGCGAGGCGCGGCGAGCGGTCGAAGCGGGCGCGCTTGCCGTTGTCGATGTCTGGGTCGAGCCGGGTTACGATTCGGCCGTAACGGCGGCCATGCTCAAGCAACCCGAAAAATAAGCGCGGAGGCAGCCTTGAAACGCAGCACGGACCGGATCCTCGTCACTCACGCCGGAAGTTTGATCCGGCCGCCCGAGCTGCGCGCTCTCATTGCCGGCAAGGTCACCGGCAACGCCTTCGACGAAGCCGAGTACCAGAGCCTGCTCAGCGAAAAGGTGGCGGAGGTGGTTCGGCTCCAGGAAGAAGCCGGCATCGACATCCCGAGCGATGGCGAATACGGCAAGCGTGGCTGGACCAGCTATGTTGCGCACCGCCTGACCGGCGTCGAGATCCGGGCGCCGCGCGCCGGCGAGCCGGAGCCGATCAATGTCCGAACCGCCGGGCGCGAGGGCACGAAGTTCCTTGAATTCTATGCCGCCTATGAGCCGGTGCAGAACTACGATTGGACCGGTGTCGCGCTTGCCGATGCGCCCAAAGAGCGGCCGTCCGATGTCTGGGAATGCACCGGGCCGATTGCCTACAAGGACGCCGAGATCAAGACCGACATCGGAAATTTCCGGGCCGCACTGCGCGGCAGGAGTTTCGCCGAGGCGTTCCTGCCGGTGGCGGCGCCTGAAAGCGCGCGCGGCATCCGGATCAATCGCCATTACGCGAATCCCGACGCCTTCCTTGCGGCGATGGCCGAGGCGTTGCGCGCCGAATATCGCGCCATCGTCGACGCCGGTTTCCTGATCCAATTGGACGACGCTTTCCTCGCGCATGAATATGACCGCCTGCTGGTGACCCAAAACGCGCGGGACGTGCAAAGATGGTTCGCGGGTTACATCGAGATGCTCAATCACACCATCCGCGACATTCCCGAAGAGAAGATCCGCTACCATGTCTGCTGGGGGAGCTGGAACGGGCCGCACACCTCGGACGTACCGCTCCGTGAGATCGTCGATCTGATCCTGGGCGTGAAAGCGCAAGCCTATAGTCTCGAGGCGGCCAATCCGCGCCATGAGCATGAGTTCGAAGTCTGGCAGGAAGTGAAGTTACCGGAAGGCAAAATACTCATTCCCGGCGTCGTCACGCATTCGACCAATGTGGTGGAACATCCGGAACTGATTGCGATGCGCATCAGGAATTTCGCCAGGCTGGTCGGGCGCGAGAACGTCATCGCCGGCACGGATTGCGGTTTTTCGCAGAACTGGAACACTATCCGCGTCCATCCTTCGATCCAATGGGCCAAGCTGCAATCGCTCGCCGAAGGGGCGCGTCTCGCCTCGCGGCAATTGTGGGGGAAGTAGGCTTACCCGTCTTTCCGTAACGCTTCATCATACCGCGAGCCTTATCGTCATGCCCAAGGCCATGCGCATCTACGAGACCGGCCCGCCGGAAGTGCTCAAGTGGGAGGAGATCGACCTGCCGGCGCCCGGTGCCGGCGAAGTCCGACTGGCGCAGCGCGCGGCGGGATTGAACTACGCCGACATCAATCTGCGTCGCGGCGGCTTTTACCTCTATCGGCCGCCGGCCTTGCCAACCATTCTCGGCAACGAAGCTGCGGGCGTGGTGGAGGCGTTGGGCCCGGGCGTCAGCCGGGTCAAAGTCGGCAATCGGGTCGCCTATGTCTCGCCGAGCGGCATGTACGGCGACGAAGCCCCGGGCGGTTATGCCGAGGCCCGCAACATTCCCGCCGACCGCCTGGTCGTGCTTCCCGACGGCGTTTCGGAGCGTCAAGCCGCAGCCTTGATGGCGAAGGGATTGACGGCATCCGCCATTCTGCATCGCCTTTGCCGAATTCAGTCCGGCGACGTCGTTCTCGTCCACGCGGCGGCAGGCGGCATGGGAACGATACTGACTCAGTGGGTGAAATATCTCGGTGCCGAGGTGATTGGAACCGTCGGCAACGCCGAGAAGGCGAAAATTGCACGCGCCAATGGTTGTGACCACACCATCCTTTATCGCGAGACCGACTTCGTCGCAGCGGCGAGGGAGATCGTGCCGGAAGGGGTTGCCGCGGTGTTCGATGGCGTCGGCAAGGATACGTTCATGGCCTCGCTCGATTGCATGCGACCCTATGCAACACTCGTCTCTTTCGGCAATGCCTCCGGGCCGGCGCCGCCGCTCGATATCCGGATGCTGAGCCAGAAGGGTTCGCTCATCGTCACGCGCCCGGGACTGACAAACTACCTTGCGGATCGCGCCAACTACGAACGTGCCGCGGCCGAATTGTTCGACCTGGTGAAGCAAGGCGTCATCCGTTTCGATCCTGCCAACGCTTACGCGCTAAAGGACGCCGTCCAAGCGCATCGCGATCTCGAAAGCCGCAAAACCACCGGCTCCGTCGTGCTGCTTCCATAAACCGCCCTTAGTCGCCGGTCTCGAGCCAGCGACGTTCGCGCGCATAAAATGCCGCCACGAGATCGGGGCGGTCGTCGCCGAGCAGTTCGGGATTGAGCCGGTAGCCGCGCTTCAATTGCGTATAGCCCATGAAGCGATACGACGGGCGCAGCCCCTCGATGACGTCCCAGTCGACCGGCAGCGGATTGCGCGGATCGGTGCACTGCAGATTGTCGCGCTGGTAGATGCCTTCGAACGAAGCCAGGCGCCAGCCCTGCTCGCGCCGCACCACGCGCGAGAAAAATCGGCAATACTGGTGAAAATCGAATTCGATACCGTCGAAGGTGAGCCGGTCATAGATGAAGGCGGGACTCTCAACGATGGCGCGGTCTCCGACGATTTTATGCGTCGCCGGCATGATCCAATGCTTGCCGGACGAGCCTTTCAGCATCTTTTCGCGCGACTGCTCGACAAAGCCGGCGATGTCGCCGTCGTACCAACTGGTGCGCACCGGCGCCCCGGGAATGTAGCAAGTGAGCAGCCCCGGCCAGTCCTTCTGGTCGCGGCAAAACCGCTCCCATCGCACCAGATCGTAGATCTCGGTACGGTCGAGCAGCGCATCAATCCTGGCTTCGCGACTGCGCTCGGTCATCTTGTTCCTCCTCTCGGTCTGACGCTCAGACCAGCTTAGGGAATGCCGCATCCCATCGACGGCCGTCCCCGCCACGGATTGTACCTGGCGGTGCTCCAAGACACAGAGACGATGGGCGAGCCACAAGGCGGCACCGGCCGCGTGCGCACCCGCTTCATCGGCAAGGCCTCGTCATTTGCGCTCAATCGCCGCCAGCACCTTGTCCGGCGTCATCGGCAGGTCCCGGACGCGTGCGCCTATCGCATTGAAAATTGCGTTGGCGATGGCCGGTGCCACCACACTCATCGCCGGCTCGCCGGCACCCGTTGGATGGTTGCCCTCGGCGACGATATGGATCTCGAGTTCGGGCACATCGCTCATCCGGAGCAGTCGGTAGCTGTCAAAATTGGCTTCGACAAAGGCGCCATGGGCGAAGGTCGCACGCTCGTACAGCGCCACGCTCAACCCGGTGAGCGCGGCACTCTCAATCTGAGCCAGTGCGCCGTCGCGATGAACCACCGTGCCGATATCAGTGACAATCGTCAGCTTCTCGACACGAACGACGCCCGATGCCGCGTCGACTGCGACTTCGGCGACGCAGGCCGTCCAGCTCGGCTGTCGCCGGTCGGGTGCGCTCGAGGCGGCGAGACCGATGCCTCTGCCATGCTTCTTGGCGCGCCGGCGCGCGGCGTAGCCGGAAATTTCGACGATCCTGGCGATCACGGCGGCGAGGCGCTTGGCGCCGCCCTGGGCGCTCGGCGGACCGCCCGCATTGGGGCCGCTGCCATCAAGCCACTGCAGCCGCAGCGCGATTTCGTCCTGACCGGTGTGGTGCGCGAGTTCGTCGATGAAACTCTCGAGTGCCCAAAACGCAAAGCCGGTGGCGTTGGCGCGCAGGAACCCAGACGGCAAGGCTTGCTCGGCGAGGTCGTTTCGCAGGGCCCGAACGTAATAATTGGGCGGCGAGTACCAGCTGTCGGCTCCGGTCAACACGCTCCAATCGACCTTGGTTTTGGGATCGGCGCCGGGTTGCAGCGCTATCGGCAACGCTCGCGCCAGCGGCCAGGCCGAACACAGATCGTGCCATAGCGCCGTGATCTTGCCGTGTCGGTCGATGCCCGCCGACAGCGCCTGGTAGGTCAGCGGGCGCGGAAAGTCGAAGCGCAGCTCCTCTTCACGATCGAAGACGAGTTTTACTGTACGACCCGATGCCTTGGCGGCAAGCGCGCAAGCAACAAGCGCGTCGGTTTCGACGCGCCGGCCGGAGGGATCGCCGAGATAGGATTGGTGTAGAACAACGGAAGCCGAATCGGTATCGAGCGCATCGGCCATGGCGGCGACGGCATGGGTCTGAAACGCCGACTCGGCATAGGCATGCCAGTGCTCGCCGTCACGCAGCACGACGGCATTCATTGGCTCGACACCGGCATGGGCGACGTGGGCGGTGGTATATTCCGCGGTGAACCTCGCCGCTGCCGACGCCATCGCCTTGCCCGCGTCGCCGATGATCCACCAGGGCGAGCCTTTGCTTTTGTCGGCCGCCAGGCGTTTTGCGTGGGCGATCAGATCGCCATCGCCGATAGCACTGTTCTTGCTGACGCCCCAATCGATCTTTATCGCCGTCGCCGCCGCGAGTGCCGCGGGAAAGTTCGTCGCCAGCGCCATGACATAATGATTGTTGTCGTGGGTTGGATCGTCGACGCTGACGCAGCCGTGATATCCGACCACGTTTTGCGCGCCGGCATCGTCGATGGCGAGCGCCTTGCCACCCGCGCGCAATGGCGGTCGCACGATCTTGGCGTAGAGCATCTGAGGCGCGAAGCAGTCGATGCCGAAGCGCGCGGTACCGTCCACTTTGGCCGGAATATCGAGCGCCTCCGGCGACGTGCCGATCAGTCCGAAGGCGCTGTCGGGCTTGAGCCCGATGCCCGCGAGATCGGCATCATTGAAGACGCGGTCAACCGCCCCGGCCGCGACCAACATGCCGTAGCTGACGCGCTGACCCGTCGCCTGATGAATCACCCAACCTTGTTGGGCGTGGCATTCGGCGGGTGCCACGTTGAGGCGCCGCGCCGCTGCCTCGATCATCGCAATGCGGCCGGCGGCACCGTAGCGCCGCATGTCGTCGTAATTGGCTGCCACGCTCCAGCTACCGGCCGTCAGGAGAATGCCGAAGTCGCGCGACGGATCGGGATAATCAGTCCGCACATTGCGCCAGTCGACCGCCAGCTCCTCGGCAATCATCATGGCCAAGGCGGTGCCGATATGCTGGCCGACCTCCGCCTTCATGGTATGGACGGTGACGATGCCGGCGCTGTCGACAATGTACCAAATGGCGGGCGCGTAGCGGCCGGCGGCCTCGCCGACCCCGACCCAGCCCGGGACCGCATAGCCGGCGAACAGCGCCACGCCGCTTGCCACCGATCCGATCAGGAAGCGCCGCCGATCCATCCAGCAATTATAACTTGCACCATGGAAAAAGGCTCTCCGGGTTGCCCCGGAGAGCCTTCAAGGCGGGTGAGAGGGCTACGATTTCAGCAGTGCCTTCACCTTGTCGGGGGTGAAGGGCAAATGCCGCAACCGGATTCCGACCGCATCGTATACCGCGTTCGAAATCGCCGGGGCGACCACCGTCACCGCCGGCTCGCCGACGCCGACCGGCGTGTGGCCGTTCGCCAGGATGTGGATCGTGACCTCCGGCACCTGCGCCATACGGATCGGCGTATAGGTGTCGAAATTGGTTTGATCGAGCAGACCGTTATGCATGGTAGCCTGTTCGTACATCGCCAGGCTAAGCCCGAAGAGCGTGCCGCCTTCGCATTGTGACAGCGCGCCGTCGGTGTTCACCGGCAAGCCAAGGTCGATCGCGGTCGTGAAGTGTTCGACCTTGATCTCGCCGCTGCTCTTGTCGACGGCGACCTCGGCGATGCCGCACGTCCAGGTCGGCGTGTCCCGGAAGTGGGTGGTCGCGGCGAGACCGATGCCGCGGCCGGAACCGAGCCGGCCATGTTTTTTCTCGAAATCGGTTTCTTTTGCCGCTTTCTTGATGACTGCGGCGATCCGATCCGCGCCGCCCACCGACATCGGCACCGAACCCGCGTTCGGCCCCTCCGCGGTCAGCAAGGCGAGACGCAGCTGGACCGGACTCTTGCCGGTCTTCCGTGCCAACTCGTCGAGGAAGCTCTCGAGGGCGAAGAAAGTCCAAGCCGTCGACACCGATCGAAGGAAGCCTGGCGGCGTCGCCCGTTGACCGAGATCGTTGGTGATGTCACGCGCGGCGTAATTTGGAATTCCGTACCAGGAGTCGCTGCCGCTCATCGAGCTGCTGTCGACCTTGTACTTGTTCCCCTTATCCTTGCTGGGCGTGAGCAGGGCCGGCGCCGCGCGTTGGGCCGACGATGCCATGCAGACATCATGGCGCAACGCCAGAACATTGCCTTTGGTATCGAGCCCGGCGCGGAGACGCTGATAGGTGATCGACCGATAGAAGTCATTCCGCAGATCTTCGTCGCGGGTGTAGATGATCTTGACCGGGCGCCCGATCGCCTTGGCCGCCAACGCCGCCGGAATCATGACGTCGTCATCGTCGAGCCGACGGCCGAAACCGCCACCCAGATACATCTGGTGGATGACCACTTGTGCGGGCTTGAGGCCCGTGGCAGCAGCCAGCATCGGTTGGTGGGCCGCCTGCAGCTGGCTGCCGGAATAGAGGTGAAGCGTGCCCTTGTCGAAGAACGCGACCGCGTTCATCGGCTCGATCGGCACGTGCGATGCGAGCGGCGTTACGTATTCCGCATCGATCTTGACCGGAGCGGCGTCGTAGGCCTTTTTGGGATCGCCGATCAGCCAATAGAGGCCGCCGGCATTGGGATCGGCGACGAGTTCCTTGGCACGCTGCAGAATGTCATCGCTGCTGACATTGGCGTTGGGGCCGAGGTCCCAATCGACCTTGATGGCGCGCGCCGCCTTTATCGCTGTTGGGAAATTGTTGGCGAGCGCGATGACATAGTAGGTATTGACGCCGAGCGGATCGGGCATCGCGACGTAGCTCAGATAGCCGGGGATCTTCTTGGCCTCGCTATCGTCGATCGCATCCTTGTCGCCGGTTTTCTTCGGCTTGGCGCCGATGCGTACCGGCGGCCGCACGATCTTGCCGTAGACCATGTTGTCGACGAAATAGTCGATGCCAAAGAGCGCCCTGCCGTTGGTCTTGGCGGGAATGTCGAGGGCAAGAAGCGGCTTGCCAAGGATCTTGTAGCCGCCTTTCTTGATGGCGATCTTCTTGAGCTCGTCGTCTTTGTAAACCTTGTCGACTTTGCCGCTGGCCACCAGTTGGGCGTAGCTGATTTTCTTGCCGCCCTTGGCGATCACCCAGCCCTTTTCGGCATGGACGTCGCTCGGCGTGACGCCGAGTTCTTTTGCGCCCGCGTCAAGGAGCGCCATGCGCCCGGCGGCACCGGCCTGGCACGCGCCCATGAAGGTGGACAGGATGCTCAAGCTGCCGCCGGTGAAAAAGGCGGTGAAATCGGGATAGTCGAGCCGCATGTTCTTCCAATCGACTTCGAGCTCTTCCGCGATTTCCTGCGCCAGCGCCGTGCCGACATGCTGGCCCATCTCCGACTTGTTGACGTGCACCGTCACGATGCCCGCGGGGGAGATGGTGTAGAGCATCGTCGGCGAATAGTTGTTGGCGGCAAAGGCCTCGCTCGCGGTGCCAAGCACGCTTGGCCCGATAACGCAGCCGATGGTGAGTCCAGCACCCGCGGCGGCAGTGCCGACCAGGAAATGGCGGCGCGACACCTGGCTTTGCATTTTTCCTTCGATCGTATCCATGTTCGGCCTCCCTAAACCCTACGCATCTCCACGGCGGCGCGCTTGATCGCTTTCTTGATGCGAATATAAGTCGCGCAGCGGCACAGATTGCCGTTCATCGCCGCGATGATCTCGGCATCGCTCGGGTTCGGATTCTTCTGCAACAACGAGGCCGCCTGCATAATCTGGCCGGACTGGCAGTAGCCGCATTGCGGAACCTGTTCCGCAATCCAAGCCCGTTGCACTGGATGTTGACCGGCCGGATCGAGTCCTTCGATGGTGGTGATCTCTTGGCCCGCGGCTTCTTCAAGGCTGGTCTGGCAGGAGCGGACAGCAACGCCGTTCAAATGCACCGTGCAAGCCCCACACAAGCCGGCGCCGCAGCCGAACTTGGTGCCGGTCATCTTGAGGTTTTCGCGGATGACCCACAGCAGCGGTGTGTCGTCGGGCATGTCGACGACATGAGTAAATCCATTAATGGTGAGAATCCTCATGTTGCTCCCTCGCGTTAGCTCCCTGTCGGTCCACTCCCGGGCGGGCGACCCGATCGCCACCGAAACCGCCGGCGCCGCCGGCTCTCCTTGAATTCAAATTTGGGTAACCAAGCTCGCCGGGCCTCTCCCTTTCAGCGCCGATCGCGTTCTCCGTTGCCGCCCTTTTGGCGGCCCTTGTCCGATGGCCGCAATCTGCCGCCGCCACGGCTATTTCCGAGAGGCCGCATGCTCGCAGCGTCGCAAATGACTGTCAATAACACAATTGGATTCGGGCATTACTGGACTCGTTCATCGTTATATTCTGATGAATATTACGGGCCGCAAATGCCGATGTCGGCGTCCGTGATGCTCCGGGCTGTGCGGCGGTGGCGATTGGACCAGAGCAAAGCCGGCATTGCACCCGCGGCAGGAAACGGCGGCGCGGCGCGAAGGGCGCCCGGCGCCAAATACCGTAGCAAGGCGGCGATCGTCGGGCGCCCCACCCGCGGACCGCCGACCTTGCCGAGGCCTTGGCTCCCAGTCCCTCGGACGGAGCCTATTGGTCAGGCGCCTTGAGGTAGACAACAAGATCGTCAAGCGCCTGTGGATTATCCACGGCGCCCGATGCCATCTTGGTTCCGGGCACCGCTGCCTGAGGATCCGCGAGAAATTTTTTCAGTGACGCTTCGTTCCAGACGATTCCGGAACTCCTCATCGCATTCGAGAAATTGTAGTCGGGCGCCGTCCCCGCCTTGCGGCCGAACAATCCGTGGAGCGACGGACCGACCCCGTTCTCGCCCTGGGCCAGCGAATGACAGAAGGCGCAGCGCTGAAACACCTCCTTGCCGCGCGCGGCACTGCCTGCCGCGAGCGCCGGCGCTGCCAACGCCAAAGCCGTCAGCGTCGCGACGAGAGCGGTCGGTCCGATCCTCGGGTTCATTTCGTCGCCTCCTTCAGATAAGCGATCAGGTCGTCGATCTTCTTGGGATCGCTGATGCCGACGAAGAGCATCTTGGTGCCGGGAACCTTTGCCTGTGGATCGGGCAAATAAGACTCGAGCGCCTGCTCGTTCCAGGTGATGCCCGAGCGTTTCATCGATGGCGAATAGGCGAAGTCGGGCACCGTGCCTGCCTTGCGGCCAAACAATCCGTGCAGGCTTGGCCCGATGCGATTCTCTCCCGCGTTCAGCGAGTGACAGGCCATGCATTGCATAAAAACAATTTTGCCGCGCGCTGCGTCGCCCTGGGCATGCGCCGCCAGCGAGATCAGGCCCAACCCCATCACGAGAAAAATTCCCACTCTCACGACGTTCACCTTTTCGCAATCCCGGGACGAGGAGTTGCACAGGCGAAGCGCTAGAGCAAGGAGAGCGTCGGTCTCGAGCAAAAAAAGTCCCAACCCGGTCTCGAGACGGGTTGGGACCAGCGCCTAGAAGTTGATTTGTGTTCGGGCGGCGATGGCGTTGAAGGAGACGCCGCCGTTCAAGGTGAGGGCACCGGTTGTTGAGTTGGGGAGGAGGCGGTTGGTGACGTTGACGTGGAGGAAGTCGAGCATGAAGCGCATATTGCTGTTGGGATAGTAGTTGAGCCCGATCGACCAGGTCTGCTGGTAGCCGCCCTCGACGCCGCCGGTGGAGCTCAACAGCTTGCCGAAGCCGGGGCTGTCGTCGTTGAGATCGACGGCGCTGTAGCGCGCGGCGATTTCGAGGGCGCCCCAGCCGCCGCCGTTGAAGGACAAGGGCTGCTCGGGGATGACGCCGGTATAGGCGCCCGAGGACGG
>JASHOB010000072.1 GCA_030041335.1 Alphaproteobacteria bacterium | reverse complement strand
GGACAGCGAACGAAGCCCAATTTCGGAAACCAAATGTTTCTCCGGTTTCTATTTCAACTCCGAGCACCTGCGCCAACCTTCATGGGCTGAGCTGCGGCGGTGGTCCGAACAGCCGTCCGCCGTTTTGCTCATCACCGACGCGGTGCGTTGAACCGCGGTCGATCAGGAGGTGACCATGTCAAAGGTATTGGTGCTCTATTACTCAGCCTACGGCCACATCGAAGCGATGGCCAAGGCTGTTGCTGAAGGCGCCCGCGAGACGGGCGCTGAAGTCGAGGTCAAGCGCGTTCCCGAGACCGTTCCCGAGGAAATTGCGAAAGCCCACTACTTCAAGTTGGATCAGACAGCGGTGATTGCCACGATCGATGATCTGGCCAATTACGATGCGATCATAATCGGTGCCGGGACGCGTTTCGGTCGCATCCCGTCACAGATGGCGACGTTTCTGGATCAGGCGGGTGGCCTGTGGATGCGTGGCGCTCTCCACGGCAAGGTGGGTGGGGTATTCACCTCGTCGGCCACACAGCATGGTGGCCAAGAGACGACGCTGTTCAGCATCATTACCAACCTGCTGCATTTCGGAATGGTGGTCGTTGGCCTCGACTACGGCCATGCCGGCCAGATGACGCTAGCGGAGATCACCGGCGGATCGCCCTATGGCGCCTCGACAATCGCTGGGGGCGACGGATCCCGACAGCCGACAGCCAACGAGTTGCAGGGCGCACGCTATCAGGGCCGACGCATCGCCGAAGTGGCCAATAAGCTGCACGGCTGACCTGATCGAACGGTGGCTATTCCTCCGGCACGCTCGGTACGACGATCGAACCTGCGGTTGGACCTGGCGATGTGCGCCGTCTTAACCCGCCGCCTTTCGTCGCCTCGGCAACAGTTTGCGCTGAAAGAAGTCGCCCAGCGCCTCCACCCTTTTCGGGCTACGGCCGCCCGGCGGGGTCAGCCAGTGAACCGAGCCACCAGTCAACGTCCATCGCGGCAAAACGATCTCCAGAAGACCTGCCATCAGTGCATCACGCAAAATGAAGTCCGGCAGGATTCCCAGGCCGATCCCGGCAGTCAGCGCGGGCAGCATGGCATCGCCATTGTTGACCCTTAAGGGACCGTACGGGCGCACCGCAACTGTCTCGCCCGCGGCGCTTCTGAAGTGCCAAGTCTCACCCGGTGTCGAGACGTAGGCAATGCACCGATGTTCCGAAAGGCGCGTCGGGTGTGTCGGGCGGCCATGCTTGGAAAGGTAGCTGGGTGCGGCGACGAGGTAGATAGAAACAGGTGCCAGAGTCCGGGTGATCAGCGAGGAGTCCGCAAGCGACGCGACACGGATTGCCGCATCATACCCTTCTCCGACCAGATCGACGTAGGCATCGCTAAGATGAAGGTCGATGGTGACTTCCGGATAGAGAGCCAGGAATTCCGGTAGAATCGGCGCGATACGCAGCACGCCATAGGACATCGGAACGGTGAGACGGATGTGCCCTCGCGGCAGGGCGGCATGAGCAATACCCTCGTTCTCCGCAGCTTCACCTTCAGCCAAGATGTGGGCGGCTCGGTCGTAGAGCCTTCGCCCGTCTTCCGTCAACGCCAGGCCACGCGCCGAGCGATTCAGCAGACGTGCGCCGAATTTCCTTTCGATCCGGCTGATAGCCTTGGAAACTGTGGCTTTCGACAATCGCAACTCGGTCGCCGCTCCGACGAACGAGCGTGTGCGAGCGACTTTGGCGAATATCGCGAGGGCTTCGAAATCGGGAAGTTTCGGCATCTATTCCTCGCCGCCGCTAAGAATATCCAATCGTTGCGATTGTTCGAGCGACCTTACGAAGGCGGAGGGCGTCGTCGGCGATCATCGCTGGGTGCCAATCGGTGACTTGCGGCAAGGTTCAGGCATTGGGTGAAGCCCGTCAACATGGAACGGGCGACAAGTGCCCTTTGTGCAGGAGCTGCTTCATCCGCGAATTTTCCACTGTCGAGCTTTACGCGGTCTCAAGACCGCGACTCACGCGGGCGAACGCGCACGGGTCGCCATCACCCAACATCGCAAAGTCCGCTTTGTGCTGATGGCTATCGATGTTTTCCAGCGGCGCGCACGGTCAATCCGGAGTTGATATCGAAGCCACCGTGGCGGCCTATCGCTCTATCCCATGCCTGGATCGTCGTCAGCGAATACAACGAAGACATCGCCGAACGCTCTTGATACTGCGAACCCCACTGGCGGCCGCCCGCTGTGTTCAGCGCGCCTTTTCTTCACAAAATTCCAGAGACGCTGCGGCCCAATCTGGTAAAGATCGCCGCGCGGGTGAACCACACGCTTCGAACTTGCCGTGCCGCATCGAGGACTCCGAACTGCTGGCATGGATGTTGGTGCTGCACATATTGGGCCGACGCGCCACTCTCACCCGCGGCAAATGCCTCAGAAGATCGGATGGGCACTGAAGAATTCCGTCCGCCCCGGTCACAAGGTTAACTGGAGCCGCAGACGGGTGGCGTCGTTCCGACGATTAGCTCACGTTCGATGAAGCCGACCAGATTGCGATTTCAAACCGCCCCGTTCAGAGGATTGGTAAAGCGAAGACACGGGAGGGAAGACGGTGATTGTAGTGCGCCACCCTCGGCATTCACGGTGCCGGCTTCGCCGTCGTCGTCTGCCTTGGCCGCTTTGGCCGCCCGTGCGTCTCCGTGAGAGCGGTCGCGACAACCTCGCCATCCTCGGTTTGATAAATCTTTGCTCCTTGGAACTCCTTGGGAATTTTCACGCCAGGCCAATAGTCCTCGATCGGAGTTCCGCGCACGCTGAGCGGCAAACGGTAAATTCGGTGCTTGGTGATGATGACTCGCTCGGCTGGTGTGGCTCGTCCTTTGCGTCCCGACTTCGCGCCCCGTGCTTCTATCATTTCACGGACCTCGTCTTCTGTTTACCCGCCGCGCCCTGGTCAGCGAGTTAGATAGAATACTAATATTATAGATAAAATAGATTTTCAAGCGTAAAACCTGGCAGGGTAGGGCACGCGGCCCGACATCGCGATGAGGGCATGATCTTTGGGCGAGAGAGGACCGCGCCGAGGCTCCGCACATAGAAGCAACGATTGACCTCGTCCAAGATCGCGCCGCAATTGGCCGCAGAACGCGACCATTCGATGACGTAGGTGTCGAAGTGACCCACCGGTGTCTCGATCGCGGCTTTTTTCGTCACAGCGACATGATTGACGATCGGCTCACTTGGCAGGCCGAGGTAGAACGTCCGCGACATCCGACGACAAGCGGCCAAATCTTGGCGATTTCGTCGCGTGGTTCCCAAACGCGAGATCATAGACCCGCTCGAACGCAGCGGCACAACAAATAGCCCCAGCCACGACGGGCCGGGGCTCCAAAGTCTTCGTATAGTGGCGATTACTGTCCGGGCGGTCGATAGGACACGCTCTTCTTCACGGCTTGGTCAACCTCCTCGACGGTCAGGAGTGGTGTGACTTTGGTGCGGATCAAACCGGTGGACGACACGCCGATCGCAAGTGCCGACGCCACAATGTTGTCCGGCGCCTCGAAAATTGCGATCACATCGTGGTCGCCGAAAGCAAAGTAGATGCTATCCAAATGACCACCAACGGAGCTTATCGCGCGCGCCGCGACTTCGCGCCGCGACGATCCACCTTCTTTTTGCAAGCCCCTTAGACCCTCTGCGGAATAACTCACTTCAAGCAGATATTTCGCCATGACCGGCCTCCCTCGGTTCATCG
>JASHOB010000071.1 GCA_030041335.1 Alphaproteobacteria bacterium | reverse complement strand
TCATACTTACCTTGGAGCGCGACATGCAACGCATCACCGTGACACTGGACGACGAACTCGTCGAAGCCATTGACCGCGTCATAGTCAACCGAGGTTATCAAAACCGGTCGGAGGCCGTCCGCGACCTGACGCGCGCCGGCATAGGACGGTTTGCCGACGAAGACGGCGACAAGTGCAACAACCGCGCAGCCGGCGCGGTCTCACGCGACTCGGTAGCAGCACTGGTCTATGTTTACGATCACGACACGCGCGAACTTGCCAAACGGCTGACCGTGGCTTCTCACGATCATCATGACCTCGCCGTCGCAACGCTGCATGTTCATCTCGATCACCGCAGCTGCATGGAGGTCGCGGTGCTGCGCGGTCCGACCGACGAGCTGCGCCATGTCGCCGACCACATAACCGCCGAACGCGGGGTGCGGCATGGCCGGCTCACGCTGATCCCGGTGAGGATCCAATCAGAGGATCATCGCCACGGCAGTCACCGCCGCCGCCACGAACATGTCCACATACGGCAAGCCAACTGAGGTGAGCTACTTTCCAGGCTACGCGATGATATGATATTTCGATAAAAAGATCATATTTATCCTTGGAAGGTAGGATCATGCGGGTCGTGATCATGGCACTGGTTCTTGTGACAGCAGTACCGGCAGCGAACGCGGAGACGCCAGAAGAGTGGATCGCGCTCGGAACGCGCGTTCACGGCTTTTTCGGTGGCTTCATCCCGGTCGGCATTCGCATCGGGCTTGATGCCTTGGACCGTCTCAAGGCAAAGCCACGCGGTGTGACGGTCACTTACTGGAAAGGTGAGAAAGCCGTGTGCCCATGTGTCCTTGACGGCGTGATGCTCGCGGCGAATGCAAGTCCCGGTCAGGGAACGGTCGTCTTGAGACCAGAATCGGCGCCACCCGGCGACTATGCTGTCATTGTGATCCGGGATCGCAAAACGAGCGCCGGCTTGAAATACACTATCTCGCTCGACCAGCAGCCGAGGATGTTATCTTGGAACAAGCAACCGCCCTTGGCGCGATACGATGCCGCGATGCGAGGTGATGGATTGTATACCGTCGTGCCCGCGCCGCCTCCGTGAGAGCAGGCTCTAGACGGGCGCGGGCATCCAACGTCTCGACCGGCGCGGTCTACATGACCATCACCAATTCCGGTGCCGCGGACGACAAATCGCTCGATCGCGGCGGGTACGAGGCTTCGCATCATAACGCCACGGCGTCACGAACAAATTGCGAGCGACGGCAACAAGTAATGTGGCCGGATCTCGGCGCACCGATCACCAACCCGCTGGTGGAACCAGCGGCTCGGGTCAGTGCGGGTTGCTGTCGCAACCACAGCCCCGACCGCCTCACGTCCCTCGCGAAGGATCCCGACTGTGACTAACGATAGGGCTGAATGGCAATAACCGCGACCGGGATCGTCGGAACGGGGCCAAGGGTGCCGACGTCATTCGTTCCGAAACCTCTAGGGGTAGTGCAGCTGCGCCATTCTCCCCGAGAATGCACGCGGTTATATCTTCAAACGTACCGCGGCCGTCGTGACCGCTTCTTTGGCGGCAGCTATGGCCGGAGCGCGAAACTGCAGAACCTGGTTGGTCAGCTCCGGACCCGCGAGCTCCGGGTTGCCCGCCGCGAAGGGCGGTTTCGGGTCGTATTCCAGCACAAGCTCAAACAGGCGGGCCGCCGCCGCACCACGAAGCTGCCGAGCCAGCTCGAAGGAGAAATCGAGTCCGGCGGTCACGCCAGCGCCGGTTACGCGATTGCGATCCACCACGACTCTTTCCGCTTTCGCGCTGGCCCCCAACAAGCCGAGCAGGTCGCGCACATACCAGTGCGAAGTTGCTGCGTAGCCGCGCAACAGGCCAGCCGCACCGAGGAGCAGCGACCCGGTGCATACGCTGGTCACAAACCTGGCGCGCGCTCCACGATCCGCGAGGAAATCGACAATCGCCTGATCGTTCATCGCAGCAACTGTTCCTTCTAGGCCGCCCGGCACGAACAAGACGTCCAGATCGGCCGGACACCGGTCTAGCGTCGCGGTAGGTGCGATCGAAATTCCGACATCGGTCGACACTGGGGCCTGATCCTTAGCCACGAAATGTAGTGCTCCGCGCATCAGATTAAAGACGGTCATAGGCCCTGCAAGATCTAACAAGATCATCTTCGGATAAATTAGGATACCGAACTGCAGGCGCGGCATATTAGCCGAGGATGCTGCGCCAGATTGCCTGTCGGAAGCCTGCGCCCGAGCGACGGCATGGATGTGCCCGGCGACCGCCATAGCTACCATGCTGAAGGGGATCGCTGCGGTGAAGTCACGTCGGTTCATAGGTTGATCCTTCTGATTTAGCCCACCGGGTGTGTTTAGCGAAAACCCAATCCGGCGTCGCGATCGGAAGCGATTGAGTTGAGGTTGAGATTGGCGCCTGTGAGCCTCGGTCCTCAATGCAGCTCATACCTCGGTAATGGTCGCCGAGGCCCGGAGTGTCGCGTCACCGATGTTCAAGACCGTTTCGAGCGCGCTCATGGCGAACCTGCCGTGGCGGCTGACTGGTCTGCCGACGATCGTGTGGGTACAGGAGCGCGGTGACGCTTGCCATGCCGTTCGCATCAAGGTCAATCCGACCCACAGCCATCGGATCGATTACCATCACCTCGTCTCCGTGACGCTGCAGCCGCAACCGCATATCATCGCGCCAGGCAGTCCTTCGCCGCAACGCATCTGAGTGACGAGGATGCGCCGAAAGCCGTCGTCCGTCGACAGCAGCAACCCGTGAGTTCCCGATCCGCTGCGCGCCTTCAGGTAGAGCTGGCCTCCGGTCCGTGTTTGATCCACGACAACGGGGATATCCCGCGTTGTCCGAAACATTCAGATCTCGGCGACCGACAGCACAACGAAATCCAGGAACGCACGCACCTTTGCGGGCGGCACGTGCCGTGAGGGATGAAACACATAAGCGGAAACCGCTCATCCGGCCAGTCCGGGAACAGATCGACCAGCTTGCCGCTGTTGAAAAGGAAGGCAAAGTCGTGGCTGTTCTGCTGTTGGGACCACAGCGGACAGGGGACCGCGTCATGTATAGCCTGATCGAGCCTTGTCACGAGGTGGAATTACACAGCTGCCAACAAGTCGGCCGGCCCGCGAGCGGGGGGTGTCCACTCCCCACGTTAGACCAATCAGCGGTTCCTTCGGATAGCGGTCGGGAGAACTGGGCTACCTGTGCGACGGCCCTTGATATTGAAAGATGCGTACAGCATATATAATTCCTGTACGAGTCGTTCACTATTGGATGAAAGCCATGGCCGACATGAGAGCGAACCCCGACGTCAAACGTGGCCGGCCCCGCCAGCTGTCCGTTAGGGATGCGGTGCTCGCCGGCGCTGGTCAGTTATTGCTGCAGGCCGGCACCAAAGGGTTTTCAATCGAAGGTGTCGCCAGACTCTCCGGCGCCAGCAAGGTGACAATCTACAAATGGTGGCCGTCGAAGGGTGCGCTGGCGCTGGACGGCTTTTATACGCTGGTCTCGCCCTCGATCGACACGACCCTCACCGGCGACGTGGAACAGGATCTCGTGACCCAGGTCAGTGCAGTGCTAGCGCTGTTCCGGGACACGGCCATCGGTCCGATCCTCGCTGGCCTCATCGGCGAGGCGCAACGTGATCCGGAACTGGCAGCTGCGATCCGCGAACGCTGGCTGGAGCCGCGCCGGCAGTGCGGGGTCGCCATCGTGGAAGCGGCCCAAGCCGCAGGACACGTGCGACCGGATCTCGATCCTACGATGATCCTCGACCAGATCTATGGTCCGATCTACCTCAGACTGCTGGTCGGCCACGCCCCGCTTACTGATGACCTGGCTGCCGCATTGGTCAGGACGATATTGTCAGGCGTCCTTTGTCGCGCCTCGGATGCTTCTGAGCGACCGGCGCGAAGCACTCATCACGAGCACAACTGGACACGCCGCGACGAACTCGCGAAAGCGCCCTCCGCGGCGCGCCATTCATGAACTTGGTTCTGGAGACGACAATGGCCAAAAAGCCGACCATCCTCATCGTCGGGGCCTCGCGCGGCCTCGGCCTGGCGCTCGCAGAGCAGTTCTGCAGCCGCGATTGGCATGTCGTCGCGACGGTACGCGGCAAGTCCCCGGGCCTCGACGCCCTGAAGGCGCGCTTTTCCACCAGCCTTGAAGAGGAAACCGCAGACATCGCCGACGAGAGCAGCGTCCGCGCGCTGCGCGGGCGTCTGGACGGCCGCACGATCGACATGCTGTTCGTCAATGCCGGGATCGCAAAGTCGATCACCGCGACGCCCGGCACGGCGCCGGTTCAGGACTTCCTCGACATGATGCTCGTCAACGCCTTCAGCCCGGTGCGGCTGATCGAGATCTTCGAGGAAATCGTCGCGCCGAACGGCACGATCGCCGCCATGTCCTCCGAACTAGGCAGTATCACCAACAACCCAGGCCATTGGGACCTCTACGCTTCGAGCAAGGCCGCGCTCGACATGCTGATGAAGTGCTACGCGGCTCATCGCCCCGATGATCGCCGCGCCAAGCTCGTCGTCGCGCCTGGCTTTATCCAGACCGAGATGGGGGGTCCCGGCGCCACATTCACGGTCGAAGATTGCATCCCTCTGGTCGCTGACGTGCTGGAGAAGAATCACGGGAAGGCGGGCCTGCGCTTCGTCGACCGGTTCGACAAGACGCTGCCTTGGTGACCGGGATCCGCCCCGCATAGGCCGTTCACCGGCGGCCCCCGATTGAGGGGAAATACATGGTTAAGGTCACTGCACGCGCTTTCGCGATGTTTGGCGTCCTTATGCTGCTCGGCGTCCTTGGCATTTTCATTTGGGCGAAGCACGTCATCGCCGAGGTTCCACCTCCCGCCGCCTCGGATTTCGATCAGACGACGATAGCGAAGGGCGCAATGCTAGTGGTCAAAATCTGACACTTGGTACCCAAGAAGGATGCGTCCGCGGTCTCCATTTGCGGTCGCTTGAGACATGACGACCCGCACCGCAAACGGTCTGCTCGGATCCGCTCATTGGCCGATGATGCGAGCCTCCTGCACATGGCCGAAGCCATTGAAATAATTAGAGCGCGGACCAAATAAAACCCCTGTTCATCCTATGTTTTCGCCTTGTAAACCGAAGGTCGGGGGTTCAATCCCCTCACCCGGAACCAAACAAAGCTAACGTTCACCTGCGCACCGTTGATCGTCGTTGCGAGTTCGGCATTTCACTGAATGTGAAATTGACCGAAAGGAGACCGGCAGCTTTTCGGCGGTCCAAGGCCGCAGCGGAAATCGAGCTCGAGACAATTTCTGAGGAGGCTCGATCGCACAAGCCGCTGCGGATTGACCTCGCCCGGAAAACACAGTCTAACTCGCACCGCGACTCTGGAATGAACATCAGCGACGAGTTCTCCGACCTTGGCCATGGCGACGCCCTAAAGATCACGATCGGGGTGCTCCTCCCCGTATTCCTCGGCTCACTCGACCAGACGATCGTCGGCGCGGCGCTGCCGACCATCGGCCGCGCCTTCGGCGACCTGCAGAACGTCCCCTGGGTGGCGACGGCCTATCTCCTCACCGGGACAGCGGCGACCCCGGTGGTCGGCAAGCTGAGCGACATCCACGGCCGGCGCGCGACCATGCTCGCGGCCATTGCTGTCTTCCTGGTGGGCTCAATCCTCTGTGCGCTGGCGCCGAGCTTGTTCGTCCTAATCCTTGGACGCGCGGTTCAGGGCTTCGGCGGCGGCAGCCTGATCCTCCTTGCGATGACCATCCTCGGCGACATCACGGCGCCGAAGGACCGGGCCAAGTACTACACTTACTTCGTCATCGTCTTCGCGAGTTCCGGCGCCCTCGGTCCAGCGCTCGGTGGCTTCTTTGCGCAATATCTCGACTGGACGGTGATTTTCTGGATCAACTTGCCGCTCGGCCTAGTCTCCTTCATGTTGTCGAACGTGCAGCTCCGGCGGCTGCCAAGGCACGGACGGCGGCACCGGCTCGATCTTATCGGCGCCGGCTTGGTCATGGTGGCCACGGCGGCGCTGATGGCCGCCGTCGACCTCGCTGGCAACCGCTTCGACTGGGTATCGACGCCCATTGTCGGTCTTGCGGCGCTCTCGGCAGCGAGTTGGGTGTGCTTTGCCGTGCGGCTGCGGCGGGCGCGGGAGCCGCTGGTTCCGCTCGGCGTCCTGTCCAACCCGGTCGTCATATTCGCGGTCTTGGCCAACTCGATGGGGTCGAGCTCAGTCATGGTGCTGAACGTCTTCGTGCCAATCTTTCTCCAGCTTTTCGTCGGGCTCGGTGCCTCGCATTCCGGCTTGCTGCTGATGACGCTGATGTTCAGTTTCAATATCGGAGCTGGGATTTCTGGCCAAGTCGCCGCGCGGGTCCGCCATTACAAGGTGATGCCGATAATCGGGGTGCTCCTGGCGCTATCCGGAACGTTGGCGCTCGGCTTCGTCGCCGGCCGTTTTGGGCTGGTCGCAATCGAAGCACTGCTAACCGTCATCGGCCTCGGCTTCGGCACCGTGCCGCCCGTAGCGACGGTATCGCTGCAGAACGCAGTGGAGTGGGATCAGCTCGGCGCCGCGACCGCTTCCCTCAATTTTGTCCGCAGCCTCTCTGGGACAACGTTCGTTGGGGTGTTTGGCGCCATCCTCGCCGCCAAGCTGGGCACAGACGCCTTGCAGAGCACTGCCTCCGCCGCGGCCGCGATTGGCGAGCGGACAGCGCTGGCCGAAACCTTCCAAATCATATTCTTCGGGAGCTCGGCCGGCTTTGCGCTGTCGCTGGTGGCGCTCTGCGGCCTGGAAGAGCGGCCGCTCCGGACGAGCACGCCGGCGATGCGGCAAACGATCCGACCATCCGAGGGCGGCGCGAACGCCTCAGAACGGCTTTCGGGCCGGTCCAGTGGGGCGCCCCCGTCCACTCCCGCGAATATCCCCTTCGGAACAGCCGGCCGGCTTGCCCGAGTGACCAGAATGGGCGCGAAGCGGAAATAGTCGCGCGCTGCGCCAAACAGGCATGCGGATGGTGACCAAGGTAACCCTATTCAGATACTTCGAGGGATCGCCCTCGGGTATGGCGTGGTGCAGAACGATCTCTGCAACCCTGACTTTGAACGCCGACGGCTCGTCATCGACAGCGGACCTGTCTATGGCGAAAGCGTCGCAATGCCAGTCAGTCCTCTGGCCGAGCTAGGGCGTCTCGGCCAGGGGATCGACTGATACCAGTCAGTGAACCCGCCTCAAAAGGTCGACCGCGATCTCATTCGCGAAGTGCGATCCAGGCAGGACGGATCGTCAGGCCTTCTTGAAGGTACCCTCGGTGAAATATGGAGACCGACCACTGCCGTCCGTGAAGACATTGAAGTCATCGACGACGAGGTGTGCGCCGTCAAGGTGCCCGGTCAGGATGGTGTTCTTAAACGCAAACTTGTAATTCGCCGTGAACCCCACCGCAGAGCCCCCCGCGACCGAAGCCGAATAGGCTTGTCCCGGCACCTGCCCCCAGTCGCATGGTGTGGGCGAACATGCCCCAAACGCGTGCACGCCCAAAGAACCGCCGTTATTGGTGAGGACGATCTTGACGATATCCGGGGTCTCGGGGTTCACATTCACCCACGTTCCGACAAGCGACGTTAAGGTCAACACGGCGGGCGTCAAACCGGCTTTCTCGGCGGGCTTGTTGAACTTCAATGCAATAGCTGTGTCGTCCATGATTTCCTCCGTTTGCGCCGTCGGCAGGCCCCGAGCAGCGACTGCGCCGAAAATAGCCGCGGACGCAACTGTCATTTGTGATCTAGGTCACAGACACGAACATATTGACGAGCAGGCCCTGCATCAGCGCAACTGCGCGAGCGCCGCCCAGTCCGTCGCTAAGGAGGACACCCTCTTTCCGTCACCCAGATAGGGCTTTCGGTCGTCGAGGAGGCAACGCCCGTCAGCATGGGCGCGGACAAACCAACCGGTGTGTAGGAGTGCAAGCCGCCGTGGCTCAAGCGCAGTGCCGAATTTTCCATCATATCGTGCCGCCGCGCCAAGGCACATTAAGCAACAGAGGGATGACATCGATGACCTCCGCCTTCGATACTATAGGAGAGCAGATTTTTCACCGTGCCACCGAGCGAAGGGGAGGCGCACATCATGGATAATGGGGAAGTATTCCGACGCTATTTAATCGCGCTGACGAAACCGGACGCGATTCCCGATATCGTCGCCGCAGAGTTCATCGCCCACGATATGCCACCCCCGGGCAACCGTGAGGTGCTGATCATGTTCCGGCGTGTGGTCATGACCGCGTTTCCCGACCAAGCGGTCGAAATTCTCGACATCGTGTCAGAAGGTGATCGGTTAGCCGCACGCTGGCAGGCGACGCAAACTCACACAGGGCAGTTCCAAGACCTGCCGGCGACTGGTAAACGCATCATTTTCGATGGCCATGAGTTCGTCCGCATCAAGGATGGGAAGATCGCTGAGCGCTGGGTAATGTTGCACCCCTCGATCGAGCAAATGCTCGCCCAATTGCGCGCGGCATAGTTAATGCGCTACGGCTGCCCGGCACCCGCGATCGCCATTGGGCGGCGAATGACAGCGCTAAAATTCAAAAGTAAGGGACGACCGAAAGGCGCCTCGGCCGCATCAACCTCCAGCTGCTATGCCGCTCAAAAAGTAACCGCTTTGAAGGCTGCTTCGGCCATCGCCGAAAAAATAGCGTGACCGCGTGAGTCGGCGGGAGGGAAAGTGGGTTGAACCAGACGACGTCCCGCCGCTCGATCGCTACTTTCTTCGAACGCCCCGCCATCGATCAGGCGACAGACGGATCCGGCCAGGCCGGCCACGGAAGGAGAATCCGAAACAACTCACTTCGCTGCGCCGTGATCCCGAGGTGCTGAGAGGATTGCGCGCCTTCAGCAAGGGCTGGCTGACCTGGATGAACGACGGGCTGAAGAGCCAGCGACGACGCATAAACAGCCGCGGCCCACAGCCGAAGGACCGATGCGGGTCCCCCAGGGGGTGTCATTGTGACGCCTGAGCCATGGACTAAACGGCTGTTTCCTCTATCAGAGGCCCTTCTTTGAAGCGATTTCGATGACGAACTGGATGACAGGAGTCTGGGAAGCGGGTGGCGCCAACATACATTACCTGCGAACCGGAGGAGCCAGACCGCCATTGGTTCTGCTTCATGGATTAACCGGGAACGGAGCCTGCTGGAGCCCTTTGGCCCGCTCTCTTGAAGGTGAGTTCGATGTGGTGATGCCGGATGCTAGGGGGCACGGCCAGTCGAGCGCGCCGCTCCATGGATATCGATACGACGATCACGCGAGCGACGTTGTGAGTCTCATCCGAGGGCTCGGCCTTGCCACCCCAATTCTCGTCGGGCATTCGATGGGAGGCATGACCGCGGCCGCGGTGGCAAGTCAGATCGGCGATGTCATTGGCGGTGTCATCCTGGTTGACCCGACCTTCTTGAGCCCACAGCGTCAGCGTGAAGTTCGCGATAGCGATGTCGCCGAGCGACATCGCCGACTTCTGAGCCTGAATAAGGACGACATGTTGGCTCAGGCACGAACCCGCCACCCTCATCGTTCGTCTGAGATTGTCGAACTCTTAACTGAGGCGAGATTGCAAACCCGGATGAGCGCGTTTGACGTTCTGACGCCACCGAGCCCCGAATACCGCCAGTTGGTGACCACAATTTGCGTCCCTATTCTCCTCATTATTGGAGATATTGGCGCCGTCGTTTCGCTCGAAACGGCAAGAGAGCTGCAGAGGCTTAACCCGTGCGTTCGAGTCGAACAGATTCGAGACGCCGGCCACGGGGTTCCGTATGACCAACCCGAACGCTTCGAGACGGTAGTCAAGTCCTTCCTACGGCCCGTGGCCGCTTCTTAGCTAAGCGCCTTCGAACGTCTCGCCGCTACTTGCCTTGGATGCTCACCCGTTCGGGAGCCGCCCCTTAGCTCAATGTGCCAAGACTGAGGGGCCGCCAGCCCGAGTCGGGTGTGATTCGGCGTGCAAAAATGTATTGGACGCCGATTGACAGAGTCGGGAGCAAGCGCCTCATTGAGTAGCGCTTACGCTTGAGCACGGGCTGCTAACTCTTCCGCAGGTGAGAAGATTTGATCCGGAATCCTTTTCACCGTGCCAGGCTGTAATCCATGTTGCGCAGGTCGGTCAGCAGGTCAGGCCCAGTGGGGTTCCAGCCAAGCTGCTCGCGCGTCAGCACGCTGGAGGCCGCAAGATCGATCGTGGCGAGATGCGCCATCCAGCCGAAGTATGCGGGCGCCTCCTCCCGCGTGATAGACACGACGGGCATTTTCAACCCCGCACCGATCACTTCGGCGATGTCGCGCAGGGCAACACCTTCTTCGCCTACGGCGTTGTAGCGCGCGCCTGCCTGACCCTTCTCGAGCGCCAGCCGGTAAAGCCGGACAGCGTCAGAGACGTGCACAGCCGCCAATCGGTTCATGCCGTCGCCAACATACGCCACTCGGCCCTGCCGCCGCGCCGTCTGGATATGCCATGTGACCCGGCCCTGCCTGTGCGTGTCGTGCACCTGCGGCAGCCGCATCACCATTACCCGCCCGCCTTTGGCGATGAGGGTGTCGGCCGCCTCCTCGGAGGCTGCGCGGGGGAACTCGGCCGAGGTGGCGTGATCGTCGGTTTCTACCGCCAGGCCACCGGTCTTTGACCGGGCGAGGCCTGTGCCGGAGGTAATGACTAGCGGCCGGTCGGAGCCAGCCAGCACCTCGCCGAGCGTCTCGATGACTCGGCGGTCGTTCTCGCTGTTCTGCATTAAGTTGGAGAAATCGTGGTTGAAGGCCGCGTGTATGACGCCGTCGGCCGCCTCCGCGGCGATGCGCACGCGGTCCAGGTCATTCACGTCGCCGCGAAAGACCTCCGCCCCGACACGCGCCAGCGCCTTGGCGCCTAAGTCCGAACGGCTGAGCCCGACCACGTGATGGCCGGCGTTGATGAGTTCCGGAACGAGAAAGGAACCGACAAAACCGGTTGCTCCCGTCAGAAACACGCGCATCCAACACCTCTTCTGTGTTCTGTGGACTGGCGTTCGGCTTCGCAGCCCTTACCAGCGTCTCTCGCCCCTGACGCCAATCACACGGTGATACTGTGGTCGGCCGGACGGCGCTGCAGATACGCCGGCCCAATCGGCGGCGCACACAATGGCACGTCTTCGGCTTTTCCTATCACCACGGGATCGTAGTGTTTTCCCAACGAGTGAACGTGCCCGAAGGTCCGTCCGGTCCGAGCAGAGCAACGCGCACCACCTCGCGAGAACCCTCTTCGACAGACTCCGTCCCCTCATATCCGTTTAGGTTCGTCTTGGTGAAGCTCGGAGAGACCAAATTGACCTTGATCGCGGTCGACTCCAACTCGACCATCATTGCTAACGTTATCGCATTGAGGGCGGCTTTGGACGCAGGGTAGACGGGTCCGTAAAACGCGCGGCGGGGGTAGGCCGGGTCTGCGTTCGTCGTCAGCGATCCGACGCCGCTCGACACGTTGACGATGCGTGCGTCCGATGACCCGCGGAGGAGGGGCAGCATCACCTGATAAACAGCGAGAACCCCGAATACGTTCGTCTCCCACACCGCGCGCATTTCATCGAGAGAGGCGTTACTTGCGCGCGATAATTTCGCGTACTCTTGGAGGGACAAGCCCAGCGCTTGCTTTCTCGTGTTCGAGATGGCCGCGTTGTTGACGAGCAGGTCGAGGCGGCCAAATTCCTTGCGGATGCGCTCCGCCGCAGCGGCGATCGAAGCACGATCCGTGACATCGAGCTGGATGGCGACGGCGCCCAGCCCAATCTCCTGGGCGGCGGCTTTTCCACGCTCAAAATTGCGTGATCCGACCAGCACAGTGAGGCCGTTCGTCGCCAGCTCCTTTGCGACCTGAAGACCGACTCCTTGGTTGGCGCCAGTGACCAGCGCAACGCGTTTATCGTCCATGGCGATCTCCTGTTGTCTTGGTATCGATCTGTGGCTTACGTCGCTCGCGTGCGGTATAAGACACAACCGGAACGCTCGTCCGCTTTATACGGAACATTGATCCGTTTATCAAGAGGGGTCTAGGTGAGTAGCAAGGCGAAGAACAAAGGTGATGGCGCCGCGCCTTGGCACGATACGGACCGGCGCGTGCGCGCCGACGCCCGACGCAACGTCGATACGCTGCTCAAGACGGCCAAAGCGGTCTTCGCAACCTCCGGCGTGAACGCACCGATCCGACAGATCGCCGAGAAGGCAGGCGTTGGTGTCGGTACGGTTTATCGACGTTTTCCAAAACGCTCCGATTTAATTGTCGCCGTGTTTCGTCGCGAGGTCGATGCCTGCGCAGACGCGGCCGAAATCTTGGCGGCAGAATATGAGCCGTTTGAAGCGCTTTCACGCTGGATACAGCGCTATCTCGACTTGATAATGACCAAGCGAGGGCTGGCGGCGGCGTTGCATTCGGGCGAAGCGGCCTACGCGTCCTTACCTGGATATTTTGAGGAGCGCCTCGTACCGTCTCTGCAGGGTTTGCTGGAGACCGTCGACAGCGAAATACACGCGGACATATCTGCCGCTGAACTACTAAGAGCGGTAGCGTTGCTTTGCTCACCAGCCACGTCAGCCGAATTCGCCCAGACACGGCGCATGGTGGGTCTGCTCATAAATGGCCTGCGTGTCCCGGATCGCTCCGTCGGTGGGGCGAGATGAGGCTCGACGGCGCAACCCCACAAGGTCGCCGTTCGCACCGGCCGAGTCGCGAGGGTTCGCGTCCGGGCAAAAAAAAGAGCCGGCGGAAGCTGGCTCTCGAAGTCAGCGGCACACGAGGTGCTCGTCGACCGGAATGCACATGTGGACCTCGCCGGTCCAGCGATCGAGGCGAGCATGTTTGGCATACTCATGTCGAGTGCCGAACAGCATCGTGGCCGCGACGATGAACCCGGCGACAATCAGGCCGGGAACGAGGTTTTCTTGTTTGAGCATTTCTCGAGATCTTCCGTAGCGGTGAGGGCACAAAGCCTCCGAAATGGGGACTGCGCCGACGCGCACAACGGCAAACCGGAGAATTTCATAAAGAATTTATGATCTGATAATATGCCGCTTTGGCAGCATTCGGCCGGTAGATCGGCCCAACTCCGACCGAGATCTGAGGCCGACGCGCAACCAGCCAGCAATTGACCCGATCAGCATGGTGTAATCCAAAAGACGCACCGTGCGCCTTCGCTAACATCCGCCTTGGCGCAGGTCAGGGTGAGCGGCCGGAGCAGGGGAAGCGTGGCCTAGAGCGAGAGCGCCGAGCCGTCGGCGCAGGTCACGATGCTTCATTCCCCGAACTCCGGGGTCACTAGCCGCATCTCGTTACCGGACGTCCGCGGTCGTTAAGCTATTCCCAAATGTGAAACCTGGTTATCGCAACCACCAAGGTCAGAACGGCCGACACCGCAAGCACGATTACCGACCAACGCATGTATCGGGCACTTTGCCGTGTGTAATTCGCCGTTTCGATCGCGGCATCAGCTACCTCGCGCTGCATCTGCATTTGGCGCAGCATGTACTCGGCCTGGACCTCTTGCTCGCTTTGCGACCCTGGGCCGACGGTGGCGTGATAATCGGCTAAAGCCTCGTCACTCATGTCTCCCAACAATTGCTCACGTCTCGACGGCATTCCCAACTCCTGAGGCAATTGACGCCCGCTCAGTCGAGTCTATCCCAGACCCGCACGCTGCGTTGCCGATAATCGGCCATGACGGTGTCGACTGCACGATTCGATGCGACACCAATGCCGGGAGGTTTTGACAGACCGCAAAAAGAGACCCCGCACCCGTTCCCGCGCGGGGCCTCCATAGTCAACACTCGCAGAGGTGCGAACTCTGCGACAGTTAAGTTACAGCAGTTGCCGCGACTCCTCAATAAATTAATAAATGATTCATAACTCGGCGACAGCCGAAGCTTGCCGCAACCAAGACGAAGCGCGCAGCGGCGATGCAGGGTTTGACCGTCACCGCCCGAATGAACGTTCTTCGAGCCACAGACCGTGGTTGGCGGATATCCGGGCCCTAATCGCCCAGCATCCGGCCTGTCGGATCGACGAACTTCTGCCAAGGAACTGGGCTGCGGTGCGGGAGCATCGTAGTCTCGCGGCATAACCGTCATCTTAACAAGCCGCCCTGCCGGGCGATCACGGGGTCGATGAGCTCGTGCCATAGCGCGCGAAGCCTGATGCCTTCATCATCGTCGCCGGCCAGAGGCGAATAGCCCGCAAGATCGGCCGCAAATATCGTCGTGAGCTTCCGCGTCTCGTTCGCTATTCGGGCAAGCCCGCTTTGAGCAAACCCTCGCTCCAGCGACCAAGCAGGCTCGGCACAGCGAAGCCCGAAGCCATTTTGATCAGCGGTGCCACGCGGAAGCCCGGTTCCAGCTCTATGAGGCGTGCCGCCGCCGCCTTTGCCTCGCTCGTCCGACCGGCGAGCGCCAGCGCTGCGCTGAGCATCGCATAAAGGGTACTGAAATGCGGATTCGCGTGGACGCCCTTTGCAAAATAGGCCGCCGCGTCATCATCCTGACCCGCGCGCAAGCGGACCATCCCGAGGGCGATATAGGCTTCGAAGACGAACGGATCGAAGGGGCTGAGCCGCAAGGCGCGCTGCGCATAATCTTCAGCGATTTTGACATTGCCGCTGAGCGCGTGGATGTGCGATCCAAAGTAGAACGCCGTTGCGCAGGATCCGTTAAGAGCGATCGCCCGTTCGATCGAATTCGCAGCCAAGTCGAAATCGTGGCCGAGGTGCAGGACGACGAAGGAGGCGACAGCCAAAGACGTTGCGTCGTCAGTCGGTGCCGCCAAAGCAGCCCGCGCATGATGCAGGCCGGCTTGCGCGTCTGCCTCGTTGAAACCGCCGCGCACGACGCGCATCTCCATGCCCCAAGCCAAGAAAGCGTGCGCTGGAGCATAATTCGGTTCGAGCGCGAGAGCCTGTTCCAGGAATTCCACCCCACGCCCTGCGTCTTCCGGCATGTCGGACGCAAAGTACGGCAAAGCCCGGAGATGGAGATCATAGGCGCGCAAGCTTTCTGGCCGCTTGCGCCTTGCTCTCTCGATTTCGGCACGGCGGACATTGGGCTCAATCACGCCGACGACGCTTTCCGTGATCCGGTCCTGAAGATCGAATACGTCTTCCAGCGCACCATCGTATCGGTCGGCCCAGACATGGGTGCCACTTTCCGCCTCGATCAGCTGGCAATTGATGCGCAGGCGGTTGCCACCCTTGCGCACGCTGCCTTCCATCACATAACGGACGCCGAGTTCTCGGCCGACTTGGCGAATGTCGGGCGACTTGCCCCTGTAGGCAAAGCTCGAATTGCGCGCGATAACGAACAGCCAATTGATGCGAGCGAGGCCGGTGATGATGTCTTCGACCATCCCGTCGGCGAAATAATCTTGTTCGGGATCGCCACTGATATTCTGGAACGGCAGCACCGCAAGCGAGGGCTTGTCGGGCAAGGCGAGCGTCGGCTTCGGCGCCTCTGCCGTCTGCATCCCTTGAATGACCTGACCGTACACCCGCACCGGGCGAGCGATGTTCTTCAGCGTTTGCTCGCCGAGATCGGCAAAGGTGTCATTTATTTTACCGAGAACCTGTCGGTACGCATCGTCGGACAGTATCATCCCACCCGGCTGCGCAATCGCTTCCAGTCGTGCCGCTATGTTGACGGCGTCGCCCATGAGGTCGCCATCGGCTTCTTCCACCACGTCGCCCAAATGGATGCCGATACGAAATTCAATGCGGCGATCGGACGGTAAGTCGGCATTTCGTTCGGTCATGCCTTTCTGGACCTCGAGAGCACACCGAACGGCCTCAACCGGCGAACGAAATTCAACCAGAATCCCATCGCCGGCCCGCTTCACAACCCGGCCGCGATGGAGCGAAATGGTTGGATCGATGAGACTGCTTCGAAGCCCGCGAAGCTGCGACAGCGTCCCTTCCTCGTCCAAACCTGCGAGCCGCGAATACCCCGCCACATCGGCCGCAAGGATCGTCGTGAGCTTGCGCGTCTCGTTCATCCCGCCGCCACTCCCGCCTTGCGCATGGCGTCGATCGGGCGATCGCGCTGTGCCAGATAGTTTGGGTCCTTGTCCATTGCGCCGGCGTGAAATCGCCCAATCGTGAAACGCGGATGGAGCGTCAGGCCAACCTGCGCGGCGGCCTTCGCTTCGTCGATTTGACCCAAAAGCGCTAAGGGGCCGGCCATGAGAAAGCGTGCGCCGATGATGTCTCGGTTCATCTCAATGGCGCGCCGCCGCCACACGATGGCTTCCGCGTCGGCGGCGACGCCGGAGAGGCGAGGCGCATGCGACCGCTGTGAACTTATCTCGGCCCTCGACGTCTCGAGCCCTGAATTGAGCCCAACGGTGCAGACCTGTATCGGCCGGGGGATGTTCTTGAGTTCCGTGTCGCCAGGGTCGATGGCCTCGGCGGAAATTCCGTCCCGAACCTGCTCATAAGCCGCGCTTGAGATGCAAAGCCCGCGGGGTTCACGAATGTTTTCGAGGCGCGACGCGATGTTGATGCCATCGCCCATCAAGTCACCGTCCGTTTCCTCGATGATGGCGCCGAGGTGAATGCAACGCGGAACAGGATTTGTCGTTGTGGCGGAGGCCCGGCATTGCGCTCGACCATGCCGTTCTGCACCTTCAATCGAACACCGCACGGCGTCCACAACGCTGCGGAATTCGATTATAGTGCCGTCGCCGGTGCGGCTTAGGTTGCGCCCGTGATTGTGCGCTCTTCGTCGGTCGTCGCAAGCCGACGATACCCAATCGCGTTCGCAGCCATTGCGGGCTTCGCTCATTGCCCGTGATCCCCCACCCTCCTAAACAAATCTAACATGTATTTTATGGCAGGTTAATTGGGTGACGAGCGGCGTTGGTTAATTGCCGGCATCTACCTCGAGCCACAACCCAATTTCGAGAGTGCAATGGGAGGCTCGTCATTTCTCGATGACCAAGCCGGCGCGATCGCCGTCTCATGGTTCGCACAAAGCACGACGATCGACCGGCCCGCCGTTAGATTTAGATAGAGAATGATCGGGTAGCCGCCCTCGCTCGAGCGTCCCGGCCACCGGCGATCGCCCCATGGATTTTTTTGCGCAAACGTCAGCGTCGCGGCCGACGGAGGGGTGTGACGACGGTGACGCCGCGAGTCCGTAGATCACCGGCCCACGCCGCCCGCCGTGTAGTAGTAGAGGGAGCCCTGCGAATAGGCGGAGCCGTTGGTTGGCTCGATGAAGCGATTGAGATCCGATCCGTCTGCGGCCTTCTGGCTGGATGATGGCATGGGTGAGCCGCACGCCCCGAGGACAAACATAGCGGCGGCAAGAAGGATGAAGCGCATGAGACGCACCTCGGATTGAGAGGACCAAGACCCGACTCGCGCCATGATATCGAAAGCGTTACCACCGATGCCAACGATGACCCAAACAAAATGGCGGAGTGACCTCAAGAGCGCCGTTGTCTCGTTGTTTAACCAATTGATAAAGCTAAGATTTCCACGATCTCGATAATCAAAGGCCGCCTGAATTCGGCCGCGTGTCGTTGTCAGCCTAAGTGTCGCCATGGTTCGCGACCCGCGGTCAAAACGATCCTGCCATACTGAGAACGGGTGTCACGGGTGAACCTCAGGCCGTCGCGAAAATCCACGCTTTGGCTTCGACGACTTCGTGCCCCCCAAGATCCGGGAAAAAGGGCGTCAGGGCTTCGAGGAGTTGGGCACGAAAAACGTTCACGCGTGACCCTAGCACCGCTGGCGACGTCGTCGACCGCGTCAATGCCCGCTCGAACAGCGCCTGCGGCGTGATCTCCTGACTGTGGGTCGTTCTTATTTCCGCGACCAGATTAAAGGGGGTGCCGTCGAACCAGTGCTCATAGAGCCGGCGATGTCGCCCGTCGCGGCGCTCGCCCCAGGATCGAAGCACGGCGTCGTAGACGGGGCGCCAGGGATTGATATCGGCGCCAGCGCTGGTCGATCCGCAGATCAAAACACGACCCTCCGGCGCTAGAATCCGATTGAACGTGGCCAACGTTGCCTCGCGATCCATCCAGTGCAGCGCCCGACCGATGGTCACCAGATCAAACGGGCCAAGCTCCGCCGCAACATTCTCCGCTCGTCCATTGATCACCGGAAACGTGATTTGTGCCGCCGCTGCAGCATGCCGGGCTTCGACGACCATCGCGGGCTCCGGGTCGACCCCGAGAATGCGGCCGACATAGGGTGCGAAACCGAGCGCCAGCAGACCCGGTCCGGTACCGAGGTCGATCAGCGCTTCATGTCCGTCCAGGCTCAGCGCCTTGGCCGCGGCCGCAAAGAACGCGGGCGGATAAGGTTCGCGTCGCGCGGCGTAGGTCCGGGCTGTGGTCTCAAAGCGGCCCAAATGGACTCTCAATCTCGCTCGTAAAAGCGGCGCCGGGAGGTCCCAAGGATCCACTCATTAACACAAGCCACCGTCGCTTGATCATTTGCCGATGCAGAATTCGCGGAAGACAATGTCGAGCATGTCCTCGACATCGACGCGACCAGTGATGCGACCGATCGCGTGTGCCGCGTGGCGCAGATCCTCGGCAGCCAACTCTGGCAGGGTCGCGGTAGCAAATCGCGAGAGCGCTTCGGTGCATTGCTCCAGAGCCGCCCGATGCCGCGCTCGCGTCAGCAGGGGAGCGCTCCCCTCGCCGGCACGCTTCGCCACTTCTGCAGTCAGCCGGTCGAGCAGTGCATTCATGCCCGTGCCATGCAAGACCGAAATGGCGATCGCGCCATTGACACGAGCGCCCGGCGCCAAGTCGATCTTGTTGACCGCGACGAGCGCATCGTTGGCGATGAGTTTCGGATCGACCGTCTCGGTGGGCCGCGTGGCGTCCAAGATCACCAATCGCAGATCGGCCGCCTCGGCACGGGCGAGCGCGCGACGCACGCCCTCTTGCTCGATCGCGTCGGCAGATTGCCGCAGGCCCGCCGTGTCAGCGACCATCACGGGATATCCGCCGAGATCGAGCCTTACTTCAATAACATCGCGGGTGGTGCCGGCGATGGCCGAGGTGATGGCAACGTCCCGCCGCGCCAGCGCGTTAAGCAAGCTTGATTTGCCGGCATTGGGCGGACCGAGAATGGCGACCGATACGCCATCCCGCAGCCTTTCGCCGCGATGCGAATCATCGAGATGGGCGACGATTTCCCGCCGCAGCGCCGCGACATCCTCGCGCACACTCGCCCAAAGGGATGGCGGAAGTCCCTCTTCAGGAAAATCGATTTCCGCTTCGATGCGCGCCAATGCTTGCATGAGACGCATACGCCAATTCTCGTAGAGCGCACCCAGCGCGCCGTCGAGCTGGCGCATCGCCTGGCGCCGCTGTGCCGCCGTTTCCGCCTCGACTAGGTCGGCGACGGCCTCCGCTTCCGTCAGGCCGAGCTTGCCGTTCTCGAACGCGCGGCGGGTGAATTCGCCGGGCTCGGCGAGGCGCAGGCCCTCGCGATTGCCTAAGAGCTCAAAGAGCGCGGCGATGACCGCACGGCTGCCGTGGATGTGCAATTCGGCAACGTCCTCACCGGTATAGGAATGCGGCGCAGGAAAGTATATCGCCACACCGTCATCAATGATCTCGGCGCTGTCGGGATTGCGGAATTTGACCCGGGTGGCACGGCGAGGTACCGGCGACAGCCCAACCAAGGCAAGAAGCGTGCGATGGACACGGGAGCCGCTTAGGCGCAGCACGGCGATGCCAGCCCGTCCCGGCGCCGAGGCCAGGGCGAAGATCGTCGGTGCGGTTTGCAGCTCCGTCATGGCCCGAATGTAACGCTTCGCGTCTCGGGTGCAATCCGCCCGATCCGGAGGTTGTTCGTCGTCGTGGCGCTATGCTCGAGCGCTCGTGGGGCGGACCACCGCGATATCGCGGAATCCTTGGCCGTCATTCATCGGGCGATTTGACATCAATTGACTGTCCAGGCTCGTGCCGCTGCGATCGTGCGCTGGGCCGATTCGGGTGCCGGATTGCGTCGTCGAGGCCCTCAGCATTAGCCTGGGGGCATGGATTTAATTGTGGCGATGAACCGATGGGCCGAGTGGGATCGGCGCAGGATGCGCTGCGCCCTGGGACGCGGTGGTGTCCGCGCCGACAAGCAGGAGGGCGATGGCGCCACGCCAAAGGGAAGATGGCGGATGCGCGCCTTGCTTTTCCGGCCCGATCGCATCACCCGCACGCCGCTGACGGGCTTACCGTTGCGCGCGTTGCGGCCGGAAGATGGCTGGTGCGACGATGCCGCCGACCCGCTCTACAACCGGCCGGTAAAGCTGCCGTTTCGAGCACGCGCCGAACATCTGTGGCGCGAGGACGAGATTTACGATCTGATCGTCGTCCTCGGCTACAATGACGATCCGCCGGTGCCCGGCAAAGGCAGCGCGATCTTTCTCCATATCGCCCGACCGGACTACCGGCCAACCGAGGGCTGTATCGCCGTCAGCCAGCAGGATCTCTTGGCCATCGCTGCGACCGCGGACACGGGCTCGGCCGTGGTGGTCGGGTGAGAGAAAAGCGGCGGAGGGATCGACGATGACCGATGATGCAACCGCGCACTCGCCTATTTCGGCGACATCACCATCGTCATTTGACGGCCTTCCATGCGCGGCGTCTGCTCGACTTTGGCGAATTTCTCCAGATCGTCCCTGACCCGCATCAGCACGTTCATGCCGAGCTCCTGGTGCGCAAGCTCACGCCCGCGGAACCGCATGGTTACCTTGACCTTGTCGCCCTCGCCGATAAATTTGAGCATCGATCGCATCTTCACGTCGTAATCGTGATCGTCGATGCCAGGGCGCAGCTTGATCTCCTTGACTTCGATGACTTTCTGCTTTTTTCGGGCCTCGTTTTTGCGCTTCTGTTCCTCGTATTTGTATTTGCCGAAATCCAGAATCTTGACCACGGGCGGATCGGCGTTGGTCGCGACCTCGACCAGATCGAGCCCAGCTTCCTGGGCCCGGGTCAGGGCTTCCTGCCGGGACACGACACCGATCATTGTGCCGCGTTCGTCGACCAGTCTTACGCGAGGAACATTAATCTGAAAATTGACCCTCGGGCCGTCGGTGGCTGGGGTCGGGGGAAGAGAAGGACGGGGTGGGATGGATTAACTCCTGCTGTGAATGGAAAGCGCGCGGCCGGGCTAGCCTGGCGGCCGCGCTTCAGCGACCAATCTAGCGAGCGCGGTGTCGAGCGCAAGAATTTCTTGATCCTTGCTGCCAAGCCGGCGCAACGCCACGGTGTGTTCATCGGCCTCGCGCTTTCCCACGACCATAAGGAGCGGTGTCTTGTCGAGGCTGTGTTCACGGATTTTGTAGCTGATTTTCTCGTTGCGCAGGTCGGTCTCGACCCGGAGCCCCGCTGCAGCCAAGGCGTCACGGACCTGCTCGGCATAGGGGTCCGCGTCGCGGGTGATCGTTAACACACGCACCTGCACCGGCGCCAGCCACAGCGGCAACTTGCCGGCGTAATGCTCGATCACGATGGCAATAAAGCGCTCAAACGAGCCGAGAATCGCGCGATGGAGCATGACCGGCCGATGGCGCTGGCCGTCCTCGCCGATATAGGAAGCATCGAGCCGCTCGGGCAGCACGAGATCGACCTGCAACGTGCCGCACTGCCAGTCGCGGCCAATGGCGTCACGCAGCACGAATTCTAGTTTCGGCCCGTAGAAGGCGCCTTCACCGGGGTTGAGGGTGTAAGGCAGCTGTGCCGCCTCGACCGCGGCCTTCAGGGCCGCCTCCGCCCTATCCCAGGTTGCATCGGACCCGGCGCGCACCGGTGGGCGGTCGGAGAACTTGACCCGGACATCCTCGAACCCGAAATCGCGATAGACCGAAAGCAGCAAGTGGCAAAAGGCGACGCTCTCCGGCGTGATCTGGTCTTCGGTACAGAAGATGTGCGCGTCGTCCTGCGTAAACGCACGAACCCGCATAATGCCGTGGAGCGCGCCGGAGGGCTCATTGCGGTGGCACGAGCCAAACTCCGCCAGGCGCAGCGGCAGCTCGCGATAGGAGTGGAGCTGCTGGCGGAAGATTTGAATATGACCCGGACAGCTCATCGGCTTCAGCGCCAGCGTTTTCTCGTCGCTTTCAGCGAAGGTAAACATATGATCGCGGAATTTCTCCCAATGACCGGACCGCTCCCATAGCGACCGGTCGATGAGCTGCGGCGTCTTGACCTCGGCGTAATCGGCAGCCTCGAGACGACGACGGATATAGGTCTCGACGGTACGATAGAGGGTCCATCCGTAGGGATGCCAGAACACGCTGCCCGCCGCCTCGTCCTGGACGTGGAACAGGTTGAGTTCCTTGCCGAGCCGGCGGTGGTCCCGTTTTTCTGCTTCTTCGATTTGAAACAGATACTGCTTCAGTTCCTTGTCGCTGGCCCAGGCGGTGCCATAGACGCGCTGGAGCTGCGCATTGCGCGCGTCGCCCCGCCAATAGGCGCCGGCAACCTTCAATAGCTTGAAAGCGTGTCCGAGCTTCCCGGTCGAGGGCAGATGCGGGCCGGTGCACAAATCGACGAATCCGCCTTGGCGGTAGAGGCTGATGACTTCGCCCGGGGGGATTTCATGAATCCATTCCGCCTTGTATTTTTCGCCAATCGAATTGAAGAACGCGGCCGCGCGATCACGCTCCCATTCTTCGCGCGTCACGGTCTCGTTGCGATCGACGATCTCATGCATGCGCCGTTCGATACGTTCGAGATCCTCGGGCGTGAACGGCTGATCGCGCGCAAAGTCGTAATAGAAGCCGGTATCGGTCGCGGGCCCGAAAGTCACCTGCGTTTCCGGATAAAGTTCCTTTACCGCCTCGGCCATAACATGGGCCGCGTCATGGCGCAGGATCTCGAGCGCCTCGGGAGAAGTCGCGGTGACGATCGCCACCTTGGCATCATGGTCGACGCGCGAGGCAAGATCCCGCGGCGCGCCGTCGACCATGATGGCGAGCGCCGCCTTCGCAAGACCAGGCCCGATTGAGGCGGCAATCTCCTCCCCCGTCACGGGGCCGGGAAAATGCCGTTGCTGGCCGTCAGGCAAGGTAATGGCGACGCCACCAGCATCGAGCGTCTGCACCGAGTCACTCATGGCGACGGGGTTTAGCCGAACGCCGGCGCGACGGCAACGGTCCCCCGCATCGGGCAGCCGTCGTCAAGCCGCAATCGACGCGAACGCCCGCCACGACAAACCGCCTTGGTGCGATGAGTTCGGTCTGCGAAACAACCCTGCCATGGTTCGGGCGGCGTCGGATTCGGCAGCAGTACCGGGGTGAAATCCGGAACGCACAGGCTTGGGGCTCCGGCCTCGAAGCCGGTCTCCGATCCCGGTACCGGCTGGGGCCGGCCACCGGCAGGGCATCGCCCCTGGCTTGCCATTCCTCTGTGGCGCCCGGGCTGACACCGCCGCAACGCCCGCAGGCAATCGGGAACGCGTGCAAAGACGGCGCCACCTTATGCGCCGACGCGATGGCCGCTCCCTTGACATCGCCATTCACTCCTCGGGTGCCCGCCGCTCCGCTGCCTGGGCCCAGCCCAGGTGCTGCCCGCCGTCAAGCGCGATCATCTGTCCGGTGAGCGCGGGCGCCGCTAGGATGAACATCACCGCTTGCGCGATTTCCTCCGGCGTGGTGCCGCGGCCGAGCGGCATCAGGCTCGCCTGACGCTGAAATTGCGCCTCGGTCTGCCGCGGGCTGGGCAGGGTTGGCCCAGGGCCGATGCCGTTTACGCGGATGCGCGGCGCCAATGCCAGGGCCAGCGTCTGCGTCATCGTCCACAGAGCCGATTTCGCGAGCGTGTAGGAAAAAAAATACGGGGTGAGACTCCAGACCCGCTCGTCCAGGATGTTGATAATACAGCCGTGTTTGTCGGCGGGCAGTTGTCGGGCGAGCTCCTGACAGAGAACGAAGGGCGCGCGGAGATTGACTTCAAGATGGCGGTCCCAGCTCTGGCGCGTGACATCGAGCGCCTGGTCGTTCTCGAAGATCGACGCGTTATTGACCAGGCCGCCGAGCGGACCGAGACGGGCCGTTGCCTGTTCGACCAGCGGCGCGACCTGGTCTTCCGACGCGAGATCGGCGCCGAGGGCAACCGCCGTGCCGCCACCGGCGACGATGGCCCGCACCACGGCATCGGCCTCGCCGCGTGATTCGTGGTAATGCACCGCGACCGCCCAGCCCGCCTCGGCCAGTCCCAAGGCAATGGCGCGGCCGATGCGCTTGCCGGCACCCGTCACCAGCGCCGCTTTCGGATAATCGATGACATGCGGCGCGACCATTCAGTGATGCCGCTCCTTGTAGCGCCGCCGCGCCTTATTCTTGGCCATGAGCTTGGCTGAAGTGCCGGCGCGGCCCGCCTCTGAGCGTCCCATCGGCCGCGCCGTGTTCCCTGCCGGGAGACCCAGGTCCATCGTCTCGAGCCGGCGGATCTCATCGCGCAATCGAGCCGCTTCCTCGAATTCCAGTTCGCCCGCGGCTTCGCGCATCCGTTTGTCGAGGTCGGCAACCACCGCCTTGAGATCGGCGCCCTGGTAATGCACGGCTTCGCCCGCCGTTAAACCAACCGTCAAATGGTCCTGCTCATAGACGCTCTCAAGAATGTCCGCGATCCCGCGTTTGACGCTTTCGGGCGTAATGCCGTGCTCGAGGTTGTAGGCCTCTTGCTTGTCGCGCCGTCGGTTGGTCTCCTCGATCGCATACTTCATGCTGTCGGTCATGGCATCGGCGTAGAGGATCGCGCGGCCGGCTATATTGCGCGCGGCCCGGCCGATGGTCTGCACCAGCGACGTACGCGAGCGCAGATACCCTTCCTTGTCGGCGTCGAGGATGGCCACTAAAGCGCATTCGGGAATATCCAAACCCTCGCGCAGCAGGTTGATGCCGACCAGGACGTCGAACACGCCAAGTCGCAGGTCGCGGATGATTTCGATCCGTTCCAGCGTATCGACGTCGGAATGCATGTAGCGCACGCGAATGCCGTTCTCGTGGAAATATTCGGTCAACGCCTCGGCCATCTTCTTGGTGAGGGTCGTCACCAGGACGCGCTGACCCTGACGCGCGCAGTCCTTGCATTCGGCCATCAGGTCGTCGACCTGCGTCTCGACCGGCCGCACGACGCACACCGGGTCAATCAGCCCGGTCGGCCGCACGACCTGCTCGACGAAGACACCTTGCGTGCGGTTGAGCTCCCACGGGCCGGGGGTGGCGGAGACGCAAATGATCTGGCCGCGCATCGCGTCCCATTCCTCGAACTTCAATGGCCGGTTGTCCATGCAGGAGGGGAGGCGGAAGCCGTATTCCTGCAAGGTGAATTTGCGCGCATAGTCGCCTCGGTACATGCCGCCGAGCTGCGGAATGGTAACGTGGCTCTCATCGACGAAGATGATCGCATCCTTGGGCAGATACTCGATCAATGTCGGCGGCGGCTCGCCCGGCGCACGGCCGGTAAGGTAGCGCGAATAATTTTCGATGCCGGCACAGCTCCCGGTCGCCGCCAACATTTCGAGATCGAACTGGGTGCGCTGCTCGAGCCGTTGTGCCTCGAGGAGCTTGCCCGCAGCATTGAGCTCGGCGAGGCGGATTTTGAGATCGACCTTGATCTGTTCGATGGCCTGATGGAGCGTCGGCTTTGGCGTGACATAGTGCGAATTCGGGTAGATCTTGATCTCGTCGAGCGCCACGGTCTTTTCACCGGTCAGCGGATCGAATTCGTGAATCGCCTCGAGCTCGTCGCCGAACAGCGACAGGCGCCAGGCGCGGTCCTCATAATGTGCCGGAAAGATCTCAACCGTATCGCCGCGCACCCGGAAGGTGCCGCGGAAGAAATTGGCATCGTTGCGCCGATACTGGCGCTCGACCAGCTGGGCCAGCAAGCGCTGGCGGTCGAGCCGGCGGCCCTGCTCGAGCGTCAGGGTCATCTCGGAATAGGTCTCGACCGAGCCGATACCATAAATGCACGACACCGAGGCCACGATCACGACATCTCGGCGCTCCAGGATCGCGCGCGTGGCGGAATGGCGCATGCGGTCGATCTGCTCGTTGATCGAGGATTCTTTTTCAATATAAGTGTCGGTCCGCGGGACATAGGCCTCGGGCTGGTAGTAATCGTAATAGGAAACGAAGTATTCGACCGCGTTGTCCGGGAAGAAACTCTTCATTTCACCATAGAGCTGCGCCGCCAGCGTCTTGTTGGGCGCCAGGATCAGGGCCGGCCGGCCGCAGCGGGCCACGACATGCGCCATGGTGAAGGTCTTGCCCGAACCGGTGACGCCGAGCAGTACCTGCTCGCGTTCGTTGGCCTCGATGCCACGGGTCAGCTCGGTGATCGCCTCGGGCTGATCGCCCGCAGGCCCGAAATCGGATTGGATGCGAAAACGCCGGCCGATATCGGCATCGGGCCGTTGGGCGGTGGTGAGCGTCATGGCGATTAACATAGGGGCGGCGCGACGCAGGCGCCAGACTCGCCTATGGGCCCGCCAATCTCTCCTGCCAATGCCAGGCGCTGGCGACCATGGTTTCGAGCGCCGGCAAGGCGGGCCGCCACCGCAGCACGCTCTGGGCGCGGCTCGAATCGGCGACCAGGATGGGGGGATCGCCGGCGCGGCGGGGGGCTTCGCGGTAGGGCACGTTGCGGCCGGTCACGCGCGCGGCGACGTTGATCACTTCTCGCACCGAATGGCCGACGCCGGTGCCGAGGTTGAGCGCGGCGCTGGCGCCGCCGGCGAGCAGATAATCGAGCGCGCGGACATGCGCCTCGGCCAAATCCTGGACGTGAATGTAGTCGCGGATGGCGGTGCCGTCGGGTGTCGAATAGTCGGTGCCGTAAATGTCGACGCCGCTGCGGCGTCCGGCGATCGCGTCGAGGACCAGCGGGATCAGATGGCTTTCGGGTTCGTGGGCCTCGCCGATCTCGCGTTCGGGGTCGGCGCCGGCGGCATTGAAGTAGCGCAGCGCAACGTGGCGCAGCCCGTGGGCCTGGTCCAGCCAGTGGAGCGCGCGCTCGACCATTCGCTTGGTTTCGCCATAGGGATTGACCGGATGCTGCATCGCGGTTTCGACGATGGGCATGGTGTCGGGGAAGCCATAGACCGCGGCGCTCGACGAAAAGACCAGCGGTGGGCCGCCGGCATGCAGCAATGCCTCAAACAGCGTCAGACTGCCGATGACATTGTTGCGGAAATAGAGCGCGGGATCGCTCACCGATTCGCCGGCGGCGATATAGGCCGCGAAATGCATCACCGCGACCGGGCGGTGACGCGCGAGCGCCTCGGCGGCAAGCGCGCGGTCGGCGATGTCGCCCTCGACCAGCGGCCCCCAGCGCACGAATTCGCGATGCCCACGGCTCAAATTATCGTAAGCGACCGGCTGGTAGCCCGCCCGGGCCAGCGCCTTGCAAGCGTGCGCCCCGATATAGCCGGCCCCGCCGGTGACGAGAACGGTGCCGCTCACGCTAATAACAGGCGATCATTTCCGGGCCCATCGGCGTCCTGATTTCGCCCGCGAGTGTCATGGCGCCAAGATCGATCACCGAAATCAGCCCGGCGTCGTGATTGGTGACGAAGGTCTTACTCCCAAAATCCTGAAAGGCGATGCCCATCGGGCCCTTGCCGGTGGCGAAGACATGTTGACTGTTGAGATCGCGGGTGTCGAACACCGCGACCTGGTCGGTGCTGTGAAACGACATGATCAGACGGCGATTGTCGGGACTGACGCGGAGCCGCGTCAACTGGGGCGGCACATCGGGCATCGCCGCGACCGAGACGCTGCCCGCTACGGTATCTGTTTTCGGATCAATAATGTCGACGCGGGGCCGTGAACTTTGCGCCTGATAGATGCGGTTGCCGTCGGGCGCGACGGCGATCCCCTGGCACTCATAGATGAAATTGGGAATGCGTTTCACCACGGTGCGCTGGTGCACATCGACGACGCTGACGAAGGTGAAGTTGCGGTGCGGCACATAGAGCTTATTGCCGTCGGGCGTGATGGCGAGCCAGTGACTTCGCTGCGTGCCGATCTCGACATGGCCGGCGACGGCGCCGCGCACCGGATCGACGACGACGATGGCGTTGCTTGATTCCGCCGTGGTCCACAGCATGCCGCCGCGGTCGAACATCAACCCGTGTGGCGCCAGGAACGGCGCCAGCTCGATAAAACCGTCGAGCGTGCGCGTGGCGAGATCGATTACGGCGATCCGCGTGCCGGGACGCAGATTGGCGCCGATCACGCCGCTGCCGTAAATCGAAACATAGGCTTTACGCCGATCGGGCGACAAAACCACCTCGTGCGGAAATTCCGGCAGACGAATTTGGTCGATCGGCGTGAACCGTTCGGGATGGTAAAAGGCGACCACCGACGCGGTCTTGCAGACCACCAGAAAGCCGTTCTTGCCCGTCGACGTGTTGACGTCGGCACCGGGTTGCGCCGGCTCGACGGGTGGCAGACCCTCGCCGGTGCTCATGTCTCTGCCACAAAACGATTGCGCAGGGTACCGATGCCGGTGATCTCGATCTCGACCACGTCCCCGGCCCGCAGGTTCGGCGAGCTGCCGTCGGTGCCCATCCACATCACGTCGCCGGGCCACAGCGTCAGATATTGCGACATGGCACTAAGGAAGCGCGCGATGCCGAACAGCATCTCGTTGGTGCGGAAGCGGGTGCGCACCGCGCCGTTGAGACGCACATGAGTTTCCATCGCGTCGAGATCGACCGCGGTCTCGATCCAAGGACCCATCGGCTTGAACGTGTCGGTGTTCTTGGCGCGCCAAAAAGTACGGTCGCCGCGCTGCCAGGTCCGTTCGCTGACGTCGTTGCCGATCGTGTAGCCGAAGATGCAAGACATGGCCTCTGGCTCGCTTAGATGCTTCGCCTTCTTGCCGATCACGACCACGAGCTCGCCCTCGTAATGGACCTGCGCGGTGGCGTCGCGGGGGATCACAACATCCTCGTCGTGCGCTATCAGCGCATTCTGCGCACGATAGCCGATCTCCGGTCGCTTCGGAATCTCAGGCGCGACGCCGTCGGCGCCGGCGGCCTCGGTCAGGTGCTTCACGTAGTTCCGGCCGGCGCAGTAGAAGGTACGCGGGATAAGCGGCACTTCGATCTTGACGTCCGCGAGCCCGTATCTTTGTCCGGTTTGTTGCCATTCGCCGAACGGGGTGCCTTGCGTCGCGAACACGCGATCGCCTTCGACGATGCCCCAGGACGTCCGGCCGGCGGTGGTGAACTTGGCCCAACGCATGCTATCGCCAATCGCCGACGGTCGGCCGCGGCAACCCAAGATTGTCGCGCAGGGTCGAGCCGGCGTAATCCCGATGGTAGAGCTTGCGCCGCTGCAGTTCGGGAACGACATAGCGGACGAAATCGGCATAGGCGCCCGGAATATGCGTGGCGGCGACGACGAAGCCGTCGCAGACGCGGCCGACGAACATTTCTTCCAGTGTGTCGGCGACCTCCTTTGGCCCACCGACCACCGCGTCGGAGACCTTGCCGCGATTGTTCAACGTGATGAAGTCGCGCGTCGTGGGGTTCTTTTTGCCGCTGGCGCGAACCACGCTGTCGCGGATCGTCAGCATGCCCGTGAAACTCGCCAACTCGGCGTCGGTCAGCGGCTCGTCGAGACCCTTGCCGGCAAAATCGAAATTAACGCCCTCGGCGAGCAGCGACAGCTGATCGATTTCGAGCGGCAATTTCTCTATTTCGGCCATCTTGTCCTCGGCGGCATCATTGCTTTCGCCGGCGACGATGGTGATGGCATTGCAGATCGAGACGCGGTCGGGGTCGCGCCCGCATTTCTCGACCTCTTCGCGCAAGCTGGCGTAGATTTCCCTCGCCCGCGGCCCGTGACCGCCGGAAAACACCACTTCCGCCCATCGTCCGGCAAAACGTTTGCCGCGGCCACTCTGTCCGGCCTGGATGATGACGGGATGACCTTGGCGGGAACGCGGCACGGTGAAGGGGCCGCGCGAACGATAATATTTTCCCTGGTAATCGAGCCGACGCACCTTCTTCGGGTCGGCAAACCGGCCGCTCTCCTTGTCGACAATCAGCGCGTCGTCATCCCACGCGTCCCAATGGCCGAGGACGATCTCCATGAACTCGTCGGCACGGTCGTAGCGCAGATCGTGCGCCAGATGTTCGGCCCGCCCCATGTTGAGCGCCTCGCCGTCATTGACCGAGGTCACGACATTCCAGGCGGCGCGGCCGTGGGTCATGAGGTCAATGGTGGCGAACGTGCGCGCGATATCGAACGGCTCGAAATAAGTCGTCGAGCCGGTGGCGCCGAGGCCGAGCCGGTCGGTCACAGCCGCCATTGCCATCATGACCGGGATCGGGTCCATCTTCACGCAGCGGATCCCGTATTCCACGGTATGGGCGTGGTCGTTGCCGTAGCGATCGGGCATCGCCAGGCGGTCGTCGAAAAACGCGAGATGAAATTTTCCGGCCTCGAGAACGCGCGCGATCTCCTGGTAATATTCGGGTGCGGTAAAATCGGTCCGCGATTGGGGATGACGCCACGAGGCCGGGATGTTGGTGCAGTTCTGCGCCTGCAGAAAACCAACCATTACCATCTGCCGCGCCATGCAACGTCTCCGTATCAGGCCAAGTTCAACGACGCCGCAATACCATATCCTTGAGCCAGGTCGCGCAATTTATTCCAGGTGGCGTCCTCGACAGCAATACCGTCGCGGCGGCGCTCCTGCTCACGGAGAAATTCCAGTTCCCCGGGATAGAATACGCCCGTGCTGCCTCGCGCCGGCGGCGTCGCCTTGAGATAACGTGCGAAGGCGGCGACCTCCTTCTTGAATTCCGCCAGCGGACGGAACGCTTCGACGTTGAACACCGCCAGGAAACAGCCGTCATTGTGGCGCCCGCTCGGCTCGACGCCGAAACCCAGGCCGGTCAACAGCCCGCACAGAACCTCAACGATCACGGCGAGGCCGCTGCCCTTATAGCCCTCGCTGCCGCCAAGCGGCAGAAGGGCGCCGCCATTCCTCAAAAGCGCCGACGGGTCGGTGGTTTGCCGGCCGTCACGGTCGATTACCCAGCCCTCCGGGATTGCCTGGCCACGCGACGCGGCGAGCGAGACCTTGCCATGCGCCACCGCCGAGGTTGCCATGTCGAGATAAAGCGGCGCCTCGAGGTCGGACGGCACCGCAACGGCGATGGGATTGGTGCCGAGCCGGGCCTCGCGCCCTCCGAACGGTGCCACCGCCTTGGGCGAGCGGCCCGAATCCGCGGTGGCGAGACCAATCATGCCGGCCGCCGCCGCCAGCAGCGGGTAGGCGGCGAGGCGACCGACATGGCTTTGGCGAAACACCGTGGCGGCCGCCACCTGGTTGGCGCGCGCCTTGTCGATGGTCATGCGCATGGCGCGCTCGTTGACCACGAAGCCGAAGCCCCAATTGCCGTCGATCACGGTCGTCGTCGCGGTTTCCCTGACCACGGTGAACGACGCCCCCGGTACGATGTGCTGCTTCCTTATGCGATCGATATAAGTTGGTACCAGAATGATGCCATGCGAATCATGGCCGGCGAGATTGGCATTGACGCATCCTTTCGCCACGGTCGCGGCCTCTTCGGCCGAGGCGCCGGCCGCGCGCAGCAACGCCTCGCCGATCCGTTGCAGTTCCTCCGCTCGAACCGATGGCATCGAACCTCCCTCACTTGTCGGTCGCGATTTATCGGTTTCTCAACCGATCGGTGACAACCGACAAGTTTGCACGCCTACTTCGTCACGGCGACATAAGGATATTGCAGTTTGCCCGAAACGAATTGGGGCGGATAGACGATCACCTGCTTGCCCGGTTGCTTGAACTGCTCGACGCCGCTGCCATCGATCCCCTGGTACTGCACGAACAGCACGCGCGATTTCTCCCATTCGCCGTTGTCGGCGAACTTCACGTCGCCGACGATGGTATGGAACGTCGTGTCGTGGATGTATTTGGCGAGCTTATCCTGATCGAGCCCGTGCGTTGCCGTGACCGCGTCGGCCAGCACTTGCAATTCCGCATAGGCGAACGGCGGTAGATAATAGCCGAGCGGGTCGGCCTTGCCCGCCAGCGCCTGGTAGCGTTTGAGGAACGCCTCGACACCGGGAAACTTCATCGTCGGCTCGGGCACGTAGACATCGAAGGCCGTGATGCCGTTGAGCATCGGCCCCAGCGCCACCTTGATCGGCGCGAAGGCCAGGCCGATCATGCCGCCGCCGAATAAACTGGCCTTCAGCCCGACCTCATGCACCGCCTTGATGATGCCGACGGAATCGGCCGGGTAGGAGGCGACATAGACGAGGTCGGCATTGGCCGCCTGCAGCGCGCGCACGATCGGGAGGTAATCGACGGTCTTGGGATCGTACTTGCTGTCGTAGACGATGCGGAGCCCGCGTTCGCCGATGATGCGGCGGGCGCCAGCGATCACGTTCTGCGCGTACTCGGCGTCGGCCGCGAGCAACGCGACGGTCTTGGGTTTCGGGTTGAGCGTCATCGCGACGTCGAACCAACCTTTGGACGGCGCCACGGCAGTATCCTTGCCGTTGGGCAGGATCTGGAAATATTTGTCGTAGTTGAACTTGTCGTTCACCGCCGTGCCGAACAGCGTCATGAACACCTTCTCGTGGTCCATCGCAACCGGCATTGCCGGCGCGATCATGTTGGTGCCATAGGACGAGACCAGCAGGTCGACTTTGTCGACGTCGAGGAGTTTCGTGTAGATGCCAGGCACGTTCGCGGGGCTGCTTTGATCGTCGTAATAGACAAGCGTCACCGGCCGGCCCAGCAACCCGCCCTTGGCGTTGATGTCCCGTTCCCAGATCTTCATCGCGCGCAGCGCGGTCGTGCCGCCGCTGGCGAGATTGCCGGTCTGCTCCATGCTAAACCCGATCTTGATCGCATCGGCGGCGCGCGCCGACGGCGCCGTCAACGCCAACGCAGACAATGCAGCCAGGGCAGGCAAGGCACGGCCTGTAGCAAGTCGAATCATAAACCCTCCCAGTTGTTGTCGGCACACCGTTGGTGCCCTTGTCTTGCAGCGATGAAACACGCCGCCGATACCGAGAGGACAATCCGACAGGGAGGCGCGATTGACAAGAAGAGTTTGGCCGCGCCGGCCGCCTAGGCAATCCTGCTTTCCACCAGCCAGATCGCGCCGGGGAGCTCGACATGCGTGTCCCTGGCGTATGGCGCCAGCGCCTTGCGGATCGACCCCGCGGCGGCGTCGCGGACGGATTGCGGCTGATCTTGCAGGGCGCGGCTGGTGGCGCCGATGCTCATGGTCTGACGTACGGCGGCATCCATGCCAGCGCCGCCCGCGACATCGAAGGTGAGCTCGGCGGCGGCGAAGCTCGGCTTGGCAAAGCCGGCGGCGGTCAGAACGGCGCCGACGCGGTCGGGATCGGCGAACGCGAACGGGCCGGGCTCGTTGGGCTCGGCCGGCGGCAGGCGGGGCACGTGCTCATAGGCGGCGAGGAGCGGCGTCAGCATCCACGGGTTTTCGCTCAGCCGGCGCCAGCAGGCGAATAGCATTCGGCCGTTGGGTTTGAGCGCCCGGCGAAGATTGGCGAACGCGGCCACCGGATCGCCAAAGAACATCACCCCGAAGCGCGAGAACAGCAGGTCGGCAAATGGTGCCGGGAAATTATGCGACGCGGCATCGCCGAGGATGAATTCGATATTGGCCACGCCGGCGGCACGCTGGCGCGCGCGCCCGACCATTTCCGGTGACACGTCGAGACCGACGGCGCGGCCGGCTGGCGCCACGCGGTGCGCCAGCTCCAGCGTGGTCGGTCCGAGGCCACAGCCGACATCGAGCACGATCAGGCCCGGATGCAGCCGTGCGCGGACATAGAGCAGTTCGGCGACGCGCGACAGCATCGCTTCGGTGCGGGCACTTTCGCCGATCCAGCGATCGCCGCCGGCACCGCTCCAATATGCAACCATGTCCTGATGAAATTCGGCCGCGTTTTTCATGACTGCTTCCCTCGAACGTCTATTCCCTGTTTGAGCCGGGGACGATAGCCTCCGGCCCCTAGGGCGAATCGATGGGAGAGTAAGCTTCATGCCGGGTAGTGCCAACGTTGCCATTCAAGCGTGCAATGTCGATCTTCGTCTCCAACGCGCGGGCGTGGGGGCATCGGTAGTGTTTTCTCCCGATGCCCATCTCGGGGCCGCCTGGCTGCCGTTTCACGACCGCCTTGCCGAGCATTTCGAGGTGATTCTCCTTGAGCATCCCGGTTACGGTGGCGGCGACGCGCCACCCTGGCTCGATCGGGTCACCGACCTCGCCAATTTCTATCTCGACGCCCTGACGCAACTCGATTTGGCGCGCGTCCACCTCGTCGGCGCCGCGCTCGGCGGCTGGATCGCGGCCGAACTGGCGACGCGCAACACCACGCGGCTTGCCTCGCTGACGCTGATCGATCCCTGGGGGTTGCGGGTCGACGGCGCCGGCGGCATCGACCTGTTCGCGCGCACGGACGAGCAGGCGCTTTACGACCTGTCTTTCGATCCCAAAAAGGCCGAACCCTTGGTGGCGCGCCTGCTCGCGCCAGAGGCCGAAGACGCGTTGCTCAAGGGCAGGATGATGACGGCAAAACTGGCCTGGCAGCCGCGCCTTTTTGATCCGCAACTGGGAAAATGGCTCCACCGCATCGATGTGCCGACCCTGATCGTGTGGGGCCGGGAGGACCGCCTGTTGCCGACCCCCTATGCTGCCGCGTGGCAAGCCGCCATTCCCGGGTCGCGGCTGGTCGCGGTGGCGAATGCGGGGCATTGGCCGCATGTCGAACAACCGCTGGAGACTGCCGGTATCGTCCACGATTTCATCGCGCAACAGAGGGCCGCGACATGAAAATATTCAATTTTCATCTGATGCCATACGCCCATGCCGATCTCGACGCGATCGACAAAGGCGGTTCCGCGTGGGTCACCTACTCCAACAGTCACTACGACCCGGTCAAGGGCGCCGAACTGTTCAATCAGTATCTCGATGAACTCGAAAAGGCCGACGAACTTGGCTTCGACGGAGTGTGCGTCAACGAGCATCACCAGACGGCCTACGGCATGATGCCGGTGCCGGGCGTGCTCGCCGGTGCGCTGTCGCGCAAGATCAAGCGCGGCAAGCTCGCCATCCTCGGTCGCGCCTTGCCGCTGGTAAACAATCCGCTGACCATCGCCGAGGAATACGCCATCCTCGACAACATCACACGCGGCCGGGTGATCGCCGGCTTTGTCCGCGGCATCGGCGCCGAATACCATTCCATGGGCGTCAATCCAGCCGAATCCAACCCGCGCTTCGTCGAGGCCCATGATCTGATCGTGCAGGCCTGGACGCGGCCCGGCCCGTTCGCCTTCGACGGCAAATTCTTCAATTTGCGCTACGTCAACCCCTGGCCGGTGCCATATCAGAAGCCACATCCGCCAATCTGGACGCCATCTTCCGGATCGATCAGCACCATCCGCTGGTCGGCAGCAAAGCGCTATACTTATTGCCAGACCCTGGCCCCGATCGCATCGGTGGCCCGCGTGTTTGATATTTTCCGCGAGGAAGCCGACAAATGCGGCTACCAGGCCTCGCCCGATCAACTCGCTTGGTCCAACGCCATTTACATCGCCGAAACCGACGAGAAGGCAAGGCGCGAGGCGCGACCCTATCTCGAATCCTATGGCAAATTCTTCAAGATGAATCCGGTAATGATGTCGCCGCCGGGCTATAGCAGCCTTGAATCGGTGAAGCGGCAGCGCAGCATGGGCCGCAGCCGGCCGCAGACGCCCGATGATCTCATCGATCTCGGTACCGTGATCGTCGGCAGTCCCAATACCGTCAGGGAAAAGCTCGCGGCTTACCAGGACCTCGCCGGTTTCGGCTATTCGCTGACCAAGACCCAGTTCGGCACCATGCCCCATGAGATGGCGGTGGTGAACCAGGCGGCAGTGGCCGAGGAAGTATTGCCCTATTTCGGCGATCGGGTGCCGCAGCCGGCGAAACGGGCCGCCGCGGAATAGCTAGGCCGCGATCGCGTCGTCCGCGGCCGCGGTCGCCTCGGTCGGAGACAGCTTCGGTAGAACGACGGAGATCGTCGAGCCGCGTCCCGGCTCGCTGCGGATGATGAGCGTGCCGCGGTGCAGCTCGATCAGTTCCTTTGCCAGCGGCAAGCCGAGACCGGTGCCGTCGAAACGGCGGGCCAGCCGGTTATCGACCTGGCCGAACGGCGTCAGCGCGACCGCGATGTCGTCGCTCGACATACCGATGCCGGTGTCGCGCACGTCAGCGACGATGGTGTCGCCCTCGTCGCGCGCGCTGAGCGCGACCCGTCCGCCGGGCTCGGTAAACTTCACCGCGTTCGAGAGTAAGTTGAGCAGCACCTGGCGCAGTTTCGCAGGCTCTCCCGAGACGAGCATTTGGCCGGCCGGCTTGGTGAATTCCAGGACCAGTTCGCCGCGTTTGCATTGATCACGCATCATATTGGCGCAATCGACCAGGATATGGCCGAGATCGACCGTCTCGAAATGCACCGTCAGCTTGCCGGATTGGCTTTTTGCCAAATCAAGCACGCCGTTGATGATCGCCAGGAGGTGACGGCCGCTTTGCAGAATATCGGCGATATAGGCGGCATAGTTCCGGTTCTCGAGCTTGCCGAACATCTCGCGCTGAATGATTTCGGAAAAGCCGATGATCGCGTTGAGCGGCGTGCGCAACTCATGGCTCATGTTGGCGACAAAGCTCGATTTGGCGCGGCTTGCGGCTTCGGCCTGAAGCTGGGCTTCGCGATAACGCTGCTCACGCTCCTTGACGTCGGAGAAATCGGTGAAGAAAAAGAACTGGCCACCATCGCGCGTGCGGCTGGAGCTGACATGGATCCAGCGATTGTCGACCAGGTGGAGCTCACAACCGGACGCCGGCAAAGCGAACAAGTCGGGCACCTGCTCCGGATTTAACAATTGCTGATAGAGGAGGCGCGTCACCGCCGAGAATTCGACGCCTTCGCGGCAGAGTGGCGCCAAGGGCGGGAAAAACGCCCCGATCTGCTTGTTGGCGATCACGATGTTGCCGCCCGCGTCGATCAGCACCAAGCCCTCATGGGCGCTTTCAAGCGCATCCGCGAGACGGGTTTCGGCGGCACGCCGGCGGGTCCGCTCGCGCGCCATCATGGCGCGAATACCGTCGCGCATGCCGCTCATCGACTGCAGCAGAACGCCGGTCTCGTCGCCGAAGCCGCGCGGAATGACGGTATCCAATTGGCCGCCGGCGATGCGGTCCGCGACGCTGACCGCCATGCGGAAAGGCCGCACGATGCGCCGGGCAAGGAAGAAGGTAATTGCGCCGGCGATGATGAGCGCCAGGATCATGCCGCCGATTGTCCAAGACTGGAACCGGGTTATGGCAGAGAGGCCGTTGCGGCGCTCGGCCAGGCTTTGATCGATGGTTAGCGCCACCAGTTGATCAAAGGATTGCTCAATTTGGGCGGACACGTCCTGGAGCCGGCGGCTCTCGGCACGGGCGGGCGCCGCCTGCCACAATTCGTTCCAATGGGCCACGCGGTCCTGAATGCCGTCGATATCGGCCCGCTCGGGATCGGACAATGCCTGGGCGCGGGCCATGGCAAGATCCTCGCTCAGGCTTTCAGCGAGCTTGGCAAGGACGCGGTCGATCGCCGCCTTTTCCACGGGCGAGGCATAGCGGCGGTGCAACAGCTCGCTTCGCATTTGGGTGAAGATCTGCCCGGCCAAACGGCTGTAGTTCACCGTCAGCAACGGCCGATCATAGGTCCGGGCGACCATGTCTCCGGTCGCGCTGAGCACGAAAATACCATAACCGCCCAAGGCACCGATCATCAGTGCCATGGCGACGAAACCAATAAGGATCTTATGCCTAATTCCCGTGCGGATGAGGAAGCGAGACATGCCGGTGCTGCGGTCCATCTGGTGGCCTCATAATGGGGCCAGGATCCTTAAGACGTGATTAAAATGGGGCTGACCTCGGATTAAGGGCCGCGCCAGAAGGGGTTTGAAGGCGGTCGGGCGGATTTGAAGGTTGGGGCAGCGGACGGCGCTTACCCTATAACCCGTCTGCGAACGGTTGACCCGCGCCGACCCTGGCGACCGGCGGCCCTTGGGCCATGCCGAGCGGGTCAAACGCGTGCTCCGGGGGCAGGGTCAGCGGACCAGGCCTTCCCTCAGCATGCGGATCAAATCGCGCTTCACGACTTTGCCGGCGCGCATCGGAAACGCATCGACAAAGACGATTTGCTTGGGCCGCTTATAGGCGGCAAGCTTGTCGCGGCAGAAATCGATCAGTTCCGGCGCGTCGATCGGGGACTTGGCGATGATGAAGGCAACCACCTTCTCGCCCCATTCTTTGTCCGGTACCCCGACCACTGCGGCCTCGACGACGCTCGGGTGCGATTCCAGTACCGGCTCAATCTCTGCGGGATAGACATTAACGCCACCGGTCTTGATCATGTCGCGCTTGCGGCCGCGAATAAAAATAAACCCGTCCGCGTCCTGGTAGGCTAGGTCGCCGGTGAGCAGCCAGCCTTGGCGCAACACTTTTTCGGTTTCGTCGGGTCGTTCCCAATAGCCGCGGAACACCGAGGGGCCGCTGACGGCGAGCTCGCCGACCTCGCCCTGCGGCACCGGCTTGAGCTCGTCGTCGAGGCATGCAATCCGCGTCAGCGGCGCTTCGGTCCCCGCGGATTCAAGCAAGTAGCCGTATTTATCCGGCTGCTCGAGCGCCAGCGCGTAATGACTGGGCAGGCGAAACGTAACTAGCCCACCGGCTTCCGACGACGCGTAGCCGAAGGAAAACCCGGCTTGAAAGCGGGGATGCGCCCGCAGCGCGTCGATCACCTCGCGGGACGCAGCGCCGTGATAGAGCCGCACGCTGGAGAAGTCGGTGGTGGCGAATTGCGGCAGCGGAAAGCAGCGCCGCATCATCGTATCCATCATGTAGAGCAGCGTCGGCTTTTCCCGATCCACGATCGCGAGATACTCGGCCGGCTCGAACCGTTCCTGCATGACCGTGCGGATACCCTTGAGCACAAACATGGTGAGCTGTGAAACTGCCATGCCGGCCGCGAGCGGATTGGCGATCACGGCGCTGTCGCTGTCGTAGAGCGGGATTTCCATCATCAGCACCGCCGCCGCCATGATGAAATTACGGTGCGAGCGCAGGCAACCCTTGGGGAGGCCGGTGGTGCCGCTGGTGAATTTGGTGGTGAGAATATCGTCCGGAGCGACGCGGGTGTTCGGCTCGACGGACGAGGCGGCGGCCTTGAGCCGGTGGTAATCTTGTGCCAATCCGTGGCCGGCGCCGACACCGATCGTGTGCTCGACTGATTTGAGCTTGTGATCGAGCTCGCGCACGATCGACGCCGAATCTGCCTCGGCGATGATGAAGCGCGCGCGCAGATTGTCGCAGATGAATTGCACTTCGCCGGCGACCGAACGCGGCATGACCGGTGCGCTGATGCACCCGATTTTGGCAAGCCCATAGTAGATCTCGACGAACTCGACCGAGTTGCCGAGCACCATCATCACCCGGTCGCCCGGATTGGCGCCGAGGCCAAGCAGCAAATTGGCGACGCGGTTGGCGCCCTCGTCGAGCTGGCGCCAGGTCAGGCTGCGCGCGCCAACCTTGAGCGCTTCGCGGTCCGGTTGGCAGCGCGCTTGATGAGCGAGCGTCTCGCCGATCGTCTCCATGTCATAGGCCTACGGTCATTCGCCGTTTGCGCAGGACACCGTTGCGGTCAACCTGGCCGCGCAGCACATTCAGCTCCCAATCGGTCGGCGGCGTAGTCTGCGGCACGTCCTTGGGAACCACCAACTCGAAGCCGGTATTGGCAACGACATCGGCAACCGTGTAACCGGGATGCACCGAAGCGATGCGGGCACGATGCTCGTCCTCGGTGAAATCGAGGACGCAGATCGGCGACCAGACATATTCCGGTCCGTCGCGGCCGTTCAAGAGCTTATGCCGGCTGTCGCCGCCTTGAAGCCAACCGGGGCCGCTGATGTAATCGCACTTCTCGACAAAGATGCGCTTCGAGTGGTGTTCGACGTAGACGTTGCTCGGCCCCGAGCCCATCCAGATCGTCCCGACGGTACCCGGACCGCGTACCTTGAGCTTAGGGTATTGGCCGACGCCGATCATGTTGATATTGCCGTATTTGTCGACCTGGATGCCGCCGAAGCCGCCGGAGCCCGCCGGCCGCATCCGACCCGAACTGTGCCCGGGTCGCTCGCCGCGCGTACCGCCGTCGACGACGTCGGCGATGTAGATTTTGCACTCCGCGCCATGGCCGCAGCGCGGATCCCAAGTGCCGATCGGCAGCGTGTCGAATTTGCCGTTGTAGACGCCGGCGCCGCCGGTGAACAGCCAGAGGTCGGGCCGAACCGTGATCTGTGCCAAACGGTTGGCGGCAAGCGCCACCGCCTGATTGGCACCGCCGCCGCCGGTGCATTCACCGGTGCCGCCGGCTTGACGCGCCAGAACGATCGCAACGAATTCGGCCATCGAGTACCGGTCGGTGCCAGGATGTGCAAGCTCAGCCATTCTTTTCGTCCGCGTAAATCGTGAATTGAGGAAAGCGGTTTGGGTTTGGTCGCGCGAACCGGCCGGCCGCGACCCGCGACGGGCCGCCCTTGATCCTGCGTTCGGGTCCGGACGCCGATGCGATGCGCATTATCTCCCTCAGCTTCGCACAGCCAGGGTCGACCGCAAATGAGTGAGCCGACGCATGCCGCCGACGCGCTCAAGATACTCGTAGTGATCCTTGGGCTCGAGCACGTATTTGTCGAGATATTCCTGCGCCCGGCCGTTACGGGCGAGGTCGATGTAGACCCTGAGATGGTCCTCGTCGACCGCATAATTGTTCGATGAAAAGGTCGGATGGGCGCCAAACGGCGCGTGGACCACGTAGTCGACCCAAAGTCCGGGCACGGTCGTGTGCGTCGGGTCCTTCTCGATCACTTCCGAGCCGACGATTTCATCCGCTTGCACGATCACCATGTCGGCGGCCTTCGCCTTGTCGCGCTCTTGCCCGGTACCGCCCCAACATTGCGCGTTGCCGTACTCGTCGCAGGCCTGCGCGTGCATGATGAACACGTCGGAGCGCAGCGGCGGAATCGCCCATACCGTCTTGCCGGTGAAGGGATCCACCACCTGCTTCAGTTCCGGGTTGAGGCGCTTGTGGTCGGTGCCGTCATAGACAAATTGCACGGTGTTGAATGGCTTGCCACCGGCCGCCGCCTGCGTGCCGAGCAGAATAAACGGCTCGTCCGCCTCAACGATCTCCAGCGCCTGTGTCTCTGCCGCCTTGCGAAACGCCGGCGCCATGCCGAACACCTCAAAGCCGACATAGGAGAGATACAATTTTTTCAGCATGCCCGCCGCGATCGGCAAATCCGCCGCGAGCGAAGTCGTGATCGGCGGAATCAGCGTCATGCCGGTAGCCCGGGCGCGGATCGCGGCGCGGATCAGGCTCATCGCCGCGTCGGCAGAATGCGAGCCGGCAATCGAAAACACCTTCTTTGAGGCGATGATCCTGCCCGCTTCGTCGAGATCGATGAGCTTGCTCTTGCGGTGACGGTCCGCGGGCAGCTGCTCGTTGAGGGGCGTCATAAAGCGATGTTGGTGAGCCATCGAGTTTCCTGATGTTTCCGGCGATGTTTGGAAAGATATTATGAATCACGGCCGCAGGTGACAATCGCTTTTCTGGGCTGTTAACGTGACGGTCGATGCGGGATTACGATTATGTCATCGTCGGCGCCGGGTCGGCCGGATGCGTCCTCGCTAACCGATTGAGCGCCGAGCCCGACACCAGGGTGTTGTTGCTCGAAGCCGGCGGTGAGGCGCGCGCGCTGGCGCTCCAGATTCCCGCCTACGCACCAAAATTGTGGTTCGGCCATCATTATGGCTGGGGCTATGACGGCGAGCCGGAACCGAATCTCGAGGGCCGCGCGATCCCGGTGCCGCGCGGCAAGCTGCTCGGCGGCTCGTCATCGATCAACGGCATGCTGTATTCGCGCGGCCATCCGCGCGACTACGACCAATGGCGTCAGTTCGGCAATGCCGGCTGGAGCTATGATGAGATCCTGCCTTACTACCGGCGCGCCGAGACCGATTGGCGCGGCGAGGGCGACTATCATGGTGGTGCCGGACCGTTGTCCGTATCGCGGCATGACAAGACGCACAAACTCTACGATCTGATCCGCGACGCGGCCGTGGCGGCGGGCCACCGCGAGACCGAGGATTTCCATGGCTCGCAGCCCGAAGGTTTCGGCGTGCCCGACTTCACCACCATTGCCGGTCGGCGCGGCAGCACCGCGGCGACCTTTCTGCGGCAAGCGATGAAGCGGCCCAATCTCACCGTCGAAACCAACGCTCACGCGGTACGCGTGGCCCTGGAGGGTGGCCGCGCCGCCGGTGTCGAATATATCCGTGCTCGCCGCAGCAGCCTCGCGCGCGCAGCGCGCGAGGTGATCTTATCCGCCGGCGCCATCAATTCACCCCATTTGCTGATGCTTTCGGGCATCGGTCCGGCCGACGAGCTCCGGGCACAGGGGATCAAGCCGGTGGTTGATTTGCCGGGTGTCGGGCGCAATCTCCAGGACCATGCCTCGACCGGAATCGACGTGCTGCTGCGCGCGCCGATCACGTTCGTCAACCAATTGCGGGTCGATCGCGTGGCGCGGTCGCTGGTCCAGTGGGCGTTAAGCGGCACCGGGCCGCTCGCGGGTTTGCCGGTGACCGCGATGTTGTTCGCGCGCTCGCGGGAAGGGCTCGAACGACCCGATCTGCAGTTCCTCATCAGCCCGGTGCGGCTTTTCGCCGGTCTCTGGTTCCCGGGCTGGCGCAAGCCCGACGGACATTATCTGTCGTTGCGTGCGGTGCTCCTGCATCCGGCGAGCCGCGGCTGGGTCAAGCTGCGTTCGGCCGATCCGATGGCGAAGCCGCGCATCACTTTCAACCTGCTCGCCGCCAAGAGCGATTATGCGCCGTTGCGCGCCGCCATCCACCTGGCACGCGAATTGGTCCGGCACAGCGATCTGGCGCAGCTGGTCGAGCGCGAGGTCGTGCCCGGCGACCAAGTCAAGAGCGATGCCCAGCTTGACGCTTTCATCCGCTCCGACGTACGCACCGCATTTCATCCGGTCGGCACCTGCCGCATGGGTATCGCCGGCGATGCTGTCGTCGATCCCGAGCTCAAGGTGCGCGGCGTCGACCGGCTGCGTGTGGTCGATGCGTCGATCATGCCGACCATCACCGGGGGCAACACCAATGCTCCAACGATCATGATCGCGGAGAAGGCGAGCGACATGATCCTCGGGCGCGTGCCGCCGGTACCGGCAGAAGGGTAGCGACATGGCCGATCCGGTGAGCGTTGCCGAGGAAACGTTGGCGGGGATCGATGCTTGTGACGATCCTGCCATCTTCACCGCGATCACCCGCGACCGCGCCATGGCGGAGGCGCGGGCGGCTGCCGGTCGCTTGGGTGCGCAGCAATCCCTCGGCTCGCTCGACGGCGTACCGGTCGCGTGGAAAGACCTGTTCGATGTTCGGGGATTGCCGACCACGGCGGGATCGAAGCTGCGAGCAGGCGGCCCGCCGGCAGGACAAGACGCCGCGGTGGTCGCCAATCTCGCCGCCGCCGGCATGGTTTGCATCGGTCACACCAACATGACCGAATTTGCCTATTCCGGGATCGGCCTTAATCCGCATTTCGGCACGCCGCGCAACCCCTACGGCGCCGAACCCCGGGTGCCGGGCGGCTCTTCCTCCGGATCCGCCGTGGCCGTGGCGCGCGGCCTCGTCCCGGTCGCGATCGGCACCGATACCGGGGGATCGGTGCGCGTCCCCGCAGCGCTGAACGGCGTGGTCGGGTACAAGGCAACGACCGGGCGCTACCTCATGGCGGGCGTGTTTCCGCTGTCGCCGACCCTCGATTCACTCGGCGTCTTGAGCCGCTCGGTCGCCGACGCGGTCTTGGTCGACGCGGCGCTGCGGCGGGCGAAGCCGGTACAACCGACGCCACAACCGCCGAAACGGGTGCGGATCTTCGTCCCGACCAATCTCGTTCTTGGCGATTGCGAGCCGGCCGTGCTGGCCAATTTCGATATCGCCATCGAGCGACTGGCGCGCGCCGGCGCGGTGGTTGAACGCGGCGTGCTGCCGGCCTTCGACGCGATTGCGCGGCTCGGCGACAAGCGCGGCGCGATCATTGCCGCCGAGGCCTATGCGATCCATGAGGCGCTGCTCCAGAGCGACGAAATCGCGCACGTCGATCGCCGCGTGGTCGTGCGGTTGCGGGCGGGTGCCGGTATCACCTTGGCCGACTATCTCGCGGTCACGTTTGCCCGTCGGCAGCTCATTGCTGAAACCGCGGCGCGCTTCGCCCAATGCTTCATCGCCTTTCCGACCACGCCGATCGTGGCACCGCCGATCGCAGCGTTGGAGAATGACGACGAGCGGTTCTTTGCCGCCAACGCGCGGATGCTGCGCAACACATCGCCCGGCAATTTCCTCGATTGGTGCGGCGTGTCCCTGCCGAACGGCGGCGACACCGCGGGCATGCCGACGGCACTGCTGCTCTCGGCAACGCCGGGCCGCGACGATGCGCTCTTGTCGCTGGCCCTCGGCTGCGAGGCAATCGTTGCAAACGACTGATGTGGCTGGGGCGCGCGCCGGGCCTCTCGCGGACAGGCCACAAAGGGCGCAAAGCCCCGGGTCACGACGGGTCGATCGCCGCGATCCAATGCCGAGACATTGCCGCGCCCAAGCTCAGGGGTGGTCGTGGCGCGATGCCCCAATGCCAGCGGGCGGCGACCTTCGCCGGTTCGCGCATCGGTCGCACGCAAGCCACGCGCTCGGCGCCACCGCGCCATGCCGGGAGTATGGCTTGCCCCGCCAATGCCCGGCTCGCTAATCTCGCCCCACTGCCACAGCATCAAGGGAGGGCGCAATGCCGGATGTAACTGTTCGCGCTAAGGATGGCGGCCATTTTTCGGCCTATCTCGCCACGCCCGCGGGGAAGGGGCCTGGCATCGTCGTGATTCAAGAGATCTTCGGCGTCAATCCGTGGATCCGTCAGGTCGCCGACCGCTGTGCGGCGGCGGGCTATGTCGCCATGGCGCCCGATCTATTCTGGCGCATCGCGCCCGGCATCGAGCTTACCGACAAGGGCGAAGATTTTCAGAAGGCGCTCGGGCTGATGCAGAAGCTCGATCAGGATCGCGCGGTAGCGGACATTGCAGCGACCATCGACGCGCTGCGGGCCAACCCGGCGTGTACCGGCAAGGTTGGCGCTGTCGGCTATTGCCTCGGCGGACGGCTGGCTTATATGACGGCGACCCGCACCACTATCGACGCATCGGTCGGTTATTACGGCGTGATGATCGATGCCTTGCTCGGCGAGGCTGGCAACATCAAGAAGCCGCTGATGCTTCACATCGCCGAAAAGGACGGGTTCGTGCCGCCGCCCGTTCAGGCGAGAATGCGAGAAGGGCTCAAAGGCAATCGCCACGTCACGTTAGAAACCTACCCGAACCAGGATCATGCTTTCGCTCGCGACGGCGGCGAGCATTTCGACCAGGCCGCGGCGACGCTTGCCAACGACCGGACCGCCGCCTTTTTCAAGCAGCATCTCGCCTAAAGGAGGTCGCACATGGTTCATGTCATTCGTTTCCACGAGACCGGTGGGCCGAGCGTGTTGCGCTGGGAAGAGGTGTCACTCGGCAAGCCCGGCGAGGGCGAGGTCCGCATCCGCCACACCGCCGTCGGCCTCAATTTCGTCGATACCTACCAGCGCAGCGGGCTTTATCCGATGCCAATGCCGAGCCCTCTCGGAGGTGAAGCCGCGGGGGTCGTCGAGGAGGTCGGACCCGGCGCCGTCGATCTTAAAGTGGGCGACCGCGTCGCCTACGGCGCTGCGCCGCTCGGCGCCTACTCCGAAGCGCGCCTCATTCCGGCCGCTCGTCTCGTCAAGATTCCCGACGGGATTTCCGACCAGACCGCGGCGGCCATGATGCTGAAGGGCCTCACCACCGAATACCTGGTCAACCGCAGCTTCGCCATCAAGGCGGGCGACACGGTGTTGTGCCAGGCCGCGGCCGGCGGCGTCGGCCTGATCTTCGGACAATGGGCCAAAGCCAAGGGCGCCACCGTGATCGGCACCGCCGGCGGCGCCGCCAAGGTCCGGCTCGCCCGCGACCACGGCTATGACCATGTCATCGACTACACCAAAGAGGATTTCGTCGCCCGGGTCGGTGAAATCACCCAGGGCGCCAAATGCGCGGCGGTCTATGACGGCGTCGGCAAGGACACGGTCATGAAGTCGCTGGACTGCATCCGGCCACACGGGTTCCTGATCAGCTTTGGCCAGTCCTCGGGCAAGATTCCACCCTTCGATCTCGGCATCCTCGCCGCCAAGGGTTCACTCTATGTCCAGCGCCCGACGCTGGCGACCTACGGCGCCAAGCGCGAGGACCTCTTGGCGATGGCCAAGAACTTGTTCGAGGTGGTTTTGGCGGGCAAGGTGAAGATCGTCGTCAACCAGACCTATCCGCTCAAAGACGCCGCCAAGGCGCATGCCGATCTCGAGAGCCGCAAGACCACCGGCTCGACCGTGTTTGTGGTATAGGGGCAGGGGAGCGCGTTACTTAAACGCGACCCGTACCACTTCGTAGGAACGAGCGCCGCGCGGCGTCGACACTTCGACGCTTTCGCCGACGCCTTTGCCGATCAGCGCCCGCGCCAGCGGCGACGTCACCGAGAGCCGGCCCTTGCTGACATCGGCCTCATCTTCACCGACGATCTGATAGACCGCCTTCTCTTCGCTTTCCTCATCTTCGAGCGTGACCGTCGCCCCGAACTTCACCTGTTTGCCGGACAGCTTGGAAACATCGATCACTTCGGCACGGGCGATCTTGTCCTCGAGCTCGGCCAAGCGGCCCTCGATGAAGCTCTGGCGCTCGCGCGCGGCGTGATACTCAGCATTTTCCGATATATCGCCATGGTCGCGCGCCTCGGCGAGGGCGCGGATCACGGCCGGCCGGTCGGTCGCCTTGAGCCTCCGCAATTCATCTTGGAGCCGGTTGTAACCGGCGGCGGTCATTGGAATCTTTGACATGAGGAAAACTCGTCCCCGATATTATAGATGAATGATTACCGGACGGGCTTCCACCCGGAACTCGCCCACGATTTGGCGCGAATTAACCAAGACTACTACACCGCTGCCGTGGGAGAAGCTTCAAAATAGGATTGCAATGAGGCGACTTCAAGGTTGGCGCTGCGCAGCGCGCCGATCGCCTGCACCGCCGCGCGGCTACCCGCGATAGTTGTATAATAGGGTATGCCGACAATCAATGCGGTGCGCCGCAGGCTGAAACTGTCGGTCTTGGCCTGGGCACCTTCAGTAGTATTGAAGACCAGCTGTACACCGCCGGAGAGCATGCGGTCGACGATATGCGGGCGTCCTTCGAGCACCTTGTTGACGGTCTCGACTTCGATTCCGGCACCGCGCAGATAGTCGGCGGTGCCGCGCGTCGCCAACATCTTAAAGCCGAATTCCAGCAATCGCCGGCATGGGGCCACCATCGCGGGCTTGTCCTTGTTGCGCACCGAGACAAAGACCGTGCCCTGAAGCGGCAGCACGGTGCCGCTTCCCAGTTGGGACTTGGCAAAGGCGCGGCCGAAATCGCCGTCGAGCCCCATCACCTCGCCGGTTGATTTCATCTCCGGGCCGAGGATGAGATCGACGCCGGGAAAGCGCGCGAACGGAAAGACCGCCTCCTTGACCGCGACGCGCTGCTTGCCGCTGCGGGCAAGGGCGAAGGCCTTGAGCTTCTCGCCGGCCATCACGCGGGCCGCAACCTTGGCAATCGGAATGCCGGTGGCCTTGGCGACGAAGGGCACGGTGCGCGAAGCGCGCGGATTGACTTCAAGCACATAGACCAAGGCGTCCTTTACCGCATATTGGACGTTCATCAGCCCGATGACGTGCAAAGCCTTTGCCAAAGCACTGGTCTGACACTCAATGTCGCGGATTACCGCCGGCGACAGCGAATAAGGCGGCAGCGAGCAGGCGCTGTCGCCGGAATGAATTCCCGCCTCTTCGATGTGTTCCATGATGCCGGCAATATGCACGGTCTCGCCATCGGCGAGCGCATCGACATCGACCTCGATCGCGTCGTCGAGGTAGCGGTCGATCAGCACCGGATTTTTGCCCGACGCCTTGACGGCGTGTGTCATATAGCGCGCCAGCCCGTCCGGCTCGTGGACGATTTCCATGGCACGGCCGCCCAGCACGTAGGACGGCCGGATCACGACGGGATAGCCGATGCGCTCGGCGACCGCGACGGCTTGGTCGAGCGACGTGGCGATGCCGTTTTCCGGCTGCTTCAGGCCAAGACGCGCCAGCAATTGCTGGAACCGCTTGCGGTCTTCGGCGAGATCGATCGCGTCCGGCGAGGTGCCGAGGATCGGAATGTTCGCCGTTTCCAGCGCCGCTGCCAGTTTCAACGGCGTCTGCCCGCCGAGCTGCACGATGACACCGAGCACACGGCCGTTCATTTGCTCGACGCGCACGATCTCGATCACGTCTTCGGCCGATAGCGGCTCGAAATAGAGCCGGTCCGACGTATCGTAGTCGGTCGAGACCGTTTCCGGATTGCAATTGACCATAATGGTCTCGATGCCGGCCTCCTTCAGCGCATAGGCGGCGTGGACGCAGCAATAGTCGAACTCGATGCCCTGGCCGATGCGATTGGGTCCGCCGCCGAGAATGATAACCTTGTCGCGCGCCGTCGGTTCCGCCTCGCATTCGCTCACATAAGTCGAATAGAAATAGGGGGTCAGCGCCGGAAACTCCGCGGCGCAGGTGTCGATGCGCTTATAGGCTGGATGAACCTTGGCGCGGGCGCGCTCGGACGCCACCGCCGCCTCGCTCAGGCCAGCGAGTTCGGCGAGCCGTGCATCGGAAAAGCCCATCCGCTTCAAGCGCGACAGGCCCGCGGCGTCACCGGGCAGGCCGTTGCTCCTAACCTCGTCCTCGACGGCAACGATGTCGGCGATGGCGTCGAGGAACCAGGGATCGTAGCGGCAGGCGGCGTGGATTTCCGCCGTGGTGAAGCCGTGGCGAACGGCTTGGGCGATGGTGAGCAGGCGGTCGGGCGACGGCAGGGCGAGCGCCGCGCGAATCGCATTCTTGTCGCCCGAGGCGGCCCCGGGGATTTCGATCTCGTTGAAACCGGTGAGCCCGGTCTCCATCGAGCGCAGCGCCTTCTGGACCGACTCGGCGAAGCTGCGGCCGATCGCCATCGCCTCGCCGACCGACTTCATCGACGTGGTCAGCAACGGCTCCGCACCGGGAAATTTCTCGAAGGCGAAGCGCGGCATTTTGGTGACGATATAGTCGATGGTCGGCTCGAACGAGGCGGGCGTTACTTGCGTGATCTCGTTCTTGAGCTCGTCGAGCGTGTAGCCGACAGCGAGTTTGGCCGCGACCTTGGCGATCGGAAAGCCGGTCGCTTTCGACGCCAATGCCGAAGACCGCGATACCCGCGGGTTCATTTCGATGATGACCAGCCGGCCGTCCTCTGGGTTGACCGCGAACTGGACGTTGGAGCCGCCGGTATCGACCCCGATCTCGCGCAGCACGGCAATCGAGGCGTTGCGCATCAACTGATATTCCTTGTCGGTCAGCGTCAGCGCCGGCGCGACCGTGACCGAATCGCCGGTATGCACGCCCATCGGATCGACATTCTCGATCGAGCAGATGATGATGCAATTGTCGAGGCGGTCGCGTACCACCTCCATCTCGAATTCCTTCCAGCCGAGCACCGATTCTTCGATCAGCGCCTCGTGGCTCGGTGAGGCGCGCAGGCCGTTCTCGACAATGTCCTCGAATTCCTTGCCGTTATAGGCAATGCCGCCGCCGGTGCCGCCGAGCGTGAAGGACGGACGCACCACCGCCGGCAACCCCACCTCTACCAAGGCCTCGCGCGCCTCGGCGAGGCTGCGCACCAGTCTGCTCCTTGGCGATTGCAAGCCGATGCGATCCATCGCCTCGCGGAACCGCAGGCGGTCCTCGGCCGTGGCGATGGCGTTTTCGCTGGCGCCGATCAGCTCGACACCGTGGCGCGCCAGCGCCCCTGATCGGGCGAGCGCCATCGCGGTGTTGAGCGCCGTTTGCCCGCCCATGGTCGGCAGCAGCGCCTCCGGCTTCTCCTTGGCGATGATGCGCTCGACGAATTCCGGCGTGATCGGCTCGACATAGGTAGCGTCCGCCATCTCCGGATCCGTCATGATCGTGGCTGGATTGGAATTGACCAAGACGACGCGATAGCCCTCTTCGCGCAGCGCCTTGCAGGCTTGGGCACCGGAATAGTCAAACTCGCACGCTTGGCCGATGACGATCGGCCCGGCGCCAATGATCAGAACCGAGCGGATATCCGTGCGCTTCGGCATCTAGCGCCGAGCCCCCGGATCGGGCAGGTGCACGACCGGTTGCGGCGTCTTTGCGACCGGGTTGTGGACCGCGACGCGAGCCCCCTTTGCGCAACCGGGACGCCGGCAAGATCGCACGCCGAGAGCCGTCAACGCCGGCGCTCCTTCATCAGGTCGATGAAGCGGCCGAAAAGGTAGTGACTGTCCTGAGGGCCCGGGCTCGCTTCGGGGTGATATTGCACCGAGAACACCGGCCGGTCGGTGAGCCGCAGGCCCTCGTTCGAGCCGTCGAACAGCGAGATGTGAGTCGCGGCCGCGTTCGCCGGCAATGTTTCTGAGAGCACGACAAAGCCGTGGTTCTGGCTGGTGATCTCAACCTTGCCGGTGGCGAGGTCCTTCACCGGATGATTGGCGCCGCGATGCCCGATATCCATCTTGCGGGTTTTGCCGCCCAACGCCAGCGCCAGTAATTGATGCCCGAGGCAGATGCCGAAGATCGGCCTGTTGCTCGCGATCAGCTCCTGCAGCACGGGGACCGCGTATGCGCCGGTCGCCGCAGGATCCCCCGGGCCGTTCGAGAGAAAAATCCCGTCCGGTTCATGTCGCCGGATCTCAGCCGCACTGGCATCGGCCGGCACCACGGTGATCTGGCACCCGGCGGTTGCCAGCATGCGCAGAATATTGCGCTTGGCACCGTAATCGACGGCAACGACCCGGTATTTCGGTTGGTCGAGCGTGCCGTAGCCCTTGCCCCATCGCCATCCGGTCTGGTCCCAGCCATAGCTCTGCCGGCACGTCACCTCCTTCGCCAGATCCATGCCCTCGAGCCCCGGCCAGGCGCGCGCCGCGTCGCCGAGCGCGTCGATGTCGAGCCGGCCGTCGGCGGCATGACACAGGGCACCCCTGGGCGCGCCATGGTCGCGGATGGACCGGGTTAGCGCCCGCGTGTCGATGCCGGTGATGCCGACCAGATTGTAGGATTTAAGCCAGGCGCCGAAATGCTGAACCGCGCGCCAGTTCGAGGGCTCGGTGATGTCGGCGCTCACCACCAGGCCGAGTGCCGCCGAGGTCGAGGTCTCGATATCATCGCGATTGGCACCGACATTGCCGATATGAGGAAAGGTAAAAGTGACGATCTGACCGGCATAGGACGGATCGGTCATGATCTCCTGATAGCCCGTCATGCTGGTGTTGAAGCACACTTCGCCGACGCGCACGCCCTCGACGCCGATCCCGTGCCCCCAAAAGACGCGGCCGTCATCGAGGACAAGGGCCGCAGTCGGGCGCGAGGGCATCAGTGTCATTGGGAGCGACGAACCTTGGGTCAATTGAGCGGCGCCGCGCGCCAAAAACCGCGCCCGAAGGACGATCCTGGCGCGTTGGCAACCGTTTTGCGCGGCTAGACCTTTCACATAGTATGCACCCCCGAGTCGCGTCAACCCCGAGGGGGGTAGGCGCGCCGCGGGATTATGGAGAAGCCGATGCTGCGCGAGCAATTCAGTGGTGCTTTGAAGACGGCGATGAAGGACAAAAACGCGCTTAGCGTCTCGACCGTGCGCCTCATCATCGCCAAGCTCAAGGAGCAGGACATCGAGGCGCGTGCCAAGGGCAAAACGGCGATCGACGAAGCGCAGATCCTACAAATGCTGCAGGGCATGATTAAGCAGCGTCACGAATCCATCGCGCTCTATGAACAGGGCCGGCGTGAGGACCTGGCCGACAAGGAGCGCGGCGAGATCGCGATCATCGAGCGTTTTTTGCCGAAGCAATTGTCGGACACGGAGGCGGAGGCCGCGGTCGCGGAAATCGTGGCCGCCGCCGGGGCGCAATCGCTGAAAGACATGGGCAAGGTGATGGCGGCGATTCGCGACAAGCTGCCGGGCCGGATCGACAATGTCAGGGCGAGCAGTATCGTCAAGAAGCTCTTGGGCGCGCCATGAGCGAGATGCGGGTCTATGAAGGCGGCTGTCATTGCGGCGCCGTGCGGTTCCGTATCACCACCGACTTGCGACGCGTGTCCTACTGCAATTGCTCGATATGCCAAAAAAAAGGCATCCTGCATCATCTCGTGCCGCCTGACCGGTTCGAACTGTTGAGCGGTGCCGACGCGCTCACCACCTACCGCTTCAACACCGGCGCGGCGAAGCACACATTCTGCCGACATTGCGGCATTCATGCCTTCTATGTGCCGCGCTCCGATCCCGACATGATCGACATAAACGTCCGCTGCCTCGACCAGGTCGATCTCGCCGCGCTGACCTTGGATTATTTCGACGGCCGCAACTGGGAACAGGCCATTGCCAGTTGGCATCATGGCCGGTAGTCGCCGGCGATGATTTTCACTCGCTTCTGGGCAACGGGCGATCAGCCCCGCGGCCGTCTGACGAAGCGCAAATAGCCAGGCCGCCGTCCGCCCGCCAGTGCCTTCGTTTCATACCGCGTCGCCGGCCAGTCGTCGGCACGCTCGCGCCAATCGCCCGGTCGCCGCGCGAGCCATTGCCATTCCGGCACTTGCGAGGCGTCGATCAGCATCTGCCGCAGATAAGCCATGTCATCGGTGGCAAGTCGCAGCTCGCCGCCGTCGCGCATTGCCCGCGCCAATTGCGCCAGCGTCGCGGGCGAAACGATACGCCGCTTATGATGGCGCAGCTTCGGCCACGGATCGGGAAAGAGAATGTAGGCGCGGTCGAGGCATTGCTCGGGCAATGCCGCCAGCAGCACTCGCGCGTCGTCGGCCAGAATCCGCACGTTGCGCAAATCGCGTGCGGCGATCGCGGTCACGAGCTTCGCCACCCCGGTTTCAAAAATCTCGACCCCGATAAAGCCGGTTTCGGGCTGTGCCGCCGCTTGCGCCGCGAGATGCTCGCCGGCGCCAAACCCGATCTCGAGCGCGATACGGCCCAAGCCGGGGAAAAGGAGGCCGGGGTCGAGGAGGCCGCTTTCCGGCACGGTGAAGCGCAGGCGCGGCAGCAGCGTCGTCATCAGTCCCGCCTGTGCCGGGCGCAGCTTTCGACCGCGGCGCCGGCCGTAAATCATGCGGTACCGGGACGGTTCATCTGCCATTGCCATGACCACGGGATGGCGGTCGCCCACGACCGGAAACACCCGGCGCCGTCCGCGGCATCGCATGCTGCCGTTTCAGCGACAACCCGACGAGGGAGGAGCGGCTCATACCGGATAGCGGCGATTATCGTCGCCCGTTCGGGTCAGATCCAAGGGATCGGGTCACTCTCGCCGCCCGCCCGCCCGGGCGATCGTGCCCGATGCCTGCCCTCGGCCATCCTCCTCATGGCCAAAGGCCGATGACCCGCGAGACGGCAGCGCGCGCCCTCGCGTTGAGGCGCGACATTGGGGGCTGGCGGCATGACCGCCACCCGCGCGGCATCCTCATTACCGTCGATTTCGAGACAGGGGCGAACCGCTCAACGCCCCATCACGGCATCCGCTCAGGGGCCTCAGCCTGGGCGACGGCATGAGCGTTGGCGATCGCCTTGACCAACTCGAAAAGCCGGCGCCGCGTTTGCGCGTCCGGCACGCGATAATAGGCTCTGACGAGCTCCAATGTTTCGCGCCGCATCATCGGGTCCGGCTCATGCGCTGGCGACGTTGTCGACTCGCTCGCGCCCGGCACCCCATCGTCAACCGAAGCGGTAATGCCCGGATTGAGGTCGTCGAAAAAAAACGACACCGGCACGTCAAGCACGCGAGACAGGTCGAACAGCCTGCTGGCGCCAATGCGATTGGCCCCGCGTTCGTATTTCTGCACCTGTTGGAAGGTCAAACCGATGGCATTGCCGAGACGTTCCTGACTCATTCCCAACAATGTCCGACGCAACCGCACCCGCGATCCGACATGCACATCGATGGGGCTGGGCTTGTCCGACTTGCGGCGCCGGCGCCGACCATCGCCTTGTTGTTCACTCATCACAATCTTTCGTATTGCTCCTATGGTACCCCGATCCGCCCTTGTTATGGCACGTATTGCGTGAGGTCAACACACTTAAGAATTACATTTCGTCAGCGTTTAGCGGCGCAATGATTAAGAATGCGTTAGTGCCGAAGGCCACGATATCCCAAAACCAGACTAACGATCGCCGCAATTAGCAATAGAATTGCAAAGCCCTTGTCGCCGAATCGACTATAAAGGGTGGGTGGCAATGCTGTCGGCAGCGGCACATCGAGCGCCCCGATCGCGTCGAGATCGAGCCGGCTCAGGACGCGGCCGTATGGATCGATTGCGCCGGTGATGCCGTTATTGGCCGCGCGCAACAGGGGCAAGCCTTCCTCGGCCGCGCGCACGCGGGCAATCGCAAAGTGCTGGAAGGGACCGGAAGTGACGCCGTACCAGGCGTCATTGGTGATGTTCAAGAGCCAATCCGGCCGTTGCGCAGCATCGACAATAGCGCCCGGGAAGATCGCCTCGTAGCAAATCAGCGGCGCGACCGGGGGCAGCTCCGGCAGCGACAGGGTTTTCGGTCCCGGCCCTGCAGAAAAATCCATCATCCCCGGGGTGATCTTGCGCATCGGCAGGATTTTGCGCAGCGGTACATATTCGCCGAACGGCACAAGATGCGCCTTGTCGTAGCGCGCAATGACCTCGCCGCTCGGCCCGATCACGAGGAGTGAGTTCCAGATGCTGGTGGGTTTGGCGGGCGCAACATTGGTGGTGACGCCGCCCGTCATCAGCAACGCCCCCGAAGGCATCGCCAGGGCCAAGGTGCGGCGCAGTTCATCGTCACGATCGAGGAAGGGCGGCGCCGCCGCTTCCGGCCACACCACCGCCGCTAGTGGCGCTTGGGTCGGCGCGGTGCTGAGCGCCAGCAACCGGCGCAGATTATCGGCGGCGGCGTCGGGATCGTTTTTGAGTGCTTCGGGAATCGAGGGCTGCACGAGCCGGATGGTGATGCCACGTAGCACGTCCGTCGCGGCGCGGTTGAGGCGCGCAGCACCGCCCGCCATCGGCACTGCGATCAGCAGCACGGCCGCCACTCCCCCCCAGCCGCGGCCGCGGTCGAAATCGCCCAACCGCGCGAACAGGCAGGCGGCGGTGACGGTGATCAGGGAGAGGCCATAGATGCCGATGACCGAAGTGATCTGCAGCATCGGATCTGAACCGGGGAACGCGCCCGACCAGGCATAGCCGATCAGGTTCCACGGAAACCCCGTGAGGATGTGGCCGCGCAGCCATTCGGCCACGCACCAGGCGACCGCGATCATCAAAACGCGCGCCGTGCCGCTGAGGTGGAGCCAGCGTTTGGCCTCGTTCGCCGCCAACAGGGCGGCGCCGGTCAAGATCGCGAGCGCGGCCGGAATGCCGAGCACTGCGAACGGCATCAGCCACCAGAACGCGTCGATATCGACGAACAGGGCGGCGCCGATCCAGTAGAGCCCACCGACAAAAAAACCGAAGCCAAAGCTCCAGCCCAGGAAAAACGCGGCGCCCCGCCGCGTGATCCCGTCGCTGAGCCAGATCAGCGAGGGGAAGGAAACCAAAAGCAGCGGCGTCAAATCGACCGGTGGCAGCGCCGCGGCGGCGATGGCGCCCATCAGCACGGCATAGAGATAGCGCCGCCATCCGGTCAGCCCGATCGTCCAGGTCGCCCAGCCTTGCAGCGGCGCCAAGGGACCGGTGGCACGGAACAGCAGTGCCGGAGAGGATTTGTCGCGGGTCATGCTTCGGTCGGTTTTGTCGCGGGTTGGGCGGTTCGGACCCGCAACCGCTTAACGCGGCGCGGATCGGCGTCGAGCACCTCGAATTCGACCCCGGCCGGGTGCCGGATGATCTCGTTGCGGCCCGGCACCTTGCCCGCGAGCATGGTCACAAGCCCGCCCAGCGTGGTGACGTCTTCGTCCTCCAGTTGCGCCAGAAGCGCCGCCGGGATGACATGGTTTTCGAGCGACGACAACGGCGTGCGGGCGTCGGCGATGAGACTGCCGTCGGGACGTTCGATGATCATGGGTCGATCGGCGTCGTCGTGCTCATCCTCGATCTCGCCGACGATCTGCTCGATGACATCTTCGATCGTCACCAACCCGTCGATGCCGCCGAACTCATCGACCACCAGCGCCATGTGCACGCGCGACAACCGCATCTGCAGCAACAGGTCCAGCACCGGCAGGGAGGGAGCGACGAATAGCACCTTGCGCACGATCCGCCCGAGCGGCACCGGTTTGTGGTCGAGGGCATAGGGCATCATGTCCTTGACGTGCAGCATGCCGACAACGTCGTCGAGCGTGTCGCGATAGATGGGCACGCGGCTATGGCCGTGCTCTATCATCTGCCGTGTCGCCTGTTCGAACGGCGTGTCTTCGGCCAGCGCCACAATGTCGGCGCGCGGCACCATGATCTCCGCGGCGCTCAGCTCGGGCAGCTTGAGAATGTTGGACAAGAGCCGCCGTTCATGGACATCGATCGGTTCTTCCTGTTCGTGTTCCTCGATCACCTCTTCGAGTTCTCGGCGCAGATCGTCTTCGGGCGCGTCACCGCGCCGCCATTGCCGCAGCCACTGGCGCAGCCCGGCGAGGGGCTTGTCATGGGTTGGGGGGGATTCAGCCATGATCGCACCGGTTCCCGACGCGATAGGGGTCGGGCACGCCGAATTCCCGGAGAATGCGGCGCTCGCGGTCTTCCATCCGTAGCGCGTCGCTTTCGGCTTCATGATCGTGGCCGAGGAGATGCAACACGCCATGGACGACGAGATGACGGAAATGATGGACGAGAGGTCTGTTGCCCTCCTCGGCCTCCCGCACCACGGTCTCGAACGCCAACACCACGTCACCCAACATGCGCGTTTCTCCAGTGGGAAACGATAGGACGTTGGTCGGTGCATCCTTGCCACGCCAGCGCCGGTTCAGCTGCCGCACCTCGCCGTCGTCGCTCAGCACCAGGCTCACTTCGGCGGCGCCAATGGCGGCATCGGCCAGAACCGCTCGCGCGGTCTCACGCGCGAGACGAGCCGCTCCGGGCAGTTCGCGGCGCCAGAGGGCGCATGGCATCGCCACATCGATGATCAACGTTTTAGCTGCGGGAGCGTCTTTCATCGTCGGCTTTGGCGCGTGACGCCGCGCGGCGGGTGCTGCGCTGATGGTCGCGCCGATCATAGGCCCGGACGATGCGTGCGACCAGCGGGTGGCGCACGACATCGCTGTCGTCGAATTGCACGGTGGCGACACCCTCGGTGCCGTCGAGCGTGGCGAGCGCATCCTCAAGACCGCATTCGGCGCCAGCCGGCAAGTCGATCTGCGTGAGGTCGCCGGTCACCGCCATGCGCGCATCCTCGCCGAGCCGCGTTAGAAACATTTTCATCTGTACCGGGGTGGTGTTCTGCGCCTCGTCGAGTATGACGAAGGACCGGGCGAGCGTGCGGCCGCGCATAAAGGCGAGTGGCGCAATTTCGATTTCGCCCGAGGCGATTCGCTTCATCACCTGGTCGCCGGGCAGCATGTCGTAGAGCGCGTCGTAGAGCGGCCGCAAATAGGGATCGACTTTTTCCTTGAGATCGCCGGGGAGGAAGCCCAGCCGCTCGCCCGCTTCGACAGCGGGGCGCGACAGGACGATGCGTTCGATCTGGCCGCTCATCAGCATGTCGACCGCGGTTGCGACCGCGAGATAGGTCTTGCCGGTACCGGCAGGGCCGAGCCCGAACACCAAATCATAGTTCCTGAGCGCGCGGATATAGTCGGCCTGATTGGGGCTGCGTGGCGAGATGCGGCGTTTCTTGGTGTGGATGTCGTCGCCGTGCTCCCAACGCCCCTTGCCCGATGCCGCGGCATGACGCAGCGCCGCGTCGAGGGTGGCGGTGTCAACGGCATGGCCCCGTTGCAGCCCGCGGTAGAGATTATCGAGCGCGTTCCGCGCCACCTCGGCATTGCCGTCGGCGCCGGAGATCATCAGTCGGTTGCCGCGCGACACCAGGGCGACGCCCAGCTTCTCCTCGATGCGCTCGAGATTGCGGTCGCGCTCGCCGAACAATTCGGGTAGCAGCGAATTGTCGTCGAACTGCATCTGCACGGTGATCGCGCTCTCACGCGGCGGCGTCATGGCACGACCTCGCCGGCAAGACTGTTGGCGCCGAGCGCGGTCACGCGAACCGTCGCCACCGCGCCGATCATGGCATCGGGGGCGTCGGCATGCACCGCCTGGAGATAAGGGCTGCGGCCGACCAGCTGACCCGCGTGACGGCCCGATTTCTCGAACAGCACCGCCAGCTCCCGCCCGATCGAGGCACGATTGAAGGCGCGTTGTTGCGCCGAAAGCAGCTCCTGCAGAACGGCGAGCCGCGCCGCCTTGACCGTGTCGGGTACTTGGCGCGCCATCGCCGCCGCTGGAGTGCCGGGCCGAACGCTGTATTTGAAGGAAAACGCTTGAGCAAAGGTGACATCGCGCACGAGCTTCATGGTGGCTTCAAAATCAGCGTCACTCTCGCCGGGGAAGCCGGCGATGAAATCCGACGAGAGGGCGAGGTCGGGCCGCGCCCGGCGCAGCCGATCGACAATGCGGCGATAATCGTCGGCGGTGTGGCGCCGGTTCATCGCTTCGAGCACGCGGTCGGAACCCGACTGCACCGGCAGATGCAGGAACGGCATCAGCGTGTCGATGTCGCGATGCGCCGCTATCAGCTCGTCATCGACCTCGCGCGGATGCGACGTGGTGTAGCGAATCCGCGCGAGACTCGGAATTGTCGCTAGCGCGCCGATCAACCGGCCGAGGCCCCAGCCATCGCAGCGGTAGGCGTTGACGTTCTGCCCCAGGAGCGTGAGCTCGCGCGCGCCCAATTGCACCAGCCGCCGCGCTTCACTGATGATTGACGCCGGCGGCCGCGAATATTCGGCCCCGCGCGTGTACGGCACGACGCAGAAGGTGCAGAATTTGTCGCAACCTTCCTGGATCGACAGAAAGGCGCTCACGCCCGGCGCGGTATCGGTCGGCGGCAGGAAATCGAATTTGGCCTCCGCGGGAAAATCGGTGTCGAGCACCAGCCCTTTCTGGCGCGCCGCCTGCGCGACCATCTCGGGCAGACGGTGATAGGTCTGCGGCCCCAACACGATGTCCACCTCGGGCGCCCGCGCGCGGATCTCGGCACCTTCGGCCTGCGCGACGCAGCCCGCGACCGCGACCAGCATCCGCCCGCCGCCGTCGCGTTTGGCCGCCTTCAAAGGACGTAGCCGGCCGACGTCGGAATAGAGCTTCTCGGCCGCCTTCTCGCGCACGTGGCAGGTATTGAGAATGACAAGGTCGGCGTCGGCGGCGGTGTCACTGACCGCGAAACCCAACGGCGCCAGCAAATCGGCGATCCGCCCCGAATCATAGACATTCATCTGGCAGCCGGAAGTCTTGATGTGAAGCTTGCGGCTTGCAGGGCGCGGTTCAGTCATGAAACGCGGATCGGTTGCGGCACCCGGCGCTTCGGGCGCTGACGGCGGGCGGCGGCGGCGGGCGTTGGCTTGCGCCCGGCGATCGATGCCGCCACGCCTTCGCTGATGACGCGATAGCAGTGTGCCGCCAGTTCCTTGCGCGAGGCGAACTGATCGATCGTCACCGGAGGGAAGAACGTCATTTCGACCGTCAGCACGCCCATGGCGAGCGCGGTCCACAGATGCGGTGCCAGATCCATGTCGCCATACCAGGCGAAGAATGGCCGAAACGACCGGCCGAGCGGGATACCGTCGAGATGCGTGTAGGCCACCGCGATCGGCTGCACCGTGATCGGCACGCCCTTGTGCCGATATTCGGCGACGCTGAACAAACTCGATTTGAACGGCAGAACATGGCCGCCGTCGCTGCTGGTGCCCTCCGGAAACAGGATCAGCCGATCGCCTTGGTCGAGACGTTCGACAATGGCGCTGCGGTGGCCGTCTGCCGCCGATCGCGAGCGTTCGATGAAGACGCTGCGCTGCAGCTTGGCGAGCCACCCGAACCACGGCCAGTTCGCGACATCGGCCTTGGAAACAAACGAGGCTTCGAGGGCCGCGCCTAAGATCTCGATGTCGAGGTAGCCGGTATGATTGACAACATAGAGCGCCGGAGCGGGTTCGACGGGCTTGCCGTCAAACACCAGGCGAATGCCAAGCACCCGGCACGCCAGGCGGTGATACCAACGCGGCAAGGTGCGGGCGAGCCTGAGATTGAGCACGACCGCGACTGCTTGCACCGGCATCAACGGCAGCGTCAAGCCAACGTAAAGCACGATTCTCACAAGGCGAAGAAGTTGCGCCGTCATTGTTTGCCGTCGATCGGATTCCAGGTCACGCCCGCGTTTTGCGCGCGACGCACGTAGCTGCGATAATATTTCTCCGAGACCGCGGCGCACTTGACCACGATCGAGACATCCGTGGTGTTGAACTGATGATCGATCACCGCACCGTCGCCGACGAAACCGCCGAGCCGCAGATACCCCTTAACCAGGGGCGGCAGTTCCGCCTCCGCCGCGATCGGGTCGTAGCTTCCCGGTTCGAGACGGTCCATTTCGACATAGCGTCCGGGCAAGGCGCGCGGTCTGAGCGCCGGCTCGGCCAGGCGATGCTGATGAAGATAGGATAAAGGCGCCGCCAATTTATCGGGATCGATGCCGGGCAGGCTGGCGCAACCGAACATCAGATCAATCTTGTGGTGGAAGACATAAGCTGCATTGCCGCGCCACATCATCTGCAGCGTGGTGTGGTTGCGCGCGCGCATATCGACGCAGGAGCGGCCCAGCTCCAGAATTTCGCCGGCAAACGCGATGATGTTCGACACGTCGTATTCGGCTTCGGAATAGAAGCGCCCGAGTTTCTTCGCCGCCGGCCGGCGGATATAGCGGTAGGTGCCGATCACCGCCTCGGGCCCGTCGCCGAGCGCATGGTCGATGGCGATGAGATGGTCGCAATGCGCGTCGAACTCGTCGAAATCGCGCCGCTGCCGCGCCATTTCCGGCGTCGGCTGCGCACCCATCTCATTATAGAATACGCGATAGCGCAACGCCTGGACCGCGTCGATGTCGGCGGCGTTCTCGGCCAATCGCACCTGCAGCGAGCCGGAGCGAATGTCGACGGGACGCCCGCCATCGGGAGCGCTTTCCTTCACCACTGCGACGTCGCTCATTTCTTGGCCTTGGCCTGCGTGGTCTCGCTGCTGCCCTTCGCCTGGGGCACGGCATAGAGTTCGAGGCGGTGGCCAACGAGCGCATAGCCGAGATTGGCGGCGACGGTTTGTTGCAATTTTTCGATCTCTTCGTTGCGAAACTCGATGACACGGCCGGATTGCACATCGATCAGATGATCATGGTGATCGCCGGTCATCTCCTCATAGCGCGCGCGGCCATCGCCGAAATCGTGGCGCGTCAGGATGTTGGCTTCCTCGAACAAACGTACGGTCCGATAAACCGTGGCGATGCTGATCTTCGGATCGATCTCGACCGCGCGGCGGTAGACGCGCTCGACATCGGGGTGATCCACCGCTTCCGACAGAACCCGGGCGATGACGCGGCGCTGATCTGTCATCTTCAGCCCTTTATCGATACACAATTGTTCCAGCCGCGATGTCATTCCGCCCGTGTCAGATGTGCCTCTCGCCGGGATTATAGCCCAAAGCACCGGTCATGCCAGCGCCGGCCGCAGCCGATTCGGGCCACGCTACCGCGTCGCGGGTTGCCAAAGATGTGGCGGGCGCCGCGAACCGGCGACCCGCGGTCAGCCGCTCTTGCGGCCGCGCGTGCCGAGGCCGATTTCCTTGGCGAGACGCGAACGCTGCTTGGCGTAATTCGGCGCCACCATCGGATAGTCCGGCGGCAGACTCCAACGCTCGCGATAGGCCTCGGGCGTCAGCTTGTAGGCGGTCATCAAATGCCGCTTCAGCATCTTGAGCTTCTTGCCGTCTTCGAGGCAAATGATGTGATCGGGATGAACCGAGCGTTTGATCGGCACCGCCGGCTGCGGGCGCGGCGCCGCTGTCGGGGTTTTGCCGATGCCTGACAAAGACTGATAGACTTGGTTGATCAATTGCGGCAGGTCGGCGACCGCTACCGTGTTGTTTGAAACATGGGCCGATACGATATCGGTCGTCAGTGTCAACAGATCCTTATTATTGCTTTTGTCGGTCATTGCGGCCTTAGCCTCTAATTCTGCAATTACTCGAGAAATCCCAGGCGTTCCTGACAATCAAATTACAAGAATTGACCATCGCTTGTCTATGGATGATCGACTTCACGCGACAGAGACAAGCCGAAAATCAAAGCATCGGCCCTGCCGGACGGTGACTTATAGTAGCCGGGCCGCTCGCCGAGCAGAATAAATCCGACCGAGCTATAGAGCGAGATCGCGGCTTTGTTGTCGGCCGCGACTTCGAGGAGAACGCGGCGCGCGCCACGTTGCCGGGCGCGCTTGGAAAGATCGGCGATCAAGGCGCGTGCCAAGCCGCGGCGGCGCGCGCCCGGCGCCACGCCAATGGTCAGGATCTCGGCATCGTCGGGACCGATAAGGTCGAGAATGAAGGCGACGATGCCGGTGTCCGGCGAGGTTGCGAGATGACCGCTGGCCCCCCGGATGGCCAACAATTCCATGAAGTCGCGCACGGTCCAGGGATCTACCGGGAAACACTGGGCATGGAGCTTGGCCAGGGCGCCCAGTTCCGAGCGCAGCAGCAGTCTGAGCTCGCCGCTCACGACGACGCAGCCCTGCGGGGCAGTGTGGTGTCCGGCGCGCGCAAATAGAAGGGACGGGGAGGGCTGGCCGTGCCATCCCTCGATAGGATCGCGCCGAGCCGCGCCACTTCTTCGGCGCAGGGAAAATCGAAGCCGCGTGCAATCGCAATGTCTCGTCCCTTGAGCGCTGCTGCCAGCCGCGGCGCGGCATCACCCGCCAGCAAAAGGGGAATGTCGGGTAGCGCGCTCGCCGCTCTTTCTGCGCTGGCGAGATGTGGATCCCCCTCCGTGTCGGTGAAAAGCTGGAGGAAAAAATCGTCACGACGCGTGTCGAGTGCCACCAATAGGCCGCGTCCCGCCCGCCGCTCGGGCGGAAAACGCGCGGCGACCGCGGCGAGACGCGACACCCCGACTGCGGGTACACCTGCAGCCAGCGCCAGCCCGCGCGCGGTCGCGATGGCGATGCGCAAACCGGTAAACGAGCCGGGCCCGGTCGTGGTCGCGATCAGATCGAGTCCCAGTGGATCGGTGTGCGCTTCGCCCAGCACCTCGGCGATCATCGGCAACAGGATCTCGGCCTGGCTGCGGTCCGCCGCGGCAGCACGTGCGGCAACCACACTGCCGTCGCGCAGCAGCGCGGCCGATGCCCCCTGGCCGGCGCTATCGAGGCCGAGAACGAGCATCGCGCCAAAATAACAGCTGAAACATCACCCGACTCGGTCCATTTTTCCGCCATGAGATTGCTCGAGATCAGTGCTGAAAGCCATGGCGTCGTCCTTGACATAGCCTATGCCACGCCGCGCAACTTTACCGGCAAGCCGGTCTACGTCCGGTCGGGCTGCTATCTCCACCCCGACGCCGCGGCGCGGCTCAAAGGAGCCGCCCAATTGGCGCAGCCGCTGGGCCTGCGGCTCAAGATCTTCGACGCCTTTAGACCGAGTGAAGCACAGTGGGTGTTGTGGAATTTCCGTCCCGACCGGGAATTTCTTGCCGATCCGCGCCAGGGTTCGCCCCATTCGCGCGGCGTTGCGGTCGATCTGACACTGATCGATGCCGAGGGCAACGAACTCGACATGGGGACCGCGTTCGACGCCTTTACCCCGCTATCGCATCACGCCAACCGCGATATTGCGTCGGCGGCGCAACGCAACCGTTTTCTGCTATTGGGACTGATGACCGCCGCAGGCTGGGATTTCTACGGCAACGAATGGTGGCACTACCAGCTGTTTCAGTCGAAGAAATATCCGGTTTTGGGCGACGCTGTGCTCGACCGGCCGATGCTGCCTCAAAGCGCCCTGACTTCGATGACCTCCGGAATATAGTGGCGCAGCATATTTTCGATCCCCGCCTTAAGGGTTGCCATTGAACTCGGACAGCCGGAACAGGCGCCGTGCATCTGGAGATAGACGACGCCGTCGGCAAAGTGTTCGAACACAATGTCGCCGCCATCCTGAGCGACCGCGGGACGCACGCGGGTTTCGATCAGTTCCTTGATCGCGGACACCACTTCGTCATCGGCGGTGGCAGCCTCGCCGGGCGAGGCCGGCGCCAGCATGACCGGGCGACCCGAAGTGTAATGCTCCATAATCGCGGCGAGGATCTGCGGCTTGAGCTGGAACCAATCCTGGGTGCCGTCCTTGGTGACCGAGATGAAATCGCCGGCGAGAAACACGCCGGTCACGCCCGGCACGGTAAAGAGCCGCTGCGCCAGGGGTGAGCGCCCGTCCGCCGCCTCCGCATTCGCGAATTGCGCGGTCCCATCGGCCATCACGACGCGACCCGGAATGAATTTGAGCGTCGCCGGATTTGGCGTCGTTTCGGTCTGAATAAACATCGGATCCTCGCGAACAAGCCCGTGCCACAAATGGAACCGGTTTGGTCCGAAGTCAATCCTTTAACGTTTGTTGAACGCACCTATGCCCGGCGGGGCTCGCCGCCCAACGACTCTTCGTCGAACATGGGATCGACGCTGCCGTGCCAGCGTTGGCCGTAGGCCTCAATCAATCTGTCAGCCGGGCTTTGCGCCGAGGCCACAATTTGTTGTAGTGGATCGAGAAATATACTCTCGTCCCGGCCTTTGCCGTCGCGGCGGTTGCGGTGCCGTAAGCCCGCTGCGGCGATCTCCAGCACCGCTTTCGCGATGTCGTGAACGGTGCCCCGCCGGAATTTGGTCCGAAGCCCCGTCTTTGGCACTTCGCGCCGTAACCTCTCGCGCTCATCGGCGCGCCAATCCTTGACGAGATCGAGCGCGGCGTCGGTGGCCGCGTCGTCATAGAGGAGGCCGGCCCACAGCGCTGGAAGAGCGCACAAGCGGCCCCATGGCCCGCTATCGGCGCCGCGCATTTCGAGGAAACGTTTGAGCCGCACCTCGGGGAACGCCGTCGTAAGATGATCGCCCCAATCACTCAAGTGTGGAATTTCGCCCGGCAATCCCGGCAATCGGCCATCGAGGAAATCGCGAAAGGATTGGCCGGCAACGTCGATATAGTTGCCGTCGCGATAGACAAAGTACATCGGGACATCGAGCATATAATCGACGTAGCGCTCGAACCCCATTCCCGGCTCAAACACAAACGGCAGCAGCCCGGTGCGGTCGGGGTCGGTGTCGGTCCAGACTTGGCCGCGATAGCTCTGGTAACCGTTGGGCTTGCCCTCGGTGAAGGGTGAGTTGGCGAAGAGCGCGGTCGCAACCGGCTGCAAGGCGAGTCCGAGGCGGAACTTGCGCACCATGTCGGCTTCGGAAGCGAAGTCGAGATTGACCTGCACGGTGCAGGTCCGCAGCATCATGTCGAGACCGAGATGGCCGCGTTTCGGCATGTAGCGCCGCATGATGGCGTACCGGCCTTTTGGCATCCAGTCGATATCGGCAAGCCGGGCCTTCGGGTGAAAGCCGGTGGCGAGAACGCCGAGACCGAGTTCATCGGCAACGGCGCGAACCTGATGGAGATGTTCGGTCACCTCGCTGCAGGTGTGATGGAGGTCTTCCAGGGGCGCCCCCGACAATTCGAACTGACCCCCCGGTTCGAGCGAGACCGAAGCGGTGCCGTTGGAGAGGCCGATGATCTGATCGTTCTCCGTCACTGCCTGCCAGCCGAAGCGCTTCATGCCGCCGAGCAGCGCCGCGATGCTGCGTCGCCCGGCATAGGGCGCCGGCGACAGGTCGTCGCGGCGAAACACAAATTTTTCATGCTCGGTACCGATGCGCCATTGCGCTGGCGGCTTGCTGCCGGCGGCAAGATATTCGACGAGTTGACGGCGGTTGGTGATAGGGGCACTGCCCGAAGCGACTGGGCCTGACATTGAAATACGGAATTCCCTTTGAGAGCGGCGCTTCATGCCCCGCGACTGGCACGCCAATCGCCGAGACATGCCTGGAGCACGGATAACGCCGCGATTGCGGCTGTGTCGGCGCGCAATACCCGCGGGCCCAGGCTGACAGCGCAAACAAAGGGGAGTTTGACAAGACCGTCAAGCTCCTTGTCCGAAAATCCGCCCTCCGGGCCGACCAGCACGGCCCAAGACCCCGGCCGTTCCGCGGCCAGCCGGTCGGCAATCGCGGGGGCGGCACCGGTCTCGACACAGGCCAAGAGCCGGCGCTCGGCCGGCCAGTGCGCCAAGAGGCCGCTCAGGAGCGCGGGTTCACGAATTTCAGGCACGGTGAAACGTTCGGTCTGCTCGGCTGCGGCGCGGGCATGTGCGCGGAGCCGGTCAAGATTGAGGCGCTCGACCACGGTGCGCTCGGTCAGCGTTGGCACCAGCACGCTGACCCCGAGTTCGCTCGCCTTCTCGACCAGATAATCGATGCGCGCGCGCTTCAGGGGCGCGAACACGAGCCAGAGATCGGGTTCCAACCGCGATCGGCGCCGCTGTTCCGTCACCTGGACGCGGCCATCGTCCTTGCCGAGGTGTTGGATCTCGCCCCACCATTCGCCGTCGCCGCCGTTGAACAGCGCGATGCGCGTGCCCGCGCCGAGGCGCAGGACGTTGCGCAGGTGATGCGTTTGCGCCGCGTCAAGTTCGAGCAGGGCGCCGGCGCTCAGCACGCGATCGCTGTAAAGCCGAGTGACAGAGGTAGAGGCCATGGGGCGAGGAGATTCCCCCACCTCGTCGCCAATCGCAAGCGGTCCCGCCGGCCATTTCTTGGCCGGCTGGTCTTCCTCTGGAGATGGCAACAGTGCGGTACAGTGGCCGCCGCTCTCGTCGCGCGCCAGCAAGATCAGGCCGCCCAACGACGCCGAATACGCCGGGACTGCCGCGATAAAACCACGGATCAGGATGCGGTCGCGGGTCTCGGCATCGTTATCGCTCTGCCACGGCGAACGTTCCTGAGTGATCGCGAGATCGATCCTGTCGCCAACACCGGGGGCACCGATGCCGTCGATCTTGTCGTGCCGCGCGCGCCATCGCGATGAGATCCGACGGCGATTTCCCGGGCAGCCTGGCCGGGGTGAAGTTGAAGCGCGCAAACTTCAAGCCATTCTCAGGCAGCAGCCACAACGTGAACGCCCATTGATCGCCCTTGGCTGCGGCCGCGATCACGGGATGCGCTTGAGAAGGGATCGGTCTGGCGGTGCCGGCAACCGAGTGATCCTGCCCCTCGCGATCGCCGCCAATCACGCGTTCCGTTGTGCCTCCCGCCGCGGCGCGGACAAAACAGGCATCAGTGACGAGGACCTGGCTCAAGGGCACGACCGGATCGAGTGAGGCATGCAATGCCGCCATGAACTTGTCGGGCGTGACGGAGCCCCCGGTCCCATCGGTCAGCATGCGGCGTAGGCGGCGATCGGATTCTTGCCCGCGGTTTCATCGACGAACCGAAGGGCCGCCCGTTGCCGCGCGTCTCGGGTGGTGCGATCGACGGCGTCGTCGGCTAGGTAATTTGGGGCGGCAGGCCGGCAACTCACGCGCCACCCCCTAGGGCATCCCGGCAAGGACCCGACGGCCACAACCCCAAAGACCGCGCCGGCCACGCGCTACGCCAGCCCAATCGGTCATCCTGGCACTCGCGAACCCGGCTCAACGAGATTGATACACAAGACCTGATCCGCTCAAGACGGCGCAGGATTGCGCCTCAATTGTCAAGCAGCGTTCGCCGCAATGTGACAGTGAGCTCACTTGCGTCGGTCTCGGGACGCATTAGATTTTCCTGAGGAAGGTGCACCATGACCGACAAGCTAAAGAAGACGGAAGCCCAGTGGCGGGCGGAGCTGACGCCGACGGAGTTCCATATCATGCGCGAAAAGGGCACGGAGCCTGCGTTTACCGGTCAATATTGGAACGATCACTCGCCCGGCGTCTTTGTTTGCGCCGGCTGCGGCGCGCCCCTGTTCGATTCCGACACCAAGTTCGATTCGGGCACCGGCTGGCCGAGTTTCTTCAAGCCGATCGACGATAAGAGCGTGGCGACGCAGGACGACCACAGTCATTTCATGGTCCGCACCGAGGCGCTGTGCGCCAAATGCGATGCCCATCTAGGCCACGTGTTCGATGACGGGCCCGAGCCGACCGGCCTGCGTTATTGCATGAATTCGGCGTCGCTTAAGTTGATGCCGAAGAAATAAACGCGACTGGTGCCAGGACGTTGCGCCGGGCATACGGCGCGCGCGCGGCCCTAGGCGCGCGACGGCGTCAGGTCTGCGCTTTGGTCTCACCTTCCTTCGCGGCGATGGTGGGGGTCTGCCGTGGTTGCGTGCCGGCAGCGGTGTACCGGCACGGCCAAATTGCAATCGAAAATGCCAAGCTTAACGCCGCGCCGGCTCTTCGTAGGTCTTGATTACCTTGTCGCTCATGGCGTCGACCTCCTCGAGCCGCACGCCGTAACGCCACAATTCGGCGATATAGTCGATGACAGCCTCGCACTGGCTCTCGTCGAGCATGATCCCGTCATGCACGGCGTGGCTCAGCACCAGGCAGCGGTCGCCGGCGAGGTCGACATCCTTCACCTGGATGTCGGGTTCGTGGCGGGCGAGGTCGTAATGCCGTGCCAGGGCGGCGCGAATTTCGCGATAGCCGCGGTCGTCATGAATCGCGTTGACCTGAAGCGTATCGGCCCCTTCGATGTCGGCGATCTTGAAGAGGCGGAAATCGCGGATCAGCCTTGGGCTGAGATATTGCAGGATGAAGCTTTCGTCGCGGTAGTTCGCCCAGGCGTGACGCAACGTGCCGTAGGGATCGCCATTGCCGGCAATATCGGGAAACCAATCGCGGTCTTCATCGGTCGGCTCGGTGCAGATGCGCTTGATATCGCGCATCATGGCGAAACCCAGGGCGTAGGGATTGATGCCGCTGTACCGCGCATCGTCGAAGTCCGGCTGGCACACGACGCTGGTGTGCGAGTGCAGAATTTCGAGCAGGGCGCCGTCGGAGATCAGCCCCTTTTCATGAAGGCGGTTGACGATGGTGTAATGCACGAACGTGGCACAACCCTCGTTCATCAGCCGCGTCTGCTTCTGCGGATAAAAGTATTGTGAAATGTGGCGAACGATGCGCACCAGTTCGCGCTGCCACGGCTCGAGGCGTGGCGCGCGTTTCTCGATGAAATAGAGGAGATTCTCCTCGGGCAGGCGCAACTGTCGGCGCACCTCGGCGCGTTTCTTGGCGGCGGCGACCTCGTCTTCGTCGCGTTTTTCCTCGCTGAACAACGTGGTCCGCCAGATATCGTCATAGTGCCTCTCGAAATGGAGCCGGCGTTCTTCCTCGCGGCGGCGCTCCTCCTCGAGATTAAGCTTGGGCGGCTTGGCGTAACGATGCACGCCGTGATCCATCAGGGCATGTGCGGCATCGAGCGTGCGCTCGACCGCTTCGACGCCGTGCCGCTCCTCGGCATGGGCGATAAAGTCACGCGCGAAGGCGAGATAGTCGAGAATCCCGCCGGCATCCGTCCATTGCCGGAACAGGTAATTGTTCTTGAAGAAATGATTGTGGCCGAACGCCGCGTGCGCCACCACCAGCGTCTGCATCGGCATGGAGTTTTCCTCCATGATATAGCTGATGCAGGGGTTGGAATTGATGACAATCTCGTAGGCCAGGCCCATGAGGCCGTGCCGATAAAGCGCCTCCTCACGGGCGAAACGCTTGCCGAAGCTCCAGTGGCGGTACATCAGCGGGAGACCGATCGACGCATAGGCGTCGAGCATCTGCTCCGATGTGATGACCTCGATCTGGTTTGGGTAAGTGTCGAGGCCGAGTTCGCCGACGGCGATTTCTTCGATCGCGTCGTAGACGCGGCGCAGCTTGTCGAAATCCCATTCCGAACCCTGAAACAGGGCCGGACCGGCGGCGTCGAGCGCGGTTGGTCGCAGGTTCATCATGCTGCCCGATCCCGCCGCTTCGCGAACAATTCATGGAACACGGGGAAAATCTGACTCGGCTCGGCGACGCGGCGCAATGCGAAATTGGCGTGGAGCGGCGCCAGCTCGGCATAGGTGCGCCACAGATCGGTCGGCGGCGACGGAAACCCGTGTCGCAGCGTCGCGTCGGCCCCGACCTCGATATACGCGAAATACTGCGATACCGGCAAAAGATCGTTGACCAGCAGTTGCGCGCAGCGCTCGCCGTCTTCACTGAAATTGTCGCCATCCGACGCCTGCGCCGCATAGATGTTCCAGGACGCCGGGGGATAGCGGTCGCGCACGATGCGCAGCATTTCCTCGAGCGCGGTCGACACGATGGTGCCGCCGGTCTCGCGACTGTGGAAGAACGTGTCCTCGTCGACCTCTTCGGCATTCGAGGTGTGGCGGATGAAGACGATGTCGAGATGCTTGTAGCGCTTGGTCAGAAACACGTGCAACAGCAGGAAGAAGCGCTTCGCCAGATCCTTCATCGCCTCGGTCATCGAGCCGGATACGTCCATGAGGCAGAACATCACCGCCTGCGTCACCGGCTTCGGCAGGCGCTCGAACCGATTATAGCGGACATCGAGCGGATCGATGAAGGCGAAGCGCCGGGCACGGCGTTGCGCCCATTCAAGATCGTGCTGGCTTTGCGCGGCGGCCTCGTAATCGTCGGCGGCGCGGGCGAATTCGAGCTGACGCTCGATCGCCGCGATCTGGGACGGCGACGGACGATTAAGAGAGATGCGCCGCGCCAGCGAATTGCGCATCGTGCGCCGCAAATTGAAGTTGGCGGGCGAGCCGTCGATCGAAAAACCGGCGCGCGTCAGCTGCGTCGCTTCGGTTTCCTTAAGGTTGGTCTTGACAAGCTCCGGCAATTCGAGGTCGTCGAAGAACAGATCGAGGAATTCCTCCTTCGATAACACAAACTCGAAGGAATCCTGTTCGCCACTGTCGGTGTTGCTGGCTTTGCCGCCGCGGCCATCGCCCTGGCCGCTGCGCGGCCGGTCGATTTTATCGCCGACGACGAAATGCTTGTTGCCCGGCACGATATACTCGCGATTGCCGCCGCGGCGGGCGTGCTGGAAGTTCGGTTCCCGGATGCCGCGGGTCGGAATCGAAATCTTCTCGCCGCTCTCGGCCTCGCCGAGCTTGCGTCGTTTCAAGGCATCGACCAGCGATCGCTTTACCTCGTCCTTGGCCCGTTCGATGAAGCGCTGCCGGTTGGCGAGGGACTTGCCCTTCGGGTTTGGCCGGCGGTCGATGATGTTCATCGCGGACTCCTGCCATTACCCAGCTTTGTTAACCCGCATGTACCACTCTACCAGGCGGCGAACCTGACGCGGGGTATAGCCGCGCGACACCATGCGCTCCAAAAAGTCATTGTGCTTCTTTTCGGTATCGGAATCGCGCTTGGAACCAAAGCTGATCACCGGCAATAGATCCTCGACCTGCGAGAACATGCGCTTTTCGATGACCTCGCGCAGTTTCTCGTAGGACGTCCATGCAGGATTCTTGCCATTGTTCGCGGCGCGGGCCCGCAGCGCGAACTTGACGACTTCGTTGCGGAAGTCCTTGGGGTTGGCGATGCCCGCCGGTTTCTCGATCTTGGACAGTTCCTGGTTCAAGATCTCACGATCCATCATCTGCCCGGTATCGGGGTCCTTGTAGTCCAGGTCCTCGATCCAGGCGTCGGCATAAGACAAATAGCGGTCGAACAGATTCTGACCGTAATCGCCATAGGATTCTAGGTAGGCTTTCTGGATTTCGTTGCCGATAAACTCGGCATAGCGCGGCGCCAGCTCGGCCTTGATGAAGGCGATCAGCTTCTTCTCCATGTCATCGCCGAATTGCTCGCGCTTGATCGCCTGCTCCAGCACATACATGAGGTGGACCGGATCGGCCGACACTTCATGCGTGTCGAAATTGAACGTGTTCGACAGCACCTTGAATGCAAAACGGGTGGACAGACCCTCCATGCCTTCATCGACGCCGGCCGCGTCGCGATATTCCTGCACGGTCTTGGCGCGCGGATCGCTGTCCTTCAGCGATTCGCCGTCATAGGCCCGCATTTTCGAGAACAGATTCGAGCTCTCGTGCGTTTTGAGCCGCGACAGCACGCAGAACCTTGCCAGCATCTCGAGCGTCGAGGGCGCACACGGCGCCTGAGACAATTCGCTCGACGCGAGGAGCTTTTCGTAAATCTTGCGCTCTTCGGTCGCGCGCAGGCAGTAAGGCACCTTGATGACGTTGATGCGGTCGATGAAGGCTTCATTGTTGCGGTTGTTCTTGAAGCTCAGCCATTCCGCCTCGTTCGAATGGGCGAGAATGATCCCTTGATAGGGAATGGCGCCGATATTTTCCGAGCCGATGTAGTTGCTTTCCTGCGTCGCGGTCAGCAACGGGTGCAGCATCTTGATCGGCGCTTTGAACATCTCGACGAATTCGAGTATGCCCTGGGTGGTGCGGTTGAGGCCGCCCGAGAACGCATAGGCGTCGGCATCGGCCTGGCTGAAAAATTCGAGCCGGCGAATGTCGACCTTGCCGACCAGCGAAGAAATGTCCTGGTTGTTTTCGTCGCCCGGCTCGGTTTTGGCGATGCAGATCTGGCGCAGGCGCGACGGCAACATGCGGACCACGCTGAATTTGCTGAGATCGCCGCCGAATTCGTCAAGCCGTTTCACCGCCCAAGGCGAGGTGAGACCGGTCAGGCGGCGCTTCGGGATCTTGTAGGTCTTCTCGACGGTCTCGCCCATCTTTACCGGATCGAACAAACCAAGCGGGCTCTCGAAAACCGGACTGATCTCCTTGCCGGCCTTGAGGACGTAGATCGGCAGCTTCTCCATCAACGCCTTCAGCCGCTCGGCCAGCGACGATTTTCCGCCGCCGACGGGGCCAAGGAGATAGAGCACCTGCTTGCGCTCTTCGAGCCCTTGCGCGGCATGACGGAAGTAGCCGACGATGCGTTCGATCGTCTCTTCCATGCCGTAAAAATCCGCGAACGCCGGATAGATCCGGATCGTCCGGTTCATAAAGATGCGACCGAGGCGGGGATCATGGGCGGTATCGACCATCTCCGGCTCGCCGATCGCGGCGATCATGCGTTCGGCCGCATTGGCATAAGCCAAGGGCTCGCGCGCACATGCTTTGAGATAGTCTTCGAGAGACATCTCGGTCTCTTTCTGGCTGTCATACAGCTTGGCAAAGAGACCAAAGGGGCTTTCATATGACATCGGTGCCACCTTCATGACCCATCAGGCAGAAAGACAACTGCCCACACATTAGGTTGCCACAAATCTAGGCGAAGTTAAGGGCAATGGGGGTGATTTAATGGTTTTCAATCGTAAAAATTCAAACTAAGCCCTTGAATCACCATGCTTTGGCCAAATTGTCGCAGTGCAACATAAAATATGCTGCATTGCAAACCAGGCGCCAACCCGGCGGTGACGGTCAATTTTCCGGGTGGTTCGGGCGCCAACAAGGGTGCGGTTGCGGTGCGACTCGCGGCGCGATTTCGCTTGGCGCGGCGCCGGCGGCGCGATTTTATGCACGATGATGACCGAGCAGCGACCTTCCGCCGGTTCAGGCCAGGCAACCGGACCGGTGCGCGAAGCCCACCGCTTCGACGAGACACGCCTCGCCCAATGGCTCAGCCGCCAGATCGAGGGTTATCGCGGACCGCTCAAGGTCGAGCAATTCCAGGGCGGTCAATCCAACCCGACATATCTCCTGACCACGCCGGGGCGACGCTATGTGCTGCGCCGCAAGCCGCCGGGTCGCCTCTTGCCTTCCGCACATGCGGTCGACCGCGAATACCGCATCATCCGCGCGCTCAAGGGCAGTGACGTCCCGGTCGCGGCGACCTTCGGCCTCTGCAGCGATGATGCGGTGATTGGTACCACGTTCTTTGTCATGGATTATGTCGAGGGCCGGGTGTTCTGGGACCCGCTATTGCCGGATCAGACAACAGCCGAGCGCGGCGCTATTTTCGACGAACTGAACCGCGTGATCGCGGCGCTTCATCGCATCGACTACCAGGCGCTCGGTCTTGCCGATTACGGCCGGCCGGGAAACTATTTCGTCCGTCAGATCGATCGCTGGACCAAGCAATACCGCGCCTCTGAAACCGAGAAGATTGCGGCGATGGACAACCTCATCGCCTGGCTGCCGGCGCATGTGCCGGCCGATGACGAAACCACCATCGTCCATGGCGACTATCGGCTCGACAACGTCATTTTTCACCCGAGCGAGCCGCGCATTCTCGCCGTCCTCGATTGGGAATTGTCGACCCTGGGCAACCCTTTGGGCGATTTCGCTTACCATATGATGCTGTGGCGATTGGGCTCGTCGACCTATCAGCGCGGCCTCGCCGACGCCGATTTCGCCGCCACCGGCATCCCCGACGAATTGCGCTATCGCAGGCTCTATTGCCAGCGCACGGGACGCAGCGACATTCCCCACTGGGACTTCTACATGGTCTATAACATGTTCCGGCTTGCGGCGATCTTGCAGGGAATCATGGGGCGCGTCGTCGCCGGCAACGCGTCGAGCGCCAATGCGCGGGAGCAGGGCGCCCGCGCCCGTCTTCTCGCCGAGGCAGGCTGGCGGTTGGCCGACCAAGTCAGCGCCCCCTGAGAATGGCCGGCTCGGCCTGGCGACAGTTTCTGGCCCCGCGCTTCGCCACCCGACGTCTTGCCCTCGGTGCGGTTGTCGGCATTGCGGTCGGCTTGGCCGGGCACGGGGTGATGCGTCTGCCGTTCCGCATCGCCGCCGGCTGGATCGTCGCGGTGGCGATCTATCTCGGGTTGACGGCCCTATTACTCGGTTCCGCGGGACCGGAAGATTGCCGTCGCAATGCCCGGCTCGAGGACCCGCGGCGCTCGATCATCCTCGGCCTGCTGGTGACTGCGGCCACCGTCAGCCTGCTGGCGCTGGGCTACAGTTTCGGCAGGGTGCCGGGCGAAACCAGTGCGGGATTGACGTTGCGGCTGCTCTTCGGCGCGCTCACCATCGTCGCTTCCTGGACACTGACCCACACCATCTTTGGGCTCCATTACACGCACCATTTTTACGGCGATGACGAAACGCGCGAAGGTCTGCAGGATCGCGGCGGCATGCAGTTTCCCGGCGTCGACTCGCCCGACTATTGGGATTTTCTCTATTTCTCTTTTGTCATCGGCATGACCTGCCAGGTCTCCGACGTTGCGGTGACATCGCGCTCGGCGCGCCGCATGGTATTGGGACACGGCGTGCTGTCGTTCTTTTTCAACACCTTCATCCTGGCGCTGGCGGTCAACTTCGTCGCCGGCAGCTTGGGTTGAGCAGCGCGCCGCCGGCATGGACCCGTTGCAACGCTAGCCGCGCACCGGCGTCTCCAGATTGACCGTGACGTTCTTGCGCTGGGTGAAGCTGTCGAGCATGCCTTCGAGCGAGAATTCGCGCCCGATACCACTCTGCTTGTAGCCGCCGTAGGAATGGCCGGGCACTTGCCCCAACCCTTGATTGACCTGCACCCAACCGGATTGGATGGCGTGCGCCGCGCGCAACCCGCGGCCGATCTCGTGGGTCCAGACATAGGCGGCGAGACCGTAATGGCTGTCGTTCGCCATCCGGATTGCGTCATTTTCGTCGCGCCAGGGAATCGCGACCAGCACCGGGCCGAAAATCTCCTCGCGCGCGAGGCGCCAGTCATTCGATGAGTCGGCAAACACCGTGGGAACTGCGAAATAGCCTTCGGCGAGCGGTCCCTCGGCTGGCGGCAAGCCGCCAAACACCAGCGTCGCTTCCTTGCGCTTCAGCCCGTCGTCAATATAGCCGCACACTTTGCTGAACTGCTTCTTGTTGATGATTGAGCCCATATCCGTTTCTTCGAGCAGCGGGTCGCCGATCTTGAGGGCTTGGGCTTTGCTTTTGAGCTTCGCCAGGAAGCTGTCGAAAATGTCGGCATGAAGGAACATGCGCGAGCCCGCGGTACAGGACTGGCTTTGCCGGGTGAAGCGCATGGCGCCGACGATGCCGTCGACGACCCAGTCCTCGTCGCAATCGGGATAGACGATCGATGGGCTCTTGCCGCCGAGTTCCAGCGACACGGGGACGATGCGCTCCGAGGCGGCGCGCATCACCGACTTGCCGACCTCGGTCGAGCCGGTGAAGCTGAGCTTCCGCACCAGGGGATGATTGGCAAGGGGTGCGCCGCATTCGAGGCCGAAACCGGTGAGCACATTGAGCACGCCCTTGGGCAAATGTTCCTGGCAGATCTCCACCATGAGCAGCACCGCGAGCGGCGCATCCTCGGCCGCCTTCAGCACGAGCGTGTTGCCGGCGCACAGCGCGGGCGCGATTTTGAGGGCGCCCAACAGGATCGGCGCGTTCCAGGGAATAATGGCGCCGACCACGCCCAGCGGTTCCCGCCTGGTGTAGCTCAGCACATGCTCGCCGAAGGGAATCGTTTCGCCTTTGAGCTCGCTTGCGAGGCCGCCGAAATAGCGGAACACGTCGGCCATATTCCGAGCCTCTGGCCGCGCCTGCGTGCGCAGCGCGTTGCCGTTCTCGAGCGCGAGAAGCCGCGCGATCTCTTCGAGCCGCCCCTCGAGCGCCTCGGCGATCTTCGACAGCAGCCTGCCGCGATCGCGCGGCACAGTGCGCGACCAGACGGGGAAGGCGCGAGAGGCGGCCTCGACGGCGCGGTCGACGTCCTCGGCGTTGCCGCGCGGCACTTCGGCGATCGGTTTTCGCTTCGCCGGGTTTTCGACGATGATGGTCTGACCCGAGACGCTGTCGACCCAGGCGCCGTTGATCAGCATCCGCCGGTGCAATATTGCAGAGGTCTTGGCGACTTCGTCGATCACGGCCATTTCGCTCTCCCGCTGTTTGAGACGCGCTTTACGCCCGAAGGCGGTCGCGCGCAAGCGGCTCCAAGCGTCGGCTGGCACCGTCGGTGCCGCGTCTCGTGCATCGGTCGACGGATTCCCGGTGCGCCGCCCCAAGCCGCGCCTCTAAGCTTGAGGCTCGAGCGAACCATTCCGGCCGCGGATCGGACGATATGCGCCTCGCCACGGGAGCGGGCGAGGAAGCGGGAGCGAGGGAGCGCGTGCGTTCGAGACCATTCCGCGCCGACGCGCCAACGGCGGGCGCGAGACGACACCGACTATTGCGCGCTGGTCAGCTTCGCGCCGTCGAGTTCCTTAAGCGCCAGCAGATTGGCCGCGCAACGATCGGCGATGGCGTTGGCGAAATCGGAATCCGTCTTGGCGCCGGGCGCCGCGGTCCAGCCGCCTTTCACCAGGAACTCGTCCTGTTCGTCGTTGTCCGCGCTCTTTTTGAGCTTCTGCCAAGCCGCCACCGCATTGGCCTGCTGCTCGAAGCGCGACACGCAGAACGGCGAGGTCGCGGCCACGACCGCCGACAGGGCGGTCTGTTGCGCCGTGATGTGAGCGTTGCCGGCGCTGACCCAACCGAGGCCCCAGGCCAGAACGCCCCACCAAACCAGGGCGCCGGCAATGACGCCCAAGAACGCCGGCTTGATCCACGCGGGGATTTTCGACGCCATGGCACGCGCTCCTTCAGTTCGCGAGACAGTAACGCCAACCGGTTCGACGCCGCTATTGAACGGCTCGCTTGGGCAGGATCGTCTCGCGCTCGGTTCACCCGACGGTTCGCGATAACAACGGCGAACCGGAATACCGATGTAATACAGCGTTTGCCGAATATCGTGGCGTTAAATCTTGTTTAGGCCAAGAATTTCTGTCGAGCAATTCTCTCACGTAATTTATTCAGTGCCTGCCGAAATCGCTCAGCACCCGCGCGAGCGGAGCGGAATCGACGCTGACCGGGCCGGTGAACGGAAAGTCGACGGCGATGATGATGAGCAAACCGCCAAGGATCAGCATGGACAGTGTGCCGGTCATCGCCGACTGCGCCCGCAGATTCTCGCTGCCGAAGAAAAAGGTGAAGCCGATGGTAAGCACGGCGCCGCCGAACAGCACCAGCCAGAGGATGTTGGGTACGATCCCCTCCGACATCACCAGTCGCTCGCGCCGCGCCGCCGTCACCTGGTCGAGCTCTTGCAGAATTTCGCCGACCGCGACGGCACCCAGCCGGTCGCCGGAATGGTCGGTGAGGAGCGAGTTGTAGACAGCGTTGAGTGCCCGCGTCGCCGCGGGGTTCGCGGTACCTTGCGACATCGCCGGCCAATCCCGATCGATCACCGCTTGGAGGTAATCCGACATATGATCGCGCAACTCGGTACCGGCCGGGTCGCCAATACCGTAGGAGAGGCGATAGATGGTGGCCGCGGCGCCCGCCTCCCGCGCCACGGCGTTGTCGGCGTCATCGAATTTCTGCCAAACCACGACGATGGCGAAGGCGAGCAGCACGGCGTAAAGCACGCCGACCGTTGCGAACTTGAAGCCGGCAACCTCGTTGTTGGTGCGCAGCCGTTCGAGCGCGACCCGGCGCCGGATCAGGTAGGGGCCGCACATCGCGAGCGCCGTCAGGACGACGAGCGCGAGGGCGAACAGCCATAGCGGCTGGGCGGTCAGGAAGCGCATGCGCGCCTCACTCTAACGGACCGCCGTGGCCGCGCAATCGCCGTCGACGGTTGGCGGCCGGTCGACGAGAGTGTGGCCCAACGCCGGCGTAACGTGCCACGAGCGACTGGTTGGAATGCGCCGTCGCCGGTATGTCGGCCCGCCGATCGATTGACGGGCGCGGTAGGGTTGATGCGATAGTGCGCAACACCCTTTGCCTTGCGAGTCGGATATGCCAACGCCGAAACCGCCCGCTTTTGAAACCTTGAGCCTCCACGCGGGGCAACATCCCGATCCCGTCACCGGCGCGCGCGCCGTGCCGCTTTACCAGACGACGTCGTACGTGTTCGAGGACGGCGATCACGCAGCCGCGTTGTTCAATCTCGAGCGTGCAGGGCACATCTATACGCGCATTTCGAATCCGACGACGGCGGTGCTGGAAGAGCGGCTGGCGGCACTCGAGAACGGCGTCGGCGCGGTGTGCGCGGCGAGCGGCATGGCGGCGATGCACCTCGCCATCGTCACGCTGATGGGCGCGGGCGGGCACATCGTCGCCTCGACCTCGCTCTACGGCGGCACCATCAACCTTCTGGCACACACACTGCCGCGCTTCGGTATCACCACGAGTTTCGTCAATCCGCGCGACCTCGCCGCCTTCCGCGACGCGATCCGGCCGAACACCCGGCTGGTCATCGCCGAAACCATCGGCAACCCCGGCCTCGAAGTGCTCGACATTCCCGCAGTCGCCGCGATCGCGCACGACGCCACGCTTCCGCTCCTGATCGACAACACCTTCGCCACGCCCTATCTGAGCCGGCCGATCGACTGGGGTGCCGACATTGCCATGAACTCGATCACCAAATGGATCGGCGGGCACGGCATCGCGATCGGCGGCGTCATTGTCGACGGCGGCAGGTTCGACTGGGCAGCGGCCGCGAAGTTTCCGGCGCTGACCGAGCCTTATGCCGGCTATCACGGCATCGTCTTCGCCGAGCAGTTCGGCCCAGCCGCCTTCATCATGCGGGCGCGCACCGAGGGCTTGCGTGACTTCGGCGCCTGCCTGTCGCCAACCAACGCGTTTTACCTGCTGCAAGGGGTCGAGACGCTGGCGATGCGGATGGAGCGGCATATTGCCAACACTGATGCCGTCCTGGGGTTTCTGACAAAGCATCCGGCGGTCGAATGGGTGCTGCATCCGTCGCTCGAGAACCATCCCGATTACCAGCTCGCAAAGCGGCTCCTGCCTCGGGGCGCCGGTTCGATCGTGAGCTTCGGCATCAGGGGCGGCCGCGCGGCTGGCAAGAAATTCATCGAGGCGCTGCGCCTTGCGAGCCATCTCGCGAATGTCGGTGACGCCAAGACGCTCGTGATCCATCCCGCCAGCACGACCCATCAGCAGATGGACGCGGCGCAGCTCAAGGCGGCGGGCGTCGGCGAGGAACTGGTCCGGCTCTCGGTCGGCATTGAAGGCGCACAGGATATTGTCGACGATCTCGGTCAGGCGCTGCGCGCCTCGCAGCGGGCATAACCATGCGGCTCAATGTCGATGGCATCGATGCTGAGGTCGCGACGGGCGGGCGCGACTTCGACGCGGCCTTGCCGGCGGTGGTGCTGATCCACGGCGGCGGCATGGATCATTCGGTGTGGGCGCTGCATAGCCGCTGGTTCGCGCATCACGGCCACGCCGTGCTCGCGCCCGATCTGCCCGGACACGGCCGCTCGGCGGGCGAACCGCTGGCGACAATCGGCACCATGGCGGATTGGATCGCAGCCTTGATCGCGACGGCGGGCGCGGCGAGAGCATGGGTGATCGGTCACTCGATGGGCTCGCTGGTGGCGCTCGAGACCGCAGCGCGGCATCCCGCGCGGGTCTCGGCGCTGGGCCTGATCGGCACCGGTGCCCCGATGGCGGTCGGCGCCGACTTGCTTAAGGCGGCCGCGACGAATCAGCACGCCTCGATCGACATGGTGGCGTTGTGGGGATTGGGCCCAGCCGCGACCCTTGGCGGCAGCCTCGCTCCTGGCCTGTGGATGCTGGGCGGCGCGCGGCGCGTGCTCGCGGCGAGCCGGCCCGGCGTGCTGTTCAATGACCTCAGCGCCTGCAACGATTATCAGGACGCGCTCGCCGCCGCCATGCGGGTCGCGGTGCCGGCGAGCGTGATTCTCGGCGAGCGCGACCTGATGACACCGTTGAAGGCTGGCCGAGCGCTCGCCGCGGCATTGCCCGGGGCGCGGACGGTGGCGCTTAGGGGCGCGGGCCATCTGCTGATGGCCGAGCGTCCCGACCAGGTGCTTGCAGCGCTGCGGGCATGAACGGGCAGCACGGCCTTCGCGAGGAGATCATCACTCCCCGGCTTCGAAGGACGCAGCCGGGTAGCGGCGCGAACTATGCCAGCGGGACCTTGACGACCTGGGGCTCCAGGTAGGAGGCGAGCCCGATCGCGCCGAGCTCGCGGCCGACGCCCGATTCCTTGAAGCCGCCGAACGGCATGTCGGCTTCGCTCCCGACATGGTGATTGACCCACACCGTGCCGGCCTCGATCCTCTTCGCCACCTCGGCGCCCTTCGGCGGGTTGGTGGTCCACACCGACGCGCACAGGCCGAAGCGCGTGTCGTTGGCGCGGCGCACCGCGTCGTCGAGTTCCCGGTACTTCATCACCGGCACCACCGGACCGAACTGTTCCTCGCGGACGAGGCGCATATCGTCGTGCGGCGCCGCGACCACGGTCGGGGCGATGAAGTAGCCGGGTCGGTTGAGCGTGTGGCCGCCCGCGGCGACACGCACCCCGCTGTGCTTCTTCGTGTCCTCGAGGATGGCGTTGACCTTGTCGAACTGCATCTTGTTCTGGAGCGGCCCCATCTCGACGCCGTCTTCGAACCCGTCGCCGACGCGATGCGCCTGCGCCAGCTTGGCGAGGCCTTCGATCAGCGGCTCGTAGAGCTTCTCGGGAGCGTAGATGCGCTTCACCGCCATGCAGATCTGGCCGGCGTTGAGGAACGCGCCACGGAACAGGTTCGGCGTGATCGCGGCGAGGTCGGCGTCGTCGAGCACGATCGCCGGGTCGTTGCCGCCGAGTTCGAGGGTCACGCGCTTGAGCGTGCCCGAGGCGCTCGCCAGCACCTTCTTGCCGGTCGGGACCGAGCCGGTGAACGAGATCCGGTCGATGCCCTCGTGTTCCGTCATCCATTGGCCGACCTCATTGCCACCGGCGACCACATTGAGCACACCGCGCGGCAGCGCGGTGCGCGCGACTTCCCCCATCAGCAGGGTGGCGAGCGGTGTGTAGGGCGACGGCTTCAACACCATTGTGTTGCCGGCATAGAGCCCGTGCGCAATCTTGTGCGCGGCGAGGATGATCGGGAAGTTCCACGGCGTGATGGCGCCGACCACGCCGATCGGATGATAGATCAGCTCGACGCGATGCTTGCCGTCGTCGCGGATGAGCTGGTAGGGCAGGTCCATTTTGCACATTTCCTCGAGCTCGTGGACCGCGCCGCCGATCTCCCACTTTGCCTGGCCCAGCGGCTTGCCCTGCTCGCGCGTCAGCACCGGGCCGATCGCGTCGATCTTTGCCGCAAGTCCGTGCGCGAAATTCGCGATATGCTCGCGCCGTACCGCGGGCGGGAGCTTGCTCCAGCTTTCAAACGCCGACCGCGCCGCCGCGACGGCGCGGTCGAGCTGATCGCGCGAGACCGACGGGCACTGTGCGAACGCCGCTGCGGTGGCCGGATTGATCACGTCGAAGTGTTGGTCGCTGCTCTCGGCGACGCCGTCGATGGTGTGAGTGAAGGTGGTCATCGCATGTCTCCTTCTGCGTTGGCTTCGTCCTCGAACGCGTCTCGGTCACCGCGGCGAAAGGCGGGTGGAGGGCGAGCGACAACCGTCACCCCGGCGCGATCGCTGCGGCGCGTCTGGCACGGTTCCGCCGGCATTGCGCTGCGGTTCGCGAGATCGTGAAAAATACCGGTCGGATCCGATCGTCACGGCAAAGCGACAGATTGCGCAATGAACGGTCCGGGCTTCTGGCCCTTGAGCTTCGGATCAAAAATGTACCTGAGCTGGCCCTCGAGCACCCATCCGGTTTTGCCGTGCTGGCCGACCGAGACCGAACCCGGCGCGTCGGCCAACACCCGCGAATTGAATTGCGGACCGTCGACGGTGACGAGGCTGATGTGGCCGCCCTCGGCAAGGAGAAACCGATTGCCCGTGCCGCCCATCAGCGGACGGAAGCCGTCCGGATTGACGACATTGTCGAGGGGCGCGAGCTCGGTCACCGGGCCCGCCTTCATGCCGCTCTCGACCGCGATCTTGAAAAGTTTGTTGTCGGTGAAGCCGGTGACATAGCAATTGCCGTCGGTGCCGAACGCGATGCCGTCGAGATTGATGCCCTTCGTGCCGAAGATCGGGTTCAGTACCCAGACCTCGAGCGTCTTGGCACCGCGCGCCAAGCGCAGCACGCGCGGTAGGATCGAATCCGTGACATAGGCGGCGCCGTCCTTGCCGACCGCGATGTCGTTGCAGAACCCGACATTGCCAGGAAACACGTAGGTGCCCTTGTCGGCACCGGTCTTGAGATCGAACGCTTTGACCGCCGGCGGACCCTTGCCGCCCGCGGTGGTGATGCCGAACATGCTCCAATCATTGGTACAGGCATAAAGCGTGTTCGATTTCTCGTCGGCAAGGACGCCGGTAACCGAACGCAGATGCGAATTCGGCTTGACGAAATATTTGGCCGTCGCGGTGCCCGCGGGTGCCACGAAAATCGCGCCTTCGCCGATGCTGCTGAAATAGAGCGTGCCGTCCGTCGTTTGGGTCATGCTTTCGGGGAAGACGTGATCGCCCGGGATGGTCACTGTGGCCGCCGCGGCGCCGGCGCTTACCGCCGCCAGAGCCGCGGTTGCGAGCAGGATCGATCGCTTGTGCATTCGTTGCTCCCTCGACGTGGCGATTTTGTTGTCGCGACCGGGCGGCCGCGTTAACGCCGCTTACGGTATATTTCAGAGGATATATCGAGTCAAATGCGCCGTTAGGGCAGGCGGGCGAGGACCGTGCCGCGGCCGCGACGGCGACAGGACGTACGTTATATTTCAACATACATAGCGAATCCGGCCGGAACACGGCCTAGACTTCGCCGCGTTTGAGCAACCAACGCGGGTCAAAACAATGACGCGGCAGGGCGGCTTTTGCCTTTTTTTTGTTACCCTCACGATAATCTTCGGCGCGATGGTCGGAGCCGCCCGGGCGGCGACGGATCGCGGCGAATATCTCGCGCGCGCGGGCGATTGCGTCGCCTGCCATTCCGTGGCCGGCGGCAAGGCGTTCGCGGGCGGCCTCAAAATGGGCACGCCGCTCGGCAACATCTATTCGACCAATATCACGCCGGACAAGGAGACCGGCATCGGCTCCTACACCCTTGCCGATTTTGACAACGCCATCCGGCGCGGCGTGGCCCGGGACGGGCATCAACTTTATCCGGCGATGCCCTATCCCTCCTACGCCAAGCTCACCGACGAGGATGTGAGCGCGCTCTACGATTTCTTCATGAAGGAGGTGCCGCCGGTGCACCAGGAGAACCGGCCGAGCGAGATCCCTTGGCCCCTCAACATGCGCTGGCCGCTGGCGTTATGGAACGTCGTATTCATGGATCACGCGGTGTACGAGCCCAAGAGCGGCGAGAGCGCGGACTGGAACCGCGGCGCCTATCTGGTACAGGGCCTCGGCCATTGTGGCGCCTGCCACACGCCGCGCGGCCTCGCCTGGAACGAAAAGGCATACGACGAAAGCAGCGACGCTTATCTCGGCGGCACCATGCTCGATTTCTGGTCGGCGCCCAATTTACGCGGCGACGTCAATGCCGGGCTCGGGCGGTGGTCCAAGGCCGATCTCGTGCGGTTCCTCAAGACCGGACACAATCATGACGGCGCGGTGTTCGGCTCGATGATCGACGTCATCAACAATTCCTCGCCTTATCTCTCCGACGCCGACCTCGACGCCATGGCGACCTACCTGAAATCGCTGCCGGCGACGTCGCCGAATCAGCCGGTGTGGGCCTATGACGATGCCACCACCAAGATGCTGCGCGACGGCCATCCAATGGATCGCGGCGCCGCGATCTATCTGGGCCAGTGCGTATCGTGCCACGTCGATACCGGCATGGGCTTCGCCCCGTTCCTGCCGCCCCTTGCGGGCAACCCGACCCTCTTGGACAACGACCCGTCGTCGCTGATCAATATCGTGCTGAACGGCTCAAACCAGATCGTGGTCAAGGGCACGCCCGACGCCTACCGCATGCCCGAGTTCCGCATCAACCTGTCCGATCAGGAGATTGCGGACGTCGTGACCTTCATCCGTCAGGCCTGGGGCAACCACGCGAGCGCGGTGACGGCAGACCAGGTCGCTCAGTTCCGCAAGGCGACCGACCCGTCCAGCGATCAGGTGGTGATTCTGAAGATGCGCTGACGAACCCCTCCCGCGGCGAGTTCCGTCACCGGGCGCGCGGGCGGACGCGAGTCTCAGAGACTGGCGGTGCGTTGATACGACAAATCCTGGTCTACCAATGGCAGACGGCGGATGCGCTTGCCAGTGGCGGCAAAGATCGCGTTGGCGACCGCCGGCGCGATCGGCGCGGTGCCGGGCTCGCCGACACCGCCCCATTTCTTGCCGCCCGTCAGTGCCAGATGCACCTCGGTACGCGGTGCCTCCACCAGCCGGACCATCTGATAGGAATCAAAATTGCCCTGCTCGACCGCGCCGTTTTTCACCGTGATCTTGCCGTAGAGCGCCGCGGTAAGGCCGAAAACAGTGGCGCCTTCCATCTGCTCCTCGATGGTGAGCGGGTTGACGGCATGGCCGCAATCGGTGGCATAGACCACGCGTTCGACTTTGAGCCGGCCTTGCGGCGAGACATCGACCTCCGCGACCGCGCCGACGACGCTGCCGAAACATTCATGGATGGCGAGACCCCGGCCCTTGCCGGCCGGCATCGGCGCTCCCCAATTGCTGTTGGCGGCGAGCGTGTCGAGCACCTTGATCCAATCAGGGCGATGGCCCAAGAGCGCGCGGCGGAACGTGACCGGGTCGCTGCCCGCGGCATGGGCCATCTCGTCGATAAAACTTTCAATGAAAAAGGCGTTCTGCGATGAGCCGACCGAGCGCCATGGCCAGACCGGGATGTGCGTGTTGTAGAGGTGGCATTCGACCCGCTGATTGGCGATGGCATAGGGATTGTTCGCCAGGCCTTCGACGGCGGGCGGCTCGACCCCGTGCTTGATCAATTCGGCGCGTCCCATGTCGCGGAATATTGACGCGACCGCAACCCGCGCCGACAAGCCAATCGGCTTGCCGTCGCCGTCGAGCCCGGCGGCGAAGCGGATCGCTGCCTGTGGCCGATAGCGATCCTGGCGCATATCTTCCTCGCGCGACCAGATCAGCTTCACCGGCTTGCCAACCGCCTTCGACAAAAGCGCCGCCTGCATGCCTTCATCGACGCCGTGACGCCGGCCGAAACCGCCGCCGAGGAAGGCGTTATGGACGTAGACCTGCTCGGGCTTGAGGCCAGTCAATCGCGCCATATCGTGCAGCGTGCGGTCGGCGGCCTGGGTGCCGACCCACAGATCGAGCCGGTCCGGTCGCCAGGATGCGGTGGCGTTGAGTGGCTCCATGGTCGCGTGGGCGAGGAGCGGTACTTCGTATTCCGCTTCGAGCCGCTTGGCGGCGCCGGGAATGACACGATCGACGTCGCCCTGATTGCGCGCCACGGCGCCCGGTCGGTCAAGGAGGCCGCGATACTGTTGATTGAATTGCGCGCTGTCGGTTTGGCCTGCGTTGCCGACATCCCATTCCGGCTGCAGTTTGGCCAGCGCCTGCTTGGCGCGCCAATAGCGGTCCGCGATTACGGCCACGGCATTGGGCAGCGGCACCACCTTGACGACGCCCCGCGCGCCCAGCGCCGGCGCTTTGTCGACGGCGCGGAGTTTTCCGCCAGGCACCGGACAAGCCTGAATCGCGGCATAGAGCATGCCCGGAACGCGCACATCGATCCCAAAGATCGCGGTGCCATTGACCTTGAGCGGCACGTCGACGCGCTTCGTCGGCTGGCCGATCAGCGTGTATTGCGGCGGCTCCTTGATCGCCGGCTCCTGGTTGAGCTTGAGTTTGGCGGCATCGCCGACGAGCTCGCCGAAGCGCAGTTGCTTGCCCGAGGGTTGGTGGGTGACGACGCTGTTCGCTGCCGCGCATTCGCCCGTCGGCACCTGCCAGCGGGCCGCCGCGGCCTGAATCAGCCGCTCGCGCGCATTGGCACCGATCCGCTGCATCAGGAAATGGGATTCGCGCACGGTGCGGCTGCCACCCGAACCCTGATTGCCGTAGACATTGTGCTCGCGGATGTTGCGATTGGGCGAGGCGTATTCAGTCCTGACCTTCGACCAGTCGCATTGCAGCTCCTCGGCGACGCACATGATCAGCGCCGTCATGCTGCCTTGCCCCATTTCGGCGCGCTGATAGCGTACCAGGACGCTATCGTCCGGTTCGATCGCAATCCAGGCGTCGAGTTCGTTGGCGGCGGCGTCATCGTCCCACGGCGTCGCCGACACGGTCGCAGCGCCGGCGAGGCGCGGCAGCGCGCTGATGCCGACGGCGAGGCCGCCGCTGACCGTTACGCCGGTGACGAGAAACTGGCGGCGGGAGAGACGGTTTCCATCCATGGCTGCCTCCTCACGGCAATCCCTCCCCCTGCGGTCTGTGCTACAGGCTTGCGGTGCGCGTCGTGAGATCTTGATCCATGAGCGGCAGACGGCGAATGCGCTTGCCGGTTACCGCGAAGATCGCGTTAGCGACAGCGGGCGCGATCGGCGCGGTGCCCGGCTCGCCGACGCCGCCCCATTTCTTCCCGCCGGTGAGCGCGAGATGCACCTCGGTGCGCGGTGCCTGGGCGAGACGCACCATCTGGTAGCTGTCGAAATTGCCCTGCTCGATGGCACCGTTCTTAACGCTGATCTTGCCGAAGAGCGCCGCGGTCAGACCGAAGATGGTACCGCCTTCCAACTGCTCGGCGACGGTCAGCGGGTTGACCGCGTGACCGCAATCGATCGCATAGACCACGCGCTCGACCTTGAGCTTGCCTTGCGGTGTGAGGTCGATCTCGGCGACGCAGCCGACGACGCTGCCGAAACACTCGGTGATGCCGATACCGCGGCCCTTGCCCGGCGCCATCGGCGTGCCCCAATTGCTTTTCTCGGCGAGCGTGTCGAGCACCTTCATCCAATCCGGCCGGTGACCGAGCATGGCGCGGCGGAAGGCGACTGGGTCCTTGCCGGCGGCATGCGCCATCTCGTCGATGAAGCTTTCGAGGAAAAAGGCGTTCTGGGATGCACCAACCGAGCGCCAGAAGCTCACCGGGATGTGCGTGTCCTTGAGATGCACTTCGATGCGCTGATTGGCGATGTCGTAGGGATTGGTGGCGAGCGCGTCGATCGCCATCGGCTCGACGCCGTTCTTGACCATCTTGCCCAGGCCCATACCGCGGAACAGGGAGCCGACCGCGGTGCGTGCGAACAGGGCCACTGGCTTGCCGCCGGCATCGAGACCGGCCTGCAGTTTGATAACGGCCATAGGGCGGTAGCGGTCGTGGCGCATATCCTGCTCGCGCGACCAGACCAGCTTTACCGGCTTGCCGACGGCTCGCGAAACGAACGCGGCTTGCAGCCCCTCGTCAATACCGCCACGCCGGCCGAAGCCGCCACCGAGGAAGGCGTTGTGAACATGCACCTGCTCGGGCTTGAGCTTGAGGATGCCGGCCAATCCCTTCAGCGTGTTGTTGGCCATCTGGGTGCCGACCCAGATATCGAGCCGGTCCGCCTGCCAATAGGCCGTCGCGTTGAGCGGCTCCATCGTGGCGTGCGCGAGATAGGGCACTTCATAGACCGCGTCGAGCTTGGTGGCGGCGCCGGCGATCGCCTGGCCGGTATCGCCGTTGTTGCGCGCGACCGCGCCTGGTGTCTCGACGACCGCACGATAGGTGCTGCTGAACTGCGCACTGTCGGTTGTCGCGAGCGCGCCGGTGCTCCATTCCGGCTCTAGCTTGGCGAGCGCCTGCTTGGCGCGCCAATAGCGGTCGGCAACCACCGCGACCGCGTCCGGCAGCTTCACCACCTTGACGACGCCGCGCATGCCTTGCACCGGGCTTTCGTCAACCGAGGCGAGCTTGCCGGTCGGCACCGGGCAACTCTCGATCGCCGCAAAGAGCATGCCCGGGACCTTGATGTCGATGCCGTAAATCGCGGTGCCATTAACCTTGAGCGGCACGTCGACGCGCTTCGTCGGCTGGCCGATCAGCGTGTATTGCGGCGGCTCCTTGATCGCCGGCTCGTGGTTGAGCTTGAGTTTGGCGGCATCGCCGACGAGCTCGCCGAAGCGCAGTTGCTTGCCCGAGGGTTGGTGGGTGACGACGCTGTTCGCTGCCGCGCATTCGCCCGTCGGCACCTGCCAGCGCGCCGCCGCGGCCTGAATCAGCCGCTCGCGCGCATTGGCGCCGATCCGCTGCATCAACAAATGGGATTCGCGCACCGTGCGGCTGCCGACCGAGGCCTGGTCGCCGTAGACATTGTGCTCGCGGATGCTGCGGTTGGCCGACGCGTATTCAGTCCTGACCTTCGACCAGTCGCATTGCAGCTCCTCGGCGACGCACATGATCAGCGCCGTCATGCTGCCTTGGCCCATTTCCGAGCGCTGATAGCGTATCAGCACCGAATCGTCAGGATCGATCGCGATCCAGGCGTCGAGTTCGTTGGCGGCGGTGCCGTCATCGTCCCACGGCGTCGCCGACACGGTCGCGGCGCCGGCGAGGCGTGGCAGGGCGCTGATGCCGACGGCGAGGCCGCCGCTTGCGGTCATGCCGGTGACGAGGAATTTGCGCCGCGTCAGAGAACCAATGCTGCCGTCCATGATGCGGTCCTCCTTACGCCTTCATCAGCGCGGCGGCGCGATGGATGCCGCGGCGCAGCCGCTCATAGGTACCGCAGCGGCAGATGTTGGTGATGTTGGCATTGATCTCGTCGTCGGTCGGATTGGGGTTGTTCTTGAGAAACGCCGCCACCGCCATGATCTGGCCCGACTGGCAATAGCCGCATTGCGGGACGTCCTCCTCGATCCAGGCCTTCTGCACCGGATGCGACGCGTCTGGCGACAGGCCCTCGATGGTGACGACGTGGGCGCCGTCCAGTGCCCCGATCGGCGCCGAGCAGGAGCGCATGGCGCGGCCATCGATCTCGACCGTGCAAGCCCCGCATTCGGCAATGCCGCAGCCGTATTTGGTACCGGTAAGACCGATCTCGTCGCGCAAAACCCAGAGCAATGGGGTCTCCGGTTCAAGATCGAACTGATAGGATTTACCGTTGACGGTGAGGGAAATCATCGCGGTGCTCCAAAAGCCCGATTGCCAAGCTCACTCGAGGCTAGCACAAGCGCCCGGTGGATGACAGTTGCACCGGATGGCGGTCTGGAATGCAGCAGGGCGGCATTTCCGTCCTGCGAAATTGCCGCTAGCGCCTCGCTTTGTCCCTTGGCTTAATGGTGGCAACAACCATCCTTGGAGGAAGCCCCCCGTGCTATCTCGCGAGAATAATGAACTGTTGTGCCGCGTCGGACCGGGAACCCCGATGGGCGCGCTGATGCGCGAATTCTGGATCCCGGCGCTGCCGTCGAACGAGTTCCCCGGCCCCGACAGCCCGCCCAAGCGCATGCGCCTGCTCGGCGAGAACATCGTCATGTACCGCGACACGAAGGGACGCATGGGTGCCATCGCCGAAGCCTGCCCGCACCGCGGCGCTAGCCTCTATTTCGGGCGCAACGAGGATTGCGGCCTTCGCTGCGCCTATCACGGCTGGAAATTCGATCTCGAGGGCAATTGCGTCGACGCCCCGACGGAGCCCATGGAGCGCCGCATGCGCTTCCAGAGTTCGATCAAGGCCCGCGCCTTTCCGTGCCGCGATGTCAACAAGATGGTGTGGATCTATATGGGGCCGCGCAAGGAGCCACCGCCGTTTCCGGCGTTTGAGATCAACACGCTGCCCAACGACAATGTCGGCGAGCCGTCGATCATGATGGAAGAAGCCAACTGGCTGCAGAATCTGGAAGGCGATCTCGATTCGGCCCACCTCAATTTCCTGCACAGCCGGCTGAAAGAGGACAGTCCAAAGCCGCAATACGGTATTCGCGGCTTCTGGTCGCCCGATCCCGATCCCCCGCTCTTGGATGTGCAACCGACCGAATACGGCGCTTACTACACCGCAAAGCGCCGCTACCGGAACAATGAGGACTGGCATCGCATCAACCAGTTCATTTTCCCGTTCCACACCATGATCACGACCGGGGACGGCACCGTCAATTTGCGCTCGTTCGTGCCGCTCGACGATCATTACGCCATGCTGATTTCGCACCGCGCTCACCCGCTGCGCAAGATCACGCCGGAGGAGAATCGCGTCCTCGGCTTCGAGGAGCTCGGCGGCTTCGTCCCCCGCACCGAAGACCCGCGGAGCTACTTCCTCACCAAGGCCAACAAGCGCAACGATTACATGCGCGATCTGCAAGAGGAAAAAAAGACCATGTTCAACGGCATTCCCTTCATTGGCAATCTGCAGGACCGCGCCATGACCGAGCTGATGTGCAGCGCCGACGGCGAGCCGTTATACGATCGCACCAAGGAGCATCTCGGCTCCTCGGACGCGCAGGTGGCGCTGGTCCGGCGCCAGCTGCTCGAAGCAGTGGTGGCGCTGCGCGACCGGAAAGCGGTCCCGGCCAATGTCGACAATGTGAAGCTCGACCGGGTGCGCTCGGCCTCGCACATCTTTTCGGTCGACGCCGATTGGCGCTCCTTGAGCGCGGGTTCCCGCGATGTCGATTCGGGCGCCCCGGTTGGCGCCGAAGTGCCGTTGATCCTTCAATAGCGCCGACGTTCAACGCAAACCCTCGCCTCGCGACGGGAGGGTTTGTGCGTGCCCGATCACAAGCGACTCGGCGGAATTGCTGGCCGAACCGGCGGAAGTGCCGGCCGCGCAAGAGACGACGCTGTGGCGCAACACGATAAGTTGATCGATCCCGACCCGCGAAACGAGGCAAAATTCGCGGCAACTTTGGTCGAGCATTGTGGGCCTTTTGGGCAATTGTTGCACAGAGGCGAAAGAGTCTAGGAAGTGCGAATCGGCGTTGCAACCCTAGGGCGCATCGTCTCGCGCTAGGATGGATAGGTCCTGCCAGTGGTGCCCGCGCCTTTTCTCCGCGATCTTGGGGAAGCAAAGCGGCTCCTCACCCGTTGTAGAATTGGCACCGCCGAAAGAATGGCGGGCCGCTGCGCCCTCAGGCATTGGGTTTGCATGGCAGGCTTGTTCCGGGCCGGGCGCATCACGTTTTTCGGTCGATTGGGGATGGCGGCCGAGCGTTTCGCGTAATTCGGTTGTGGACAGCCATGCCAATGGATCGACGGCACGTGAAGTGGGGAACAGCGACATTGTGTAACACCGCCCTGCGCAGCCTGGCCGTCGCGCTGGTGGCGGCGTTCATCCCCGCGGCGGCCGGCGCCGGCACCGATGTCACCACCTATCACGGCGACGCCATGCGCACGGGCTGGAACAGCACCGAGACGCAGCTCACGCCCCAGCAGGTCGCCAGCCGGTCATTCGGCCTGTTGCGCTCGATCGATCTCGACGATCAGGTCGACGCCCAGCCGCTGGTGGTCAGCGACCAGCCGATTGATGGGCGCTCCAGCATTTCCGATGTCGTCTACGTCGTCACCGAGGCGAACAGCGTCTATGCCTTCGACCCCTCGTCGGGCGAACAGCTGCTGCATGTCAATCTCGGACCGGCCGTGCCGCGCTCGATGCTGCCGGGCGGCTGCCTGAACAACGGCCAGACCATCGGCATCGCGTCGACGCCGGCCATCGACCTCGCGCACGAGACCATGTACCTGGTCTCCTACACGCTCGAGAACGGGACGCCGACCTACCGGATCCATGCGCTGAGCCTGCGCAACCTTCAGGACCGCATCGCTTCGCGCGTGATCAAGAGCGTCGTCAATGCGTCGCAGAGCGATCCGGTGCGCTTTGACGCCCGCGTCAATCGGCAACGCGCCGGGCTCGCGTTGGCGAACGGCAATGTCTATGCCGCCTTTGCCAGCTTCTGTGACCTGAAGACCAGCGCTTCGCGCGGCTGGGTGATGGGCTGGCAGCAGGACACGCTGAAACCGCTGCCCTCGCATCCCTTTGTTGATCGCAAGGCAGCCGGCGCGCTGGCCTGGTTCCTGTCTTCGATCTGGATGTCCGGTTCGGCGCCAGCCTCGGACACCACCGGGCGGCTTTACATGGTGACGGGCAACAAGATCGAAGTTCCCAACGGCGCCCCCGCCGGCGAGCGCGAGATGAGCGAGAGCGTTGCCGCCGTTTCGGGCGATCTGCGGCTCGTGTCGGAATATTTCACGCCGCAGAATCGCGACGAGCTCGATGCTGCTGATCTCGATTTTGGTGCAGGCGGTATCATGTTGCTGCCCGACCAGGACGGGCCGCTGCCACATCTCGCCACGGCGGCCGGCAAGGACGGCATGCTCTATCTTCTCGACCGCGACCATTTGGGTGGCTTTAGCGCGAACGGTGCGGACAAAGTGGTTGGCAAGTACGCGATCGGCGGATGTTTTTGCGTGCAGTCCTATTTTGTCGGTCGCGACGGCACGCCGCGCGTTGTCACCAGCGGCGGCGTCAATATCATGGTCTGGAAGGTCGTCGCTTCGGCGACGACCGTGCGGCTCGAGCGCGAGGTCACCTCTCATCCGCTCAACAGCGGCCAGTTTCCCGGCTTTATGACGATGATTTCGTCGAATGGCACGGACAATACGATCATTTGGGCGGTGAGCCATCCGCCTAACGACGGCCCGCGCAATGTCACCCTTCACGCCTACGATGCCACCAATGCGACCCGGCTCTTCTCGGAGCCCGCAGGCACCTGGCCCAATTTCGACGGCACCGCCAACGTCATGCCCGTCGTCGCCAACGGCAAGGTCTACGTCGCGGCGTATCGTGCGCTCAGCATTTTCGGCCTTCGCGTTCCGACTAAGAACCTGGTCTCGCTGTCGCCGAATGCGGCGCCTTCGATTGCCTTGCCGCCCGCTGTCGCGACAGCGGACGAGCAAGTCGCGGGCGCCGCCAAGTAACGATTTACGCGCGGCCCGGCGCCGAGCCTAGCGCCTTGCGCATTGCCTCTCGGAGGTGCCGCCCCCTATATTGGCTCCCGGAAACAAGAGCAACGTGCCGTCGATCCGGTCATTGCGACTGGTCCGGCTTCAGGGAGCAAAGAATGAAGCACCGTTCGATTGTTCTGTCGGCTTGCGCCGTCGCTTCGGTATTGGCCGCCGCAGCGCTATCGACCGCCGATGCCCAGACCGTGGTCAAGGTCGGCGTCATCAACACCTATTCCGGCCCGAACGTCGCCCAGGGCGACATGATGGAGCGCGGCCTGCAGGCCTACTATCAAACACACCAGAAGGATCTTCCGCCCGGCGTCACGATCCAATTGATCCGACGCGACGACACCGGGGCAAAGCCCGATGTGGCAAAGCGCCTGGCATCCGAGCTGATTGTCCGCGACCATGTTCAATTGTTGATCGGAACCGTCTGGTCGCCGAATGCCATGGCGGTGGCGCCGGTGGCGAGCCAGGCGAAGGTACCGTTCGTCGATACCAACGCCGCGGCAATTCCAGTGACGCGGCACCCTTATGCCATCCGCACCTCCTTCACGCTCACGCAACAAGCCTATCCGTTGGCGAAATGGGCGGCCAAACACGGCTACAAGACCGCCTACACCGCGGTCAGCGATTATGCGCCCGGCCAAGAGGGTCGTGATGCCTTCATCAAGGGCTTCACCGAAGCCGGCGGGAAGATCGTTGGTCAGGTGACCTTCCCGCCGCCGCCGAACGTCGCTGATTTCGCGCCGTTCCTCTTGCGCATCAAGGACACGCATCCCGATGTGGTCTATACCTTTGTTCCTGCCGGTCCGACGGCCACACAACTCCTGAAAGCCTCGGCCGATGTCGGTTTTCCGGCCGCCAAGATTCCGTTCGTTTCGACCGAGGATCTGGTTCCGGACGAGGAACTGGTGAATATGGGCGACCTGGCGCTTGGCCTGGTGACCTCGGGCGTCTACTCATCGTTTTCGCCGCGGCCCGCCAACAAGGCGTTCGTTGCCGCCTACCAAAAAATCTATACCGACGGCAAGCGACCGGACTTCGAAACTGCCGATGCCTGGGATGGCATGTCGGCCATCTTCGACCTGGTAAAGGCCACCAAGGGGCGCTTCACGGGCGAGGAGGGGATCGCCTTTCTGAGCAAGTGGCAGACCGCCGACAGCCCCAAGGGCCCGGTGAGGATCGACCCCAAAACACGCCAGATCGTGCAGAACGTCTATATGCGTCGTGTTGAAAAGCAGGGCGGCCAGTATGTCACTGTTGAGTTCGAGACGATTCCGATGGTGGACTATCTCGGCAACCCGACAGGGCAGTAGCCGCCGGCGAACCAGGCCATTTTTGACCGACTCGGAGCGAGTTCGAGGCGTCATCATGTGAGGTCTGGCACAATGTCGCTGCGCGGGTGAGGCGCAGCGACGGCGGCGCGGGCCCATGCGTCGGGGTACCGGCGCCGGATCGCGGATGCTACGTTGGCGACTTGAGGCCGGCGGGTCGTGAAGACAGCGTCGGCAGGACATTTGCGGGCCGGCCTTCCGCACCCACGGGCTGACCGCCGCGATCGCGCCTTGCGGTTTGCGTCAGCGGCGCAAAGGCCCATGGTTTGGAGCGCACTGCGGTGCAAAAACATGTTGGGCCACGCTTCGGGTAGAGCGTCCCGATTACCCGGCGCCCGAGTGGAGATGTGAGGATGGACGGAGCCGAAAGCCTGGTTCGCACGCTGGTCGCAAACGGTGTCGAGGTCTGCTTTGCCAATCCCGGTACGTCGGAGATGCATTTCGTTGCGGCGCTCGATCGTGTCGCCGAGATGCGTTGCGTGCTGGCGCTATTCGAGGGCGTCGTCTCGGGTGCTGCAGACGGCTATGCGCGGATGGCGGAAAAGCCCGCCTGCACTTTGTTCCATCTTGGCCCGGGCTTCGGCAACGGCAT